>JAZUNI010000035.1:0-5757 GCA_045604045.1 Elusimicrobiaceae bacterium | reverse complement strand
ATCGCTAGCATAAACATCTAATCCTAGTGGTCCGGCCCATATCCAACAGCCTGTACCGTGACAGGCAGCCGCTACATTATAATCTCCAATTTTATTGCCCACGCCCGGTGCAGCAGGCTCCCCCAGGTTTATGTCTAATGTAGCCGTAGCTTCGGGCCCAAGGAAATCGACCCGCTCTTCCGGATACCCATGTTCTAACACCCACATATCAACAGCCTGCCTTAGCGCTGCCATAGCGGTTAGTGCCTGGGTGGCCCGGCTTTTACGCACCGCCCACTGGTATTGTGGCAACGCTACTGCCGACAAAATACCAATAATCAGCACTACTACCAAAAGTTCTATAAGCGTAAAACCTTTGGGTAAACAACTTTGCGTATAACCCCACCGGGTGTTTTTTACTTTCATTCTTATTCTCCTTATTATTGTCAGGTTTACACCTGACCTACATTCACAATCCACCCATTTTTGGAGTAAACAGAAACGGCTAATATTCCTGAGTCTTATTCGGTGAACCCAACAATAATAGCCGTGGTCTCTACTTATAAAATAAGAAAGAAACGCTCGGTAAGCCAAAGCGATCGTTCACTGGCTGTACCTGTACGGGCTATTTTTGGACCGAATAAAACTTTTGGTACTTCCAAAAGCCTGCGTATTCCACATACGCTTCCAAAAACAGATTCAATTGTATCCCTATTTTAACAAAAAACCCAGAAGGTGTAAACTTGCCCACCCGCATCTAGCTAAAAAGTGGTAAAATATAAGGGCCTTTTGGGGAGTATCCCCACATTATATTATTGGGAGGTTTTTATGCCTATTTGGATTTTTCGTTTTTCTACCTTAGTGGCTTTTCCCTTTTTAACCTATACTTATTTGGGTCATACATGGAATAGTTTCTGGGGTGGTTTGTTGTGTGGTGCCATTGTAGTGGCGGGGGAAGTGCTGTTTAAGCGCATGCGTCTTATTAAAATTATGATCGCCTGCACCGGGGTTCTTATTGGCCTTATGCTCTATACCTTAATTGGATATGCTATGCAAAACTTTTTTGGTGGGGCGGATGTTTCCTTTTGGCATCAACACAACTACTATATTTTGATAGGTTTTATTGTGTTTGGTTTTTTGGCGGCAGTATTTAAATCGCGTGATTTGGAAGGCTTATCATATAAGGGGCATCACTTAAAAGTGGTGGATGTCAGTGCCCTGGTAGATGGGCGCATTATGGATTTGTGTGAGATTAACTTTCTCTCTGGAGTGATTGTCATTCCGGTGTTTGTAGTAGATGAATTAAACCGCATGGCTGCCTCTAAGGATAAGTTGGAACAGGCCAAAGGCCGCCGAGGCTTGGATATTGCCACCCGGCTGCAGGAACTCTCGGAAATTGAAGTCCGCTTTACATCCAAAACCCCTAAGGCGCCCACGATGGCGGAGCAATTGGTAAAACTAGCCCGCAGCTTTGATGCAGAGATCGTTACGTTGGACTTTACAATTAATAAATTGGCTGCTCTTAAAAAAGTGATTGCACTGAATATTGCAGATTTAGCTACTGCCTTAAAACCGGTGGTACTACCGGGGGAAAGCATGTCTTTGTTTGTGATGAAAGACGGAAAAGAAAAAGAACAAGGTATTGGCTATTTAGACGATGGAACCATGGTAGTGGTGGAAGAGGCCCGCAAACAAATTGGTAAACGTGTAGAAGTGTGCGTTTCTTCCATTTATCAAACTTCTTCGGGTCGGATGATTTTTGCGAAATTGATTAAATAATATGCCCGCGCCTTTATTTGCCTCAGCTGTGCTTGTTGCAGGGGGAAGCGGCACTAGGATGGGCCGCCCCAAGCAACTGCTGCCTATTGGAGGTATTCCGGTGGTGGTGCGCAGTATTTTGGCATTTCAGGCCTGTCCCTCGGTGCGGGAAATTATTGTGGTAACCCCGGCGAAAAATCGGCCGGTTATTGAGCAATTTGTGCAAGGGGTTATTTTTGCTGATCCGGGGGATACACGGCTACGTTCTGTACAAAATGGGGTAGCTTGTGTAAACCCGCAGGCAACGGTAGTGGCCGTGCATGATGGGGCCCGTCCTTTTGTAGCCCCGGCGCATATTGAAAAAGCGTTGGCCGTAGCGCATGAAAAGGGGGCTGCCGTGTTGGCTACCCCTATTAAAGACACTATTAAGCAAGGCGCGCAAGGGGTGGTTACACACACCTTGGCTCGTGCTACCTTGTGGGCGGCTCAAACGCCGCAGTGTTATCAGCGTAATATATTGATGCAAGCGTTGGAAAAATTTGGGGCAGAAAAAGATGCCACGGATGAATCCCAATTAGTAGAAAAATGCGGGATAGCCGTGCACCTAATACCGTCCAGCTATACCAATTTTAAGATTACAACGCCGGAAGATTTAATTTTTGCGGAGGCACTTGTGACACATCCAGTAGAGCAGCGTACGGGTTTTGGGTTTGACTTGCACCGGTTGGAACCCGGACGAAAATTTATCGTAGGTGGCGTGGAAATTCCTCATGAGAAGGGATTTTTAGGCCATAGCGACGGGGACCTGGTCCTTCACGCCTTATGTGATGCTATTTTGGGCGCATTATGTGCGGGGGAAATCGGTATTTTGTTTCCTCCTACGGACCCTTCCATTAAAGGAATTGATAGCAAGAAAATTGCCAAAAAAGTGCTTGAAATTGTTCGAGAGCACCACGCCGAAGTTGTGCATATTGACGCTACCTTGATTACGCAAGAGCCCAAAATTAAGCCGCATTATGAAGCGGTGCGTGCCTCTCTAGCTACTATTTTTGAAATACCAGTTACAAACGTTAGTTTTAAATCTAAAAGTCATGAACACGTGGGCGAAATCGGTCATGGTGAAGCTGCCATGTGCCACGCGGTAGCCACGGTTCAAGTGAGGAGCTAATATGAAGATGCAAGGTTTATTTATTTTAATAGCAGGGATCGTGCTAACGGGGTGCAGCGCTTTACAGGTTCCTTCTAAGCGGGACGTTTCCGCCACCACGGATTTTGCCCACCCCAACGCAAACCACGCATATTATGAATTTACGTCTTCGCCGCTAGATCGTCCCTCTGTATTGGATGAGCAAACCTCCGTTGCTACGGAGCAGCCTTTAGGGGAGGATGAAGATTTTACGGCTGAAAATATAGAAAGTGCCTACGCAACGTATGGAGATGTAGTGGTCAATGTGGCGAGCCATAAGTTTAAATTGGGGGATACGGCCTCTCGCAAAGAAATGACGGCCTTTCAAAAATCGCTTGATCATGCTTATGCCGTAGCCATGCAACAATATCACCCTTCCGGGTTTACCTACGCCATGAGTAGCGTGGGGGTTGTCAACCCGCTTTCAGATATTGAAGTATCCTGCAAATTAAGTGAACGCTCTGCCAACCAAGTGGGGCAAGCCACTTGCCGAAGCTTTTTTAATACGGTACAAAGCCGCTATACGCAGCTGATGCAAGAGGGTAAATAATCATGCAGCTTTATAATACAGCTACCCATCGCAAAGAAATTTTTACCCCTCAAAATGTTGCGCAAGTTACCATGTATTGCTGTGGTCCTACTGTGTACAATTTTGCGCATATTGGTAATTTGCGTACCTATATTTTTGAAGATTTGCTGGCGCGTACGATTCGCTTGCAATACCCTCTTAAACATGTAATGAACGTGACGGATGTAGGGCACTTAGTTTCTGATGCTGATGACGGCGAAGATAAAATGGAAGTGGGGGCCGCGCGGGAAGGCAAAAGTGCGTGGGATATTGCTAAGTTTTATGAAGCCAAATTTTGGCAGGATTACGATGCCTTGCACTGTACCCGACCGACCGTAATTAGCCGCGCAACGGCGCATATTCAAGAAATGATTGCGCTAGTTAAAACATTGGAGGAAAAAGGCTATACCTACCGCACTACCGATGGTATATATTACGATACCTCCAAATTCCCGCGTTATGATGCACTAGTGGGGCATGCGCACATTTCCGGCTTGCAGAGTGGGGCCCGTGTGGAAATGAGCGATGAAAAACGCAACCCGACCGATTTTGCTTTATGGAAATTTTCACCCAAAGATAAAAAACGTCAAATGGAGTGGGATAGCCCGTGGGGAGTAGGTTTCCCGGGGTGGCACATTGAATGTTCCGCCATGGCGATGAAATATTTGGGACACACGCTGGATATCCACTGCGGTGGTATTGACCACGTGACTATTCACCATACCAATGAAATTGCCCAAAGCGAAGCTGCTACCGGGCAAAAGTATGTAAATTATTGGGTACACGGGGAATTTTTAATTTTACGTAGCGGTAAGATGAGTAAGTCTGGCGGGACGTTTGTGACGGTAGATGTGCTTAAAGAAAAAGGCTACGAGCCGCTTGCCTACCGTTACTTGTGTTTAGGTGCGCATTATCGCACGCAGTTAGAATTTTCGTACGAAAGTATGGACACGGCTTCCAAGAGTTTGAAAAACTTGCGCACCCTGGCCTGCGGGTACGCGCAAGAAGCCGGCCGTAACGTGGACGAAACGGCAAACTCCCGCGCGTGGAAAGATAAATTTACCGCCGCCATGCAGGACGATTTAAACGCCCCCAAAGCCCTGGCCGTTACGTGGGAGGCCGTGCGCTCTAACGAACTGTCCGCCGCCGAAAAAGTGGACTTTTTACACTTTGCCGATACCATTTTGGCGTTAGATGTGTTTACCGCCCCGGCAGAAGAAAACGTGGAAATTCCGGCACACGTGCAAGACTTATTAACCCAACGCCAGGCGGCGCGCGCGGCCAAGAATTGGGCGTTGTCGGACGAGTTGCGCGGCCAAATTGCGGCCGCCGGGTTTCATGTAAAAGACACACCCCAAGGCCAACAAGTAACGCCAAAGTAATGTTTTTACACGCAACTCTTGTTCATAAAAAAGGCTGGCGAAAACCAGCCTTTTTATCTTTATATATACCTTAATATTACCTGTCTTGACTTGTTTTTTTTTTTTGCTATCTTGAAATCTGTGGGATAGACTTAGGTTTTGTCTCATAGATTAACAAGCCTGTTATGCGTTAGGAACAGAGAAAGCATAGCCGGGTAGGAGAAAAGATGACAAAAAATAAACAAGCGTTTACGCTTATTGAGTTGTTAGTAGTGGTATTGATTATTGGCATTTTAGCGGCGGTGGCTGTGCCGCAGTACCAAAAAAGTATTCTAAAAAGTAGATTTGCTTCTTTAAAAACGTTAACAAATAGCATTGCACAAGCGGAGGAACTTTATTGGTTGGAGAACGGTTTCTATACGAATCAATGGGCTGGATTAAGTTTCGGAATTGAACAAAATAAAGTCAGCGAGGATGTGAATTGTACTTTAAGTGTATCTGTTTTGGAAGAAGTCGGCACGAACGCCTTTGTTGGCTGTACAATGACGAGAGGAAATTTAAAATATGAAATTGTACTAAATCATTCCGACCATCAGCCCGGGAAACGCTCCTGCATCGTAAGGGGTACGAAAGATAAAAGCGACTGGCGTAACACAATATGCCAGGCAGAGACAGGGAAAAAGGATGGAATTGTGTCATCATCCGAAAGTGGCTATATTGTCTATCATTATTAATAACAATCCCCCGGCGTAGCCCGGGGTATTTCACATTGGGGCCCTGCCCCTCATTACTAGCTGCTAATGGAATTAGCTTCAACTACCTGTCGCTTGCGTATCCTCTACTTCTTCTTATCCCATGGGGTCTTGTCAAATGGTAGTTGCGCTCCCAGTTGATCCTCTCGTAAC
>JAZUNI010000034.1:0-80372 GCA_045604045.1 Elusimicrobiaceae bacterium | reverse complement strand
AGTTGATATGTTAGGGCCGTTATTATTTGTCCCCCTTGTGGGGAAAATGTCGCGTAAGCGACAAAAGGGGGTTGTAAAATAAGCAAATTCCCTTGGATAACCCCCCATCCCGGCTACACCGTACTTCCCCCACACGGGGGGAAGCAAACGACCTGGAATGTGTTCAAATCATTTGTCAGACGGTATTATCAACTTTTTTGACCATTAGGTCCTTTTTTGATACGCTAGCGCAAATAGCCTTAAACGCTTTATACAGCGCTTGCAAAAGCGCCCCTATACCGGGGTATATCCACCGGCACAAACTCTAGCGTATCAAAAAAAACAAATCAAGGCCTTTTAAAAACGCACACGGCAACTCTATTTACCTGCAACTACTAGACCTTGCCTGTTTGGTCCAAAAACACTATAGTATACATATGGCAAAGAGAATGTGTGCCTTATTGTTAATGTGTCTAACCGGGTTTAGCTGGCACGGCAACGTTTTGCATGCCCAAAAAATAAAACCACTCCCTGTTAAACCCATTTTGCCCAAAACGATTTCTGTACGGCCTTCTGCTACGGTAAAACGTGCCGCCTTACGCGCCGCCAAACAGCCGGATATCCGTCTGTCTGTTGCCCGGATGGACCACGCCCTTTTACTAGGTTACCCGATGCACAAACGTCCGCACTCTACGGCTTTTTTATTTGAAACCACCTATCAAGGCAAACGCGAAATTTGGGCGGCCACCGCTGGACACACCGCGCAAGAAAAAGAGCCGCTCTTACTTACGTTTTATGACGGGAAAAAGGAATATCCTGTGCGGGGAACGCTGGTCCAGCAAGGCCCGGCCCTCTTGTCGGATATGGCCCTTATTCAGCTGCAGCACCCCCTCCCCGCAGCTCTGCGTCCTTTAACCTTGGCTGAAGACCTAACTCAAACAACTTCCCCTCTTACCACATGGGGATATGCGTCCAACAAGCTCTATCATATAGACGAATTAACCTTTGAAAAAGATAATACGCGCTTTATCCGCACCGATTTTCCGGACACCCAACGTAAGCGCGCCGGCTTATGTGGAGGCCCGTTATTAAATAATCACGGACAAGTGTTGGGGGTACATTGTGGCAGTTCGCCGGAAGATAAATCCTACGCCGCTAGTGTACGGATGATTCCCTATCTATTACAAGCTTATCATACGGGCAGCGCAGAAGTCCCCCTCGTTATCCAGGGCCAAACACTAGGCTACATTCAGATTAACGAACGGATTATGCAAATACATTGCTTGGATCAGTCAGGCAACCTGCTGGAGATCTACGAAGTATACGATCAATTACACCAGTCCGACATTGTAAAACTATTACAAGACCCGGAAATTCACTCCCTACAATTTGTGCTAGGCTCTTATTTAAGTGAGTTTCCAAAATACCGCTCTCTTATTTACAATAAACACACCCAAACATACCATTTTGAAGAGTTTTCCACACGGCGCTGACCTACTCGCCTAGTAATGTTTTAGCAGCTTCACTTCCGTTTTGGGCCGCCAATTTAAGCCACGCTTTCCCACGGACGCGGTTCTTTTTGACGCCTAGCCCTTTGCTGTAAATTTGGCCCAACACATACTGGGCAGAAGGATCGTTTTGATCGGCGGCTTGCTCAAAAAAGCGGATTGCCAGCGGCACAGAAGGCTTCGTGCCTTGGCCTTGCATCAGCATAAACCCCGTCATATATTGGGCTTGCGCATGGCCTTGCGTGGCCGCGTTAGAAAACCAGGCGAATGCGTCTTCCAACCGGGCAGGTTCTTCCGCATACGCAAACACGCCTAGCTGATATTGCGCCGCCGCATTTTTTAGTGCGGCTGCCTGTGCAAATAAATCCATGGCGGTATTTTCATTTGTCTCCACGCCTTCCCCGCTGTAATACTGGTCCGCCATTTCATAAGCTGCTTGCGAAAGGGTATGCGCGGAGGTTTCCCACGCTTTTTGAAACCACGATAAAGCAGCCTCATCATCCCGTAAAACAGGGTCCCCGTAACGGTAGGCTTGTGCCACTTCCAATTGGGCTTGCGCGTTAGGTTGCTGCGCCTCTTGCAAGCGCTGCACAAAATGGTTTACCGTCTCATACAAGGCCGGTTTTTCAGTACTAAACGCGTTTACCTTGGCGCTCGCCTCTTGCGACCCGTTGGCCGCCGCTTTAATATACCAAAACAAGGCCTGTCCTTCATGTTGCGGTAGCGTTTGGCCGTGCATATACATATTGCCCAGTTTATGTTGTGCATCGGGATTATTTTGCAGGGCCGCCGCTTGCAAATACGCTAGCGCGGCTTGCGGATCTGCCGGCACTAGCTTCCCCTTGGTATAAATATAAAATAAATCCAGTTGTGCCTGTACAGAGCCGCGCCCGGCTGCTTGCTGATACCACTGCAAAGCTTGGTCCGCATTGGCCTTAATTCCGGTACCGTTTTGATACGCCCGTGCTACCTGCAGCGCCGCTTGCGTATCGCCCGCTTGCGCCAATTGTAAATTTTTTGTAAATGCACGCTCTGCCGGGGTACGATAAAACGCAAACATACACAATCCCCCCGCCAGTAACAACCCAACTAAAATTTTTAAAAATGTTTTCATAACAAACCCCTTTATGTGATAGTTTATTATATCTTTTTGAAAGCGGAAAGTTTAAAAGGAAAATAATTTCCGGTTTTGGAAAATTGTTTCATACAAAGCAACAAATTCCAGGAATGTCATCCTGAACCGTGGCCTTTACCGCTAGGCCACGCCCCGAAATGTTTTTATTCGGGGTCTCGTAAATTACAGGATTCAGGATCTCGTCGTATTCCTGGCATTTGTGCGTTAAAGCGTAACTTCGCGACAGCGTCGTTATTTTGTGAAAGGTTATTCTCGCAACTTCGCCGGAGAAAATCTCACAGTAGGCTGTTTTGTCAGATTTGAGGCAGATTGAAACCGTAAGTTGCCCGGAGCTGTACTGCTAGGTACTGCAAGTGGCAAGTCGGTTTCAAGGTGCCCAAATGTGGCAAATGGTTGCCCGGTAAACGAGTAAGGCTTCAAATACGCTACGTATTTGAAGCCTTACCGTTAAAACGTAACTTCACCGGGGAGTCGTTTATTTTGCCATCACAAAGGGCATCTGGTCGCCCGCCATATACGTCGGCATCCGCCCATCCCACTTATCAATGGCTTTTAGTTGTGCTTCCACCTGGCGCAGTTTAATCAAATTGTCGGACACCACTTCCCGCTGCAACCGCAAAGACTTAGCTTCCGCTTCCGCCTGCAGAATTTTCTGCTCGGCTTCTTTCTTTACTTTTTCCACCAAATTCGTCGCGCGTTTGGCTTCTTGTTCAGCAATTTGTTTTTCTTCTACGGCCTTTAAGAATTGTTTAGAAAATTCAAAATTGGTAATGGCAATGTCGGAAACGATTACCTCTTTTTCTGCCATTTTTTCTTTCAAAATTTCGTTGAGTTCCTTGGCTACTTCCACACGGTTGGAAATTAAGCTATCGGCGGAGTATTTCGCGATGACAGCTTTCGTCCATTCTTCTACCATGGGTTTTAAAATGGTGGAAGTATATTCCGGTCCCAAGTTGCGGTAGATCGATTCCACCGTGTTAGGCAAAATGCGGTGGTTGACCGCTAAGGTAAGGCCTACCGTCTGCAAATCTTTAGAAAACGCTTCCGTATCAAACGAATCTTTTTTAATACGAACGGAAAATTTTTCCACGCTGTCAATAAACGGCATTTTAAAATGGATGCCTTCCCCATACGCACCCACCAGTTTACCAAAGCGCAACTTTACAGCTACCGTCCCGGCGGAAACCGTAAAGTACGAACTAAACGCCGCTACCGCTAAAACAAATAGCAGTACCGGTAAAAATATCACCCAACCATTTACTTTCATAGGCGTTACATCACGCATAATAATCTCCTTTTAATTAAGATAATTAATTATATCTTTTTACATATAGGATGTGCTACAATATGGGTACAATTTGATTCTGTTTTTGGAAGCGTTTAAGAAACGCATTACTGCGTAAGGCAGTACAATCTCAGTCCGGAAACAACTGCATATAGGCATAACACAAAAGGAATTGCAAACCTGCTGTGTTATGCCGAACGTTTATCGTTTTGCGATAGGCTACGGCTGTTGTTTATTTGGGTTAACTGAGATTGGCTCAAACGCAATAGCCGTTTTCTCGTATGTTTTCCAGGGACAGCAAGTTGCAAATTATAGGTCGGGTGTTAACCCGACAAAGATTGTAGGTCAGGTGTAAACCTGACAATAAAAGGAGCGAAAACGTATGAACAAAGAAAATATACAATTAACGTCATCCCGGAAATTTGTAATCCGGGATATGAATGCAGCATTATCCGCCCCTATATCCCGTATTAAGACACTACGGGATGACCAGGGGCGCAGCGCAAATGCAGCTCAGGTACAACCTGACCTACATATTCCACACGAGGGTTCTCCCTCTCCCTGGAGGGAGAGGGCCGAGTGCGTAAGCACCGGGGTGAGGGGGAAAAATACCCGCGGCTTTACCCAAAGTCGTCATGCTGAATTTATTTCAGCATCTAGTCGTGATGGTAACAACAAGACCCTGAAACAAGTTCAGGGTGACGATTGTTTTAAGGAGGAGGCCCTGAATACAAACTCTTTCAGGGCTCCGCTTCGCTTCGGTTTTACCCTTATTGAACTGTTGGTAGTAGTGCTCATTATTGGTATATTGGCGGCGGTAGCGTTGCCCCAATATCAAAAAGCGGTGGAACGTGCTCATGTCGTAGGGGCTTTGGCACATATCAATGCAATGGAAAAAGCTATCGAGCTGGTCGTTTTACAAAACGGAGGAATACCACATGGAAATTTAGTAGGAGAAAGAGGTTCTTCTGTAGTTGAGTCTTTACAAAGCGATATTGAGCTTGTTAGCGGCTTGTCTTGTGAAAGTACATGGGACGAAAGATGGTGTTATAGCGATAATTGGAGTTTTCAGGCTTTTTGTGATTCTTTTGCCTATCCGTCGTCCTGTTGTTATTGGAAGGCATATCTTTGGGAGGACGCTGCTACCAACACGAATCTCATATCTGAGGTTCAAGGTGCGTACAACGGGCAGACGTGGAGCAGATCGTGTTATTATGAAAGCGACCGAGGCGAAAGAGTTTGCAATATGATAAATTCTTCCCTAGAAATAGATGATTCGGCCTGGGGATTTTAAAGTATCACAAAGCCCGCCCTTGCAAAACACAAGAGCGGGCTTTAGCATTTAGTTCATACTAAACTTATTTATCTACTACTTCGGCTTCCACCACGTCTTCTTTCGCGCCCGTGGTATTGGCTTGCGCGTTGGCATCAGCCCCCGGTTGAGCACCGGCCGCACCTGCTTGCGCCCCTGCCGCACCCTGTTGGGCCTTGTACATCGCTTCACCTAATTTTTGGCTGGCCTGTAACGCCGCATCGGTAGCGGATTTAATCTTGGCGGCATCATCGCCTTTAAGGGCTTCTTTGAGGTCGCTTAACGCTTGCTCAATCTTGCCGCGTTCTTCCTGGCTGACTTTATCGCCGTAATCTTTCATGGCTTTTTCGGTCTGGAAGACTACACTGTCACCCATGTTTTTGGCTTCAATGATTTCTTTCTGCTTTTTATCTTCTTCCGCAAATTTCTCCGCTTCTTTTACGAATTTGTCTACTTCCGCGTCGCTTAATTTGTTGGAAGAAGTAATCGTAATGTGCTGTTCTTTTTGCGTACCTAAGTCTTTGGCGGTTACGTTTAAAATACCGTTCGCGTCAATATCAAAGGTTACTTCAATTTGTGGCACACCGCGCGGAGCGGGCGGAATTCCGTCCAGGTCAAATTTACCAAGCGGCACGTTGTCTTTGGCCATGGGGCGTTCCCCTTGCAGCACGTTAATAGTTACAGCCGGTTGATTGTCAGAGGCCGTGGAGAACACTTGCGTTTTGCGCACTGGGATGGTGGTGTTGCGTTCAATGAGGCGCGTGCACACACCGCCCAAGGTCTCCAAGCCCAAGGACAAAGGCGTTACGTCCAAGAGGAGTACGTCTTTTACTTCACCCGTTAAAATACCGGCTTGTACGGCTGCGCCGATGGCCACGCATTCCATCGGGTCAATACCGCGTTCAATTTTCTTGCCAACGAGGTCTTCTACGTATTTTTGCACAATCGGCATACGGGTCGGGCCGCCGACCAAAATAATACGGTCAATTTGGCTGGTCGTTAGTCCGGCGTCGCTTAACGCTTGATTGACGGATTTACCACAGCGTTTTACAATGTCGTCCACCAAGCTTTCCAGTTTAGCGCGAGATAGCGTCATTTCCAAGTGTTTAGCCCCGTCAGCGCCGGCGGTAATATACGGCAAGTTGATGTCCGTTTCCATGGTGGTGGAAAGTTCAATTTTTGCCTTTTCCGCAGCGTCTTTTAAACGTTGGGCCGCTTGTTTATCTTTAGACAAATCAATCCCGGTTTGTTTGCGGAAGTCATCGGTCATCCATTTAATAATGGCGTTATCCATGTCCGTACCGCCCAATTGGGTGTCGCCGGAAGTGGAAAGCACATCAAACGTACCCTCTTTACCCATTTCCATAATGGTTACATCCAGCGTTCCGCCGCCGAGGTCAAAGACCATAATTTTTTGTTCTTTACCCGCTTTATCAATACCAAAAGCCAAGGCAGCCGCCGTCGGTTCGTTTACCAAACGTACTACATCCAGCCCAGCAATACGGCCTGCATCTTTGGTGGCCTGGCGTTGGTTATCGTTAAAATAAGCAGGCACCGTAATGACGGCTTTTTCTACCGGTTCGCCCAAAAAGGCCTCGGCATCCTTTTTTACTTTCTGCAAGACGAAAGCGGAAAGTTGTTGCGGCGTAAATTCTTGGCCGCGCAAATTAAATTTATAGTTTTCCCCCATTTTGCGTTTAAAGGCGGTAACGGTGCCTTCGGGGTTGGCGATGGCCTGGCGGCGGGCAGGTTCACCTACAAGCCGTTGTCCATCTTTTGTAAAAGCCACATAAGACGGGAACGCTTTCCCGCCGATAGAGCTTCCTTCCGCAGACGGGATGATAGTCCCTCTGCCGCCTTCCATCACAGCCGCTGCCGTGTTAGAAGTTCCTAAGTCAATACCAATAATTTTAGCCATAATACTTCTCCTTTCGTTAAAAATTTTTAAATTAGTTTTCTTCTCTGGCCTGGCCGACTACTACACTGGCCGGGCGTAATACTTGGTCTTGCATCATAAAGCCCATTTTCACTTCATCTATCACAAGGCCGTCTTGTTTTTTATCCGCCGGGATCATCGCCACTACTTCTTGCGTATCCGGGTTATACGGTTTACCTTTAACGTCCATTTTGGTAATTCCTTCCGCACGGAAGGCCTTATCCAGTTCTGTTAAAATCATCCGCATTCCGTCTTGCAAGGCTTTAGCGTCTTCTATGCCGGCTTGCAATTGCTGCTGTTGCCGTAAAAGCACTTCATACATAGGCAGCATTTTTAAGGCAAAATCTTTTTTGCCGTAAGCGATCAGTGCTGCTTTTTCACGTTCGGTGCGTTTACGGTAGTTGTCAAATTCTGCGTAAAGCCGCACGTACTGGTCGCGGTAATCGGGCTCGGTTTTTTCAGCCGGGGCAGGTTCTTTGCACGCTACTTTTTCCGCTTGTTCCTGTGCAAGTTGTTCCTCGGCCAATTCTTCCGCCTCGTTTACATGTTTTTTATTATGTTTACTCATAAATCTTCATCCTCATCCATGGGCAGTGCATTCCAGTTATTCATAGACGCTTCTAATAAGCTGCCAATGTAATTGACTAAAGACATCACGCGCGTATATTCCATATGTTTAGGGCCAATAATACCCAGCATCCCTACGGTTTTATCGCCCACCCGGCATGCGGTGGAAACAATGCTTAAATTTTTAAGCTCCTTAATGGAATTTTCACTGCCGATAGACACACTCATACGTTTATCGTTTTTATCCAGTTCGGCCAACTTTGCATTAAGTAAAGAAGAAAACCGGTCCCGTTCTTCCACTACGCGCATCATTTGTTTCAAATCTTCGTAATCATCTTCGGTCGTGTTCTCCAAAAGCCGCCCGATTCCTTCTACATACAGCTCGTCCCCGCCGGTTTGCGGGCGCTGCATATCCTTTAATACTTGGCTGGCTACATCCGCTACACCGGCCAGTTCCCGGTGCCCGGAGTGCAAGTATTGCCATAAAATTTGGCGCGCTTCGGCCAAGGTATGTCCGGCAATTTCGTCATTAATAAACCGGCTGAGTACCTGCAATTTAGCGGGAGAGATGACCTCCGCCATGCGCACCGGCCAATGGCGCACCGCACCGGCCTCGGTTACTAGAACAGTTAGCATGGCTCCCGGAGCCAACGGGATAAATTCCAACCGCTGGATACGTTGGTCATCCACCTGGGCGGTATAGACAAACCCGGCCGCGCCGGACAGCATAGCCAGTAGCCGCGAGGTTTGCACCAGCATATTGTTGACCTCGCTCACGCGGGCGTCATATTGCTTTTCAATTTGCTCGCGCTCTTTGGCGGCCATTTTTTGCACGTTAGCCAAATAATCCACATAATAGCGGTAGGCCTTATCGGTAGGGATACGTCCGCCGGATGTATGCGGCTGATACAAATACCCCTCTTGTTCCAGTTCCGCCAAAATATTGCGAATGGTAGCCGAGGACACATCCTTTAAAGCCCCGTCCGCAATCATCTGGGAACCGACCGGGCGACGGGTTTCCACATATTGTTGAACTACCCAGCGCAAGATTTTTTCTTTCCGTGCTTTAGCCACTTCCGGTTTTAAAATACGCATGATGCTAATCTCTCTTAGGCTAAATTCTTCGTCTAAAAACTTGCTTTTATTTTAGCACTCTTAATTTATTCCTGCTAAAATTATAAGTAATTATTTTATTTTTGTCAACCCCCTTTTTAGAGTGCTAGTTTTGATGAGTTGTAATGAACCTATAAAAATCCCCGCTTCTTAGGCGGGGAATAAACTGGTAGATTTATAGCCAGTAGCTACCATTATCTCTTTTTTCTTTTCCTAATGATTTACACACCGCACCGCCTCGCTCATTAATGGGATAAGAACCAGTAGCAGAATCATAGGTTTGAAAATAACAAAACGCTCTACCTTGCTTGTTTTTGTCTTTATCCTCAAGAACATCCTCCTCGTTAGAATAACTATCAAAGAAAGCTTCTATGGCCACAGATAATGTCCCCCCTCTCAGGCTGCCCCAAACTCGTGGATTGTTCCCATTTTTACAATAGACCTTAACTTCATAATTTCCTCTTTGTAGAGCATATTTGCCCGAATTTTCAGCAGTTTCTTCAAATCCGCTGGGAACATCCCATCCTAACTCATTACAATTTGCCGCATAATGACCGTTTTCCAGATAAAATATTTCCTGCAGCATTTTTACATTTTTGACAAGGGTAAATAATTCACTGGCCCTCGCTTTATCTATAGCTTTGTTATATTGCGGCAGGGCAATAGCGGCTAAGATACCAATAATGAGGACTACGACAAGTAGTTCAATAAGAGTGAAGGCTTTGCGCCCCTGGTCATCCCGTAAGGTTTTAATACGGGATATAGGGGCCGATAATAAGGCATTTATATCCCGCATACCAACATTGCGGGATGACGTTAATTGATGATTTTCTTTTTTCATGTGTTCTCCTTGTCAGGGCAGTGCCTGAGCTATATTTATTTTCAACCCTACTGTCCCAAAAACGCATGCAAAAACGGCTACTACCTTGGGTTTCAACCAAGTAACCCAACATAACAGCCGCGGCCTCCACTTGAAAAGCAGAAAGCGCTCGGTGCAACAGAATGTACGGTCCCGTTGCACCTAGATATCGGCTGTTTTTGACTTGGTTGAATACCCCGTTTAGGGCAACCCGTATTCCACATACGGCTCAAAAACAGATCAAGTTGTATTTACAGTGTAACAAAATTAAATAAACTTGTCATTATTACTATCTAATACAAAAAAAGTTCTCCGAAAGACATCTTTTCTTGTTATAATAGTCGTATGAAAAAACTATTACTTTCAGTAGCTTCTTTGATTTTGCTAGGCGTACTGGTGGTAGTCTATCTACCCGTTACGCCCAATGAATCCGCCCCCGCAAAGGTGGGTGCAGACCGCGACGCACATGGTTGCATCGCTTCCGCCGGATACACCTATAGTGTGGTGCGCAACGCGTGCATCCGCGTGTGGGAAGAAGGCATTGCCTTATCCCCGGTGGGTGCCGAAGTAGACGGCCCCACCTTGGCTGCTTACGCCGTATTAGGGAACGACGGCAGTGTGGAAGTCTTTTTGCCGGGTCAAGAAAAAGGCATTGTCTTTTCGCTTACGCTAAAAAAATCCGGCGAACAAACCGTGTGGGAAAACCCCACCACAGGGCTCGTGCTAACGTACGCCGGGCAGGAAAAGGGGTGGGCGTTGTCCCAAGCCGGGCAAGTGCTCTACGCCAGCCAGGCGCAATAACCATACAACTTGTGTAGGATTGTATTTGAGAAACTAACCTGGAACTGGAATACAATATGAAACAAAGTTTTAATGGGATTATTGCTTATTATCCTAATTATCTTATGCGAAAAATTATTTCTGTTTTCGCGTTTTTAGTTGCGTTACCACTTATAAGCGGTTTTGTCTATGTTGGAAGCGGCAGTGTTTCTTTAGGTTGCCTCATGTTAGTATTGAGTATTTTTTTAGGTTGGGCTTCTTTTTTCCCAGTAGCTATATGTACTGTTTATCCAGAAAAATTAGAATGGTCTACACGTTCGTTGTTTGCGATTCGTACAAAAAGGTATTGCCTTTTGTGGGAAGAAATTTCGAGTTTCTATTTAAGGGAAGAATGGATAAGACTAGAAGGTAATGGTAAAGTAAGTTCATTAGTTAAAGTGTTGTGTATTAAAACGAAAACTTCAAAAAAATACAGTAAAATTATCCGTTTTCACTTACTTTCTAATAAAGATCAAGAAAGTTTACTGAGTGAATTGCGGGCGCATGGTATTCCACAGCAAAATACCTGACCTAGTACAGAGGATGATTTTTCTTCAAACACCGGGAAAAATTTTCAGTACCCTGGTTTGTCAAATTTGAGGATAGGCAAGGCTGTAAGTTGAGCGTGGCGTACATCTTGCGGACGGCGTGAAGCGCCGCAGGTACGCGAGCGAAAATCAGCCTTGGATATTCCAAATTTGGCAAATTGTTGGTCCACGTATTACGTAATTTCACGTCCGCTGTTATTCCTGAAATTGACACCTGTATTGCCAAATTGATATAATAAATTGTCCCAAAAATGGGGCAATTTTTTTCAAAGAATAAACAATGGCTAGATTTGATAGAAGAAGAGAATATAAAAAAGATCTCTACCCTCGTAACCACAACATCCGCGCGACGGAAGTGCGCGTGATTAATTCTGACGGTTCCATGATCGGCGTAATGCCGGTGGCGCAGGCCGTCAGCTTGGCAAAAGAGCAAGAGCTGGACTTGGTGGAAATTTCCCCCAACGCTAACCCGCCCGTGTGCAAAATTTTAGACTATAATAAATACGTCTACGAGCAGGGCAAAAAAGCCAGCGAGGCTAAAAAGAAACAAGCCAAGGTAACGTTAAAAGAGCTGCGTATTAAATCGCACATTGCGCCGCACGACTTGGAAGTGCGTATGCGCCAAATTGAAGAATTTTTACGCAAAAAAAACCAAGTGCGCTTTGTAGTGGTATTTCACGGACGTGAAAACCAACACAAAGATATTGGGATTGACATTTTAAACAATACCGCCAAACGGATGGAAGAAATTGCCACCGTGGACGGAAAAATGCAAGCCATGGGAAACAGGATGTTTATTACCCTGATCCCTAAAAACTAGATTTTTAGGTCCTTTTTGTAGGGACTGCGTTCGGGGCAGACCGGCTCCTGCCGCAGGTAGGATAAATAAGGACTAATTAAACAAGAGGTATATAGACAATGCCAAAATTAAAAAACCACAGTGGCGGCAAAAAGCGCTTCCGCAAAACCGCTACGGGTAAATTCACCCACAGAAAAGCCGGCAGAAAACACTTGCTAACGCCTGTTTCTGCCTCCCGCAAGCATGATATGCGCCAAACCGGTGTAATCACGCCTGAAAGCAACAAAGGCAAAGTATTAGCAAAATACTTGCCAATGGCCAAATAAGAGGTAGAATATGAGAATTAAATTCAGCGTTCCCAGACACGCAAGAAAGAAAAAAGTACTCAAAGCCGCCAGCGGTTACTACGGGGATAAATCCCGCCGCTTACGCATGGCTACCCAACAATTGGGTAAATCCGGCGTACACGCGTATGTAGACCGCAAAGACAAAAAAACCACGTACCGCCAAATGTGGATCACCCGCATTAACGCGGCGGTGCGCGAGGAAGGATTGTCTTACTCTAAATTCATTAACGGCTTAACCAAAGCAAACATCACGCTCAACCGCAAGATGTTAAGCGAAATGGCGATTAAAGACCCGGCTTCTTTTAAAGCCTTAGTTGAAACCGCCAAAAAAGCCGCTTAAGCGTTTCTGAAAGTAAGTGAAAGGCCCCTCAAACGAGGGGCCCTTTTTGTATGGAGTGAAAATGCCGGCAGCAAGTTGCGCAAAGCGCAAGAGCTGGGCGTGCCCGTCATTACCGAAGAAGAATTTCTAAAAATGATCGGCCGCGGGTAATTTTTACAGCGTGCCTTTTTGGTTTAATTCCTGACACAATTTTTGCTGAACGGCAGTTGCTTTTTCCGCGTTTTTGACATCACAAGTTATCCGTTGGGGGCTGATTACCAAAATTTTCATTTGATAGGAAGCATTCTCCGCAGTATTTGTTTCTGCCGAGTTAATGCGATAGGCTAAAGCTAATGATTTGCCATTGGTCGTATTCGGCGCATACACAAAATATTGCGTCTGCTTGCGTTTTGCATTCATCTTGCTGGGATTGCCGGGAAATTCTATATCCAATTTGTCAATATCGTTAGCCCCCGCATAAACGCCGTGTTCCAAGTAATACCGTTGGTTGGCGGCTGCAATGGCCCGTAAAATTACAATCCCCTCCACCATACGTGCTTTTTCCACGGCCCGCTGATACTGTGGCAGGGCAACGGCGGCGAGGATGCCGATGATGAGAACAACAACAAGTAGTTCAATGAGAGTGAAGCCGCGGATAAAACCGTGGTTTCCTTCCTCCCTTGCGGAGGAAGTGGCCTGTAAGGCCGATGGAGGGTTATTAAATGTTAGTACCCCCTTACCCCGCTTCGCGGTACTTTCCCCGCAAGGGGGACAGAAATTACCCTTATTGTCAGGTAGAACCTGACCTACATTTTGATATGAAGTGAAACAACCGTTATTCTCCCGCCCTTGTGGAGGGAGTACCGCCGTAAGGCGGGGTAAATACTTTATTAGTTTTAGCCCCTCTTTTTGTCGGCAAGCCGACGTTTTCCCCACAAGGGGGACAAATAACAACGTGTTTTTATTCGTTCTTCTCATACGTTTTCGCTCCTTGTTGTCAGGGCGTGCCCTGACCTATAAACTTACATCGGGTTCACACCCGACCTATATTCAATTCGCTGCCCTTTGAAAACGTATATAAAAACGGCTCATTTTTATTGAGCTTATAGAGGTAACCCAACAAAAAACAGCCGTAGCCTGTCACCCAGTGACAAACATTCGGTACAACACTTCAGGCTTGCAATTCCGTCTGTGTTGTACCTTTTAGTTCGGCTGTTTTTGGACCTCTATAATGCCTTATTACTAAAGCTCTGCGTTTCTTAAACGCTTCCAAAAACAGATCAAATTGTAGTTCCATTATAACATAAAAAAGAAGGTGTCTAGAAGTGTAAAAAAGCCCGCTCCATATAGAGCGGGCCGGGAGCGAAAAAATTAAAATTTAGCCACGGATGTTTTTTAATTTGCCTGCGTTTTGGCGCATCAGATCGTTTAGGTTTCTCTCTTGCACGGCTAATATCTTTTTTTGCGTGGACAAATAGGCCTGATACGTTGCACTGAAAGCAATCTGGTTACGTAGCAAACGCTCCGTGCGGGAGGTAATTGCAAAAGCAGCGGCTTGTGTGTCACTACCAAACATCGTACCAATATCATTGACCGCTTGTTGGTTGGCTTGTTCTACTTGCGTCAGTGCCTTCTGCATAGCCTGCCGGTCTTTCGCCGAGGCCTTGAAATTTTTAACCGGCCGCTCATCTTCCATAATAATTTCCATAAACTGGGTAGGATTTTGCTTACGGGCTCTTTCGGCCTTGGCCTTAGCAGCCCGTCTAGCAGCGGCACGTGCCCGGGCTTGAAGCGCTTTTTGCACAGCCTCTTCTACCCCCGTAAACGGATAACCCGGCAATACGGTATCTCCAATAAACAGTATCGGTACCGTTAAGGAAGGCAACTGATAGCGATGCATCAAGTTGCGCAACGGATTGCGGTTAGCCGGATCAATCATATCGTACTCTACCAAAAGTATATGATCTTGGTATTTTTGTTGAAAATCCGTATCCCAGTGTTCTTGCTTAAGCTGTTGGCACAGGGGGGAATTAGTATGCGTGAATAAAAACACCCGCAAACGTTGGTCCGGTTTCACGGCGGGGGCCGGCGTTATAGGTTCCTTCTGCGCCGCTGACACAGGGGTAACGGGCGCGGTGGGGGCCGCTGTTGTTTCTTGTACAGCAGCTTGCGGCTCTTGGGAAACCTCTTCTGGCAGCTCTTGTTGAACGGCTTCTATTTCTTCTTCATTTTCCTCCACCGGTACGGAAGGTGGCAAGGTGGGCACTCCCATCACTTGAGCTAATTGATTTTGCCAAAAAGCGCGAATTTGTTCGTCTTGTTCTTTAGAAGTACATCCTGCCATAAGCAGGGTAAACGCGAGTATATAAAAAAATGTTTTCTTCATAAAATCCCCTTTGTCACACTATAACAAATTTTTACGGTAAACCGTATAATAATTTGGTTTGCCGCACTGTTTTTTCGGCTAATTCTTCCAGCGGTATATCCAGGTAATCCGCCGTAAACTGCGCAATAAGCGGGATGTTGGAAGGATCGTTGCGGGTACCGCGCTTGCCTTGGGGGGATAAATACGGGCAATCGGTTTCTAAAATAATTTTATCAGCCCCTACTTTTTTTACTGCTTCGCGGATATATTCATTTTTTTTATAGGTAAAACAACCATTAATACCCAATAAAAGCCCCATATCCAGTGCTTGTTTGGCTTCTTCATAACGGGCGCAAAAACAGTGCAATACTCCTGCGTAAGGGCGCGTAGTGGTTTGTTTCCATTCCCGTTTTAACAGCAAAAAACTGTCCTCATACGCGGCATAATCTTCCCCGCTGCGGCGCACGTGTAACACCAGCGGCTTTGCCACGCTGTCAGCAGTGGCTATCATATGGGAAAAAAGAGCGAATTGGCTCTCTTTGCTGGCATCGTCTAAACACGTATAATCTAGCCCCACTTCCCCTACGGCCGCTACTTGCGGTTGTTGTAATAATTGGGCAAAAGAGGCGTGGTGTACAGGTGTAAATTGGGGAGCATATTCCGGGTGTACCCCTAGTACTGGCACAATCACATGCGGATACTGCTGTGCAAACTTCAACGTAGGCTGCCATTCATCCGGCGCACAACCAATTTCCACACTATGCAAGATGTGTGCTGCTGGAAAAACGCGGGTAATTAAATCGTCCCGATCCTGCTCAAACGCGGGGTCGGTTAAGTGAGCGTGCGAATCTATAAAATCCATATCTATTATTGTAGCTTTTTAGATGTTTCTTCTGCTATTTGAATCGTACGGTCGGGGTGTACTTCATAATAAATTTTCTTCGTAACAGGCTCAGAGGCAGCATGCATAGAAATGGATTGCTGATCGATGTAAATTACCATTTGATCTACCGGCTCTTTGGGAAGAAATTTTTCCAAGTGGGCATAATCCAGTTCTTTTTCGCGGTGATAGGTTAGAAAAGAATAAACAGGTTGGTGCTGGTAAAAAAATTCTATTTTTGTAATGGCTTCTTCAATACTCAACTGGTACAGTTCTTGCCCTTGAAATAAAAGCGACGTTTTCTTGTCCCCAGCATGCAACACAGCTAGCGCCTGACGAATTTGCTCTACAGGAACCACATAGCCCTCTCGTTTAGAAGCAGAACTTCCTACATGCATTCCTACCACTTCTCCGCGTTGGTTTAGCACGGGGCCTCCACAAGCCCCTTCGCGGTCTATTCCTGGATCTATCCTAAGGGAGGTAACTACCCTCATTGGGGCTACCTCTTGTACTATGCGGTGCGGTTCGTATTGCAATTCTTTATCAAAATATCCCAATGAGCAAAGTTCCTCTCCAGCCTGCACTGACTCTTTAGCCAACGGCAAAGGGGTTAGTTGGGGGACAACTTCCTCCGGCAAGCCAAAAACAAGCACATCATTCGCGCCGGGGTTTCCCCTTACTTGAATAGAAACGGGGGTGTATTTTAAAAACGCCGTTTTAATTGCCGGTTGCATAAAACCATAATGCGCAGCCGTAACCCCCCATACATAGTGTTTACCCTGATAGGTTTCTTCAATCGCAAAAGCGGAGGCAGGAATTCCCATCCTACGTAAAAAAATACTTTTCTCCTGCACAATAAATACAGCCGACTGCGCCGCCGATGGAACCTTTGCCTTGGCAGCCCGTTCCACCTGTCGAGCAATCTGTCGGTTTACCACAGGGAAGGGCGTGTGTTTAGTGTGTACGATACGGGTGTTGTTACGTAGGTTTTTACTCAAACGGCCATACCACTGAGCATGCAACGTAACCGCCGACCCTACTACCCACAAAAGGCTGATTAAAACCACGCGATAGAGATACATTTACTAGTCTTCCTTGATGGTAATTTTATCAGAGAGCAAATCATAACTAATCGATATAAAATGAGTGGATTGATCTTCTTCCAATACAGAAAAAGGACCTCTTTCTATAATCAATATTAGTTTATCGGCTCCTACCGTATTTATGATATCTTCCAAATGTTCGTAATCTATCATTTGCCGGTTATGATAGGTGTAAAGCGTATTAAGTAGATGGCCATCCTTCCAGGTTTCCAGCGCATGAATATATTCATTAATATTTATTTTCCCCAACTCCTGCCCTTTAAACCGTAAGGTGCGATACGCTTTCCCGTGATGATGATAGGCATACAAAGCTTCACGGATATGCTCCACCGGAATGACAAAACCTGTCTGTTGCCGTCTGGAACTGCCCACATGCATTCCCACTACTTGCCCTTTCTTATTTAGTACGGGCCCACCACAGGCCCCCTCCCGAGCGAGCTTATCCCCCACGTGTAGAGAAGTCAAAATTCGGTGTGCAGAAATCTCCTTTACTATCCGGTTTTCTTCCAGTTGAAACGCATTATCAAAATAACCGGCCGAATAAAGAGGATCGCCCAATTGAACTGATTTTGTTGCCAAGGGAAGAGGCTCTACTAAATTTTTGATTTGTTCCGGCAGCGGGAAAAGCGCAATATCATTAAAACCATAACTCCCTTGAGCAACCAGTGAAAGGGGCAGTTCTTGTTTTGTTTGGGGGTTTATCACTACCGGATGAGTAAACCGATAATGGGACGCACTGACCCCCCATAACTTTTTTTTACCATGGTAGTTTTCCTCCATTACAAAGGCCGATCCATTAATATCATCCCACCGCCTCAAGGCAGTCGGTATTTGAAGTAGCAAGATGGAGTGTTGTAGCGAATTTGTAACTCTTTTCTTTTTGGCTGTTTGCTGAGCGACTTGCCGCGCTATTTTTTTGCTAGCTAAATTGGTAATAGGGGTTACTGTTTGGTGTCTATGCGCATTTGTTTTAAAGGCACGTAGTCCCCGTTGCCATTGTGCATGAAGCGCAAACGCGTTTACAAAAAATAAACAACAAAATAAAAAACAAATCTTTTTCATACTGATATTTTATTGTTTTTTGTAGTACTTGCACGAGGGCCTTTGGACCTAAAACCCACTAGGTCTAATGGCTCCATGCCACTTGTAGACGTATCATTTGGGTGCGCGTAGAGCTATGAAAATTGAACTTTATATCAAACCTTTATGAGCAAAAACTGATATAAAATATCCCCCGGTTATTAAACCGGGGGAGCACCTGTTTTACGTTTCTCTTAATCTTCAAACGCAGCCTTGATTAATTTTAAATTCCCGCTACGGGTAAGCACGGGGTGCCCATGATAAATAATCTCGCCACGTCCCAACGCTTCAGCTTTTAACGTATCGGTGGCAAAAAGTTCTACGTCTCCCGAGCCGTTAATTTGCACGTGGGCCTGTGCTACGCGTAGTCCGTCGGCCTCTAAATCTTTATTTCCATTGTTAATGAGTTGCGCCGTTTCAGCCGCGCCGGAAAGTTCCATTTCCGCTTTATCAAACAGCCCCGCTTCCAATTTTTTTACGTGTAAGCGTTCCAAATCTACTTCTGCCTTGTTAGCCGCTTGTACGCGCAAGTGAGCGCCTTTTAACTGATCCCCCGTTACGTACGCATGGTCTCTAGCGGTTATCACAAAGGCAGGTATTTCAAACGTGCCGCGCACCCGCACCCGGCTTCGTTCTTTGGCCGTGATGCCTTCCAGCGTATTAGTACCTACGGCTACATGCAAGGCATGCGCTCCCTTAATGTGTACCGGGTGTTTAAACCCAATTAAAAGCGTTTCATCTTCCACCCGAATATCCGCCAGTTCCACTAAATTACTTTTTCCACTGACCGTTACGCTTTGTCCTTCTGCTTGCCACACATCCACCTGTGCGTCGCCATGTACTTCAATGGCTTTAAACGGCGTTAGGTGCGTTAGGTTATTAGAGATATATCTCCCTTCTCCGCGCACCGTTTGTGCTTGTGCCACTACAGCCATCCCCAAGATAGCTAAGAAGGCACCCGCCAACATCATTCCCATTTTTTGAATCATAGGCATTCCCTCCTAATTTAGTTTGTGTTAGTATCATAACACAAGGGGCTGCGCTTGCATACCCCCAAAAATTAATTAGTTTGGCCAGTTATCAAAAGAAAAACGCATCCTCGGGGGATATCAACACCCGTTTTTAACAGAGAAAATTGAAAAGATAAAACTACTTGGAAAGCAATACTTGATGAATAATTTTTTCGGCTTGGCGGTCCATTTCCGCACGGTCCTTGGGGTCGTGGTCGTCCATGCCCGATAAGTGCAGTGCCCCATGTGTTACATACATCATCATTTCCTGCAGAATGGTGTGGCCAAAATTTTTAGCATTTTTACGTGCTACAGGATAACACACAAAAATATCACCAAATCCCCACGGCTCGCCAGCGGGCAAAACGGGCGGACGCGCATTATTAAACGAAATTACATCCGTTACATAATGATGACTCAAGTATTGTTTATTGACGCGCAAAATTTCCAGCTCATCCACAAAAATAACATTTACTTCTATATTTTTCCGTGCCAGTTTTTTTAGGCCCTTTTCTAGCGCACGTGTATAAAGCCCCGTACGTCGTAGGTATTTAGGGATATCCGTGTTATAAAAAATATGAGCATGCATATTTTATTCCGTTTCTTTTGCGCACCAACCATTCTTTGCGCAAAACACTGCCGGGTTTATGAATACTTCTTTTTTCCACGCGGGATGACAATAATCCCCGACGGATCAATATAGTATTTTTGAGAATCTTTTTCCAAATCCAGCCCAATGGTTTGTTTGGGGGCGATGGTATTAAAGCGGTCCATAATTACTTTTTTAAGTTTGCACCCGGCTTTAATTTCGCAATTATCCATGATGACGCAGCCTTCTAACTCCACGCCCTCGCCAATAATGACGCTGTCACTAATCACGCAATTTTTAATTTTGGCTTTGGGGCTAATCACACACCCGTCCCCAATCATAGAGTTGGTCACACTGCCGCCCAAAAATTTAGTAGGTGGCACGCGGTGCAGGGTAGTGCTTACCGGCCATTTAGGGTTATTTAAATCCATTTTTGGTTTTGCGCCTAATAAATCCATGTGGGATTGCCAAAACGATTCAATCGTCCCCACATCCCGCCAATAGCCTTGTTCTTCGTAAGGTTTAGCACCGGGTAGCACCTGGCTTTGAAAGTTATATGCATAGGTGCGGTAATCGGTTAAAATTTTGGGTAAAATATGTTTGCCAAAATCCAGCGCAGGCGTATCGGCAAATCGTTTTTGGAGTACCTGTAAAAGCGTATCGGTATTAAAAACATAGTTCCCCATAGACGCGTAAGCGTGCTTTGGGTCGCCGGGGATACACTGCGGGTGCGCCGGTTTTTCATCAAAGCGTACAATACGTCCATCGGCATTTGTACCTAACACGCCAAAAGCCGTTGCATCCTGCAGCGGCACCGTATTAGCGGCCACCGTAACATCTGCTTTGTGCGCCACATGGAAATCAATCATCTGCCGCACATCCATGCGGTAAATATGGTCTGCGCCAAAGATAGCCACTACGTCGGGGGCAAAATCTTTAACCAGGTTAATGTTTTGGCGCACACAGTCAGCCGTACCGCGGTACCAAATTTCGCCCAGTCTCATTTGCGGGGGAACGCAAGTCAAAAAATGGTCGGCCACAATTCCTTCAGTTCGCCAGGTTGTGCGCAAATATTCAATCAAACTTTGCGACAAATATTGCACCAACACGTAAGACGAAAAAATACCGGAATTAATAAAGTTGGATAGCACAAAATCCACAATACGGTATTTCCCGCCAAACGGTACGGACGGTTTAGAACGGTCTTTGGTAAGAGGATAGAGTCGTTCCCCTTTTCCGCCGGCCATAATCATACCCAGCACTCTCATGCGTTTTCCCCCCTCTATAAAAATTACGCCGCGCCGAGCGGGAGCTGTTTATTTAATGCTTCAAACGCTTCCCACGCCCACGGCATTTTTTCTTGTACCATTTTAGCAATTACGTCAGCGTACACGCGGATTTCATACTGCGCGTGTTTATCGGTACGCAAACACAAAAAGTTAAATAGGCTACGTGCGTTTACACTCCAGTAAAACTGAGTATATTGGCACACGGGTAATACGCCGCGGGCCATTTCACGCGCCACACCGGCTTCAATCAGTTTATGATACGCCGCGTAAGACGCCTCAATGTTATCTTCATAAATTTTACGCAACGCGGCTTGATCCAAACTCGCGCTATCCACAGAACCTTGTTTATTTTTAGTATCCTGTCCGCGGAAAGAAGCAGGGATGTAAAATTCATCTTTTACTTCGGTATAGCGGGCGCTTACTTCGTTGTAAGATCCCCAGCGGTGACGCATCCATTGGCGTGCCACATAAATGGGACAGCAAATGTGAAATTGAAAATAGCAATGTTCAAACGGCGTATGGTGCGCATGCTCCATCAAATATTTAATGAGCCGTTTATCTTGTTCCGGCCCTTTGGACACCGCGCCAAACGACACGCGTGCCGCTTGTACGGCGCGGTCGTCGCCACCCATAAAATCAATCAGGCGTACAAAGCCTTTATCTAAAACGTCAATTTTTTCAGTAGATTGTGCCACAACTTTCTCCTAAATTTATTTTAAAATTTCTACAACTGTGCTTGTACCATCCGGCAAGGTTTCCGCCGTTAAAATAGCGCTATCCGTGCAGGCGGTATCGTAGAGCACGCCGTCCAGTTCCACGGTATCAGTGATGTTGAAACGTCCTTTTTCATAACGTAAAAAGTGAATGTTTCCCTTTTTATACGAACCAAACGTCTCGGTCAGCAGCCCCATGGCGGTTGTATTTTCTACGGCAGCCAACGTCGCCTCTCCCGGTGCGCCAAACACCTGAATAGACGGGGTAAACTTCAAAATCTCTTGCTTATATTGCACGCGCAAGGGCGTAGCGCCAAATACGTCTTTACTTTCCGCGCGTTTGCCGTTAGAAAGCATCATGCGTAGTGTGCCGTTAGAGGCCGTAAAAATTAAATTCTCCTGATTGGCTTTTTCAATGGGGTAGTACGCCAGTCCCTCTAGCCAATTATGACGCGTGTTAAACGTGGCTGCGCTTGCTACAAATTTGCCTTTTTCAAACACAATTTCGCGCGCGTTACCGGGCTGCGTACCCAAGATAAAGGGCCGTTGCCCCCATATTTTTTTATCTATTCCACACCCTAATTCTTTAACGAAAAACGGCAGCGTATCGGTTTGTTCCAACTGTCCGTTTTTATTTTCAAGTACTAGCGTACTAATCTGCGCGCGGTCTTGGTTATACACCGTTACAAAAATTTGCGCCAGTCCCTCTTTTACAGCTGCGGCAGAAACCGCGAGGCCCTTTTTCCCGACGGGCAACGCAAAACTCAGCTCCGGCTTGAGAGTTTCGTTTTCTGCGCGGGAAAATACGTTTACCTTATCATCTTCGCCTAGCGTGATAATATTGCGTGCTCCGGCAGCCGTTACGTCGGCTTGGGTCAAGCTAATCACCGTTTGTTCAATCGGTTGATAGGTTGTTTTAGCCCGGTTCGATTTAGGAGTTTTTTCGGCGTCAGCCGCTTGGGTGATGACGGGTTTAATTTCTTCAAATACGGCTTGCTGGCCCACACGCACCCCTTTGGATTCGGTTAGTTCGCCAATGGCGTACAGGGGTTGCACTTCGGTAATTTTACCGACGGAAGAATACGTATACACTTCTCCCAAATTTTTCCCAGTTTTGGGGTTGGTCAGTGGTTCGGAAGATACAATTACTTTAAATGTACTCCCCACCGTAGGAGAGGTTTTCTCTTCGGAAGTATCTAAATAAATTTTAGAACCGTTCACACGCACCACGGTCATCTGCGCAAAGGCAGAGAGGGCAAAACATACGCTACAAACAGCGGCACCAAGCCAAGCAATAGAATTTTTCATATAATAATTGTATCACATTTTTGGACGGGGAATACTATGAAAAATAACTTTGAGGATTTAGTAGAAACTTTTGCCATTTTGCGCAGCCCTAACGGTTGCCCGTGGGATAAAAAACAAACGCATGAGTCCCTTATTAAAAACCTGCGCGAAGAAAGCGAAGAACTAATAGCCGCTATAGAAAAAAAAGACGCCGCCAATATGCAAGAAGAGCTAGGGGACGTATTGTTGCAAGTCCTCTTGCACGCGCAAATAGCCAAAGAGGAAGGCCTCTTTACCATTGATGACGTCATCCAAGGCCTTTATGACAAGCTCCACTACCGTCACCCGCACGTATTTGGCGATGTAAAGGCGCAAAGCCCCGAGGAAGCACTCGCGGTGTGGAAAGAGATGAAGCGCAAAAGCCGCGAAAAAAAGAACTAAAAATAAACCCCCGCGTACCAATTCGGGGGTTTAGCTCATTCGTGTCATGTTTTATGACTCCATGTTCCTATTTCCTAGGGAAGGAACTCATCCGGGTCTTAACGAGATCAGCCACCACGCAGTGATCGCACAACCTCAACCAGGGACAAAGCCCATCTCCCAAGTACTAATAGTTATTAGTATAATAAGACTTTTTGAAAAAATTTCAAGGCCTAATTTTAAAAATCTTTTTACAGGGGAATAGTGTAATATACCAAGCCGCTCTACAGAAGATTTTTTAATTTCTGTGTTAACCACTTCTCAAATAGCGTATTACTACTTAAAATAAACGGGGTAACCAACATGGTGAAATACACACGGCTACGCGGGATTTTCACCCGTTTTGCCGGGTTTAATAAATCCGGCTCAGCCGCTAATTTGCAAAACGTATCCGCCGTCCACAAAATGGGCCACGCCACCGCAGCGCGGGTACGCAACGCCCTTTTTGGTAAAGCCCGGTAATACACAAACGCATATTGCAATTTTTCTTTGCCCCAATGCAGCCAATAGCGTTTAATAGGCTCAAATTTCTGTGCTTGTTCCGGGCGCAACAAATCGGTCGCTGTCAATTGATGTAGGCGCAATTGTTCCTCAGGGAAATAACACCGTCCAAACTGTAAATCTTTGGGCAAATCACGCAGTACATTTACAATTTGCAAGGCGTCGCCGATGTTCTGACCCAAATCAAAAAACGGCTCTTGGGGCATTTTAATAGATTGGGTATGATAAATAAGCTGACTCCAAAACATCCCCGGCTTTCCACCCATCAGTCTGCAATAGTGGGCCAATTCCTGCACGGTTTTAAAAGCTTTCAAAGGGGCTGTTTCTGCCGCCTGGAACGTACCTAAATCAATACACATCCCTTCGCATACGGCGTGAACTACGTCGTATATAAACGCTTGTTGGGCAGGTGCTATACGGTCCCATGCCGCCACACAATCGGGCAAGTGTTTTAGGAGTGCTGCCTCGTACGGGTTTTCACTGGGGCCGGTAATTTCTTCTCCCAACGTTTGATAAAAAGAGATATCTCGCGTACGCACCGCTTGCGGAAATTGCTTAATGGCTTGCACTCTTTTTTCTGCGGGTAACAAGGGGGTATCGGCAATGGTATCGGCATAGCGGCACAACAAATACGCCAATCCAAACGCCGGGCGCATAGACGCGGGCAACATTTTTACACTCAGGTACAAGCTACGCGAAGTATGTTTCAGTAGTGTATTTAGGTTCATAAATATACTATAGCATTTTGCCACCGGTATCGGCAGTCCGGTTACAAATTTACAAGGTCCCTGTTTTTTGTTACACTATGAGTACAATTTATTTCTGTTTTTGGAACTGCAACAGCAGATGGCTAACAGGCCCTAGATAAATCCTTTAACAGACCGTTTACAGACACGTTATATCCGAACTGATCCTTCGGGTGTACCGTGTCGAATGTTTGTTATTTGTAAAAATAACAAACTACGGCTGTTATGATTGGGTATTTATCTAGACTCAATATGAAAGCCGTTTTTGCATACGTTTTCCAGGGCAGGGTAAATTGAAAATGTAGGTCAGGCACCGCCTGACAACAGCAGAACACATGAAAAAAGAAACTAATCAATTAACGTCATCCCGGAAATTTGTAATCCGGGATATAAATGCCACATTATCCGCCCCTATATCCCGTATATGTTGCTGCCCGCAGGGTCGGGATGACGAGGGGCGCAACGGCTTCACCCTTATTGAGCTTTTAGTCGTGGTGTTAATCATCGGCATATTAGCCGCTATTGCCTTGCCGCAATATCAAAAAGCCACCGCCAAAGCACGCGGAGCAGCCGTTATACCATTAATTAAGGCACTAGGCCAAGCACAAGAAAAATACTTTTTAGAAAATGGGGCATTCGCTACTCAATTTTCTCAATTAGATGTCTCCTTACCGGCTGACTGGAACCAGTCCTGTAATTTTTACAGCTATTCTATAGATTGCCATTCCAACGGATATTGGGGCATAGCCATCGGCACAGAGACTAGCCTAAAGGGAACCTTATATTTAGAAGCATTATCCGGCCCATACAAAAAGACCGGATTTTATTATATGCCCAACAGAAAATCTCTTGGCATTAACTACCCAGCGGAAGGCTTTGGCTGTTTTGAACACTTGGGCAACACCGCCACCAGCGGATTTTGGTGTAACAAATTGTGGGGCACTCACTTCATAAAAGGGGGATCGGCTCTTTCTTTTTTTCAATAACCCCTATTTCTTCCCTTCGCGTCTTGCTTTGCGTTTAGCCAAGCGCTCGGCTTTGGTTTCGCGGCGTTTATAACCGGCATGTTCGGGTGCTTGCGGGGCTTCTTCATCAAAGTCGCCGTTCCACTCAAATTCTTTGCCGCCCACGACGAGCAAATCGCCGTCTTGCACGCCTTGTTTAAGTAGTGCTTTTTCCAACCCGATTTTTTTGAAAATTCCTTTTAAACGCGTAACAGCCTCAGGCTGGGTAAAATTAGTCATGGCAATAAATTCTTCCACCTTTTTGCCCGTAATGTGAATAACATCATTTTCATCACGCGTGATGGTAAAAATCGGCTCCACTTTATGTACCACAGGTTTTTCTTCTTCCATTGTAATTTGTTCCACGGGAGTAGAAGACAAAATCTTTACTACTTCGTCTAATACTTCCTTTACGCCCTCTCCGGTAGCGGCGGAAATCAAAAATACTTTTTGTTTTTTGCGTTTTTTGGTAAGGGCTTTGTAAACTTTTTCAGCCGACGGCAAATCCTCCTTATTCACAGCCAAAATGCGCGGCTTATCAAATAGTTTTTTGTTAAAGGTTTTAAGTTCTTTTTCAATCACTTTCACGCTTTCTTCCGCGGAAAGCCCGTCAAACCCCTCCGGGTCTACCAAGTGTAACAAAACGCGTGTGCGTTCAATGTGTTTTAAAAATTGAAAACCGAGCCCCTTCCCTTCGCTCGCTCCCTCAATAATGCCGGGGATGTCGGCAGTAGCGAAACTGACCCCTTGGTGCAAGGTAATACCCAAATTGGGGTTAAGTGTGGTAAAGGCATAATCGGCAATGCGCGGGCGCGCCGCGGAAATGCGGCTTAAAAAGGTACTTTTGCCTGCGTTGGGGAACCCGACCAAGCCCAAGTCCGCCAATACTTTAAGTTCCAAAATCAGCGTCACTTCTTCGCCGGGCAACCCGTTTTCGGCAAGGTGCGGGGCGGTATTTTGTTGAGTTTTAAAGGATTGGTTTCCGCGTCCGCCCGCGCCACCTTTGGCTACGGTAAATTCTTGCCCGGGTTTGGTCATATCTACTAAAAATTCGCCTTCTAACGTGCGCACAATCGTACCACAAGGCACATAAACATAGCGGTTTTCTCCGGCGCGCCCGGTTTTATTGTACGAGCCGCCTTTCTCCCCGTTAGGGGCATCAATATGCGGGTGATAGGCTAGTTCTAAGAGCGTGGTTAAATTGGGCTCCGCGCGTAGGATGACATCGCCCCCGCGTCCGCCACAGCCGCCGTTGGGGCCGCCAAATTCAATAAATTTTTCGCGCCGAAACGACAAACATCCGTCCCCTCCTTTGCCGGCGGTGACGTAAATTTTAACACGGTCTAAAAAACTGCCTGATTGCATATAAGAATCCTTGTAACAAAAAAGCGGCAGGAAAAATTTCCCGCCGCTTTAACTGGCCAAAAGTTTATTTGTCCGCTTTTTTGGCTGCCGGTTTTTTGGCAGCTGCTTTTTTAGCGGGAGCCTTGGAAGCTTTGGGGGCAGCGGCTTTCGGCGCGGCCTTTGCAGCTTTTTTAGCAGGCTCTTTTTTGGCTTCTTTGGTTTCCGCAACTTTGGGGTACACGGAAATTTGTTGTTTGCCTCTGCGGACCCATTCAAAGGTCACAATGCCGCTTACGCGGGCAAAGAGGCTGTCGTCGCTGGCGCGGGATACATTGGTTCCGGGCAGGAACTTAGTACCGCGTTGGCGTACGATAATTTCCCCAGCGTTTACAAACTGGGAGCCATAGCGTTTAATCCCTAAACGTTGGCCGTGGCTGTCTCTTCCGTTGGAGGAAGAACCTTGAGCTTTTGTATGTGCCATTGTTTATCTCCCAATTTATAACTGAATATCCGTGATTTTAATTTGCGTTAAGTATTGTCTGTGCCCTTGGGTACGTTCGTATCCTTTTTTGGGGCGGCGTTTATAGACAATGACTTTTTGACCTCTCAAATGTTTTACCACTTGAGCGGTGACCTTGGCAGCCTTAGCTGCTTTGGTATCTGCTGAGGTACCTTCTTCGTTAGCGGCCCAGAGAACTTTCAGTTCTACATTGGCTCCCACTTCCGCGTCCAGCTTTTCAACCTGCAGATCTTGACCGGGTTTCACCCAGTACTGTTTTCCACCAGTTTCAATAATTGCGTACATAAGTTTATTTCCAGTTTCATTTCCCATTAAGGGAAAATCCACTGCTTTAATTATAGCAAATTCCCAAAGATAATGCTATTTCCCAAATAACTCTTTGAAAAAACTACTGTTTTTCTTGCCGCCTGTTTCTGCGGCCAACGCTTCGAGTAGTTCTTTTTGTTTGGCCGTCGGCTTTTTGAGAACTTCAATTTTTACGTTGATGAGCAAATCTCCAAATCCCTTTTTGCCTAGGCGCGGCATGCCATTGCCTTGCATTTTGAGCACTTCGCCAAACTGCGTACCTTTGGGGATAGTTACGTCCAGCTCTTTGCCTTCAATGGTAGGCACTTTCATGCTGCCGCCCAGCACGGCTTGCGGGTACGTAATCGGCGCCTCAATCACCAAATCATCGCCTTCGCGGCGGAAAATTTTGTGTTCTTTAACATGCACTTCTACGTACAAATCGCCAAAGCCGCCGCCGTTTTCGCCAATGTCCCCGCCGTTGGAAACGCGCAACGTTACGCCGGTGCGCACACCGCTAGGTATTTTAACCGTGATTTTTTCTTTGACCCGTTTGTGGCCCGTTCCGCGGCACTCGGTACAGGGTTTTTCGACGACAGTTCCTTTGCCGCCGCAATCGGGGCAGACCTGGCGCATGCTAAAAAATCCTTGGGAATAGGTTACCTGGCCCGAACCATTACAAGAGCGGCACGTCTTGCGCGCGCTACCCGGGGCAGCCCCACTGCCGTCACACGCTTGGCAGTTGTCTAACCGCGTATAATCCACAGGCTCTTCTTTGCCACTAAAGGCTTCTTCCAGGGTTAATTCCACATCTAATTTTAAATCTTCTCCACGGGTGACACGCGGCCCGCGGCTGCGTCCGCCGCCAAACGCCCCACCGAACATATCCCCAAAGACGGAGCCAAAAATATCGTTAATGTCACCAAAGCCGCTGGCGTTAAACCCGCCAAAACCGCCGGCGCCGTTGACGCCTTCATGGCCGTATTGGTCATACATTTGTTTTTTTTGCGGGTCGGACAAGACGGAAAACGCCTCGTTTACTTTTTTAAATTGTTCTTCGGCTTCTTTGTTACCGGGGTTTCTATCCGGGTGATACTTCATGGCCTGCTTGCGGAAGGCCGATTTAATTTCTGCTTCTGTGGCACTGCGTTCAATGCCCAGAATTTTATAATAATCTTCTTTCATAGTTGTAGGCATACGTTAGGTTAATTATATTTTAGCAAATTTGGTGCTTGTGCATGCGTACCGCCCGCTCGGCCCGTTTGCGCAAGCAAGACCTTTCGTGTTACAATGGTTACATGTTACCCCGTGGGTTAGTTTCTTTCTTTATAATTATGCTAAGCTCCTTGCTGTATGCCGGGGGCGGAGTTTCGTGGTTTCGCAATACGGGTAGATACCCGCTCGCCCAGCAGCAGGCCCGCCTGCGGCAGTTAGTTTCGCTGCAAACCAAACGCAATGCCAAGGCCGCCGTTCATTCCTCTCGGGTAGCTCGGCTGGCCCATCAGGATCGTACCGCTTTTTACAGCTCCCCCCATACGCGGCCGTTCCAAGCCATGGCTACCCTATCAACGCCGGTAGCTCTATCCGCCGCCGCGCCGGACCCGCTGTTTGCTTTGCGCAACGATCAAATGGCCTTTGCCTGGTTTGAAACGATAGAAAAGGATCTTGCCTTTTGGCAAGACCAGCAAGCAACCGTATCCCAAACCTTGCGTTTTTCGTATGAAGCCCTGGACCAAATCAATTACGCACAGTTTATTCCGTCCACTGCACGTAAAATTTTTGTAGGGGAAGAACACGATCATCCGTTTATTTATCAAGCATTTGAAAAAATGATTTTTCAATATAAGGAACTATACCCGGACCGTAACATTATAATCCTGACCGAGTTCGTGTCGGACCGGCTTTTCCCGTGGCAACTACCAGGTCGTCCCGTGCACCGTTTAGAAATGAAATGGCGCCGCAATGATGATGATTTTTTATTTTTTAATAAATTTTTGCAAGCCGGCATTCAAATTATCGGCTTAGAAAATATAGCCTACATCAAAGAGCACGAAGCTCCCATTTCTCCTTTTGAAAATCAAGCCCAATCCGTCTTTGGGCTGCAAGAGCGTAACGCACACTGGCGCCAAATTATTAGCTACGTAGCCAATAAAAACCCCGATGCTATCTTATTTATTTACACCGGTAGTATGCACACCCATTACCGCGCGCCCTTTTCCTTAGCTACTCCCTCTGCGCAAAATTTTGTCATGCAGTGGGAATCTGGTTATTTAGGGACGGATATGCCTTTTGGGTTTGTGATGCAACAATCGCCTTTTGCGGTTGCTAAACCGGGCACTGTTGCCGTACTTTCCTGGCCGCAGGTAAGTACGTTAAGCACGCGTAGCGGCTTTGATACTTGTTTTATTTTTCCTAAAGAGGACGTTGCCCCATGAAAAAATTACTCCTTTTATGTGCCGTTTTTTGTGCCCTTACGTTACAGGCAGAAGTGAGTGTCATTTCCGTTACAGACGAAGACAAACACACGCGTAAAGAAGATTTTTATCACACCTTTGAATATTTTATTAGTTCCGCTAACCAGCAAAGCAAATGCCAAGCCACCCGCATTGCCCCCCGTTGGTTTGCTACCGCGGCCCACTGCGTAAAAGACGCGTGTCAAAAAAACTGCACACTACGGATGGATTTGTTAGACACGCCGGTTTCTGCCTTTGCCGAAGTCCCCCACACTGCGGCCAAACCCACGGTCTTTGTGCACCCCGGCTACCAACCCAAGCAACTAGTCAAAAACGATTTTGCCCTTATTAAGCTAGACGTAACCCGCGCGCCCAAAACCTACTACCGCCGCGCAAAAACCGCCGGCACCCCACACACCGCGCTTAGTGAAAAACAGTTTACGGCCTGGCTAATGCGTAACCCGCGTACGCATAGCCAATATCGCCACGTCCTAAGCCCGCAGTTACCGCCCATTGCGGTATTTGATAACGGCAATTACGTGCTGGACCGAAATCTTTCCGTCATTTCCATTTTTGACGGCAAACGCACCGTCAAGCAGGACCCACACCCCGTCTATTACGTCAAAGATTTAGGCTATGCCTATACCACCAATTTTGGCATCCAAAAAGGGATGAGCGGCTCGGGCGTGATGACCAACACCGGGGAACTCATCGGTATTATTTCCGCTTATGTAGGGGCGGATTTATACAAAGGCACCCAAAAAATCAAGCACGAAAATTGGTTTATGTTTCCGGTTTTTAACGAAAGTTTAGTTTCTTTTATGCAAGAGGTAATGGGCAGCGATTTTTCCCGCGTAGCCCAAAAAGACGCGTTTCCGTATTTAGTACGCAAAACCCGCCAAGATTTCAAAGAAATTCTTGCGGTAATGCGCTCGCAAAAATAGGTGGCTTTGCGCCCCAAAAGGGGCCTTACCCCGTTACACAAAATACCCCTTTACAAGCCCCCATATTTGTTATAATATATACATACTTAAATTCACACTAAAGGAGCGTGGGAACGAATAATGTACGAAGCATTTGTACCCAAAGAAATTTTCCTTACCAAAGGAATTGGCCGTCATAAAGAAAAACTCGCCAGCTTTGAAGAAGCCTTGCGCGATGCAAAAATTGCCAGCTTTAACTTGGTACCTGTTTCCAGTATTTTCCCTCCCGGTTGCAAAACCATTCCCGTAGAAAAAGGTCTTAAAAAATTGCACCCGGGCCAAATTCTGCATTGTGTAATTAGCAGAAACACCAGCAACGAATATCGCCGTATGATTGCGGCTTCCGTCGGGGTAGCCATTCCTAAAGACCGCAACCACCACGGCTATTTGTCCGAGCACCACAGCTTTGGCGAAACCGACAAACAAGCCGGGGACTACGCAGAAGATTTGGCGGCTTTAATGTTGTCCACCACCTTGGGTCTTGATTTTGATAATGACACCACGTGGGATCAAAAAGAAGAAATTTGGAAAATGAGCGGCAAAATTGTCCGCACTTCCAACATCACTCAATCGGCCGTTTGCGCCAACGGGGTATGGACCACCGTCATCGCCGCGGCTGTGTTTGTAAGCTAATTAGCACGGACTTGTTGTGAGCGATAACGTACAAACTGATAAATTTATGGGGCTAGAGAGCAAAACAAGCGCTCTAGCCTCTTGTAAATTCGTAGTCGTGCCGGTACCGTTTGAAAAAACGGTTTGCTACGGGCACGGTACTGCCAAAGGCCCGGCCGCCGTCATTGAAGCGTCCACCCAAATAGAACTGTGGGACGAAGAAACCAAGACCGAAACTTGGGAACTGGGCATCAACACCCAGCCGGCCGTCAACTGCAAAGGCTCTACTAGCACGGTATTTAAAAATATTGATAAAACGGTACGCAACTTAATGAAGTATAAGGCGATTCCGTTTTACATCGGTGGTGAACATACCGTCACGCAAGCTCTTGCGCAGCCTTATATTGATACGTACAAAAACCTAAGCATTTTGCACTTTGATGCGCATGCAGATTTGCGCGAAACCTTTGAAGGTACGCCCAAATCGCACGCGTGTGCGTTGTACCCGGCCTCCCGCCAGGTAAAAGTAGTGCAAGTGGGGATACGCAGCGTTGCCAGCGAAGAAAAACAATACTGCAACGCCGGCAACGTAACCACGTTTTTAATGCACGAAAACCGCGACATTAAAAAGCTCATCCCGCAAGTGCTAAAAAAACTGACCGACACCGTATACATCACTATTGACGTAGACGGCTTTGATCCGTCGGTCATTCCGGCCACGGGCACGCCACAACCCGGTGGGTTTATGTGGTACGAAGCGCTGGACTTATTCCGCGAAGTTATTAAGCACAAAAAAATTGTAGCTATTGACGTAGTGGAAGCCTGCGCGCGCAAAGCCGATACCATTACGGAGTTTAACGTCTCCAAATTAATCTACCGTTTAATGGGCTATTTGGCTATAAAAAAGAAATAACGAATCATCATCCAGCAAGAAACCCCGGCACAGACCGGGGTTTTTTTCATACTAAATTATGTTAAAATAAATTTGTTGTAAAAATTTGATTCTGTTTTTGGAAGCGTTTAAGAAACGCAGAGCCCGTAAGGGTCCTTATCCCGCCATAAACAGCTGTTTTCAGGTACAAATTCACAGGCCTTATAACCCTGTTGATTTGTACCTAATGTTTATTGTCTAAACAATAAACTACGGCTGTGTTGGTTGAGTTCTGGGATAAGGGCTCATAGATGTCAGCCGTTTTTGCATACGTTTTCCAAGAGCAGCGAAAAATTAAGTGTAGGTCAGGCACTGCCTGACAACACAGGAGAAAATGTATGAACAAAGAACGTAAAACCATAAAATTTCAATCAGGAATTATTACCGAACTTGTGGGGCGGCCCGCTAGGATATCTTTCACCCCTACTGTTACGCAAGCCATGGCTATACGAGCAGCATTGAAAACCCTGAAAAAATTTCAGGAATTATCTTATTTTACAACGACACGCGGTTTCACCCGCCCCTCGTCACCCCGCAGTGTCGGTATGCGGGGTATAGGGGTGGCCCCACACGGGTGTCCCGCATTACAGGCCTGCGGGATGACGCAGTGTGTGACACGCCAAGGTTTCACCCTTATTGAGTTGTTAGTCGTAGTCCTCATTATCGGTATCTTAGCAGCCATAGCCCTTCCACAATATCAAAAAGCAGCTCTTAAGAGTTTGTACGTTCCCCAAATTCAACTGGCCGAACAAATTGTGGACGCTCAAGAAAGATATTATTTGGAACATGGAGAATACTCGCATACACTAGATAATTTAGATATTTCCGTTCCGGGGTTTACAAAAGTGTCTGAAGACCCTACGGGCTCTTTGTGGAAAAATCAGGATAATTCCATTAATATAAATATATGGACAACTAGTATGAATCTTATTTTGAACAAACATTGTACCAGGGGATATTGTACAAACTATTCTCGTGTTTACAAGTCGTCTCCTGGACGCCTCTGTAACGGACAACACAAAACAGTGCGGAAATTTGGTTATACATCCTATAACAAACCTCTTTGGGATAACGTATTCCAATCCCTAGGAATGATACCGTGCAGTATATCGGAAACTTCTTGGCATATATATGCCTTCCCGGAAAAATAAATTTTCAAGGATGAAACCTCTTGTTATCATTTTTTCTGCCTAAAGGGAACTAAATATTTGACGTAAGAGTCCCACCAAAAAAGGGCCCCTTTTATCAGGAGCCCTTTCATTCTGCTCAAACTTTCATCTTAGAATCTAAAGCCAAATTTCAGCAAAATTTCCCCATAGTGGATGTAATCTTTACCGAGTTGGCTTTCAAAATCGTCGCGGGTGCGCATCACATAATAGCGTCCTTCCGCGCCAAAAATGACGGTTTCATCAATATCAAATTCTACGCCCACCCCTAGCATACCGGCTAAATCGGTGCTGTTATAGGTTTTGTGCGCACTGGTATCATTGATATTATTTTGGCGGGCAAACACGTGCCCTACCCCGATACCGGCCGGGATGTAAATGCGCGTAGCATGGCGCGGGAAAAAATTCACGCGCACGGCTACTAACCCCGTAGCCGCGCCGGTGCGATAGTAGGATTTATCTTTGCGTTCATCGCCATCGCCGAATTGGGCATAGTTTCCGTCCAATCCTAGGGCTACTACACGGGAAATATTGCGGTAAAAACCCATACCGGCCGCCCAACCAATGTTTCCCATATCCACTGTTTCACCGCCATGTTTCCAATCACTTTGCGGCAGCACCATCCCGCCGTAAAGTTCCAACCGGGTTGCGCCCGCATATAAACCTTCGTGATATATCGGGTAATAATTCTGCGCAAACGCCGCCGGAACGGCCAGCAAAAGCGCAGCTAATAAAACAATTTTCTTCATACAACTCCTTATGTGTGTTAAGATAATTATATTGTAAATTTTTTCCGTTGTTTTTACAATACAATTTCGTTTTTTCATTATAAGCAAGGCACCCTCTACCTGGAGGGAGAGGGTGGCCGAAGGCCGGGTGAGGGGGTTTTGCAACATCACCGGGGTCGTTTCCTCCTTTTCGCGCGCGTTCTAAAAATTATATAATAGAGTTATGAAGAAATGGGCCCTGGCGTTACTAGCCAGCTTATGCGTAGCGGCCTGCACTCCCAACACGGTGCTCAGCCCCACGTATAATTTCAACCAAATAAACCGCATAGGGGTAATGGCGTTTTCCAACTCGTGGGCAGATTTAAACGGGGTGGAAAACCTGTTTGCCAAATACCTAATCCGCTACGGTTTTAAAGTGGTGGAACGCGCCCAGCTGGAAAGTATTTTGCGGGAACATAACATCTCGGTTTCCGGGTATTTAGACCCGGCCACCACGCGCGAAATCGGCCGCATTTTAGGCGTAGATGTACTGCTTATTGGCGAAGTAAGTTCTTACACCCCTGCCCGCACAGAGCTTACGCTCACGGCTTCGCGCCGTAGTGAATCGCGCCCGGTGATCCGTCAAGACGTCATGCGTATGCCCGACGGCACCTACGTAGGGTATCAACGCCCCATGGGAACGCAGTTTTCCAACTCAGTAGATGTACGCCCGACGGAATATACCATTAACGCCAAGGTGGCTGTTATTGCCAAACTGGTAGACGTGGAAACGGCCGAAATCGTATGGATCGGCTCGGACAGCGAAGAAAGTTCCCGCGCCTTAGACGCAGCCGATTATATGGCGCGCAAACTGGTAAAAAGTTTTGCCAAAGCACTAGCCAAGCGGGAGCAGCTATGAACCGCCCTACTTTGACGGAGCAATCCGCGGCCCTTGCTTTTAAAACGTTTTTTGCGCTTGTAAAAGCGTCGTTTGTAGCGCTGGTGCTTATTGTAGCGGTACTGATTGCCGGGCAAAGCACCGTAGCCCCGGTAAGTGTAAATTTACTCACCAGCTACGCCATGGAATATGCTGTGACCTATTTTAAACCATACCGGACGTACTTTCCAGAGCCGTACGCCTTAGATTTTAAAAATAAATAAGAGGAATTATGTTAGACATTAAACAAATTGTTGCCAACCCAGAAGAAGTAAAAAAACGCTTGTCTTTGCGCAAACCTGCCTTAGCCCAGCAAATTGACGAAGTATTAACCAAGTACGACGCCTACAAAAAAGTATTAGCCCGCGTAGAAGAACTGCGTGCCAAACGCAACGAAATGTCTAAATCTATCGGCAAAATTAAAAAAGAACAAGGCGACGCAGCCGCCCAAGAAGCCATGAAAGCCGTTAGTCAACTCAAAGAAGAAATGACCGCGCAGGAAACCGCCCTGGAACCCCAAAAAGCGGAAATTGATAATTTACTGCTCAGCATCCCCAACTTACCCAACGAAAAAATCCCCTTTGGTACCAGCGATGCCGACAATCCGGAAGTAGTGCCTTGCACAATTCCGCTCCCTCAATTTGATTTTACGCCGCTAGACCACCAAGCCGTCGGCGAGAAATTAGGCATTTTAGATTTTGAGGCCGCCGCCGCACTTTCCGGCAGCCGCTTTGCCTTGTTTAAAGGGGAAGGTGCCCGCTTGGAACGCGCCATCATTGCGTTCATGCTGGATTTACACGCCCAAAAAGGATATACGGAAATTTTACCCCCCGTCATTGTAAACGAAAATATCCTCGTCGGTACGGGTCAGCTTCCCAAATTCCGCGAGGACATGTATGAACTAGTGGGCGAGCCTAAACAATTTTTAATTTCCACAGCGGAAATTCCGCTTACCAACTTAAACCGCACCCGCACGGTAGCGGAGGCCGAACTCCCCCTTAAATTAACGGCCTATTCGCCGTGTTTTCGCAAAGAATCGGGCACGTACGGCAAAGACACCCGCGGCCTCATTCGCAATCACCAATTTGACAAAGTGGAACTAGTCATGCTCTCTAAGCCGGAAAACTCTTACGACATGTTAGAGCAAATGGTATTAGACGCGCAAGACGTACTAAAAAAGTTGGAAATTCCGTATCACGTGGTAGAACTGTGCAGCGGGGACATTGGCTTTTCCTCCGCCAAAACCTACGATATTGAAGTATGGATGCCCAGCGAAAATAAATTCCGCGAAATTTCTTCCTGCTCCAACTGTTTGGACTTCCAAGCCCGCCGCATGGGCCTGCGCTTTAAAAACGCCCAAGGCAAATTAGAATATGTCCACACATTAAACGGAAGCGGTCTTGCCGTCGGGCGCACCTTTGCGGCCATCTTGGAAAACTTCCAACAGAAAGACGGTTCCGTCCTTATTCCAAAAGCCCTGCGCCCCTATTTTGGCAAAGACAAAATTGAGGCCAAGTAATGCGTAAGCTAATTTGTCTCTTAACGGCCGTGCTGTGTATTGCCACGGCCGTTCTTCCGGCCCGGGCAGAGCTGACACTGCCCCCCGACGTTATGCACCACGCTACGGTGGGAATTAACGGGGTGTATAGTTTGGATTTTGACACCGCGCAAGAAAATATTGCCTGGGTATTTGCACACTACCCCGATCACCCCTTTGCCCACTTCGGCAACGCCATGATTGCCTGGAGCCGCTACGAATATGAATTTGAAACGAGCGACGACGCTCAACGCAAAGTATTTGAAAAAATTTTGGACGATTCTATCGCCGGCATCAAACGCTGGATCAAGAAAAATCCCAACGATACCAACGCCTACATGGGCATTGGTGCGTTGTACGGGTTACGCGCCCTATTTAACATGCGCAACCGCAACTGGATTACGTCCTATTTTGCCGGGCGCAAAGCCATTAGCAATTTGGAAAAATCCCTCAAGCTAGACCCCACTTATTACGACGCGTATTTTGGCCTGGGGATTTATCAATACTTTGCCGGCACGCTGCCGTCTGTGATTAAAGTACTAGCCAAAATTGTAGCCATTAAAGGCAACCCCCAACAAGGGGTCACGTACTTAAATTTGGCCCGCGAAAAAGCTCACTTCACGTCGGACAGCGCCAAACTGATTTTAATTGAAGTGCAAAATACGCGTAGTAGCCCTTTTTACGCGCCGAAAACCTCGCTGGAATTTATCCGTGAGCTGCGCGCTAAATTTCCGCAAAATCCGCTTATGCGCTATGTAGAAATTATCTGCCTGTACGAAACCCAAAATTACGACGAAGTTTCCGCACAAGCCCGTCAATTTTTGCAACTCATTGGCAGCGATAAGTTCTACAAAGACATTTACATTCCCCGCGCTTATACCGCCCTAGGGACCACGCAAATGGCCCTAGGCAACTATCAGCAGGCCCGCACGCTTTTTGAAGAAAGCAAAGCCAAAACAGCGGCGCAGCAGCCCAGCCGTTGGGGCGTATGGAACGAGCTTCGCCTCGGCCAAGTTTACGACTTATTAGGCCAACGCGCAAAAGCCCAAGCCCAATACAAATACGTGCTGTCTTTTAAGGATAAATGGGGTTTTGACGACCTAGCCAAAAGCCTGTTAAAAAAGCCCTACACCGTTCCCACAGATGGTGTCGGCCCGCTACCCCCGTTATAATTAGGTACACATCAAAAAGCCCCGGGCTAAACACCCGGGGCTTTGTTTTGTTCTTAAATGTTACTGATAGATACTATGCACTTCGGGCATTTCCAGTAAGTCGCGCGTCACCTTTTGAAATTCATGCCCGGTAAAAGAGGCGGTTAGCTCCACGTGGAACAAATTATCCTGCTTGGTAACTTCACGTTTTAACAGTTGGATATGTTGCTTTTCCAGCTGTTGTTGAATTTTTTCCACGACGGCCCAATGCGGCTCGCACGTGACGTGAATGGTATCATAATGCTTAAACGTTTCCACCAGCTTAAGTGTCCGGCGCAGCCCCAGTTGAATAATTAAAATGGCTGCTGCACAACTAGCCGCCCAAAGATATTCGCCATACCCAATGGCCATGCCGATGGCCGCTACTAACCACACGCCGGCCGCCGTCGTAAGGCCGGAGATTTTATTCCCGTCGCGCAAAATAGATCCTGCGCCAATAAAACCGACCCCGGTTACAATTTGCGCGGCAATACGGCCCGGGTCTCCGCCCGTCATGCCCATCACTTCGGAAAGTACAGTAAACAACATCGCCCCCAAACAGATTAAACAGTTGGTGGCAAACCCGGCGGGCTTATCGTGATATTCACGCTCCATGCCTAGCGCGCCGCCCAGCGCTAAGGCCAAAAAGATTTTAATAATTAGTTCTGTTGTCATAGTTTTATCATAGCAAATATCGGCGAAGTTTTGTTATAATGTAGATACAATTTAATCTGTTTTTGGAAGCGTTTTAGAAACGCAGAACCCGCAAGGGGGATAGTAACGCCATAAACAACTGCCTACAAGGCACAAAGCGGACGGACTAATTACCCGTTTGTTTTGTGCCCAATGTTTATCGTTTTGCGGTAAGCTACGGCTTTTGTATGTATGGTCTGTTACTATCCCGTATATGCAGTAAGCCGTTTTTGCATGCGTTTTCCGTGACAGAGAAAATTGAAAATATAGGTCGGGTGCTAACCCGACAAATATAAGGAGAACATATGCAAAAAGAAAATAAAAATGTAAAAAATTGCGACGCCCTGAAAAGGTTTCTGTTCAGGGCCTACCACGCATGCAGTTTCAAAACAACACGCGTGGAAGATCCTGAGCAAAAGCGCCTCAGGATGACCCCTTGTTTTAATTCCCCCCTCATCCGGGCTACGCCCACCTTCCCCCTCATGGGGAAGTCATCCTCGCCCTGGAGGGAGAGGATGCCCGTAGGGCAGGTGAGGGGGGCCGGGTTCACTCTCATGGAGCTCTTAGTCGTCGTGCTCATTATCGGCATCCTCGCCGCCATTGCTCTGCCGCAATATCAAAAAGCCGTAAAAAGAGCGCGCTTTACCGAATGGGTAACAACCGCAGAATATTTAATGAAAGTATATGACGTATATATGTTGAATCACGGCCTAGAAAAAACAGGATGGATTTGTAGGGGCGACTTGGATATCGATATAACTGCTCCCTGGAAATGCCAAGGAATTTATGGATTTTCAAATATTGGTCGCTGGGATGTAGGGTGCATCGCTTCTTCAACTTGTGGCATTACAGTAGATACTCAATACCATGCGGACAAAAGCAAAGGAAATTCTTGGGCAGGAGGAGGATGGATTCAAGTAACCGGGTTCCCTGGAGGCAAGTGGATCTTTATGTATGCGCCAAATGATCCATATGTCCGCCAATTAGCCTGTGAATGGTGGAAGAAGAAAAATAAAACTTTTTCCCATTCTGGCCAAGAAGCATGCAATCCCTATCTATAGAAAATAAGCCCGCCCTTACAACATGCAAGAGCGGGCAAATTCTGGCACACTTTACTTCTTACAACATTTTGTTTTTAAGACGGCTGGCAATATTATCTAGCTCCTCTAACGAGTGATAGTGAATCACCAGCGTGCCTTTTTGCGGGTTGCGCCCACATTTTACTTCTACCTTGGTACCCAGTGCTTCTTGCATTTGCTGTTCAAAAAAGACCAAATCTGTCTGTTTTTGGTCGGGAGATGAATCAGCCGTTTTGGGCCCTTCGGCCATGCCCGTGGCTAATCGTTCGGCCTGGCGGACAGATAGTTTATTTTTAACAATCCGGTTGAAGAAATCCATGCGGAACGACCCCGGCGCTAACATCAAAATCGCGCGGGCGTGCCCTTCGGTAATCGTACCGTCTTGCAGCGCTTGTTGAATTTCCGGCTCTAGGTCTAATAAACGTAGGGTATTGGAAATAGATCCTTTGGATTTCCCACAATAGGCCGCTAAATCTACCTGTTTAATGTAGAATTTGCTCATTAAATTGCGGTACCCTAAAGCGGTTTCAATGGGGTTTAAATCTTCGCGCTGAATGTTTTCTATGAGGGCCAAGGCACACATTTCCTCATCAGAAAGGTGCTTGTGCACAATGGCGTCTATCGTCGTAAGGCCGGCTAATTGCGTGGCGCGAAAACGCCGTTCCCCCACTACAATTTCGTACTTATCCAAACTAGCATCATAGATGACCACAATAGGCTGTGTAAGCCCGTGCGTTTTAATAGAGGTAGCCAGCTCTTGCAGTTTTTCTTCGTCAAATACGCGGCGGGGCTGAAAACGGTTGGGCACAATTTTGGTCACATCAATGCTTTGCACCGTTACACCGGGGGTATTTTGTACCACCTGGGCCGCCTCTTGCGTGGGCATATTGACTACTTCTTGGGTTTGTTTGAGCAGGGCGTCAAGCCCCTTGCCTAATGCTTGTCTAGCCATATTATCCTCCAAAATCGTAATTTAGGGCCGTAGTGCCGGTTAATTGAAAGTCTTTATAATCTTCTACCTTCGCCCCACGGCGGGTTAAAAATTCTACCGCTAATTTAATATAGGCTTCTGCCCCGCGGCAGGCGGGCTCGTAATCAAAAATAGATTGCCCAAAGCTGGGGGCTTCGGCTAGGCGGATATTACGCGGAATAGGGGTCTTGTAGATTTTATCGCCAAAATAGCGGCTGACTTCCTCGCGCACTTGCTTAGCAAGGTTAAGGTGAGCATCATACATGGTAAGTACCCCCCCATCCATTTTAAGTTTTGGGTGCAGAAATTGTTTAATTTTATTGACAGTACCCATAAAGTGGGCGAGCCCTTCCATGGCGTAGTATTCGCACTGAACAGGCGTAATCACGCTATCGGCCGCCATCATGGCATTAAGCGTAAGCAACCCTAAAGAAGGCGGACAGTCTATAATAATAAATTGGTACATATCCCGGATAGGGGCCAGCGCATCTTTGAGCATATTTTCGCGCCCGCGGACATTGACTAGTTCTACCTCGGCCCCAGCCAGGTCCTTACAGGCCGGAAGTACATCCAAAAACTCGCTAGAGGTCTGCCGGACTACTTGTTCAAAAGGGGCTACTTTGGTGAGCAGATGATAAACAGATTTTTGCCCGTCTTCCACCGTTACTCCTAAACCGGAACCGGCATTGCCTTGAGGGTCAAAATCTACTAAAAGCACTTCTTGATTTAAGCAAGCTAGTGCGTATGCTAAATTGATCGAGGTAGTCGTCTTACCGACACCGCCTTTTTGGTTTGCCACTACTACAATTTCTGCCATAAATCCTCCTGCCTATATTAAACCATAATTCAATGCAAAACTCAAGAAAAGTTTTCACGTGAAAACTTTTCGGGTTTTGAAAGGAGCACAAGATGCACTTGTTTTTCCTTTATATAATATGAGTGTAAAAAGTTTTCACGTGGAAACTTTTATCCCTAAACAGCCTATTTAATTAGGCCAATTTTGCTAAGCGGCCAGTGGATAAACCACGCCTTTCCCTTAATGTTTTCCCGCGGTACAGGGCCCCAAAAGCGGGAGTCGCACGAGTTATCCCGGTTATCCCCCATAACAAAATAGGTATTCTCCGGCACTACTACTGGGCCGAAATCATCCCGTAGCTCAATCCCTAGATAATTATCTAACAAATGGTCCTGCCAAATTTGCTGGTATAGCTCCGGGTCGTCATTGACAAAATCTGTTACCCGTGGGAGGTCTTCATACACTTCATAAGGTTGTGCAGGAAGTTCCTGGCCGTTTATCCACGGGCGGCCATTTTTAACCTCTACCGTTTCCCCAGGTAGGCCGATAACTCGTTTTACAAAGTCTCTTCCATACTGAGAATACTCCCCACAGTTAAGTTGACTACGGTCCTTAGCCGGGAACTCAAATATAATAATATCCCCCCGTTCTATATCTTTAAATTGACCAAAACGGTAATTTGTAAAAGGGATACGGAACCCATAGACTGCCTTATTTACAAACAGATGGTCCCCCTCCACTAAGGTATAACGCATGGAGGCCGAGGGTATTTTAAAGGCTTGCACAAAAAAGAACATCACTATGGAGGCCACAAACCCTGCAAAATAGACGGTGTTACTCCAATCTAAATTGCTTTTTATAAGTTTTTCCTGCTTGGCTTTGTCTGCCTTTTTGGCATCTATCCACCCATATATAGCTATAGCTACTATGACTATTTCCCCTAGGATGAATTTTTGGATGGGATAGGGTTCCCCCGCCCCACCATTCATTACAAATAAAAAAACATACAAGGCACAACTTAAAATCAGCAGTAAAAAGATAGCGTGCCATTTGTTAAATACGGAGGGAGAGGTCAGTTTTCCCTTTCGTTGCAGCCACCGGGTGACTAGAGTGAAGGCATACATAATGCATGCGGCCCAAAATAATCTTGCTTCCATAAACTTTCTAAAAAGTTTTCACGTGAAAACTTTTTATACCTCCTGTTGCGTACTTTAATGCTAAAAAGTTTTCACGTGAAAACTTTTTAGCGGTTTACCATTTGTTGATAAAGTTGTTGATATTGTTGAGAATTATCCGTTTCTTTCGCCATTTTTTGTAAGGAGTTCTCCCCCATTTTCCGGCGTAAAGAGGCATTCTCATAAAGCTCTGTTAACAGGCAAGACAATATCATTTCATCCTTATCGTTACATACAAATCCGTTTTGCCCATGGACAATTTGTTTGGGCATATCTCCCACCTTACTTACAATACAAGGCAACCCCACTTGTTGGGCTTCTAACAGGGCTAGTGGCAAAGACTCTTCATGCGATACCAGCACAAACACATCCGCCATATTAAGCCACTCATTTGTATTTTGTTGTTCTCCAACCAATAGGACTTTATTAGTTAGAGAAAAGGTATTAATCAATTTTTCAAGTGCATCCCGTTCTTTTCCCACCCCCACATAGATTAGTTTGGCATGCGGGCAGTGGGGTACAATTTGAGCAAAAGCCTTTAATAACCCTTGCGGATTTTTAACCGCAGCTAGCCGGGCTACGCTTATAAAAATGACGTCTTGCGTTGTAAAACCCTGCGTATGACGCATGCGCGCTCTTATAGAATTATCTTTAAAAAATAAGGATTTTTTTACAGAATTGCCTATAAAGCGCGTTTTAGAGGGGGGGTAATGCTGAAGTTGGCGCAAATGCTCGTACGTGGACAAGGATTCCGCCACACTGACCGTATCCATATGGCAAAGCAGGCGGTCTAACCAGCGCATCCAACGCGGCTTTTGGGAAATGTCAAAATGCGGGGTGGTAACCAGGGGAATAGGTTGACCTGCACAGGCTAAGCGCGTAAACTCTATGGCGCGAAAAAGCATGGCGTGGATGAGAGTAGGCTGAAAAGCGGCAATTTCTTTTTTTAACTTAGCTACACAACCAAGGCCAGCCCCCGTTATTTCAAGCGAAACGACCTCTGCCCCACTTTGTTGCCACTGCTTCGCCAGCGCGCCGAGCGGCTTTAAACAAACCACTTTGACCGTGTGTGTGTGCGCAACGGTGGACAACAAATTAGACAGCGCGCGCTCCGCTCCACCGACGTCTGACGAAGTAATGACGTATAAGATCTTCATAGATGTATTATAGCAAGTTTTACGTATAGGTAATGGGGGAAAAAAGAAGACCCCCCTACTCGGCTGCGGTGTACGTTTCCCCATGTGGGAACAATGTTCATTAGTAACCCCCTCATCCGGCCTTTGGCCACCTTCCCCCTCCAGGGGGAAGAACTTGCAGGATGCGTTAGGGACAAAAAGCCCCTTTTCTATATCCCGTATTGAAACCTTACGGGATGACAAGAAAAAGGGCGAAAAAACGTAACTTCGGGGTAGTGCGCGTCCACAAATGTTCCTCTAGTATGTTTTCAAATTTGAGATGATAAGCCGCCGTATGTTGCCACATAGCTTAAAATTTTTTGCGTCCACAACATCACCGGGAAAAATAGTCAGCAGGCTGATTTGTCAGATTTGAGAAAACTTTGCACCGTAAGTTGCCCGAAGCAGTACTGATAGGTACTGCGAGTGGCAAGTCGGTGCAAAGAGGCTCAAATGTGGCAAATGGTTGCCTAGAAAAAGGACAGGACGCCAAAGACTTTACGTCTTTGAAGTCCTGCCTTTCAAATGTAACATCACTGGGGAGTTGTTATTCGACCGGTTTGAATTGGTCCTTGCCTACGCCACAGACGGGGCACACCCATCCTTCCGGCACATTTTCCCATGCCGTTCCGGCCGGGACGCCGTTATCCGGATCCCCGACGGCGGGATCGTAGGTATATCCACAAACTTCACATACATATTTGACCATAGTTTTCTCCTATAAATGAGTTGCCCCTGCGGGGGTTTTGCCTTTAATTACCGTATGATAATATTCATACGTTAAAGGGATGCCTTGCGGCTGAAAAACATTTCCAGCTACAACCGCTGCAATAAACAGCGTATGCGTATCCACATCCACCATCTGAGAAACACGCGCCTCAATATAACTAAGCGTATGTTGGGTGACCAGCGGACAGCCGGTTTGCCCAGTTTGGTACGCTACCTTTGCAAATTTATCATAATTGCGCCCGGTGCGAAAGCCAAAGTTTCCAATAAATACCATCGGCGTGGCTTGTTCTAACGGCATTACCGCCAGCACGCGGCTTTTTTCAATTACGTCGTGCGTAAGACTATTTTTATTCACACACACGGCAATTTTAGCCGGGTCCGCCGATACTTGAAAGGTCGTATTTACAATCAGTCCGTTTTTTGTTGCTCCGTCGGCAGACGTAACAATATATAAGCCGTAGGAGAGACAATTTAAACTTTGGCACACGCATGGCTGCATATTATTTACCTGCTAATTGTTGCCCTGTAGCTAGGCCCAGTGCTTCACACGCGTGTAAGACGGTTTCATCCGGTACAAACAGAGACTTTACCGCCGTAGAAACAATGTGTATGCCCATTTCTTCCATCATCTTAGAAAGGCCGTCAATCGGGGCGCCATTCCACCCGTAGGAACCAAAGGCAGCCCCTATTAAATTTTTCTTTTTAAGCCCTTTTAAATAACACATCACATCAGCAATCGTGGGAAAAATTTGGCTATTTAATACGGCAGAGCCTACAAACAAGGCCCCCGCGTCTAATAATTCCGTCACGACATCACTGCGGTGAGAGGCGTGCATAGAAAGCTGTTTGACCGTCGTACCGGCTTGGCGTAGCCCGTCGGCCAAGGCGCAGGCCATTTTTTCGGTACTGCCCCACATGGTGTCGTACACAATGACGGCTTTGTTGGTGGTTTTTTGGGCGGCAAATTCTCCGTAAAGTTTTACGATTTTAGACGGATCTTTGCGCCAAATAAAACCGTGATCGGGGGCAATCATTTTGGGGGCTAACCCCATTTGCGCTACTTGGCCTAAAAAGCGGGTTACAATTTCCGAGTACGGAAGGACAATGTTGGCGTAATATTTGCGCGCTTGGTAGAGCCAGTCTTTTTCGTCATTCTCATCGTCAAAGAGGTGGGAGGTGGCGTAGTGCATGCCAAACACGTCATTGGTAAATAAAATATTTTCTTTTTCCAAATACGCCAGCATGCTATCCGGCCAGTGCAACATGCGCGCTTCCACAAAAGAAAGGGTATCGTCCCCGACGGAAATTTTATCCCCGGTTTTAACCGCTTTAATAGGATACGTGGGACGTAATTGGGCTGTTAAGTTTTTTACTCCCATCACGGAGGCGTATACTTCGCTAGGTTGCATATCGGCCACGGCTTGGTTTAACGCGCCGGAATGGTCCATTTCCGCATGGTTAGAGATAATAATCTCTATTTTTTTAGGATCGATAATACTTTGAATACGGGCCAGCATTTCCCCGTAAAATTCTTTTTTTACCGTGTCAATAAGGGTGGGTTTTTCACCTAAAATTAAATAGGCATTGTACGTGGTACCGCGGTTGGTGGAATAGCCGTGAAAATCCCGGATGTTCCAATCAATGGCACCTACCCAATAGACATGGTTTGAAATTTGTAACGCTTTCATCAAAAACTCCTTATAAATCCCCCGCATGAGGCGGGGGAGTGATGCTTATATTATATTATTTTTTGCTTTGCCACAAACCGTGCAAGTTACAATACTCCCGCGCGGTCACATCCTCTGAACACGTTTTAAAGGTAGCCTCTGCCGGATCGCCCGGTTTAATATAGGCACGCTGTACCTGGTGGCATTGATTACAGATAACTTCTATCCACTCAATGTGGTGCTCCTGCGTAGCAGGGTGAGGAACGGAACCCACCTTTACTTGATAGCCACCCTCTACTTTTTCCAACACCGGTACGTGTTTTTCAGCGGCTCCGTCGGTTTCCCCGGCGTTTAATTTTTTCATCGGTTGGCCGCAGCATACCAGTTGCCCGGCAGCGGCGTGAACTACCTCTACCATATTGCCACATACTGCACATTTATAAACTTCATGTAAGTTAGTCATAGGACCCCCTAAGTAGGAATTTTTCTTATGCTTATTATACCATAGGTTGTAAACACTTGTAGAAGCAAAAAAATAATTAGTTCTACAAAAATGACGTGTAATTTATTTAGTATCTGTTTAATACCCTAAGTGCTATTTTTGATAAAAACCCGCTTAAACCCCATTTTTACGCATTTATGAGCGGTTTTATATTTTTTTCATTGACCAAGCCAATATTAAATTTGTAATATAAAGAAGATATTTTTAAAGGTGTAAAACTGTGGATAACTTTCAAACAAGTCCTGTATTAGAGGCTATTTTTCAAGAAGTAGAACAAATTATCGGTAAAGAAACATACGATTTGTGGTTTAAAACAGCCGATTTTGCGTTTCAAGATACCGTACTCACGGTCACCATTCCAAATGCGATTTGGGGAAAAACCATTCAAGACCGTTATGAAATCATTATAAAGGATGCTTTTTTAAAACATACCGGCACGCAAATTAGTGTTGTTTACCATATAGAAACACCCCAAACCAATGCGCCGTCCGTAGCTTCGGCGCAAGATGTCTTTTCAGCGGTACAACCTACCGCACCCATGGCTACGCCTAACCCGTTTTTATCCCGGTTTAACCCAAATTATACGTTTGATAATTTTATTGAATCCCCTTCTAATAAATTTGCTTACAAAGCTGCCCAAGCCGTGGTAGCTAAACTGGGAGCACGGGAAAATAATCCCCTAGTAATTTATTCGGCACCCGGTCTTGGAAAAACACACCTGTTACAAGCCATCGGTAACCAAATTTTACGGGAAAACCCACAAGCAAAAGTGATGTATATGTCCGGTGAAGAATTTGTCAATGAATATATTGAGTCTATGCATCAAAAGACCAGTGATGCCTTCCGCAAAAAATACCGGTTTTTAGATTGTTTTCTAGTAGACGATATCCAATTTGTGGTTGGAAAAACTGCTAGTTCTGAAGCGTTTTTTTACACGTTTAATACGTTGTTTGAAAGCGGAAAGCAAATTGTGCTATCCTCGGATCGTTCCCCCCAACAATTAGAGTGGGATGAACGTTTATCTTCACGTTTATTATCCGGAATTAGTACCGAAATTAAACGACCCAATACTGAGGCACGAATTGCTATTTTACGCCAAAAACGCGACTCTATGAATTTTATTGTCGGCGATGACGTGATTGCCTTTTTAGCTGAAGGAATTCAAACAAATATTCGGGAATTAGAGGGAGCTTTCATCCGTCTGCGTGCTTATTGTACGACGCACGGAGTAACACCTACCATTCCTATTGCCCGGGAATTACTGGGAGATTTACTGGTCACAGAAGACAGTATAGCTATTTCTGTAAACACCATTAAAAAGGTGGTAGGTAAACATTTTAATGTGCGGATGGAAGATTTTAACGCTAAACGCAAAACACAATCGATTGCGTGGCCCCGGCAAATTGCTATGTTTTTAACCACAGAATTAACCGACTTATCCCTGCCCGAAATTGGAAGAGAATTTAACCGCGACCACAGCACCGTTGTACACGCCCGCGATGTGGTAAAAGAAAAAGTGAGTACAGACCCGTTCTTTTCCGCAGAAATCAACCAAATTATTGCGGACATCAAGGGTGTGGAAAAAATGTGAAATAACTGTGGAAAAGTAGAGTATAACTAGAAAAAAGTTGGGGAACAAATTTGTAGCTGTAAATCGTGTGGATAAAAAAGATAAGTTGTGCACAGAAAAGAAGAATGTAGTGTATAGCTAAAATAACAGTATCCACACAATCAACAAGACATACTATTAAGGATTATTATGAAAATAAATATTACTAAAGCAACTTTGCTGGAAGGGATACAAATTGTGTCTTCTGGTGTATCTTCCCGTACTACATTACCTATCTTGCATAATTTTTTATTGGAAACACAACATGGTAAATTGAAGCTAGTACGTACGGATATGGAAATGGCAACGGTCCATTTTGTGGCAGCGGAAATTGAAGAAGAAGGAAGTATTACGGTGCCGCTTAAGGAATTTTCGGATATTATCAAGAATTTGGCTGATGATAAGGAAATACATTTACAAAGTGATGAGAATAATAAATTTCATATTAAGTCCGGTAAGAGTAAATTTTGGGTGATGGGGACGCCTAAGTCCGAATATCCGGCGATTCCGGAAGTGGAGCGCGCGGGAAGTGTGTCTTTAGATCCACTGTTACTACAACAGATGGTAGAAAAAACGGCGTTTTCCGCCTCTACGCAAGAAACGCGCTATATTTTAAATGGGCTTTTGTGGAATAATACGGCGGATGGTTTTGAAGTAGTAGCTACGGATGGGGGGCGATTGGCGGTGGCTACACAAGCGGCGTTAGCGGGCAGCCAGGAATTTAAAATTATTATTCCTACCAAAATTTTAAATGAGGTGTGCCGGTTTATTTCGATTGCTAAACCAGAGAAAGATAGTAAGATTGAAGTAAATGTAGCGTCTAATCAAGTGAGTTTTATGATGAATGAAACGACGTTTATTTCACGCTTAATTGAGGGGAATTTCCCGAATTATAAACAGGTAATTCCTACTAAAACAACCGTTAAATTTGAAGCATTTGTAAAAGAATTATTAGCTTCTACCCGCCGGGCAGCCTTGTGTGCGGGAGAGTTTGGAAGTATTGTAAAATACCGCGTAGAAAATAATATACTTACAGTATCCTCTAATTCTCAAAATATGGATTTTACAGATGAGCTACCGGTAGAATATAAAGGAGAGGCATTTGAAGCTAATTTTAAACCCCAATATATTATTGACGTACTTAAAAATATAGCGGCTGAAAAAGTATTATTTGCGTTTGTAAATTCCTCTCAACCAGTACTTATTGAACCGGTAGGAGAAAATACATTCCGCTATGTGATTATGCCCATGAGAGCCTAATGAAATTTGGACAACCTCCTAAAAAAGACTGGCGGTCTAGCCGGGAGCTAGCGGGAAAATTTAATCCCCTTGCTAAAACGCTCAACCGGCTGATGGTGCTAGATTACGTGTGGGGGCAATTAACCGGCCCTAAAAGCCGTTTTTGGGTATTACACGCCGTAAAAGAAGATACGTTATATGTAAAAGTAAAAGCCGCGGTCGCTAAAAATGAACTAATAGCACGCAAACGACAACTAATTAGTGAGTTAAATAAGCATTTTCAAACGCCGTGGATTAAACAGATTGAAATTATTTAGTAGTAAGGAGTCAGCATGACAGAAGAACAAAAAGAGAAAGAGTACGATTCCTCTAAAATTACCGTATTAGAAGGGTTGGAAGCCGTACGCAAAAGACCGGCCATGTATATCGGTTCTACCGGACTGCCGGGACTTCATCACTTAGTGTATGAAGTAGTAGATAACTCTGTAGACGAAATTTTAGCCGGAGGAGCCACCACTATTACCGTCGTGATTAAAGACGATATGACCTGCTCTATTCAGGATGATGGGCGTGGTATTCCGGTAGATTTAATGAAAAATGCCAAGGATGCTAAACTGCGCAATAAATCCGCCTTGGAAGTAGTAATGACGGTACTACACGCCGGGGGTAAATTTGATTCTGGCGCGTATAAAGTATCTGGCGGGTTGCATGGGGTAGGTGTATCGTGCGTGAACGCATTGTCTGATTTAATGGAAGTAGAGGTACGCCGTGACGGACATGTGCACCATCAAGTCTATAAACGAGGCAAAGCCCAAGGACCTGTGGAAATTATTGGTGATACCAATGAACATGGTACCAAAGTTACTTTCCACGCCGATCCGGAAATTTTCGGCAATTTAGCTTTTTCCTATGAAACCATTGGTAACCGCTTGCGTGAACTAGCATTTTTAAATGCGGGTGTAAAAATTATCTATACCGACAAGCGCAAGGAGGCTGACCAAACGGTAACGTTCTTTTACGAAGGGGGGATTTCCCAATTTGTAAAATTCCTAAATACAAATAAGACGGTAATTAACCCAGAGCCTATTTACTTAACTAAAGAAGTAGGGGATAATTATATTTCCTTTGCCATTCAATATAACGAAGGATATTCCGAAAATATCTTTACGTTTGTAAATAACATTCATACCATTGAAGGCGGTACCCACCTAACCGGGTTTAGAAGTTCTTTAACCCGGTTGGTAAATGAATATATTAAAAATAATAACCTGGGTAAACAACACAAAGATATTACGGTTTCGGGTGATGATATTAAAGAAGGGTTGGCCTTAGTATTATCCGTTAAAATTCCACATCCGCAATTTGAAGGACAGACCAAAACAAAATTGGGGAACAGTGAAGTAGAAGGAATTGTACGCTCCGTGGTAACCGATACGTTAGCGACTTTCTTTGAAGAAAACCCTAAAACCGCCCGTGCGATTTGTGAAAAATGTATGGGGGCTGCTGTAGCGCGTGAAGCGGCCCGTAAAGCGCGTGATTTAACCCGCCGCAAAGGAGCCTTAGAAGGCGGAGGACTACCCGGTAAACTGGCGGACTGCCAAGAACGCGAAGCCGCCAAATGCGAGTTGTTCCTGGTAGAAGGGGACTCCGCCGGTGGTTCGGCCAAGCAAGGGCGCGACCGCGTGTTCCAAGCTATTTTACCCTTACGCGGGAAAATTTTAAATGTGGAAAAAGCACCGCTGGTGCGTATTTTATCTTCCGACACGGTACGTGACTTAATTGCTGCCGTTGGTACGGGGGTAGGTGAAGGCGAAGGCGGATTTGACATTAATAAATTGCGCTACCACAAGATTATTTTGATGGCTGATGCTGATGTGGACGGACAACATATTTCCACGTTGCTCCTCACTTTCTTCTATCGACAATTAAAACCCTTAATTGACGCCGGACACGTATATTTAGCCCAACCGCCACTCTACAAAGTGAAAAAGGGCAAAGTAGAACAATATTTGCAGACAGAAGACCAAATGCAACAGTGGCTTATGAAAGAGGGGCTAGCTACGGTAACTGTAACCGATACACAAAAGGATAAAGCTTTAACTGGCGATGAGTTGCGCGATTTATTAAAAGTATTGCGTGACGTGGAAGATACACTAGCCAAACTTGAGGTAAAAAATATTACGCTGGCGGACTTTATGGCCTTCTTAAAAGAAGGACAAGTGCCCGTGTACCGCATTCCACTTAAAAGCGGCGGATTTAAATACTTCTATACCGAAGCCGAGTACCGTACCTATGAAGAACAATATGTGCAGGAAAAACGAGAAGAGCTGATTGCTGACGGTGTAGACGCCGAAGCTGTGGCCGATACAACCTTAGTGCCGGAGCACCAGAGCTTGTTTGAATTTGGAAAACTCTTGGCGGCGGAAAAGAAAATGGAAACCTTTGGTTTCAACTTTGCGCAATACCCAAATATTGAAAATGAAAAGGAACGCGTCAACCCGCTCTTTAAAGTAAATAACGGCAAAACTGATTCCTTGGTGTATAGCTTAGCGGAACTGTTAAAAGCCGTGAAAGAAGCAGCTACGTCGGGTGCGAGCATTCAGCGCTACAAAGGGCTTGGTGAGATGAACCCCGAACAACTGTGGGAAACCACTATGGACCCGGCTACCCGTAAGCTCATCCAAGTAAAAATCAACGACGCCGCCGATACCGAGCAAGCGTTTACTATGCTCATGGGCGACCGCGTAGAACCGCGCCGCGATTTTATTCAGTCGCACGCCTTAGAGGTAAAGAACTTGGATATTTAGGCGACACAATTTAGGAGATTTTTAAATGAGTGAAGAATTAAATAATCCGTCTCAAGACGTAAAAGTAAAGGTAGATTTATTTGGCAACATTGAACAACGCGATATTGCTACCGAAATGCGTTCGTACTATATTGACTACGCGATGAGCGTAATCGTCGGGCGTGCGTTGCCCGACGTGCGCGACGGTTTAAAACCTGTACACCGCCGGGTACTTTATTCCATGAACGAAATGGGCCTTAAATACAACCGCCCGTATAAGAAATCTGCCCGTGTGGTGGGGGATGTACTTGGTAAATATCACCCACACGGAGATACCGCCGTATATGATACGCTGGTGCGTTTAGCGCAGGATTTCTCGATTAGAAAGCCGCTGGTGGATGGACAGGGAAACTTCGGTTCTATTGACGGAGACTCCGCCGCCGCTATGCGTTATACGGAGTGCCGGTTGGAAAAAATTGCCGACGAAATGTTGGCTGATTTAGACAAAGATACCGTTAAAATGATTCCCAACTACGACGGCTCTTTATTGGAACCGTCTGTGTTGCCCGCCAAACTGCCTGCCCTCTTGGTCAACGGGTCGGCCGGGATTGCTGTAGGGATGGCGACCAACATTCCTACCCACAACTTGGGCGAAGTGTGCGACGGGATTATTGCCTATATCAAAAACCCCGATATTACCACCAAAGAGATGATGAAAATCATCAAAGGGCCGGATTTCCCAACCGGGGCAACGATCCGCGGCACCAAAGCTATTTACGAGTATTTTGAAACCGGACACGGTAGTGTAAAAGTGCAAGCCGATACCGAAATTGAAGACCGCAAAGGCGGCCGCCAAGCCATTATCGTAACGGCGATTCCGTATCAAGTAAATAAAACGTCGTTAATTGAATCTATTGTGGGCTTGGTGCGCGACAAAAAAGTAACGGATATTTCCGATATTCGAGACGAGTCGGACCGCCGCGGGATGCGCCTAGTTATTGAAGTAAAACGCGACGGTAACGCACAGGTGGTTTTGAATCACTTGTTTAAACACACGGCGTTGCAGACATCTTTCCCGGTCAATATGCTGGCCATTGTAGACGGTCGCCCGCGTGTGTTGTCTTTAAAAGAAGTGATGAAGGCCTATGTAAAGCACCGCCAGGAAGTCATCACCAACCGCACGAAATTTGACTTAAACAAAGCCCAACGCCGCGAACATATTTTGAGCGGGTTACTCATCGCCATTGCCAATATGGACGAAGTGGTGGCCATTATTAGGAGTGCCAAAGACCCGACGGAAGCCAAGTTTACCTTGATGAAACGCTTTACACTTACAGAAGTGCAAGCACAAGCGATTTTGGATATGCGCCTGCACCAACTGACGCAACTGTCCGCCTTGGCCATTGAAAACGAACGCAAGGACTTGTTAAAGCTGATTGCGGATTTGCAAGCTATTTTGGGCTCTCCGCAAAAGATTTTGGACATCATTGTGGAAGAACTTACCCAGCTCAAAAAAGATTTTGACGACCCGCGCCGCACCAAAATCGGCCCGGATATGGAAGATTTTTCCATGGAAGATTTTATTGAGAAGGAAGATGTGGTAATTACCATTTCTAACGACGGGTATGCCAAACGTATTCCGCTTTCTACTTACCGCAGCCAAAACCGCGGCGGCAAAGGAATTATTGGCAGCAAAACCAAAGAGGAAGACTTTATGGAAAACCTCTTTATTACCTCTTCTCACGCCACGATTTTGATGTTTACAAACCGCGGGCGTGCGTTCCCGCTACGCGCGTTTGAAATCCCGGAAGGAAACCGTATGTCTAAAGGTAAGGCACTGGTCAACCTACTACAGCTGACCGGCGAAGAAAAAGTAACCTCTACCTTAGCCATTGAGGACTTTAACCCGGCCGCCCACGACGCCAGCGAACAAGCGTATTTAACGCTATGCACCCGCTTAGGGACGATTAAGCGTGTGGCCCTTAAGGAGTTTGAACACATCCGCCGCAGTGGGATTATGGCCATCGGCTTAGACGAAGGCGATGTGCTCATTAGTGCGCAACTGACCTTTGGAAAGAGCGATATTTTAGTGGCTACCCAAAACGGTAAATCCATCCGCTTTGACGAAAACGAAGTACGCCCAATGGGCCGCCCAGCCCGCGGCGTACGCGCCATTGCCTTGGACGAAGGCGACGTAGTAGTGGGGATGGAACAAGCCCCCAGCGACGGCTCCGCCCAGCCCGATGTGCTTTCTGTCTGTGAAAACGGCTTTGGTAAACGCACCGAGTTTAGCGAATACAAACGCCAACACCGCGGCGGTATGGGAGTGATTACCATTAAGACTTCCGCCCGCAACGGCAAAGTGGTGGGGATTAAACTGGTAGACGAGACCAAGGACCTCATGATCATTACCGAAAAAGGCATGACCATTCGCTTGCGCTGTGCGGATATCCGCTCCGTAGGCCGCAACGCGCAAGGCGTCACGCTGGCACGTATGGAAGAAGGCGACAAGATTGCTCGTATTGCGCCGGTAGTGAAGACGGAAGAAGAGGAAAGTACAGAGGAAGAGAAATAAAAGAAGACTCTGTAATGTTTCGTTTGACGCACGTTCCACAAAAACAAAAGATTTTTGTGGAACGTTGCTTTTTGGCGATACAATTTTCCAAAATCTGCTTACTTGTGCGTCCCTGCCCACTCGTAGCACCTGGCAGTGCAACTTCGGGGCACTTGCCCGCACAAGTAAGCTAGATTTTGAAAAATCATCTTATCTTCTATGGTACCTTGTACTTGGGGAAGAAGGGGCCGCAGTACAGGTTGTACGAAAATATGACAAATCAGCCTACTGAACATTTTTCCCGGTGATGTGACGAACGACATATTTATTCATAAATATTCAGCATGCCATCGCCCGGTCCTATGGAAGATCTTTTTTTCCCCATAATCTTGGTGCAAAAATCACCCCAGTTACAATCTGATCCACAATCGCGACCGTACCGACCTTCTGCACAAAATAATTTGTGGTTGACATATGCGTTAGAGGTTGCATTCATATTATTGTTGATAAAGTAAATAAAACCTGTACACTTATACCGGCCCTTAGTAAAAAAGGCTCCTATTTTAAAAGCCTTGGGAAAAATTAATAAAGAAATTTCAAAATTTTCTCCTTTATAAATGGACCAAGGGGTCCAGTCCTTTATACAAACAGCTTCCTTTCTGTTAGAAGTTAACTCAAGCTGTGTATCCCAATCCAAATTTCCTAGAGAGGCGGGGGCTTCTCCATGTTGCAAATAATAGACTTCGCCCGCTTTGGCTATGGAAGCCAACAGTGTTTGAAGTTGTATAGCTTCTGATTTGGCTACCGCTTTATTGTATTGCGGCAAGGCTACGGCGGCTAAGATGCCAATGATCAGCACCACGACTAAGAGCTCTATGAGGGTAAAGCCTTTCATAGAACGACTAGATGCTGAAACAAGTTCAGCATGACGACGGAGGGTAAAGCCGAAGTGCCCACTATACCCCGCCTGCGGCGTACTTCCCCCACAAGGGGGCCAGAAATAGTGGCAATGACATGTTTGATTTAAAACAACATTTTTATTTTCTTTTTGCATATGTTCTCCTTTTATTTGTCAGGTTCACACCTGACCTACATGAATTTCAATTTTCTCTGCCACGGAGAACGTATGCAAAAAGCGGCGGTTGCAGTTTAATCTATTCACGTATCAAACGACAACAGCCGCAGCCCCCTGCTTGTGCAAGCAGGAAACACTCGGCGCAACAAAGGTGTACATCCCTCGTTGCGCCTATAACAGCTGTTGTTGGGCGTGAATAGAAACTTTTACAAGTTACCCGCATTCCGCATGCGGTTCCCAGAACAGATCAAATTGTACGTACATTGTAACAAAATTACACTGGAAAACATAGCACCGAATTTTACTTTACAACCTCCACGGAAAATTGGTATAAAAACAATGGGGGGATGAAACATGCGCAATAATCCGCATATTTTAGAAATCAATGCACGCTCTTGGCTGCGCCGCTTATCTAACCAACACGGTCGCTTGGTGACGCTAGCTACTATCCCAACGGAAATTTGGGATAAAATCCAACACACCGGTTTTGACGCGGTGTGGCTGATGGGGGTGTGGAAAACTAGCCCCACCGCCCAGAAAATTGCACGCGAAAACGCCGATATTCAAAACCAAATCCGCGCGATTAAACCCGATTTTGATAGTAACGACATTACTGCCTCCCCGTATGCCGTGTATGAATATACCGTAGATGAAGCCTTGGGCGGGAACGAAGCGTTGGCAGAGTTCCGCAAGCAATTAAATGAGCGCGGCATTCAACTATTTTTAGATTTTGTAGGGAACCACACGTCTATTGATTCGCCGGCGGTAACCGAACACCCGGAACTGTTTATTACGACGGGAACCAACGTGCCGCATATCCACCCCGATTGGTTTTTCCAAAACAAAAACGGATACTACATCGCCCACGGGCGCGACCCGTATTTTGCCCCGTGGACGGATACGGCGCAGCTCAATTACTTTAACCCGCAAACCCGCGTGTTTATGATTGAAAAGTTGCTGCAAGTAGCCACCATGTGCGACGGTGTGCGCTGTGATATGGCTATGCTGTCTTTAAACAAAGTGCAACGCGATACGTGGTGGGAATTTATCGGCGGCGAATTGCCGCGGGAAGAATTTTGGACGCAAGCGTTAAATGCGGTACGTGCCGATTACCCCGAATTTGTGTTTATTGCCGAAGTATACTGGGGCTTAGAGTGGGACATTCAGGAACTGGGCTTTGATTATACGTATGATAAAGTCCTCTACGACCGCTTGCGTTTTGCTAATGCCGACAGCATTCGCGGGCACTTGCGTGCCGAGCATTTATTCCAAATGCGCTCTATTCGCTTTACATCCAACCATGATGAAGAAGAAAGTTTAAAAGCGTTTGGACGGGAAAAATCCCTTGCTGCGGCTACCATCATGGCCACCCTTCCCGGGGCGCGGCTATTTCACTTATTTCAGTTAATGGGCCGCCCCGCCCGCATGCCTATCCAGTACATTAACGACGATTTTGTAAAAGATGACGAGGTGGAGCAATTTTATTGGAAAATTTTGCGCATTGCCTCCGACCCGGCTTTCCACGGGGGACAATGGGGATTGTTGGAAACTACGCCCGTGTACGCCGGGGAAACCACCTGCCATAACATCCTAGCCTGGCAATGGAAACAACGCCACACGGGTAAACTGGTCTATATTAACTATAGCGACGCACCTGCCCAGTGCCGCGTGCATTTTAAGGGAAATACCGATGGTAAAGTGCGCGAGGAAATGGAAGGCAAAGAAATTACCCTTACGCCCGAGCTAGCCACAAACGGCATTGAGCTGGTGTTAAAACCCTACGAAAGTAAAATTTTTACGTTTGGAATTTGAAAACGACAACCGCGAAGAATCTTTTTAACCGTACAAAACCTAAAACGTAATGTTTGAGGTTTTGTACTTTCCAGCGATACAATTTTCCAAAATCTGCCTATTTGCGCGTCCCTGCCCGCTTGCAGTACCTAGCAGTACAGCTTTGGGGTACTTGCCCGCACAATTAGGCTAGATTTTGAAAAGTCATCTTATCTTCTACGGTACCTTGTACTGGGGGAAAGTCAGGCCGCAGTACAGGTTACACGAAAGTATGACAAATCAGCCTACTGAATATTTACGCGGGGATGTTGCGCACAGTCACTTTCCCGTATGATACCATTGTCAGGCGGACACCGGACCGAGGATACGGGAAAATAGTAAATTTTTGTGAAAAAAGCCCCCATTTTTTTTATAATAGTAAATAGAGCTTTGCGCCAATAGGCAAAGACGGAGGAATTATGCCCATAGGCCCTTTTTCCGCCAAAGATCATTTGGAAATTACTTCCCTGGGAACGGAATTTGCGTTGTGTATCATCCTGGGGGCCGCGGCGGGTTGGTGGCTAGACAACAAATGGGGCACCCTTCCGTGGTGTTTGCTGGGGGGCGTGTTGATAGGATTTGCGTGCGGGCTAGCGCGTATTATTGCTGCTGCCAAGGCCGCCAATAAAGAGCTAAAAAATTTAAAGAAGGATACCCAAAAAGATGGACGTAGCTGAAACCATATCTCACCATATTTTAGACCACGACTGGGGCGTGGCGTTGGGCGGCGTACGCCTGCCGATTACCACGCACTCTGTGACTATTTTAACTGTAAGTGTGTTACTCATTTTGACCTTGGCCTGGGCCGCACGCAAACATACGAGCCGTGCCGGCAGACTGGTTTCTACGCTGATGGAGAGCTATGTGTCGTTTATCCGCGGGGGGATTGTACTACCCAATATGGGCCCGGAAGGACGCCCTATGTTGCCGTATTTCTGTACGCTGTTTTTATTTATTTTATCCGTCAATTTGGTGGGGATGATCCCCGAGATGAAAACGGCTACGTCGAACATTTCTGTTACAGCCGCATTGGCGCTTTGCTCCGGCGCGCTTATTTTATTTAGCGGCCTAAAATTCCATGGACTATGGGGATTTTTAAAAGGCTTTGTTCCGTCGGGCACGCCCGGGTGGCTGGTGCCGCTTATCTTCCCGCTGGAAGTAATTAGTTTAGTGATCAAAGTGTGCGTGTTGGCGATCCGTTTGTTTGCTAATATGCTATCGGGCCACATGGTGCTAATTTGTTTGCTGCTCATCATTTTTATCGTAGGAGCTATGAGTAAAGCGGCCGGCGTAGGGGCGTTACTGCCTGCCATGGCGCTTGAGATTTTTATGACGTGTTTGGAGTTGTTAGTTGCTTTTTTACAGGCGTATGTGTTTACCTTGCTTACGGCTATTTTTGCCGGCTCGGTCATTCACACGCATTAAATTTAAAACTAGCGGGCTTGCCCGCACTAAGGAGACAAAAGTATGGAATTAGTAGCACTGAAATATATCGCCGCCGGGATTGGTGCCGGTCTTACGGTCATTGGAGCCGGGTTAGGTTTAGGGAAAATCGGCGCGGCGGCCTTGGAAGGCTCTGCCCGCCAACCGGAAGCCGGTTCTGACTTGCGTACCACGATGATTATTATCGCGGCGTTATTAGAAGGGGCGGCCATGTTGGGCTTAGTAATTTGTTTGCTGACCATGGTCATGAAATAAAACCTAGGACCGACGTATGGAAGATTTGTTAAAGCCGGATTTTGGTGTACTGGCACTGACGGTTTGCAACTTTTTGTTACTGGTCTATTTGCTTAAAAAATTTGCGTGGGGACCTGTGATTGGAGCCCTGGAAAAACGCGAAGCACAAATAGAAAATGACAAGCAAACCGCAGCGCAGGCCCGGGAATCGGCAGAAAAATTAAAACAAGAACTAGACGCACGTTTGGCCCAAATTACCGACGAGGCTGCCAAAAAAATGGCCGCCGCGGTAAAAACCGGCGAAACACAACGCGACCAGCTACTGGCACAGGCCAAAGCGCAGGCAGACCGTCTAGTGGAGCAAGCCAAAGCGCAAATTGAAGCTGAGAAAAACAAAGCCTTGGCCGATGTGCGCGGCGAGATTGCCTCCATTAGCCTGTTGGCCGCTTCGCGCGTGGTGGAACGCCAAGTAACGGATGCCACCGCAAACCAAATTGTGGATAGCGTACTAGCAGAAGTAGCTAAAAAATAATATGAATAGTTCTCAACGCATTGCAGCCGCGCGTTATGCTGCGGCATACGACGAGTTAAGCACCACGGTAGAACAGGCCGAAGCGCGTGCGCGTGAATTAACTACCGCCACGCAAATTTTGGCCGGGGTTTCTGCCGCTATGCAAAACCCGCGCTTAGCCTTAACGCAGAAAAAACTTATTTTGCAAGAGACGCTTAAAGAACTGCCGGCGGCTTCGGCCTTTATTGGCGTGTTGTTAAGTGCTAAGCGGTATAATTTGTTGCCGGAAATTTGCAACCGTGTGCAAACCTTGTTGGATGACCGAAAGGGCATTTCCCGCGCGATTGTTACTTCCGCCCGCGTGCTTACCGGCGCGCAACAAACAGCTGCCGAAAAAGCGTTATCGGCCCGGTATGGACGCACGGTAAAGGCCCAATTTAACATAGATGAAAAGCTATTAGGCGGGCTAACAATGGCGTGCAATGGGGAACTGATTGACGGCAGCGTAAAACAGCGACTCGCCAAATTGCAGGAAGAAATTACAAAATAGGGTATAGACATGGCAATTAGACCCGAAGAAATTACAAACATTATTAAACAGAAAATTGAACAATTTGAACCCACAGTGGACGTAAGTGAAGTGGGCACTGTCATCCAAGTAGGCGACGGGATTGCCCGCGTACACGGACTAAATAACGTGAAAGCTTCCGAGCTAGTAGATTTTGGCAACGGCGTAAAAGGCATGGCCCTCAACTTGGAATATGACAACGTCGGCTGCGTGCTGATGGGACAAGACCATTTAGTGCATGAAGGAAATACCGTCAAACGTACCGGGGAAGTAATTAGTATCCCCGTGGGCAAAGACGTCATCGGCCGCGTGGTAGACCCGCTAGGTAACCCGTTAGACGGAAAAGGTACTATCAAGGCCGATAAAAACATGCCGCTAGATATTGTAGCGCCTGGCATTATTGACCGTCAGCCGGTTAAACAACCGCTGCAAACCGGGATTAAAGCTATTGATGCCATGGTGCCGATTGGTAAAGGACAGCGCGAACTGATTATCGGCGACCGCCAAACCGGGAAAACCGCTATTGCCATTGACGCCATTATCAACCAAAAAAATATCCCGGAAAGTGAACGCTGTATTTGTATTTACGTAGCGGTGGGGCAAAAACAAAGTACCGTTGCTCAAGTAGTAAAAACCTTGACCGATTTTGGGGCGATGGACTACACAGTGGTGGTGTCTGCCACCGCGTCCGACCCGGCCTCTATGCTCTATATTGCGCCGTATGCCGGTTGTGCCATCGGCGAGTATTTTATGTGGCAAGGCAAAGACGTGTTAATTGTGTATGATGATTTGTCTAAACATGCGCAGGCCTATCGCCAAATGTCGCTTTTGTTGCGCCGTCCGCCAGGACGTGAAGCCTACCCCGGCGACGTGTTTTATTTGCACTCCCGTCTGTTGGAACGTGCGTGTAAGCTTTCTAAAGAAAACGGAGGCGGTTCGTTAACGGCACTGCCTATTATTGAAACGCAAGCTAACGACGTATCCGCCTATATTCCTACCAACGTAATTTCAATTACGGACGGGCAGATTTACTTGGAAAGTAGCCTCTTTTTAAGCGGTATTAAACCTGCTATTAACGTGGGGCTTTCCGTATCCCGCGTGGGGGGTAGTGCCCAGCGTAAAACCATGCGCAAAGTGGCCGGTACGCTGCGTATTGACTTGTCTCAGTACCAAGAACTGGCGGGCTTTGCCCAATTCGGTTCAGAACTAGATAAAGAATCCCAACGGCAAATTGCGCGCGGTAAACGCATGACGGAATTATTAAAACAAAACCAATATTCCCCGCTCAAAGTAGGCGAAGAAGTATTGGTGTTGTATGCGGGTACGCACGGGTATTTGGATAGTATTGAAGTACACGACGTGCTACGCTATGAAAAAGAACTCTTAGCCTATGTGCGCGCTGAGCGCCAGGATGTGCTGGACGCGCTTAATACAGCTACGGAACTTTCCAAAGAAGTGGAAGAAAAAGTGGTGAGCGCGTTAGACGCTTTTAAAACGGTTTTTAAACCGGCTTAAGGAGAAATTATGGACGCTAAAAATAGAAAAAAATATCTTGTAACGGGCGGAGCCGGTTTTATCGGCAGCAACATTGCCAAAACTTTAGAAGCCCAAGGACACGAAGTAACCGTATGGGACGATTTTCAAAAGAACGGACACTTTAAAAACTTAATCGGCTTTAAAGGGGACGTGATTACATCGGATTTATTTCAATATATGCCTACGGACCGCTATTTTGACGCGATTTTCCACGAAGCTGCCATTACCGATACCACGGTAACCGACCAAAAAGCCATGATGGAACAAAATGTGGAAGCGTTCAAAAATTTATTGGGGTTTGCAGCGGACAACGGGATTAAAAAAGTAATTTACGCTTCCTCCGCCGCTACCTACGGAAACGGCCCCGTGCCGAACGTGGAAACACAACCCACGCACCCGGAAAATGTGTATGGTTTCTCCAAGGCCATTATGGATAATGTGGCCCGCCAATTTGCCGAAGAAAACCACGATATGACCATTATTGGCCTGCGTTATTTTAACGTGTACGGCCCCGGCGAATATTACAAAGGCAAAATGGCCAGCATGGTCTATCAGCTCTATTTGCAAATGAAAGAGGGGCGCCGGCCGCGCGTATTTAAAATGGGCGAGCAAGAACGCGATTTTGTGTACGTGAAAGATATTGTTAAAATTAACCTCTGCGCGCTAAATAACGGCAAAGAAACCGGCGTGTATAACGCGGCTACCGGCATCCCGCGCAATTTTAACGATATGATTAAGTGCTTAAATAGAGAAATGGGCACGAACTTGGAAGCCGAATATATTGACAACCCGTACCAGGCGTTCTTCCAAGTAAAAACGCAGGCGGATATCACAAAATCCAAGGAAAAATTAGGCTACACGCCCGATTATACTTTGGAAGCCGGCATTGCCGACTACGTGAAAATTTTAAAAGCGGAAAACAGATAAATGGAATCACTCCGGGATATACGGCAAAATATCAAAGCCATTAAATCCACCCAGCAGATCATGCAGACCATGAAAATGATCTCTAATGCGCGCATCCGCAAAGCGCAAGAGGCTATGCAAAACGCACGCCCTTTTGCCCAGCGGATGATGCACATGGTGGATGACTTAAAACAAGATATTTTGGCCATGCCTCAACCCGACGACGGAAGCGAAAGCTGGGCCGGGCGTATTTTTATCAACCGTACCGCAAACCCCAACAAAATAGGGCTTATCGTAATGACCGGGGATAAAGGGCTGACCGGCTCTTTTAACGCGGTTATTTTAAGAAGCGCACTGGCTTTTTTGCGCATGCATAAAGACAAGGAAATTTTCCTCTTTGCGGTGGGTAAAAAAGGACGCGACTTTTTAAACCGCTTGAAAATGCCAAATTTGCACCTGGTGTATGAAAGCGTGGGGATCTTCCCTAAAGTTTCTTATGCGCATGCGGATCTATTGGGGACGGCGGTATTAAAAACGTTTTTAGAGGAAAATTTAGCCTCGGTAACGCTCATTTACAACGATTTTAAATCGCTAGCTAGCCAAACGCTCGTGCAAAGCCAATGGCTGCCGTTTGATTTTGAACACGTGCAACCCGAAAAAGAGAACGAAGAACGTGATTTTGAATTTGAGCCCGGCATGCTGGAGATTTTTAAACAGATGGTACCGCGGCTTTTTAAGGCCAATTTGTACCGGGTGTTATTAGAATCGCAAGCGGCTAATTTGGCGGCTACCATGAACGCGATGGACGCGGCCAGCAAAAACGCGGGCGAATTAGTAACCGCTTTGGGCGTAAAATTAAATAAAGTGCGCCAGGCCGGCATTACCAATGAAATTTTGGATATTGTCAACGGGGCCGAGGCCCTTAACAGTTAAAGGAAAATACTATGCAAACTGGAAAAGTTATTCAAATTATCGGCGCGGCTGTGGATATTGAATTTGCGCAAGACCACCTGCCCGCCATACAAAACGCGATTGAAATTGAAATGGAAGGCGGCCAGAAAATTGTGGCCGAAGTGGCCCAGCAAATGGGCGACGGCATTGTGCGCTGCGTGTCTTTGGAAAGTACCGACGGACTGCAACGCGGAGCCAAAGCCGTAGATACCGGTGCGCCTTTGACCGTGCCGGTGGGCGAAAAATGCTTGGGGCGTTTACTTAACGTACTAGGTAAACCGCAAGACCACAAAGGCGAAATTGAGGCCGCTATGCAGATGCCTATTCACCGTGCTGCCCCCACGCTTGCGGACCAAAACCCCACCCCTGAAATTTTTGAAACCGGGATTAAAGTAATTGACCTGATTGCCCCGTATATGAAGGGGGGAAAAGTAGGGTTGTTCGGCGGTGCCGGCGTAGGTAAAACCGTTTTAATTATGGAGCTTATTAACAACGTGGCGCGCGAACACCACGGTAGCTCCGTCTTTGGCGGCGTAGGGGAAAGAAGCCGTGAAGGAAACGATTTGATGTTGGAAATGAGCGAGTCTAAACTGTCCGACGGTTCTTCCGTACTAGACAAAACCGTGCTTGTCTACGGACAGATGAACGAACCGCCAGGCGCCCGCGCTAAAGTAGCTTTAACCGCGCTTACCCAAGCGGAATATTTCCGTGATGTAAAAGGGCAAGACGTGCTACTATTTTTGGATAACATTTTCCGCTTTGTGCTGGCCAACAGTGAAGTGTCTGCTTTGCTGGGCCGTATGCCTTCGGCCGTAGGGTATCAGCCGACGTTAAACACGGAAATTGGGGCCCTGCAAGAACGTATTACGTCCACTAAAAAAGGAGCCATTACGTCTATTCAAGCGGTTTACGTGCCCGCGGACGACTTAACCGACCCCGGTGTGGCGGCGACGTTTACGCACTTGGATTCTACCTCTGTATTAGACCGCCAAATTGCCAGTTTGGGGATTTATCCGGCGGTAGACCCGTTAGCGTCCACTTCGCGCATTTTGGACCCGCGCATTTTAGGGGAAGAACACTACGAAGTAGCACAGAGTGTGCGCCGCGTGCTCCAAAAATACAAAGATTTGCAAGACATTATTGCCATTTTGGGGATGGATGAACTTTCCGACGAGGACAAAAAGACTGTCGCCCGTGCGCGCCGCATCCAAAAGTTCCTCTCGCAACCGTTCTCTGTAGCCGAACAGTTTACCGGACACCCCGGCAAATATGTAAAATTGGCCGACACCATTAAAGCCTTTAAAGGTATTGTGGCCGGCGAGTATGACCATATTCCGGAGTCTTGTTTCTACATGTGTGGCGGCATTGAAGATGTGCTAGCCGCGTACGAAAAAGTAAAGGATAAAGAGTAATGGCTAAAAAGCTGACGCTTAATTTAATTACGCCTGAAAAACAGCTGATTACAGAGAAGCCGGTGGATATGGTTATTCTGCCGGCCATCCTGGGCGAGATGGGAATTTTGCCCGGCCACGTGAAAACCGTGGTGCAGCTGGGGATGGGGTCGCTACGCTACAAGGCAGACGGCAAAGAGGAAGAATTTGCCGCGTTAGGCGGGTTTGTAGAAGTGCTTAACGATGTGGTAAATGTGTTTGCCGAAAGTGCCTCCTTGGCTGGCGAAATTGACGAGGAAAAAGAAAAACAGCGCATTAAAGCGTTAAAAGAGTCTCTTTCCAATAAAGATGCGGACATTGACTTTGAACTGGCCGAAATGGAAATTAAGCAGGCCATTGCCCGGATGAAGGTAAAAAAGAAACACCTATAGTTTTTTTCCGCGCTTTAACAGTTTCCAAATTTGAGCCCTAATCCACCGATTTGCCCACCTTGCGTACCTGCAACGCGTGCGCGTTGTCTTGCAGACGTACGCTACGGGGCAACATACGGTGGCTTATCATCTCAAATTTGAAAACTCACCCTTTTCATTGATTTTTCACGCGATTTTTCAAATCATCTTATCCTCTATTTTCCTTGTACTCGAGGAAGAATGGTGTTTTTAGAGAAATAAGCCCCCGGCAAAGCCGGAGTTTTTACTTAAAAATCAAAAGCATAGGTATGCCAAGAAGTTTCTCGAAGATATTTTTCTTTTAGAGGAAACGAATTAAGCACTTGATCCCAGGTAGGTTGAGTGTAGCCGGTGCGGCCAGATTTCCGATAGCTACTGTATTTAGTAACGACAGGGGGATTAGAATCATATATACGACTATAAAAAGTACAATAGTTCGTTCCTGTTGTACAATGTTTGAGGAATATAATATTTACTTGGTTTTGGGATAACTCAATCTTTATAGACTGATCCTGATTTTCCCAATGCGTGTAAGTAGTTTTATCTAATGTTTTAGTAAATCCTGGTATTACAATATCCAAGTTTTCTAAAGAGCCACTATATTCCCCGTAAGATAAGTAATATCGTTCTTGTGCTTGCGAAATTTCTTCTGCACGTTGTATCCACGTAACGTACAAACTTTTATAGGCTGCTTTTTGGTATTGCGGCAGGGCCACCGCGGCAAGGATGCCTATAATAAGCACCACAACTAATAGTTCAATGAGGGTGAAGCCGGCCCCCCTCACCTGCCCTACGGGCATCCTCTCCCTCCAGGGCGAGGATGACTTCCTCATGAGGGGGAAGGTGGGCGTAGCCCGGATGAGGGGGGAATTAAAACAAGGGGTCATCCTGAGGCGCTTTTGCTCAGGATCTTCCACGCGTGTTGTTTTGAAACTGCATGCGTGGTAGGCCCTGAACAGAAACCCTTTCAGGGCGTCGCTATTTTTTACATTTTTATTTTCTTTGTTCATGTGTTCTCCTTATATTTGTCGGGTTAGCACCCGACCTATATTTTCAATTTTTTCTGCTTGGAAAACGTATGCAAAAACGGCTCACTCATTTATAAGCTTGCGACAGATACAAATAAGTAGCCGTAGTTTACCACAAAAAGGCAAACGTTCGGCATAAAATAAGCGGCTAATTAGACCGCTTTTATATGCCTAATTACGGTGTTTTGGACGTCGCAAGCTCTCACAAAAGAGTCTCCGTTTCTTAAACGGTTCCAAAAACAAATAAAAATTGTATACATAGTGTAGCAAAAAATGTGCAAAGTTTGTATAATATATCTACCCAATTTAATTTATTTTTAGGCAAGAGTTAAACAAAATGGTAGCCAAAAATAGAAGTATTCTTATCCTCGCGGCCGGTAAAGGCACGCGCATGAAATCCAACCTCCCCAAACCGCTCCACGCGGTGTGCGGGTACCCTATTTTAGCGCATATTTTAAAAGCGGCCCAGGCACTAAACCCGGCGGCTATTGGCGTTGTGATTGGCCACGGGGCCCAGCAAGTAAAGCAAACCGTTTTAGACAATCTTTCCACTTGGGGAATTACGGCCCCGGTGGAATTTTTTGTGCAACAGGAATTGGCCGGATCCGGCAGTGCCGCAAAAGCGGCTCTCCCGTTTTTAGAAAAACAGGAAAGCGTCATGATTTTAGCCGGCGATACGCCCTTATTAAAGGCGCAAACGCTGGAGCAAATGTATGCTGATTTTGAGGCAAAAAAAGCCGGTGTGCTGGTGTTAGCCGTAAAAGTGCCCAACCCGTTTGGATACGGGCGCATTGTGCGCGACGTACAACAAAATTTTGAAAAAATTGTGGAAGAAGCGGATGCGGACGAAAAAACCCGCCAAATCGACGAAATCAATAGCGGCATGTATGTGTTTAATTCCGCCGCGCTGGTGCGTGCGCTTGGTCAATTAAAACCGCAAGGGCCCAAGCGCGAGTATTATTTAACCGATACGCTGGCTATGATTAAACAAGCAGGGTTGCCAGCTGTGGTGTTTTCTTCTAGCGATTTTGAACAAGCCTTAGGTGTAAATAGCCGCGTGCAACTGGCACAAGCGGCGCAAATGATGCGTGCGCGCATTAACCAGTTCCACATGGATAACGGCGTTACGCTCGTCAACCCGCAAGATACCTATATTGATGCGGGCGTGAAAATCGGCGCGGATACCGTGATTGCCTCTGGTTGTTATTTACTGGGGCACACACAAATCGGCCAAAACTGCACGCTGGAAAGCAGCGTATATATTAACAATTCTATTATTGCTGATAATGTAGTTTTAAAACTAGGTACGTATATTGAAGAAAGTGAAGTGGCCGAAACGTGCCAACTGGGGCCGTATGCACACTTGCGGCCGAAATCTGTTTTGAAAAAGGGGGCCAAGGTAGGCAACTTCTCCGAAATTAAAAAGGCCGTCATTGGGGAAGGGTCAAAAGTAAATCACCTTAGCTACATTGGCGACACGCAAATGGGCGCCGGGGTAAACGTAGGCGCGGGTACTATTACGTGTAATTACGACGGCAAAAATAAACATCAAACCGTGATTGAAGACCACGTGTTTGTAGGGTCTAACGTCAATTTTGTAGCACCAGTTACGGTGCATGAATATGCAAAAATCGGCGCCGGGTCTACCATTACCAAGGAAGTTGCTGCCCAAGGTTTGGCCATTGCCCGTTCGCGTCAGGTCGTTTTAGAAAACAAAGGTGTAAAAAAAGAACATGACTAAAAGTGTAAATGGCGACTTGCGCATTTTTTCCGGCAATGCAAACTTGCCCTTAGCCCAAAAAATTGCGGAACATTTAAATATGGAACTAGGCAAACTGCACGTGGAACGCTTTGCCGATGGCGAAGTGGATGTGCAGATTTTGGAATCTGTGCGCGCGCATGATTGCTATATCATCCAGCCTACGTGTCCGCCCGTCAATGAAAATTTGATGGAACTGCTCATTATGATTGACGCGTTTAAGCGCGCCAGTGCCGGTAAAATTCCCGCCGTTATCCCCTATTTTGGCTATGCGCGGGCCGATCGGAAGTCTTCCCCGCGTGTGCCGATTACGGCTAAATTAGCCTCTAACTTAATTGCCGAGGCCGGCGCCGACCGCGTAATGGCTATTGACTTGCACGCCGGGCAAATTCAAGGATTTTTTGATATCCCTGTAGATCACCTTAGAGCGCGTAAGGTGTTTTTGGATTATTTCCAAAATTTTAAACGCGAAGATTTGGTAGTCATTTCCCCGGATGTGGGCGGTGTAGAACGCGCCCGCAAATTTGCGGCCCGGATGGACGCCGGGCTAGTGATTATTGATAAACGCCGCCCTAAACCTAACGAGGCGGTAGTCTATAACGTCATTGGGGACGTGAAAGACAAAGTGTGTATTATTTTTGATGATATTGTAGATACGGCGGGTACGCTTACCACCGTAGCCAATAAAATTAAAGAACAGGGTGCGCGCGAAGTATACGCGGCGTGTGCCCATGGGTTATTGTCACGCAATGCGCTGGAACGGATTAACCAAAGTGCAATTAAGAAATTGATTATTACCGATTCCTTGCCGGTGCGGGACTTAGGCCCGAAAGTGGAGACGCTGTCTGTATCTCACATCTTGGCAGACGCTATCCAACGCAACCACGATGGACAATCCATTAGTGGGATGTTTAACTAATTTTAAATAACTTGGAGGAAAGTAAAGATGGAAAAAGTAGCAATCTCTGCCACCGCCCGAGAAGGCATTGGCGTCAAAGGGGCTCTATCTAAAATTAGAGCTGAAAAAAATATCCCGGCCGTTGTATACGGCGGGCACAAAGAACCTTTTAGCGTACCCGTTAGCGTAAAAGATTTGGAGAAAACCATTAAAGCCGGTAAAAATACGTTAGTAGAAATTAACTTAGCCGGCAAAGCGGAACTGGCCTTGGTAAAAGAAGTGCAATACCACGCCGTAACCGACCGCCCTATCCACGCTGACTTTCAACGCGTAAGCATGAAAGACAAAATGGACGTGGTGGTGCCGATCCGCTTGGAAGGGACTTCTGCCGATATCGCCCAATATGGCGCTATTGTGGAACACATCATGCGCGAAATTGAAGTACGCGCTTTGGTAAGTGCCATCCCGCACGAAATTGTGGTAGATATTACCCCCATGACCATCAACAAAGGGATTGTGGCCGGCGATATTAAACTGCCCGAAGGTGTGGAACTTAAAACCGATAAAGAAGCCCCGGTGGTACACTTGGCTATCCCGAAAGAGGAAGAAGCCCCGGCTCCTGCCGCTGCTGACGCCGCTGCGGCTCAACCGGAAAGCTCGTCCACCAAAGGTAAGAAAGACGAAGAAGGCAACCTTACCAAAGGGACCGACGCGGCTAAAAAATAACCTATGCAATACCTCCTGGCTGGCCTGGGCAACCCCGGCACCGAATATGAACGGACGCGGCACAATGTGGGATTTCGCATGGTGGAAGCGGCCGGACGTAAATGGGGAGCCGAGTGGAAGCCTTGGCAAAAGCTGGGAGAGTACGGCAAAGTATCCGTGGCGGGGCACGACGTATTTTTACTAAAACCCCACACGTATATGAATTTATCGGGTCAGGCTGTTAGCAGCCTGGCCCGGTTTTACAAAATTCCGCCCGAGCGCGTGATTGTGTGCTTTGATGATGTGTCCCTGGCGGTGGGCAAACTGCGCTTGCGCGGCAGCGGGTCTGCCGGCGGTCAAAAAGGGATGAAGAGCATTATTGAGCAATTAGGGACGGACAAAATTGCCCGGCTGCGCTGCGGAATTGGGCCTAAGCCTGAAAAATTTGATTTGGCTAACTTTGTGCTAGGAAAATTTACCCGCGAAGAAGAAAAATTGTTAGCCCCTACCTTAGAGCGCGCGGTCTTGGCGCTGGAAACCTATTTTAAAGACGGCCTAGAGAAGGCCATGAATCAGTTTAATTAAAAAAAGTATAATAAGAGCATATATAATCAATATAGTATCAATGATAGGAGCCGCTATGAAGAAAAAATATATATTTGCAAGTATATGTTGTTTATTTGTGTCCTTAACAGGTTGTTACAAAAATCAAGAGCCGGTAGATGTTTCAATAGTTGGACGAATCAACAAATATACAGAAATTATTAAGAAAAATCCACAAAATGCCAATGCATATATAGAATTAGCGCGGGCCTACAATGAAATATTATTTGACAAAACAGCTTCACAGGAAGCATTAAAAAATGCAAACAAGGCCCTTTCTTTATCATTAACAGATATTGAAAAAGCAAATGCCTTATTGGAAAAAGCGACAGCCAGTAATAATGAAAAAAACGAGGCTTTTTCTTATATAAAACAGGCATTATCTTTAAGCCCGAATAATGCACGGGCTTATCAAATACAGGGAGTTTTGTTGTGGAAGAAAAAACAATATAAATTGGCGATGAAAGAATTGGATACTTCTTTAAAAATAGATCCTCAAAATGCTACCACTTATTACTGGCGAGGAAGGACACAGCAATTACTTAAGAATTATCAGAAAGCATTAGAGGATTATAGTCATGCGTTACAATATGCCCAAACAGAAGATTTAAAGGCGTGGGTATATACGGCGCTTTGTTCCAATTATGTGCAAATGAAACAGTTAGATCAGCAAATGGAAGATGCTTGTAGTAAAGGGGAGGAACTTCTCCTTAAACTAAGTAAACAGCAAGATCCAATATTAAAAAAATTACGTGACAAGTAATGTATGATTTAAGACATAAAGGGGCAACGTAAAGTTGCCCCTTGTATTGTTATTTCGTTTCAAAGGCCATGCAGCAGTTATTTTGTGTATAGTGGCTATATTATACAAATTTCGCGCATATAGCCAGGCCATGAATGGGTTTAATTAACTTTACAAATTACTATAAGATTATCCCTGAACTCGTTTCAGGGTCTCCGACACTTTTTTATTTGCCGCACACTTGCGTCACCCCGCAGATCTGTAATGCGGGGTATAAGTGTGCGCCCGCCCCTATATCCCGCATAGAGACACTGCGGGATGACGAGGGGCAAAAAGAGTGAAATGACGACGAAACAACGGCGTGCGTGGAAGATGCCGAAAACAAGTTCGGCAATAATTCTATTGAAGGAATATCGTATTTGCCGGGCCATGAATGGGTTTAATTAAAAAACCATACAAAAAATATCACTAACGTGAGAATAAAAACAATACATAAAACAAGCCCATCCCTCGGCGACATAAAATAAGACTCTTTTTTGGCAAAACTTTCCATGCCCCATGGAGAAGAAATAATAAAAAAGGAAGGCAATTCTGCCTTTTTGCCGGCAATAGCCATTTTGAAAAGCTGTTCTAGTTCTTTTGCTAACAAAGAGATGGGGGGATCTTTTTCTGCTTGAAACTGAAAGAATATGTTTTTAAAGGGATGTTGCTCCTGTAATGCAGATAGCAGATCTCTTGTTTTGTTTATACAAGTCAATTGAAAAGTTTTTTCTTTTGATTGTAAAATCATTTTTATGGAAGAAATTTGTAATACATAAGGATGCCTATTGTGCAAAGGAGTATCAACCCGTATTATATGAAACGCGAGGTTAAGTTCGGTATCACAATATGGGAGAAGAATTTGTTCCCCATCCACAACTAAGAGAATATAATCCGGTGTGAAAAAAAATTTTGTGATATTGTCAGGATTGTTCTTGCCTATCTTTAGTTCCATTTTTTCTAATTTTTTTCAAAGGCCATGCAACAGTTGCCGAGCATACACTTGTTGCAATTACATAGCTCTTGCGTTACTTTTAAGGTGGCTAGTAATTTGCGCGCAAAATCCGTGAGCGTGGGGTCGCGCGCACCGAGGACGAGCAGAATATCACCCGGTTTGGCGGCCGCCGCCATTTGCGCTAAAATGCGCTCGCGGCAGGCTTCATACGATACGTTCACACAGCGTTTTTTAAGCCCGTCATACACGGTTTTGCACGTGACGCCCTCCGGAATCGTACCGCCGGGATAATACACTTCCGTGAGCCACAGGTGATCATCCGGCCCAATGCTTTTAACAAAGCTGTCCACAAATTCGTGCGACAAAAGTTTAATGGACGTAAACGCGTGCGGCTGATAAAACGCCAAGACGCGTTTGCCGCGCAAATGCGCCGCGGCAATGGTAGCGGCTAGTTTGTGCGGGTTGTGGGCAAAATCGTCCACTACTTCTATTTTATTATAACTGCCGATAGAGGCAAAGCGGCGGGCAATCCCCGTAAATTTATTTAAAGCTTGCGCACAGGTTTGTAAATCTACCCCCATGTGTAGTGCCGCGGCTACGGCGGCGGTGGCGTTAGCGACGTTGTGCACGCCGGGGATTTGCAAGCGGAAGGATTGACCGTTAATGGTAAAGTCCGAGCCGAAACCGTCTACCTTAATGTCCGTAGGGTGCACGTCGCCCATGGAAAGACCGAAGGTTTTATCCCCGCCTAACGCGCGTAGGTTTTCTTCTTCCGCGTTAATAATGGCGGTTTTGCAGTGCGAGATAAATTCTTTAAAATAGCCTTGCAAGATGTTAATTTCTTTATGGTCTTTTTGCAAGTTGAGGCACAAGCCTAAATAGGGCTGGTATTTGACGATAGAGCCGTCGCTCTCGTCGGCCTCAATGACTAAAATATCGCTATTGCCTTTATAGACGTTGCCAAACACGCCTTGTTCTTTTTGCAAAGACAAAATGGACGCGCCTGTGATGACAGACGGCGACAGACCGGCAAACGCTAAAATATCATAGACCATGGCAGTGGTGGTGCTTTTGCCGCTAGTGCCGGAGACGGCAATCGTGCGGTGCTGGGCCACGTGCTGGGCTAACAGTTCGCTGCGGTGCATCGTCGGGATGCCCAGTTGTTTGGCTTTTAACAGTTCCGGATTATCTTCCTCAATAGCAGAAGATAAAATCACGAGTTCGGTTTTTTCGTCAATGCCGCTGCCGTCCTGCGGGTAGAGTTTAATGTTTAATTTTTTGAGATAATCCCATAGGGCCATGTCCGTATAGCCTTTGCTAATCAAACGGTCCGAGCCGGTGACTTCATCATGCCCCATGGCGTGGAGTTGGGCGAGGGCGCTCATCCCTACGCCGCCGATACCTACAAAGTGAATTTTCATTTTTTTCGTTCCTTTAATTTAAATTTTGCAAAATCGCTCATGGTATAAAAACCGCCGCGGCGTTTAACGAGCCACGCGGCAATATCCAGCACAGAGGCAGCAAATAAATCGCGGCTCACGGCCTTGTGCGTGAGGGTAATTTCATCTAGCGTACTGGTTAGCGTGGCGCTGTGTGTGCCGACGGTTTCGCCCACGCGTTCATACGTTACTTGTTCGGCGGGTAAATCCATCTCTGCCGCGATACGTTTGGCGGTGCCGCTAGGGGCGTCTTTTTTATGCACGTGGTGAATTTCGTGCAGCGCTTTTTGGTAGCCTTTGTACATCTGGCACGCTTGCTTAATAAGCTCCGTAAAAAAATACACACTTAAGCTAACATTGGGCGCAAAAAAGACCGGGATTTTTTCTTCCGATTGTAACGTAAATAAAAACGGTTCGGGCAAATTAGTAGTGCCCGTTAAAAACGGTTTTTTGTGGTGCTTGGCTAAAATAAAGGCTTCCTGCGCGCCGGCAGGAGTGGAAAAATCTACAACGATATCAAACGGCTCTGTTACGTCCGTTTGGCCGGCCTCACGCCGGGAAGAAACCAGTAGATTTTTTTGCGGGTTTTCTTCTATCAGCCGCGCAATAGTTTGGCCCATTTTACCGTTGGCGCCGTTTAAAAGGACGCGGATTTTTTGGTTCTTTTTCATTTGAAAAATCGCTCCAATAGTAATTCTACAATTTGGCGGCCGTTCATGGCTGCACCTTTCAGTAAATTATCAAACGTCACAAAATAGTGAATGATGTTGGGCTCCTCTACGTCGGCACGCAAGCGGCAAATAAAAGTATCTTCTTGCCCACTGGCCTCTTTGGGGGTGATTACTTTTTCACTATATACTAAATTAGGAAATTGGTTCCACAAGGCTTTTACTTGATCTAAATTAAAAGGTTCTTGGGCTTTAATGGTTACACCTAAAGAGTGGGCGTTTTCTACCGCTACGCGAACCGTGTGGCAATAGACTTTAAAGTGCGGCCAATCCATAATTTTGCGCGTTTCGTTTAGCCCTTTTAGTTCTTCGCTGGTGTGGCCGTTAGGCTGGATGCTGCCGATAAGCGGGACACAGTTGTTTTCGTACAAACTGCCGGGGGTGTGGAAATCGTCCAATAATTTTTTGCCGCCACCGCTAATGGCTTGATACGAGCAGAAAAAGGCTTCGGTTAAGTGATACGTGTTGCGCAAAGGGGCGAGGCTCATCACAAGCCCGGTGGTGGTGCAGTTGGGGCTGGCAATTAACTGCGTGCTAGCGGTGATGGCGTGAGGGTTAATTTCCGGGATAACCAGCGGTACGCCGGGCGTCATGCGAAACTCGCTAGACATATCAATCATAAATTTCACGCGGTTTTTAAGCGCGGGAACGAGTTGCGCGCTCACCGGATTATCCGTGCATAAAATAGCAATATCTAGGGCCGGGATTTCGTCGTTGCGGCCGAATGTTTTTAATTCAAACGGTTGTTTGACTTTTTGGAGTTGGGCTAGTACATTCTGCCCCACTTTTCCGTTAATTCCAATAATACCTACAGCAGTCATATTAAATTAAAAATTCCTTCTCTGTGCGAGCTAACATAGCGTCTAATTGGGCTTGGGTTTGGCTAGAAATAGGGCCCAGCGGCGCGCGCAGCGTGGAAGTGCAATCCTGCAATTTGCTTAACAAATACTTGATGCACGTGGGGTTGGTTTCCAAGTAACACGCTTTAATGAGCGGGTAAATATGTGTGAATACATCAAAGGCTTCGCGCGTTTTGCCCGCTTGAAATAAATTATAAATTTTTACAAAGCCCGGCGCTAATACGTTAGCAGCCGCGCTAATAATACCCGTACTTTGCAAGGCTAAAAAGTGCGGAAATAAATCGTCATTGCCGCAGAGGTAGCTTAATTTGCCGGTGTATTTGACAGCACAATCGGTGACGTGGGACAGGTCGTAATCCGACTCTTTTACGCCGATAATTTGCGGCACTTCGGTTAGAATTTTATCCAGCATCGCGCCGGAAAGTTTTTGACCGGTGCGCCCCGGGATGTGATAGAGAACCAGCGGCAAGCCTTCCTGCGCGGCGGCTTTGTAATGGCCGATTAAGCCCGATAAATTGGGTTTGTTATAATAGGGAGTAACCACCAGGGCCGCGTCCGGGTGGAAGGGATAAAGTTGGCGTAAATTTTCCCGCGTGGACACGGTGTTGTTGGTGCCGGCCCCGATAATAAGCTGCAGGCCGTTTTTGCGGATTTCGTTAATACATGTATTGATAATTTCCTTTTTTTCAGCGGCGGTTAAGGCGGGCGTTTCGGCGGTGGTGCCTAGTAAAACAATCCCGTGGACGCCGGCCTTTATTTGGGCGGCCAGTAATTTGCGCAAGGCAAAAATATCTAATGCTCCATCCGGTAAAAAAGGAGTGGCGAGTGCAGTAAAAACACCTGTTAACATAAAACCTCCGTCTGCAGATATTGTACAATTTAATAGATGTAAAAAAGTAACTTATTTTAGAGGAATTTTTATGGCAGAAGAATTAGAACCTACACAAAACCCCGCCGTAACTGAAACTACGACGGCAAAACCCCGCGTACAAGGGCGGGCTGTGTCCCACACGGTACTACTTGTTTTATTTTTTATTTCTACCCTGTGCGGCGTATATTTGACCGTCAAACCGGGGATGAAATGCGAAGTAAAAGAAACGAGCGAAAAGGGAAATTTTTCAACCACGCTGGCGGGAATTTCGGCCAAGGATAAACCCAGTGTAGCGTGGATTAAAGTGCGCGGCGTGATTGCAACGGATAATTCTTCCTCCCCATTTTCCCGACCGCAAGGCGCGGGCGCCATTGCCAAAAAAGTACGCGACGCCGGCGAAGATAAGGACGTAAAAGCCATTGTGCTAGATATTAACTCCCCCGGCGGGACGGTGGCGTCTGTACAAAATATTTATAGCGAAATTTTAAAAGCCAAAAAGAACGGAAAAAAAGTGGTGGCGCTTTTCCGCGATGTGGCGGCTAGCGGTGGCTTTTATATTGCCATGGCCGCGGATAAAATTGTGGCCGAGCCGGGTACGATTACAGGCTCGGTAGGCGTGATTATGCAGACTAGTAACGTGGAGGGCCTATTTGAAAAAATTGGCGTTAAAATGGTGCCGATCACGTCGGGCAAATACAAAGACATCGGGTCTATGTACCGCCCGATGACCGATGCCGAAAAAGCACTTCTCCAAGATATGGTGGATGATACCTATACGCAGTTTTTTGCCGCGGTAAAAGCCGGGCGGCCCGAAGTAACCGAGGAAAATTTAACCGAATATACCGACGGGCGCGTGTTCACCGGGCAGCGGGCGTATAACTTGGGTTTTGTAGATAAACTAGGCGGAGAAGAAGAAGCCTTACAGCTTGCGGGAGAACTAGCCGGAATTAAAGACCCCAAAATTATGACGTCTAAATCCGACAATTTGCGCGATTTTATTTTCTCGTTTGGCTCGTCGGTAGAAAGTGCGTCTTTAGTGAAACAATTAGAAAGTTTAGCTACGCCGAGTGTAGCTTATTTGTGGGTGCATTAGTATGGGATTATTAAATACATATTATACTTATATGCAAGACCCCGCTACCGGCGTGCGGCAGCTACTGGCGCGGCGTTCGTTTCGGCAGGCGTGCTTGGGCTATTTGACGGCGACGCTGGGCTGGGTGCTATTTTTTAATATCGGCGACCAGCTAAGTGTGGCGGTGCTGCTATTAAAACTATTTTTAGTGTTTTTGGCAGAGCTGACGGCCGGGTATTTTATTGCGGCGTTGTGTGGGCTGTTTTTGGACTTGCGCCGCGTGAAAGTGTCTTCAGCTCAACTGTTTGTGCTAATCGGCTCGGCTGGGTTTATTAAAGCTATTTTGATTGCATTTGCGCTAATTTCCGCGGCGTTTCCACAAGCGCATTTGGGATATTTGGCACCGCTAGCGTTGCTGGGCGTGTTTGCCCTGCAACTAGGGTACTTGGTGCTAGGCTTAAAACGCGCGTGGAACGTGGGTGTTGGCGAGGCACTAGGCGGGTGGTTATTTGGATTTGTGCCCGTTATCGCGCTATTTGGACTGGTGGGCATTTTCTTTATTTGGTTTTTAGTGTTGTTATTTTAAGGAGACTTATGAAAAAACTATTCGTACTAGCAGGACTGTTAGCGGGCTCATCCGTTGCCATGGCTCAACCTTGGCAAATGGTGGGGCCCCGCGCAATGGGCATGGGCGGCGCCGGCGTAGCCGTAGCCACCGGAGCCGAAGCGCAGTATTGGAACCCCGCTGCCTTAGCGGTAGATAATGAGGATGATAAAAACCTGATTATTGGACTCGGAGCGCAACTAGAAACCACGAAAGATGTGGCCACCAGCATTGATGGTCTTAACGATTTATCCAACCAATATAAGGATGTGTCCCGGAAAATCAAAAACGGCGGCGATCCGACGGCGGCTGACTTGACCACCATCTTCAAAGGGTTAGGAGATATCAGCAAGCTGACCAAAAAAGGGACCGGCATTGTGGCCGGAGCCGACGCCGGAATCGGCACGAAATTTAAACATTTTGCCGTGTCTGTGCGTTCCTTGGGAACCGTGGGTGTGACCCCGGTTGTGGACGCGCAAAACGTAGGGTTTGCCAACCAAGGCGGCGGAACGGGATTGACGATTACCGCCGGAACGCCGACGGCAGCCAACCAATCCTCCGCGGATTTAATTGCCAGCGCAATTGATAAAACCGGCACATTTGATGCCTTAAAAACGCTGTTGGGCGGTTCGTATACCAATTCCACGGATTTGGCAAACGCATTAGTCAAAACGGCCGAGGCTTATTCTTCCCCGGCGGAAATTGCCAAAATGGCGCAAGCCATTGCCGGCAACTTGCCGCAAGCGGCGGACATTATCAAAACTGCCGGTGCTGCAAACGGCGGCAGCGGGTATGAAAACAATACCTCGCACGTGATGGCCGACGCGGGCGCGTTTACCGAAGCTGCCCTGGGGTACGGTCATTCCATTTTGCCCGGGTTGCAAATCGGCGGGAACTTTAAAGTAATTGAAGGGACGTTGGCGCAAACGGGTGTGCTGGTTCTTTCCGATGATAAAGATTTTGGCGATATCGTTTCCGACGCGTGGGATAACAAGAAAAATTCCACCAACGTGGGGATTGACCTGGGCGCGCGGTTAAACTTGGCCGATTTGCTCGACAGCGAAATTTGGGGCAAGCCGACGTTTGGTATCACGGCGCGCAACATTAACTCGCCCAAGTTCAAACGCCCCGGCGTGCCGGATGATTTGAACGCGGCCTTGCGGCCTAGTTGGAATACGTCCGACTATAAATTAAAACCGCAAGTGCGTGCCGGCGCGGCGCTAGAGATGTTTAAATTTTTGACCCTGGCAGCCGATATTGACATGACCGAAAACGACACGAACGTGTCCGGCTATAAATCTCGCCAGCTTGCCGTCGGTGCGGAGATTGATTTGACCAAAGGCAAAGGCTGGGGCCTGCCCGTGCGCGTGGGGCTCAACAAAAACGTAGCCGAGAGCGATAGCGAAATGTACTACACCGCCGGTGTGGGGTTGCGCCTGTCGCGCTTTTGGCTGGAGCTCGCCGGTGCGTTTAGCGGCGAAACCGCCAAAGTGGACGGAAAAGATATTCCCACTTCAGCCGCAGGGTCTTTGCAACTGGGATTTGTGTTTTAAGAAAAAAGAAACAATAAGAAGGGCTCCCTTACCGGGAGTCTTTTTTGCGAGAAAATTAGCAGAAAGAAAAGGTGCGGGGGGTCTCGCCTTCCGGTAAAAATCCTGACGGATTTTTCCTGCAGGCCGGGCTCGCGGTACATACGGATACTTTTTCAAAGAAAAACACTTTAATTCGCGAAGTGAATGCGAAGTATACTGTGCGCAGCGGTTCTTTCAAACGAAAAAAGCTTAGTTCTAGGCGCGAACGAAGGAGGAATACTGGCGGCACGCGCGCGGTAGCGCGGAGGTATCCGACTGAGAGAGCAACAACGAAATAAGCTTTTTTAGGCAGAAAGAATAGGTGCGGGTGGGAATCGAACCCACGAATAAGAGTTTTGCAGACTCTCGCCTTACCACTTGGCCACCGCACC
>JAZUNI010000033.1:0-9532 GCA_045604045.1 Elusimicrobiaceae bacterium | reverse complement strand
CACATTCCAGGTCGTTTGCTTCCCCCCGTGTGGGGGAAGTACGGCGTAGCCGGGATGGGGGGTTATCCAAGGGAATTTGCTTATTTTACAACCCCCTTTTGTCGCTTACGCGACATTTTCCCCACAAGGGGGACAAATAATAACGGCCCTAACATATCAACTTTTTTGACCATTAGACCATAAATTAGTGCCCTTTAAAATTTGCGGGGGTGGGCCAATACGGCTAATATCCCGGCTGCCCACAACTACTAACACTACCCCCGGTGGAAACACTGGGGGTTGTTTTTTGGCTGGGTCGTCTAAAACGCCCGTTACTTGACTTGTTTTTTTTTTTTGATACAGTTTCCAGTGCCGGATATGGGGGGACGTATCCCTGCCTCTGTCGTGCGATATAAAAGAGATTTGGGCCTTTTAAAGGGGGTGGGAGATTTCTGATTAAGGCAGTCGGAAATGACAGGAATATTTGATAAACGGCGTAGAAGGCCGCAAGATTTTCGTCCCAAGTAGTAAAGGGGGCCAATACCTAGTAGGTATCGAGTAAAACTTAAAGAGAGGATTCTGTGGAGCAGAATAATAGAAAGATGAAGAAAAGAAACTTAATGAACCCAAAAGGGTTTACCTTAATGGAACTGTTAGTAGTGGTACTTATCATAGGCATATTGTCAGCCATCGCCTTGCCTATGTATAACAAAGCGGTGATGAAAAGCCGCTACACGGGCTTGTTCCCACTCACCAAAGCTATCTGGGAAGCTAACGAAGCGTACTATATGGAACATAACGAGTACGCCACCGAACTAGACGACCTGGGGGTAAAAGGTCAAAAGAAATACTCGGACGGAACGGCAATTAAACTGGTAGATGGAGAGGACTTGAGTTATGTGGAAGTATCTAATGAAACCACCGTACCCAATGCACAGTATGTAGTGTATCAAAATCACAGTAAAAAATTTCCGGGTGCTACGGTATGTGAAGCGGGAGATGAGCGTTCCAAAGCCTTGTGTATAGCCTTAGGCGGGACGGAAACAACTCCGGCAAGCCGGAGCGGAAGAACGGCTTATTTATTATCAGGAACGAACAACAGTATTCCGGGTACGTGTCAAGTAGGAACAGGAACCTTTCAAGAAGGAGAAGCCGTAGGAAGCAACGGATTAAAATGTGAAGTGGTGTGTGAAGAGGGCGATTGTGAAAAACAACTAACCGGTGGAGCAACATATACCGAAAAGACCGCTTGTGATGGGAATTCAGCCTATAAATGTGCAGGTAGCACTTTTAGTGGCGATGTTTCCTATTGCTATGGGCGCACCGCTGATGCCTGTGCTAATTCCACCTTTACTGGCTCGTCTTCCTATTGCGCCGCGCGCGCCGCTGATGCCTGTGCGGGTTCTACTTTTGCTGCACCACACGCCAGATGCTGGGGTGTCGCCAATGGGTGTGCGGGTACAACTTTTCTGGCGGGGGCTTATTGTAGTGCCTCCGTTTCCGGTACATGTGACGGAGCCAAATATGGCGAAGACCCCACCGGCAAACGCTATGGTATAGCGAGTTGTATCGAGGCTTCTGATACTACTACTAACTGCCCAAACGGTGTTCCGTTGGGAGGGGCTTGGAACGGGGTGATTGCCACCATAGTCGGCTGGAAAGGCGGTTATTGCGACGAAACTGCCATGGTTGGCGGCGTATGCCCCAACGGTTCCCCCACAGGCTCGGCCACTACCACTACCGATAAAACAACCGCAGCCGGGTGGTATGGCGGTTATTGCAACCCTATCTTCAGCGGTACATGTCCGGCGGGCTCTCCTGCCGGGGATAAAAATGGGGCGATTGTCGGAAAATGTTGGGACGGAAACGGCAACAAAACCGATTGTTAATATCTTTTTGCTGCGCGTGCAGTGTGTGTTCGGGCTACCCAGATCTAATACTTCCCGGGTCCTCAAAACCCCGGGGGTATTTGTTTGGTTCCGTCCTACCCTGGACAGTGTTCTCCTCGTCTACCGCCACATAAGCCAGTAAAAAAACACCCAGTGGGACTAGCGCCCAGGGATTGGGGGGAAAATTTTTCTTTGGTAATTGGAACTACAGCCATGCGGACAAACGTGATGAATTAGAAATTTACATACCCATTTCGGATCAATTACTCCGCTTATATAGTCTTCATGTGCAGATGTCTATTTATAACATTGGGCAAATTCAAATGATGGAAGGAAATAAAGGAAACGATTTTAGATTTGACTATGCGCGCAACACAAATACAAAATTGTGGAGTGGTTCGTGCAGTGGAAAAACCACAAAAGGGATTTATATCTGTAGTTACCTTAGTAAGCACTTGCGCTCATTAACCTGTACGGTGCAAAGTTCGGGTCAGCCCTGCTAAAAAATACAGTACAAAATTTCTTTACTTTTCCGCTCTCATTTACTACAATATCAATACGTGGGCGAGTGGCGGAATGGCAGACGCGTACGGCTCAGGACCGTATGGACGAAAGTCCTTAAGGGTTCAACTCCCTTCCCGCCCATTTCTTTTTTGGAATCCTTCTATGAGAAAGTATGGCTACCAGCGTCCTAGCGCAACATTACGGGTGATCCGCAAGCGCCCCGTACGCCGCAAAAGGCCCTCCTCTTTTTTCAAATTTCTCTGTATCCTTTTTCTACTGGTGGGTATCGGTTGGGCCGGGTTTTGGGGCGTTCGTTATGCCTATTATACCGTCAAAAATGCCCAAATTACAAACTGGCATGTGAAATCGGTGGTGGTGTCCGGCTTGTCGGGTCAGCGCGAAAAAGAAATTTTTACGCTGGCTGCCTCTTACGAAGGCAAACCCTTTACCATGGCGGATGCGGACCAGTTGCGCGCCCAGCTAGAAAAAAAATACCCCATGCTTACGCAAATTTCCGTTTCGCGCGGGCTTTTATCGGGCAAGTTAAAAGTATCTGCGCGCCCCCGCCAGCCGGTGGCTCAATTTTTACTGCCGGACCATTCCCGCAAATATGTGGACGAAGACAGTGTGGTATATGCGGACCCGCAAGAAATGCAATCCGTACTGCGGGTGGACTTAATAGGGGACGTGCCCTCCAAATTGCAACCTTCCTTTGTGGAGCTAGTACAAAATGTTATCAAGCTTAAAAAAACATTAGCTTTTGAGGTACTCCAATTTAACATAGTAAAAAATACGGTAACCATGCAGTTGCCGGATAAAAGTATGATTCATTTTGGGCAGGCGGACCACTTAAAACAAAAAGTGCAGCGTGCCGCCCAAATTATGACGATCGCGCGTGAAAAATATCACACGCCGGTTACGCTGGATTTTTCCTTTTTTGAAAAAGGGAAAGTTTTTTTAACACAAAACGTCCATTAATTCTTATAATAGAAAGAGACCATTTTTTGTAGGGGATTTTGTATGGCAAGACCAAATTTGATTGTAGGTTTAGATGTGGGCAGCGGTAAACTAACCGCCGTAGCAGCAGCCCACGATGAAGATACCAACACATTACAAGTAATTGCGGGGCGTAGCATTCCGTGCCGGGGGCTTCGCGGCGGCATGGTAACCGATATCCGCGAAACTTCCGCAGCCGTCACCACCCTTTTAGGAAGCATTGAACGGGAAACCAACCAAAGTATCGGGCAATTATTTGTAGGGGTGCGCGGCCCGCATATTGAATCTTTTTTTAGCCATGGCACGTATAATATTTCCCGTCCGGATAAAGAAATCGGCCCGGCGGATATGGAACTAGCTATTGAAAACGCCAAGGCCGTACCGATTAAAAATGATAATGAAATTATTGGTTTGTTCCCCCAGGGCTACGCCGTGGATAAGCAACGCGGTATTCGCAACCCGGAAGGGATGGAAGGCTCTTTATTAGAAGTAGATGTACAGATTGTAACGGGGGCTTCCACCCATTTGAATAACCTGGCAAAAGCCATTCAACGCCCGGGCTTTCGCATGGAACAACCTGTGTATGGGCTTGTTCCCCTGGGCGACGCAGTGCTTCTGCAAGATGAAAAAGAAAATGGCGCCATGCTGATTGATTTTGGGGGAGAGACCATTTCCGTAGGCGTATATGTGGGGGGCATGATGCGCTTTTCGTGTGATATCCCCTATGGATGCGATATTTTAACGAACGATTTATCCAGCTATTTAAATACGTCCCGCAAAGCCGCTAAAGAAATTAAAGAACATTACGGGGTCATTCACCCGGCTTTTTTAAAGCAGGAAGAAACGATAGCCGTGCCCCTTTTGGATGGTAGCGATACGCGCTCGGTTAAAAATACAGAACTATTGGATTGTTTGCAGCCGCGTATGGAAGAATTGTTAGAGCAAGTAGAACATTACGTGGGTTTAGGAGGTTACAAACCAAAAAGCATCCCGTTGGTGGGCGTGATTACTGGCGGTGGTGCGGTAATGCCAGGTTTGCCGACTTTGTGCCAGGAAATTTTGGGCCTTAAAGATGTGCGCCGTGGAACGGTGCAACGGGATTTAATTACCTGTGCCGACGAGTTTTTTGCTCCGCAGTACGCTACGGCCCTTTCGCTCGTTATTTACGCCCTGGAAAAAGCTTCCGAAGAAACTCTGTACGGAAGTGATCCGTACCGTACCAGTCCTTCGGCACTTGATAAACTAGGTAAATTTTTTAAAGGAATTTTTGGGTAAGTATTATGATGCAAGTACAAGATTTATTTATGCCGGCCGCCCAATTTGAAAGTAAAAAGGCCAAGATTAAAGTAATTGGCGTGGGCGGGGGCGGCGGAAACGCGATTAACCATATGGTGCGTAGTGGCTTAAAAGACGTAGATTTTATTGCTGTGAATACCGACGCGCAAGATTTGCGCCGTAACCAAGCCCCTTATTTGGTACAAGTAGGCGAAAAATTGACCAAAGGCTTGGGCGTTGGTGGGGACCCGGAACGCGGGCGCAAAGCGGCCGAAGAGAGCAAAGAAAAATTAAAACTTATTATCGGCCAGTGCGATTTATTGTTTATCACGGCCGGCATGGGGGGCGGCACCGGTACGGGTGTAGCCCCGTATTTAGCCAAACTAGCCAAAGAAATTTATGGGGATGACCTATTGGTAGTAGGCGTTGTAACGCGGCCTTTTAATTTTGAAGGATATGTGCGGGAAAAACAGGCGGATGAAGGTATTCTAGAAATGCAAAAACATGTGGATTCCATGATCATTGTGCCGAACGAAAAACTATTTGCCAATATTGACCCTAGTACTTCCTCGCGTGATGCGTTTAAAATGGTGGATGAAGTGCTTTTACAGGCAGTGCAGGGGATTAGTGAAGTGATTACTAAACCCGGCGAAGTAAATATAGATTTTAACGATATCCGCAAAGTGATGTGCCATTCTGAAAAATCCCTCATTGGGGTGGGGGAAGCCTCCGGGCAAGGGCGTCATTTGGCGGCTGTTAAACGGGCCATTTCCTCCCCGCTACTAGAGAATGCGGATATTCGCGGCGCCAAAGGATTTATTGTACATTTTGCAGCAGAAGAAAATTTAACCTTAGTGGAACAGGGCGAAGTGATGAGCCTCATCCGCCAGTATGCCAGTAATGATTCCATTATTATGTTTGGTTATTCGTATGACCCAACATTAAATGGTAACTTCAAAGTAACCGTGATTGCTACAGGTTTTAGTGCCGAAAAAGCGGGGGCCTTTAGTGCCCGCCGTCCTTTAGAATCAACGGGAGAAACTACGGTTCGTAGCCGTAGTGCCGCAGAAGATTTGTTTACTACCTTTGAGCCGCAACGGCCCAATTTGGAGGACCCGATGCTTATTCCCGCCTATTTGCGGCGAAAAAAACGTTCGGTATAAAATTTAAGAGAAAGGCATAAAATCCCACCGTAAGGAGAAAAAATATGGCAGTAGGATTACAAAGTTTGTTAAGAACGGTTGTAGATAATAAAGCTAGCGGGTTACACATCCGGGGTAATTCCAATGCGTATGTGCGTCTACATGGACAGATGAAACCCATTGATGATAGTTTTGTATCCAATGAAGATGCAAAAAAAATGGCTTATGCTTGTATGGGAGAGCGCGAAAAACGGATGTTTGAGCAATACAGCACGGTAGATTTTTCGCTAGATGCTAAATCTTATGGGCGTTTCCGTTTTAACGTGTTTCGCCAAATGGGGCGCATTTGTATGGCAATTCGTCATATTCCGCCACAAATTCCCTCCTTTGAGCAATTCCACTTGCCGGGCGATATTTTGCGTAAAATGGCGGATTCCCGCCGAGGAATTATTTTAGTAACCGGGATGACGGGCTCTGGTAAAACCTCTACGTTAGCGGCGATGATTGATCATATTAATAAAACCCGAGCCAATCACATTTTAACGATTGAAGACCCCATTGAATTTGTCCACCCGGATAACCGCAGCATCGTTAGCCAGCTGGAATTAGGAGTAGATACCCCTTCTTACGCAGGGGCTTTGCGGGCAGCCATGCGTCAGGATCCAGACGTAATTTTAATCGGTGAGTTGCGTGATGGAGAAATAATGAAAGCCGCTGTCAGCGCCGCTGAAACAGGACAGTTGGTATTTGGTACTATGCACACCGTAAACGTGGTGCAAACCATCGAACGGTTGGTGGACGCTTTTCCGGCGGAACTACAAAATCAGGCCCGGTTGCAACTTTCCGATCTAATCCGCGGAATTGTTTGCCAGCGGTTGTTACCTAGCGTAAAAGGCGGCATGTACCCTGCCTTGGAAATTTTAGTTAGCACGCCTCAAGTGCGCAAACTGATTATGGAAAACCGCCCCGGCGATTTGGTAAAGCAAATGCAACTGGGTGAGTTTTACGGCATGAATACGTTTGACCAGTCGTTAGCGAAACTGTACAAAAGCGGCATCATTGATATGGAAACCGCTCAAGCAGCAGCCACTAGCCCAGATGCCATTATGCTAGCGATCCGCGGTGTAACCGATAGCTTAAATGTAGAAGGACAGTAATGCGTAAAAACGGTTTGGTAATTGCCATAGATGGTACCGCCGGAACCGGGAAGTCTTCTGTTGGCAAACTGGTAGCTCAAAAATTGGGCTATGGGTTTCTAAGCACGGGGGAATTATACCGGGCATTGGCGTACAAAGTCTTTGAATCCCATATTGCGGCGGAAGATGCGGAGGCGGTATTAGCCCTTGCCAAGCGTTTAGTATTTACATTTGTGCGCCAGCCGGACGCAGTGCTTAAAATGCATGTGGATGGCGAGTACCTAGGTGCAAAATTACACTTGGAAGAAACAGGTAACGTAGCCAGCAAAGTATCTACCCACAAGGAAGCCCGGGCCGTGCTTACCGAAAAAATGCGCCAGGCCGGGGAAGCGGGGGGCATTATTATGGAAGGCCGCGATATTGGCACGGTCGTATTCCCGGATGCGGAAGTAAAATTTTACTTAAGTGCAACCGCCGAAGAACGCGCCAAACGCCGCGTCAGGCAATTGCAAGAAGCTGGGCAACAGCCTGATTATCAGCATATTTTAGAGCTTATTGAGGAGCGGGATTATCGGGATTCCCACCGGGCAGCCAGCCCCTTAAAGCCGGCCACAGATGCGATTATTATTGATACTTCTACTATGAATTTAGACCAAGTTGTACAGACTGTCTTGGAGAAAATTTCTCATTATGGTGCTTAATTTGGTAAAATGTATTGCAAGGATATATTTTAAGCTTTGCTACAACTTTAAAGTAGAGGGGCTTGAAAATATACCTAAAGAAGGAGCTCTTTTAATAGCAGGGAATCACCTGTCTAACGCGGATCCGCCCGCTATCGGCGCTTTTGCCGGTCTGGTGCGTGATTCACGCTTTGTTGCTAAAAAAGAACTTTTTTCTGTACCGCTGCTGGGGTGGTTTTTTAGGCATTGTAACTATATCGCCGTGGACCGCAAACGTACCATTGGCGATATGGGGGCGCTTAAGGAAGTAGTGGACGCCTTAGAGCACGGGCAAAGTGTGGTGATGTTTCCCGAGGGGACCCGTAGTAAAACGGGCAAGCCCCAAAAGCCCAAAAGTGGCATTGGATTTTTGGTATATAAGACAGGGGCCCCGGTATTACCGGTAAAAATAGAAGGCACCTTTGGGTGGCCCTGGGTGCGCAAAATCCGGGTGAAATTTGGCACGGTAGTGCGCCTAGAAAAGGCCCCCGGCTTAGAGCCAAAAATGCAGTACAAAGAATTTGCAAATCAAATAATGCAAGCAATAAATGCAATAAATATCTAACGGAGGATACGGCGGCCTTTGCATAAAACGCCGCCAAAAGTATATATGACTATGAACGAAGAAACCAATACTACGCATGAAACTACCGAGCAAGAACTGACGATGGACCAGTTGATTGCGCAGCAAGATTCTTTACTGGAGAAATTAAATAAACGCGAAATTGTCGAAGTGCCCGTCGTACAAATAAATAAAGATTATATTTTAGTAGACACTGGCACCAAGAAAGAAGGCGCCATTGCCGTGAGCGAATTTGAAGGCAAAGCCTTGCCGGCTGTGGGGGATAAAGTCTCCGTGGTGCTGGTAAAACGTGGGGGGGATGAACGCCCGTCTATTTTATCGCACAAAAAAGCACTCGAATTTTTAGGTTGGGATGTGTGCAAAAAATCCTATGACGCTAAGGAACGTGTCAAAGGCACCATTTTACAACAAGTAAAAGGCGGTTATATTGTGGAAGTATTTGGGGTAAGCGGGTTTATGCCGCTTTCTTTGTCCGAGCTTCATACCGCGTATAAGCATTATTTACCGGTCGGCGCTAAAATTAAAGCCGTCATTGTGGAATTTGTAAAAGAAAAACAAAAACTCATCATTTCCCGCAAACAAGTATTAGAAGAAGATGAAGCCGTCCGCCGTGCCGAAGTATTGGGCACGATTAAAGAAGGCGATGTGTTACGTGTAGTGGTGTCCAAGGTGGACAAAGATAAACTCTACCTGCGCTTCCACGGGATTGAAGGAATTGTAAATTTAGAAAACGTCGCTTGGAAAGAACCGGAAACGGCCATTGCCAACTTCCGCCGCGGGCAACGCCTTAAAGCCAAATTGCTAAAATTGGATAAAGAAACCCCACGCTTGGAGTTTGGTTTGAAACAGTTGTTCCTGAACCCGGCCGACGCGTTAAAACGCCGCTATCCGTACAAGAGCTCCGTCAAAGCGGTGGTAACCAAAGTATCCGAAGAATACGGTGTGGAATGCACCATTGGTAAGAACAATACCAAAGGGTTCATTAGCCCGTTTGAAATGGGCCGCGATTTTAACGCCAAAGAAGGCGACACGATTACGGCTTTAGTCATCGGTGTAAATCCGGAAACGTATGTACTAAACTTGTCTATTAAGAAGTACGACCAAGCACAAAACCGCAAGGTAGTTGCCCAATATTTAAAGCAAGCCCCGCGCCCGACGTTGGGTGAGCTGCTGTCCGACTCTTTTGGTACTACCGAAACGGAAGAAACGGAAGATACCGAAGAAACCAAATAACCCTTAGTTAGATATTGAAAAAACATTCCGCCCCCTGCTAAACCCAGGGGGCGGAGTTTTTTGTGTAATGAAAACC
>JAZUNI010000032.1:0-11238 GCA_045604045.1 Elusimicrobiaceae bacterium | reverse complement strand
TACCACCAGTCGTTCGAGCCCAGGTAAGGTTTTTCGCGTAGCGTCGAATTAAACCACATACTCCACCTCTTGTGCGGGTCCCCGTCAATTCCTTTGAGTTTTAACCTTGCGGCCGTACTCCCCAGGCGGATAACTTAATGCGTTAGCGGCGTCACGGAAGGGGTCGATACCTCCCACAACTAGTTATCATCGTTTACGGCTAGGACTACCGGGGTATCTAATCCCGTTTGCTCCCCTAGCTTTCGCACTTGAGCGTCAGTAAAGGCCCAGAAATCCGCTTTCGCCACCGGTGTTCCTCCTAATATCTACGCATTTCACTGCTACACTAGGAATTCCGATTTCCTCTGCCTCACTCAAGAATGCCAGTTTCCATTGCAGTTTCTGGGTTGAGCCCAGAGATTACACAATAGACTTAACATTCCGCCTACGCGCGCTTTACGCCTAGTAATTCCGAGTAACGCTTGCCACCTACGTCTTACCGCGGCTGCTGGCACGTAGTTAGCCGTGGCTTATTCGTGAGGTACCGTCATTTTTTTCTTCCCTCACAAAAGGAGTTTACAATCCGAAAACCTTCGTCCTCCACGCATCGTTGCTGGATCAGGCTTGCGCCCATTGTCCAAAATTCCCCACTGCTGCCTCCCGTAGGAGTAGGGCCCGTGTCTCAGTGCCCTTGTGGCCGGTCGCCCTTTCAGGCCGGCTATCCGTCGTCGCCTTGGTAGTCCGTTACACTGCCAACTAGCTGATAGAATATAAGACCATCTCCAAGCGATAAATCTTTGATAATAACAGGATGCCCTGTCATTATGTTATGGGGTATTAGCAATCCTTTCGGACTGTTATTCCCCACTCGAAGGTAGGTTTCTTATACATTACTCACCCGTCTGCCACTAAACTTAACTTATAGCAAGCTACAAATCAAGTCCCGTTCGACTTGCATGTGTTATGCACGATGCCAGCGTTAACTCTGAGCCAGGATCAAACTCTCCATTAAAATTATTTATCTTTAAACTCGTTAAAGCTTAAAGACAAACAATCGTTAACAGCGAGCTGTTGACATTTGACTCTTACTTGTTTGAATTAACTTGGTGTTTCATTTTTAAAGTATGAAACTTAACTTAATGAGTATTTGAACTGTTTCGCCTTGCGGCTCTATCATTTCAAATCGCCCATTCGCACATTGCTGTCAAATTTTCACAGAGCGAAATTTCCTCGTTGCTTTTTTCTGCTTTGAAAAAAGCAAGGAAATTTTTCTTTAACTTCTTCGTAGCCTCATTGCTACAAAGATATTATAACAAATCTTTAGTAATTTGTCAAGCCCTTTTTTAGAGCTACTAAAAACTGCGGCTTGTCAATTACTACACTACTAGTCTAGCATATTTTAAAAAGTTTGTCAACTACTTTTTTAAACTTCTTGGCGCCTGCTACCGGCTACCTATCTATTAAAGCATTATTTTCAAAGTTTGTCAAGCACTTCTTGCAAATCTTTCCAGTCCGCTTTACAACTGCATCAGTGTTAGCCTTTTATATACTACTTGATTATTCAAGCTAGTCACGGCGCTTGGGCCAAAGGGTAAGACTAACGGTATTTGGTGTGTTGTTTATAAAACTAACTTGACCCGCTGGCCTCAGCCCATCGTTTGAACCTTTATTATATAGTAGGTGATGTTTCGGTGCAGGAAAGTTTTCTGTTTATAAACGTCACTTAAAATGAAGTTTTGTTATTTTGTTTTGTTAAAAGATCAATTCCAACTATGTATATAGTTTAGCAAAAAAGGGGCAGAAAAGTCAAGTACCCTTTTTTATTCTTTTTCAAAAATTTGAAAAAGGGTTCTTGAAAGTTCCCGGAAACAAATCCGTTTTTGTTTCCTTACCTAATTAGTATAGCAGTTTTAGAAATTTTTGTCAACTTTATTTTTTCCGTCGGTAAATTTTAATATTTTGACAAATTTTCAAACAGTTTGTGCATTTCTTGCATTTGCATTTAGGCACTCAAACTGCTGTACTGATTACATATATAAGTATAGCAAAAGAAAAGGGCCTTTGGCAAGGCCCAGTGATAAACAATTCATAAATCCAGAATACGGCATATTTCCCCTCCCAAGGAACTCAATCCTTCACACTCCCTGTGCCACTGGGAAGATTTTTTGTTACGCGTAAAATGAATAGCATACATCTCGTCATTTTCGTTTTGTCTTGTAGCAGAGATGTCGCATTCCAAGTCACTACAATACAAATAATACCTGAAAAAGGGGAACTGATAAGTTCCGTTTCCAATGTGTTGCCCGGGTAATTCTATATCTAGCTGAATACTGGGCGTTAGAGGCGGTAGAAACAATTCTCCGTCGGGAAATCCATTTGCTAGCAAATAGATATCTGTCGCTCTTGATAGTGCCGAAAGCAAAGAAATTATATTCGTTGCTCTGCTTTTTTCCACTGCTTTCTGATACTGCGGCAAGGCAATGGCCGCCAAAATGCCAATGATAAGGACCACGACCAACAGTTCAATAAGCGTAAACCCACGCGTTGTTTTCCTCGCCCCTTGAGGGAGAGGGTGGCCAAAGGCCGGGAGAGGGGGAAATGTACTATTTTCTCCTCTACGTAAGAGAAACTTGTTTGGGTTCGTTTCCCCCTCATCTGTCCTACGGACATCTTCCCCCTCCAGGGGGGAAGTAAACAACGGTTTTCCCTCCGTGTAAAATGGTTGTTGCGTGAAACCCCGCCGGGTATATCTTTTGCTCATACGTTTACCTCTCGTTTTAATTTTCAATTTTGCGCTGCCCCGGAAACGTATGCAAAGACGGCTATTACCCTAGAGCCACGAGAACGGTACTCATCAAGCAACAGCCGTAATTTGTCATTTATAAAAATGGCAAACATTCAGCACAACTTGCACAAGGGATCAGCTTGTTCAAATTGTGCTTGATAGGCTGTTTAAGGAGTTCTCGTGGTCTTTTTATGAGTAAAAACACCCCGTATTCCACATACGGTTCCAAAAACAGAATCAAATTGTATCTATAGTATAATAAAATTCCGCCAAATTGTCATCTCTGGTTGATGAGTCAGGATAGTTCAGGGCAAGCCCTAAGCTACATTAAAATTAGTCGGCTGCTAGGCGCTCTATTTTGCCAACCATTACCGCGTATCCCTAACTATTTATATAGGGGGTAGAAGTAGATTCCCATATATACCGGGTTATCTACAAATCCTTTCACGTTGCTGCGCATGGCCCACAAGCCAGTAGGGTGCACGGTATAAAGTTGCATAGCGTCCTCGTACATCAGGTGATGCAACTTCTTATAGAGGGCGTTGCGTTTTTGAGGGTTGGTTTCGGCCACCGCCTGTTCAATAAGGCGGTCTGCCGCCGGATTTTTATAGCCTTGAGAAAGGGCATAGCGCCCCTGGCTATGTAAGAAAGGGAAATAAAAGTTGTGTGCATCGGCATAATCGGCCACCCAGCCGCGCGCCCACAAGGGCATTTGGTGTTTGGCGGTTTTCTCTAAGAAGGCCGGCCACGTTACTCCGCGCAACTCTATTTGAAATTTAGGGTTTAATTTTTCCACATTCCGTTTTAAAATTTCCGTAGCAATTTGGCGCATTTCGCCACTGGTGTTATAGGTCATAGTAAATTTGAAACCTTTCTGCCACACCTGTCCGTTCCACGCTTTTTTAAAATGTTCCTCGGCTTTTTTCAAATCAAATGCGTAGCGCGGCCAGGAAGCATCTTGCGGCACCAGTCCTTGCGGGGCCGGCCCGATCGCACGTTCGCCGCGGCCTTCCATGGATTCTTTTAAAAATGCTTCATAATCAAACGCATATAAGAAAGCTTTGCGCAAATCCTTATCGGCAAAAAAGTCCGCTGGGATACCGTTTCCGTCCAACTGCCCAGACCCCACGTCCGGGTTGGCTTGCATATTGATATTTAACGTAAAAAACAACACCGGGTCTGTACGCAAACGCGGCAAATTATCGTATAAGGTAACGTCCGGATTGCCTTTTAATTGGCTGACAAATTTGGGGGAAATTTCCGCCACGTCCGCGTCGCCGGTTTCCAACATGAGGCGCACGGTGGAGGGTTCTTCCACGGTGCGCATAAAAATGGTTTTGAGCTGCGGTGCCCCGGCAAAATAATGCTCGTTAGCCGCTAATACTAAACTTTTACCCGCAATATCCCAACGTGCAATTTCAAACGGCCCCGTGCCGTTAGAATCCTGAAAAAACGGCGAGCTATCTTTGGAAAAATTATTAAATTGTTTCCAGGTTTGTTCGGTGCCGTCCCACGCGCCGCGGCTAACAGCCCAATTTTTGCTGACAATATAGCTCCACCGCGCCAAAATAGATAAGAACGGCGCAAACGGCCGCTTGAGCGTGATGACTACGTTGTCCCCGTCTACGCGCACGGCGTTGGCGGCTTCTTGAAAATCCACCACAATTTCACCCTTATCATTACGCGTGGAGGACACACCCAAAATCGGCTCCAATAGTAAGCTAGACGGCCCGCCGGACACATCAGACAGTAAAAACCGTAGCAGTGAATAACGCACATCTTCCGGCGTCAGTTCGGTCCCGTCGTGGAATTTCACTCCTTTGCGAATGGGGAACGTGTAGGTTTTTCCGTCGGCGGAAATCAGTCCGTTTTCCGCCGTAGGTACTTGCGTAGCGATAGAAGGTTCCAATTGCGTTAAAGAGCTCCCCTTAAATTTTAAAAGCGTATCATACACATTAATAAGCATCCCGTGCGTGACCCCGTCATAGGAATACACCGGATCCAACGATTCCATTTCCCCTTTATGTACTACCACCAGCGAATCTTGTTGCGCCTGTTTTGCACACGCCCCCAACAATAAAATGGCACACATAAACCCTAATAATTTTTTCATTTTCTCCTCACTACATATGCCGCGCCTTGCTTGTTGCACAGCCACGCGCGCGCAAATGGTTTTTCGTTATATTCCCGTAAAACAGTTTGTTGCGTAGGGGCCGCCGGGTCGGCCACTAATATGCGTCCGTTTTTGTATCCGCGGATCAGCACCAAATGCCCCATTGTTTTTTCCAACGGTGCGCCGGGCAGTTCCCCCGGTTTAAAGGCCACACTGGCAACCACAAAACTATCCGCTGAAACAAATTCAGCCAGTTCACTTAAACTGGCAAACCGTCTAAAAAAAGCCTCTGCCCCAAAGTGCGCTGCCGCCGCCATATTAAAAATCCAGTTGCCGTAAATATCGGCAGTTTGGTCAAACACGTTGGGCAGCAACTGCCGAAGCGGCACTACGTAACCCAGCGCATTTAACGCCATGCAGACCGACGTGGGGCTGCAAATACGGCGCTTATAGGGAACGTCTTGTTCTAATTGGCTAATAGGCGCCACTTGCTGGATGTTGTCTCCCTCCGGCAAGCGGGCGGCTGATTTTTCGTCATATGCAAACGGCGCACGCACGATACTGGCCGCCAACAGTAAAAGTTCGGCATCCCCGTAAAATTTAAGCCGGTAGCGGTAGGCTTGCGCGGGCTGCGTTAACACCAGCTCGTCGGTCTCCACCTTTCCAAACGCATCTTTTTGCGCGGGGAAACTAGTTTTAAACTTGCCCGATAAAAGGCCTAACTTATAAAAATCACTCCACTTTTCGCCCACGCATACTTGCGCTTCTAGCAGCACACAACCGTCGGTAGCGGTTTGAAAATTGGTCGATAAAACTAATTTATCAAATAGAAAAGGGGTACGAAAGACAGCCGAAATAACGGTTTTAATGCCGCCGGAAAAAGACTCCTCGGCCGTATCAGCCGGCGAGTGAAATTGATTAAAAACACACGCGCGCGCGAGGTGGGTATGCATATAATTAAACCTCGGGGCACCCGGACTTGAACCGGGACCCTCCCGCTCCCAAAGCGGGCGCTCTACCACTTGAGCCATGCCCCGTTAGGTATATTATAGCAAAAACCCCGCATACGCGAGGTTTTAAATTTTGCGCCCACCAAGCGGTGTTCTACCAACGGAGCATGTACGAATTTTCTGCCGTACTTTTTCCAAATCTTCAAAAAACGAACTTTTTCTGCCTTATACAAGTATAATTTCCGTCGATAGGTTCAAGTTTCTGTGGCGCAAATAAATTCTCGTTTACCGAAGAAGCCACATCATTATAATTTGCTACAATAATGAAAAATCATTTTGTTAGGGGAAATCAACTTTATGGAATCAGCGAAAGATAAAATTTTTGAGCAGAAGGTCCCTGTATTAGGTTGTGTATTTATACCATTAGGCATATTGATGGCAGGGCTCATGTTAATACTGATTGCCGCCTCGATGTCAGAGTTTCATTGGCAAGCCATACTAGTAATTGTAATTGTAGGTTATTTGGCCTATTTTTGTTTTTTGCGGACTTCTATATCCAGAATAGTTCTTGGAATTTATCCTTCTCATATAACCATAGATCATGAAAATTTCCCATGGACGGATATTAAACGTATCTCTTTTCGAAAAGAACGCATAAGGGGAACAATTAATGTCGATATAAACAAGAGAAAATATGTATTGCTAGATGTATTTGTTTTATCATTCCTATCTTTGATATGTATATTTACGATGATTGGCTTTTTGGTAATGCCCGGGAATAACTCTATTAGGATGCTAGGAATTGTAGTCTTAGCCTTTGCACTAATATTTCGTGAAGGTAAAGTCCGAAAACCAGGAAGAAGAGTAGCAACAGTAGCATTTGATGACCTTGAAACAGTATTTCATCTGCTAAAATATTACACGGACATTCATCAAATACCTTTAGAATATAAGGAAGAAAGGAAATAAATTCTACGAGAAAAAGTGAGCCGATAATGCGTCATTAAAAGTTCACTGCGCTATCTATGACATGACCTTTTTGAACTTTGAAAAGAGTGTATAGAATACAGACTTTTTCTGCGGGATTTTTGTTATAGTTTTTCTGCCATTTTTCTGCCAAATAGTTTCATAGTTTTTGCATTTTTTGTTATTAGAATTTTCAGTTTCTCGACGAGGAAGTATAAAAGAGAGTGGTCCAGTAAAAAAGGGCGGTTTTTAGGGCCTAAAATTGTGCGGGAAAAGTGATTTTGTCGACGAGAAAAATTTGGGCCCCGCGATTGCGAGACCCAAATTTTACTGCGCCCACCAGGCGTTGATTTTTCGACGGGTGTGTACGAATTTTCTGCCATACTTTTTCCTAATTTGCCAAAATTAGTTTTTAGATGCGCACAAAATGTATATCTATCGTCGATAGGTTCAAGTTTCCATAGCGCAGATAGCAGAGAGCAAATATGATATAATACCACAGAGGAAAATTTATGAAAAAATTAATTTTAGTGTGGGCAAGTGTGTGCTTTTTATTTGCGTGTTCCAACAAAGAGGAAGCAGCACCACCTCTCAAAAGCGACCACGGACTGGAAATTCCCGGCGAAATCCCTTGTGAAGGGGATATTCAGAAACTTTGTAATATTAACGGATACGATTGTTGCAAGATAATTCATTTGCTTGAGAAAACAGAAATCATTTTCCCATCAACAGAAGAGGTTGAAAAGCATCTTGAAGGTTTATCGGAAAAAGAGGCCTTTTTTAAAAGGCGGGAGATAAAAAAAGGGTTAACCCAATATAAAAATCCTGAATTAGAAAAGACAGGCCTTTTGGTTACAGATCGCGAACCCGCAATGGGCCCATACATGTATTATCAACTTTCAAATGGAATAGGAATAGCATGGCATTTTGACCCCAACATACACAATTATCGAGTAATGGGTGTCACTCTCACTTGGCCGGATGGCACCCAAAAAACTTTTGGTACCAATTAATCGTACATATAGATTTTTCTTAAAGTTCTGCCGCTCATAAAGCAGTTGGTGCACTGTGGACCCAAAATTTACCCCACCACAACAATATAGTAAAAGTTGGTTTCAACGAAAAACGCCTTAGTTCAAGGCGCGAGTTTAGGAGGTATACTGGCGGGACGCGCGCGGTAGCGCGGAGGTATCCGACTAAACGAGCAACACCGAAATAAGGCGTTTTTATAAGAAAACAACTGCGCCCACCGGGCGGACTTGGTCACAAGTCGGCTCGTTGACCCTCGCCGCTCGCGACCCCGCCTCGCGGTTTTTGCCTTTCGCGGCTTTCGCACGCTCAAACAAAAACATCGCTCCGGCTTTCAAGTCCTGACGCGCATAAAGCAGTTTATGCGCTGTGGGCATAAAAATTTAACCCTGCCGTAAAGGCAGGGTAAATTTTTGCGCCCACCAGGACTTGAACCTGGAACCCACCGATTATGAGTCGGTTGCTCTAACCAATTGAGCTATAGGCGCCAATATTATAATTATTATAACAAATTACTACCAAGCTAAACAAAATTACCCGTCGCGCAAAATGTGCTATAATATACTTGTCACTCCGGGATGGTGTAATGGTAACACGGGTGCCTCTGGAGCATTAATTCTAGGTTCGAATCCTAGTCCCGGAAAAATTTAACCCCTGCCTACGCAGGGGTTTTTGAATTTTACTTCTTCTCATTCATTTGTTTTTCGGGTGGAGTAGGCGCAGCCGCTTTAGGTACTGCCGATACAGCCGCTTTCTCTTTTTCTTCGCGCGGCGTATTGGACGCTTCCGGCAGCGGAGCCATCTGTTTTTCTTGCGGAACTTTTTTAGCAGCCGCGGGCGTTTGCTTCTTGGCCTCTTTTGTTTTTTGCCCACCCGTTTTTTCCGCTGCTAGTCCCGGATACTGTTTTAAAAATTTTTCCCGTCCTTCTAAAATCTCAAGCACTAACATAGCCTGGCGGTAATCATTTTTTTCTTGTTCGGTTAATTTTTCATTGGCAGCCAAATATTCTGCCATAGGTCTTTCGTGCGCGGCTTCTAGCGGAGTGGCGTTGGCTATCAGTAGCGCTTTTATCACCGCGGCCGTATTGTATTTTGCCGCCAAAACAAGTGCTTTATTTAAATTTTGCTGGCGTTGCTCCAGCGAGTTACTTGGCCTAGAAGCTAGCGCCATCACCACGGGCACGGCCGTATTTTGTGCGGCCGCTGTCATCAAGGCGGTGTTGCCTTGTTTATCGGTGGCAAAGGGATCTGCCCCCGCCACAATAAGCCGGTAAATTGTTTTAGGTTCTGTAGCGTGGCGGGCCGCATAAAAAAGAGCCGTCTGGCCGGCCTTGTCCCTTACATTCACATCAGCCGTAGAAAGAAGTTGTTCCATTTTTTCCAAATCATTATCTTCAATCGCGCGCATCAGCCGCGTAGCCCCGCGCGAATCCACATCCTGCGCAAAATGGCGGTACGCCAGTCCCCCGGCAATCACACCTACTAAAATTCCAATTATAATCCACGTATGTTTGTTCATAGTTGTATTTTAGCACATTACACGTGATAAATTGCTAAAATATAAGTATTACTTTTGAGTCATATTTTATTACCAAAGCGTAATAATTTATAACTTGTTACGAGGTTTTTGTATGAGTACCCAATCCAATGAACACAACAACGCCCTAGACAGTATTATCAAGCAACGCTACGCGGAGGTAGAAGAAATCCGCCAAATGGGCATCACCCCCTATCCCAACCGCTGTGAAAAACAAATTTCCTGTGCAGACGCCAAAAACTTGGCTGAAAATGCCGATGCGGTAACTGCCGGACGCTTGATGCAAATCCGTTTAATGGGCAAAGCCGCGTTTGCGCACTTGCGCGATTTTTCGGGCCGCATCCAGCTCTATGTTGCCAAAGACAATTTAGGGGACGAAGCTTACACCTTCTTTAAAAAACATATTGCCGTGGGCGATTTTGTCAGCGTAACCGGGCATATTTTTGTTACCAAAACCGGCGAGAAAACTATTAAAGTAACCAAGATGACCCTCTTATCCAAAGCCATCCGCCCCATGCCGGAAAAATACCACGGCTTGCAGGATACCGAAGTGCGCTTCCGCAAACGACACTTGGATTTAATCGCTAACGAAGACGTCAAAGACATTTTTGTCAAGCGCGCCAAAATTATTTCTTCCATCCGCAAAACGCTGGATGAAAAAGGATTTTTGGAAGTGGAAACCCCCATTTTAAACCCGTCCTCCGGCGGGGCGATTGCGCGTCCGTTTGAAACATATCACAACGCGCTTAAAATGCCGCTCTACATGCGCATTGCCTTAGAGCTGCACCACAAACGCCTTATTATCGGCGGGCTAGACCGCATTTATGAAATTGGGCACATGTTCCGCAACGAAGGAATTGACACCACCCACAACCCGGAATTTACCATGATGGAACTCTATCAAGCCTACGGGGACGTAAACACCATGGCGGACCTGTTTGACGAAATTTTGGGTAACGCCGCCAAAGCTATTGGTGTAGAAAAAGTACAATTCCGCGGGTATGAAGTTGATCTTCGCCCGCCGTACAAACGCCTTTACATTCCCGTGGCGTGGCAAGAAAAGTTCGGCCATGACATCCACGAAGTATTAGACGGTCGCAAATTCAACCGCGCTAAATTAGAAGAAGTCGCCCGCGAGCAAGGAGTAAAATTCTCCGCAGATGACAGCGACAGTGCCATTTTTGATGAACTCTTTGAAGGCAAGCTGCTGGCCGATTATCACAACCCGGTGATTGCGCTGGATTACCCCACGGCTGTGAGCCCGTTCTCCAAAACCAAACCCGGCGACCCGGAACTGGTGGAGCGCTTTGAAGTGTTTGTAAACGGGCAGGAACTGGGCAACGCGTATACCGAGCTTAACGACCCGGCCGACCAGCTCCAACGTTTAAAAGACCAAGCGGCCGCCAAGGCGATTGCCAAAGGTGAAGACGCCGAAAATGCCGACATCTTAGACGCCGATTACATTGAAGCGATGGAATCGGGCATGCCGCCAACGGGCGGGATGGGCATTGGCATTGACCGCATTATTATGATGCTGACCGGGCAAGACTCCATCCGCGAGATTATCTTCTTCCCCACGCTTAAAAAGCTAGACGAAGATACAGAAAAATAAACGTGATGTAACGTTTTAGCGGTAGGGTTTCAAATAGTAAAATATTTGAAACCCTACTCGTTTCCAGGCAACCATTTGCCACATTTGGCCGCCTTTGCAGTCCCTTGCCACTCGCAGTACCTAGCAGTACAGCTTGGGGCAACTAGCCCCGCAAATATGGCTCAAATCTGACAAATCAGCCCGCTAAATATTTAACCCGGTGCTATCTTCCCTACCTTGAAAAAGCTAGACGAAGATACAGAAAAATAATTCTCACAACTGTAAAAC
>JAZUNI010000031.1:0-69317 GCA_045604045.1 Elusimicrobiaceae bacterium | reverse complement strand
ATTTGACAAGACCCCATGGGATAAGAAGAAGTAGAGGATACGCAAGCGACAGGTAGTTGAAGCTAATTCCATTAGCAGCTAGTAATGAGGGGCAGGGCCCCAATGTGAAAAACCCCCGGCTACGCCGGGGGATTGTTATTTGCTTTTCAACCAATACAATTTTCCGAGATCTGCCTTCTTGCGCGTCTCTGCCCACTCGTGGTATCTAGCAGTACAACTTCAGGGCACTTACCCATGCAATAAGGCTAGATTTTGAAAGGTTTCCTTGTCCTCCATTGTACTCAGTGTCCATTTTCGCGTATAGCAAATAACAGACGGCTATAATAGATGATTTAGCACAAAATACCCTTTTTGAAAAGGCTTGCATTTTTCTATAATATAACAAATTATATTCGATGGTTGATATACCCTTGTGTCGCATTTTTTCTTGGATAAATTACACAAGGATTTCCAATCACAACACTGTGAGACGGAATGTCTTTATTTACAAAGCTATTTGGGGCTATCAACACATCATTTCCAATTGTAATTTTCCCAACAATCGTGGAATTAATTCCAATCCACACATCATCTCCAATAACAGGAACTCCTTTGCGTGGCCCCCTATTTTCCTGTCCAATAGTTACTCCTTTATGGATATTGATATTTTTTCCAAAGATGACGCCTGCATTAATGGTAATTAAATAGGCATGTCCAAAATAGGCACCTGGCCCAAATTTCACATTCTTTGATAGTTCTATTCCACGAGTTCTCTTTAGTATTCCACTTATCATCCAATAGATTTGTTTAAATAACATAAATTTTGATTGTTGACTCTTACGCAAAAAAAATTGCCATAATGGCATCCTAGCATATTCGTACCTTTGTTGATCTAATTCTAATATAGACTTCATATTTATTTCTCCATCATCAGACATTAATAACCAAGATATCAAAAAAAAGAAAACAGGTCAATTCCAATAATAATCTCCATAATGTAAAACCTAAAATGAGAACATACACTAAAATGCTACAATATTTCTATGTCAAACACGATTCCGCAACATATTGCGATTATTATGGACGGCAACGGCCGCTGGGCTAAAAGCCGCCACTTGCCGCGCCTAGCCGGGCACCGCGCTGGGGCGGAGGCCGTTAAGCGCACCATTGAAGCCGCACAAGCGTTGGGAATTTCGTTTTTAACACTTTACGCGTTTTCTACGGAAAACTGGTCCCGCCCGCAGGAAGAAATTGACGGGCTAATGGACCTCTTATCCAAAACGCTGGATACGTATACGAAAGAAGCACAGCAAAAAAATTTCCGTCTGCTGGTAAGCGGAGAACGAGAAAAACTTCCCCCCTCCGTACTGTCCAAAATTGATCACGCTGTGCATGCTACCGCGCAACACACCGGGCTGACTGTCAATTTGGCGCTTAATTATGGGGCGCGTCAGGAACTAGTGCACGCCGTAAACACGCTGCTAGTGCAAGGAAAAACCAACATTTCCATAAACGATATTTCCGCACACTTATATCAACCCACCCTCCCAGACCCAGAGCTGATTATCCGCACATCCGGAGAAGAACGTCTTTCTAATTTTCTCTTATGGCAGGCCGCTTATAGTGAATTTTATTTTACCCCTGTATTATGGCCTGATTTTAACGCCCAAGAACTGCAAAAAGCACTGGACTCTTACGCCCACCGCACCCGCCGGTTTGGAGGCGTATGACCTCCCCCATTATTAAATCACGCGTACAAGAACTAGTGCGGCGCATTACCCAGTTTTCATCCCCCGCGTTTAAAGCGCAGATGAAAAACCGTTTTGGTATTAATACGGAATTGGCGGTTGGTACGCCTGTTACAACGTTACGTAAACTTGTCAAAGGCTTACCACGTCCAGACCAAGAATTAGCGGATGCCCTATGGGCAACAAAAATTCACGAAGCCCGCATCATGGCCTCTATGTTAGCAGATCCTATGGCTATGACACGTGCCCAATTAGACGTTTGGGCTCGGGATCTTAATTCGTGGGATATTTGCGATGCCTGTGCGCTAAATTTATTTTCTCACGTTAAAAAACCTTTTACGCTCATTGAACACTGGATTAAGCAGGAGGAGGAATTTGTGTGCCGCGCCGGATTTGCGACCCTGGCCACCTTGGCTATGCCCCGTGCAAAAACAGCTGATAAGGATTTACTAAAAACGTTACCACTTATTAAAAATCATGCGGCAGATTCACGCCCGATGGTACACAAAGCAGTGAATTGGGCCTTGCGCAATATCGGTAAAAAGAACCCGCGTTTAACCCCCTACGCACTACAATGTGCCCGTGAAATTTTGGACTTATATGCTACTAGCCGTACGGCTAATTGGGTAGCTAAAAACGCCCTGTGGGAACTTAATTCTCCGGCTGTTAAGCAAATGCTATCCCGCCGAAAATAATCCCCCCATCTCTTACTTTGAATGCGCCCAAAATATACTATAATGGGTAGTATATGGACAAATCTTTGTTTACTGTTTTTGCTCCCGTGAAAGGGGCACTAGTTCCATTAGAACAAGTGCCAGATCCTGTCTTTAGTCAACGCATGCTAGGGGATGGAATCGCCATTGACCCAGCCGATGGCACAATTTGCGCCCCTTTTGATGGAAAAGTCATCAACTTTAACCCCAACTTACATGCTTTTGTATTAGCGCAACAGAACATTGAACTTTTGGTCCACGTTGGACTAGATACAGTACAACTGCGCGGTCAAGGTTTTACCCCTTTAGTAAAAGTAGGAGAAACGGTACAAGTCGGGCAACCTATTTTAAATTTTAATTTAGCTCACGTAACTAGTAACCTGAAAGTTGCTCTGGTGCTGTGTATTGTAACCGTTCCCAACCAAGTAAAAGTACGCCCTGTAAATTGTGAAATTGTGCAAGTTGGGCACCCCTTGTTTCGGTTACAAGTAGCAACGGCCAGCCCCAACAAACACAGGGTGGATGATACCGTATTATCTGCATCCTTCACTGTCACAAATTCCCAAGGGTTACATGCACGACCCGCGGGACTACTGGCCCGGTTATGTGGGGCATATCCTCACCCTGTTTTTATTTGTAAACAACATTCCTGCGCGAACGCTAAAAGCATTATTGGCATTATGGGACTAGCGATCAGCCACGGCGAAAAAATTACGTTTAAAATCGGTGGGCCAACACAAGAGGCGACCGCTTTTATCACACAACTTCAATCTTTTTTTACGAAAGGATAACTATGAGACTGATTGTAACTAAACTTAGCGTAGGAATTTGGGCAGCTGCCTATATTAAAAATACCATTAAACTATTTTCTCCCTCCCTAGAAAAACCATTTATACTAGGCCTGCCAACTGGAAGTACTGTACTGGATATGTACGCCGTACTACGCACATTTGCAAAAGAACGTCTGCTTAATTTCCAACATGTCTTTACATTTAACATGGACGAATATGTAGGGATCCCACAAGACCATCCACAAAGTTATCACAGTTATATGAAACGGCATTTATTTGATCATGTTAATTTGCAACCAGACCACATTTTTATGTTAGATGGGCAAGCGCCCGATCTGGCCCAGGAATGCACCCGCTATGAGCATTCTATGGCACGTGTGGGCGGCGTAGACTTATTTATTGGTGGAGTGGGCCGCAATGGACATATTGCATTTAATGAACCGGGAACGCCCTTTCACACCCGCACCCATGTCACAGATTTGGCACCCAGCACATTAGAAGCAAATGCACGCTTTTTTCAAAATGACATATCCCGCGTTCCTCGACAAGCCCTTACTGTTGGGATTGGAACACTGCTGGATGCCAAGGAATTACTATTTATTGCCAGTGGTGTAAAAAAGGCAGCCGCGGTAGCGCACCTTGTTACACAAAACCCTACCTTAACCTGGCCGCTTACGGCCTTAAAATTACACCCCCACGCTACCTTACTGGTAGATACAGATGCCTGTGTACTACTTTCCGGCTCTGTTAAAACTGAATTAGACCGCGCTATGCAACTGGACCCTTTGGCAGAACAATGGACCATTCAATTGGAGGACAATTATGAACCGAACGCTGATTGAAAATGTCCGTTTTGTTACCCCCATAAACGGACAAGAAACAGGATGCATTGGCATAGAAGATGAAAAAATCGCTTTGCTAGGAGAACTCCCGCAACATCCAGAAAATTGGCAATGTATTGACGGGAAACGAGCCTGGCTACTGCCTGCTTTTATTGATTTACATATCCATGGAATGGGTGGTTTTGGTCCCGAACAGGGCTCACCGGAAGCCTTATTACAGATGTCTAATGTACTGGCCAAGCAAGGGGTACAGGCATTTTGTCCTACCTTATATTGCGCCAAACCTGCCCAAATGGCTGCTTTATTAAAACATTTAATTCATGCTTTGGGAAAAGAAAAAGGAGCCAAAATACTAGGATTTCACTTGGAAGGGCCGTTTATTTCACCCGCTAAACCCGGGGTAATGAAACCCGGGGATATATCCCCGGCAAATTTGGCTGATTTTATTCAGTTATATGAAGCCGCCCAAGGAAATATTACTATTGTAACGTTAGCCCCCGAATTACCTGGGATTGATCCAATTATCCAGTTTTGTTTATCGCATCATATTATCGTTCAAGCAGGGCATACAAATGCCACCTATGAACAAATGCAAGCCGCTTTTGACAAAGGAGTCCGACGGGTTACGCATCTAGCAAATGCCATGCGTGGTTTCCATCACCGGGAACCAGGAACACTAGGGGCTGTATTGGCTAACCCGAATATTTCTTGTGAAATCATTGCTGATGGACACCACCTTCATCCGGCAGTACTAACCCTTTTACGCCAAGTAAAACCTATCTCACAAATTACGGCCGTAACAGATGCCTTGCTACCGACCCAACAAGCGCGGGGGCCCTTTTATGCCAACGGAGAAGAAGTCGTGTTAGAACAAGGTGTATGGAAACGCAAAGCGGATGCTGTAATGGCCGGCTCGGCGCTGACCATGGTCCACGCCTTCGCCCAATTAGTGACTGGCGGATATTCGCTAGCGCAAGCCTACGCTTGCACTAGCCATAATGCAGCCCACTTAGTGGGGCTTGCTGCCTTGCTACAGCCTAATCAGCCAGCCAACTTAGTGTTGCTTTCCCACCAACTTACCCTGCAAAATGTATATTTGCAAGGTAAAAAAATTTAATAAAATCATAGTAAAAAGCCCCCTTTAACAGGGGACTTTTCGTAACATAGAAATAATTATTTTTCTACAGCTAACACTTTTACTGTTTTTTTGTCTTTCGTAGTTCTTTCTACAAATTTATAACTTTTCCCGTTCGGTCCTGTGAGTGGTTTTTTAATTGTAATGTTCCCCAACTTCATAGAGTCATTTACTTGCAAAATACCCATTACATTGATCTGCCTCGCACCTACTGTAAGCGTTTTTAATTTGTCTTGATTTCCTGATTCAGAGCTATCATATAAGTTATGGATATATGAATCTCCGTCGGCTGTAAAAGTTCCTCCCCGCATATTGACCACTGTGGAATCTTGAATTTTAAAAGCCGAAGAATTTAAATCATTCGGGAACGTATAACTAGACTGTGGAGCTCCATTCGCAGCATCAATTCCTTGTACCACCGCGGACGTGTCTGCATGAGTGGATGAAGTGCATGCCGGACACTTTTCCGCTACACTAGCTAGTGGAACAATTGTGGTAATCGTATTTAGATTATCACCTTCGCAGTTACCACTTTCTACTCTACAACTATGGTTATTATCCTGCAGCGTTACAGTTCCCGTGGAGTTAATATATAATTGCTCTGGGCCTACCGATATTCCACCACGTAACGTGGCTGTATTTACTGCCTTCAAATAATTGTAGGCCCCCAAACGGGAAGGATTAAACGAAATAGCCGCTACGCTTTCATTATAAGCATAAGCTGCCATTGGAAAAACAAATGCAATTGCTAACAGAATAATGCGTCGCATAAAAAACCTCTTTTAACACTAAAAAATCTCTCTATAAAATTTTATAGAAAAATTGGTTAAAAAACAAGGGGTATTTTGGAGGTTTATTTCTCCATTATTTTTTGTTAAAACACATGTACAATTTTTTGTTTTTGGAACCGTTTAAGAAACGGAGCGTTTTCAGGGAACTAAAAACCCTCTTGTAGCCTAAAAACAGGTTATTTACTTTTTAATTTGGCACACAATTCCGCCAAGCCCGAAGAAATATCCTCTTGCTGCACAATCACATTTTTTGGCACATTCAAATGCACGGGGGCAAAATTCCAAATGGCTTTAATTCCAGCCGATAAAAGCGTATCGGTAATACCTTGGGCGGCATCTGCCGGAACGGCCAGCACGGCAATTTTTAAATTTTCCTGCGTGATAATGCTGGCTAGCTGCGCCGTGTGATATACAGGGACATCGTGTACGGTGTGGCCTACTTTATCCGGCGCAGTATCAAAGGCGGCCACGATTTCTAGTCCGTGGTTTTTAAACCCAGTAAATCCCAGCAGCGCCGCACCAAGGTGCCCTACCCCCACCAAAAAGGCTTTATTTAAATTGTTCCAACCTAGAAATTTTTCAATAACTTCTATAGTACCCGCCACTTTAAAACCGGCCCGCAACTTGCTGGGCGCACCCACAACTTGTAAGTCTTTTTTTACAACAATAGGCAATAAGTGGGTTTCTTCCGCAATGACGGTAGAAGATACTAATTCCCGTCCGTAACCATGCAAATTATAAAAAATACGCAAATACTGCGGCAGACGGCGGATAGTCTGCACGCTAATGTCTTTATGGGGATGAAATAAACTCATAACAATATATACTCCGTCTAAAATAACTGGATATTATAATATCTAGTATATCTATTTATGCCCCATTTGTCAAATATTAATTAAAATTTTAACCGAGGAAGTATTGACTATAAATCTGTAAATTTATAAAATATAGATAACAAAATATCCAATCTGGTATTTTGCATATACTTAAGGAGATTATTTTATGGCAGAAAAAAAACAAGCAGCACCGGCTGTGGCTTCCGCTGAAGAACTAGCCTTGCTAGATAAAATTGTCGGCAAAGTAAAAGAAGCCCAAAAAGTGTTTGCTACCTATACGCAAGAACAAGTAGATAAAATCTTCCGCGCCGCCGCCATCGCTGCCGCGCAGAACCGTATTCCGCTTTCTAAAATTGCCGTGGAAGAAACCGGCATGGGTGTGATGGAAGATAAAGTAATTAAAAACCAATTTGCTTCCGAATATATCTACAATCAATATAAAGATACTAAAACCTGCGGGGTACTAAGCGATGATGATTCGTTCGGCTACCGCCAAGTGGCAGAACCTATCGGCATTATCGCCGGAATTGTACCAACCACTAACCCGACCTCTACCGCTATTTTTAAAAGTTTACTAGCGTTAAAAACGCGCAACGGGATTGTCTTTTCCCCCCATCCGCGCGCCAAAAAATGCACCATTGAAGCGGCCAAAATTGTATTAAACGCCGCCGTGGAAGCCGGCGCGCCAGAAGGAATTATCGGTTGGATTGAAAACCCCACGATGACGTTATCCAACGCGCTCATGCACCACAAAGACATTAACCTCATTTTGGCTACCGGCGGCCCCGGCATGGTAACCGCGGCATACTCCTCCGGTAAACCAGCCTTGGGTGTAGGCGCAGGAAATACTCCTGTGGTCATTGACGCTACCGCCAACATTAAAATGGCAGTTAGCTCCGTCATTATGAGTAAAACTTTTGACAACGGGATGATTTGTGCCAGCGAACAGTCCATTATTGTGGAGGATGCCATTTACGATAAAGTAAAAGAAGAATTTATCGCCCGCGGATGCCACTTCGTAACCGGTAAAGACCGTAAAAAATTGGCCGAAACCATTGTGGGAAACGGAAAATTAAACTCCGCCATTGTGGGCCAATCGGCCGAAAAAATTGCGGAAATGGCCGGCATTAAAGTACCCGCCCACACCAAGATTTTAATCGCTGAGGCCAAAGAAGTCAGCGACGCGGAACCCTTTGCCCGTGAAAAACTATCGCCGGTGTTGGGTTTCTACCGCGCGAAAGACTTTAAAACCGCAGCTGACTTGGCACGTGATTTAATTTTGTACGGCGGTGCCGGACACACCTCCGTGCTTTACACCGATGAAGCCAATGAGGACCACATTGATTACTTCAAAGATATGCCCACCGCGCGTACGTTAATCAATATGCCGTCTTCCCAGGGTGCTATTGGGGATGTGTATAACTTCAAATTAGCGCCTTCTTTGACGTTGGGCTGTGGCTCTTGGGGCGGCAACTCCGTCAGCGAAAACATTGGAGTAAAACACCTTATGAACGTGAAATCTGTGGCGGAACGCCGCGAAAATATGTACTGGTACAAAGTACCGCAAAAAATCTATTTTAAACGCGGTGCGTTGGAACAGGCCTTGGCTGAATTGCAAGACAAAAAACGCGCTTACATCATTACTGATAAAACCATGGAACAATTGGGCCATGTGCGTAAAGTAATTGATGTATTGGAAACCTTAAACATTAAAGTACGCGTATTCTCCGATGTATTACCGGATCCCAACATCTCTAACGTAAATGAAGCCTTAGCGATTGCCAACTCTTGGCAGCCGGATATGATTATTGCCTTGGGAGGTGGCTCTGCCATTGACGAAGGGAAAATGGTATGGCTGATGTATGAAAACCCGGATACCAGCTTTGAAGATATTGCTATGCGCTTTATGGATATCCGCAAACGCATTTACTCCGCCCCGCCACTTGGAAAAAAAGCCACAATGGTAGCCATCCCGACCACCTCCGGCACGGGTTCCGAAGTAACGCCGTTTACGATTATAACGGATGAAAAAACGGGTACTAAATACGCCATTACGGACTATGCCTTAACGCCCGACATGGCCATTATTGACCCGGAATTTGTGCTTAATATGCCTAAATCCTTGACGGCCTTTTCCGGCCTGGATGTATTGACGCACGCCATTGAGGCTTACACTTCTGTGTTCTCTACCAATTTCACCGAAGGCCAAGCCTTAGAGGCTATGCGCTTAGTGTTTAAATACTTGGAAGCTTCTTACAAAGACGGGGCCAAGAACATTAACGCCCGCGAAAAAATGCACTACGCCGCCACCATTGCCGGTATGGCCTTTGCCAACGCGTTTTTGGGGTTGTCGCACTCCATGGCGCACAAATTGGGTGCTATGTACCACGTGCCGCACGGATTGGCCAACGCGTTGCTCCTTTCTTACGTGATTGAATTTAACGCCACGGATAAACCCACCAAACAGGGCTTATTCCCGCAATACAAATATCCGTTTGTGAAAGGCCGCTACGCCAAGATTGTGGACTTCCTCTTGCCGCACAACAAATTGGGCGACGACAAGGATGCCAAAGTACAAAAACTCATTGATATGGTGGAAGACTTGAAACACAAACTTAATATCCCCCGCTCTATCAAAGAGTACGGTATCCCGGAGCACGAGTTCTTGGCCAACTTGGATAAACTATCTGAGCTTGCGTTTGACGACCAGTGCACCGGCGGTAACGCGCGCTACCCCTTAATTAGCGAAATTAAGGAGCTGTACTTGAAAGCGTATTACGGCGAACCCGTAAAGCATAAAAATAAATAAGTAGTAGTTTACTAGATGTTGAAACCCCCGGTAATTGCGCCGGGGGTTTAATTCCTAAAAAAAAGACCCGTCGTTTCTCCAACCCATGGATTCAGCCATGTCGCATATCCATTTTCCTCTATTTACGTAAGCACAACTTTTTTGTAAAATACCATTATTACGGTATACTAGCAGTATATAGCCTTTAGTTTCATCTAGTCCATGTGCTTCATTCGTGTATACAGCATAAACCACACACTGGTGAGAACGACACTCTCCACTATACTCCATATTTTTTGTCCGATAAGAAGAAGGATATAATAATCCTTCTTCTACCCAAGCCCCCCGTTAATTCTATGCCAACATTTTCAACAACTTCTTTCAAGGAGGCGCCATTATCTTCATCATATCCTTGCAACTCTATCATTTGAAATGCTTTGTTAATGCTATCCAGTTTTACAACTGCTTCCATAAATCGCGCCTTTTCTACCGCTTTCTGGTACTGTGGTAATGCCACCGCCGCCAAAATACCAATAATTAGCACTACTACCAACAGTTCTATAAGCGTAAAACCACGGGCAGCTAAGCCGTTGTCAAACAAAGCTGTCATCCCCGAGAGTCTCCATCGGGAATAACGATTAATTTGATGATAATCTTGCGTAAAACCCCGTCTATTGTCATCCTGAACTTGATTCAGGATCTCATCCTCTTTTAATAACGGTTGATCAAGGTGGAGATGCTGAAACGAGTTCAGCATGACTTTGTTTCCTCGCGTAAAACCCCGCCAGGTATTTCTTTCTGTCATTTTGCTTTCCTCTTTTTTTACATTTTGATTTACAATTTATCTGCCTGGCAACGCATGCAAAAACGGCTGGCATTATAAGCGTCTTTTCTCCAGTCACTCCATAATAACAGCCGTGGCCTATTGCATGAAGCAATAAACACTGGGCACATAGCCGGCGGGATTATAAGTTCCGCAACTATGTGCCTTATATCGGCTGTTCTTGGAGGAGAAAAGAACCTATACGGTACTTCCGTATTCCACATACGGTTCCAAAAACAGATAAAATTGTAAAGTTATTATATTAAAATCGTGTTGTGCACGCAAATTGCTATGAAATACCCCCGGCCTTACGCAAGCGCCGGGGGTCTTATACGTTGATATAAGAACAATTTTATTTATAGTATTTGCTTATGTAAGATTCCACCGTTTCTTCAATCTCCGTCCGGTCAATAAGCGTTTGCCCAGCATTGGCCGGAATAGGCTGCTCGGCAGGCATCCACCTAAACGAACGAGGCCACAGAAAATTATACTGATGAGGATCCAGCAAATTAGAACGTTCTTCTACAAAGGCTGTCACGCGCGCCGCAGGATCAGCAGCGTAAAAGATTACTTGCGTTTGCGGATTTAACGTTTGCGCAGCATGCACTCCGTCATCAATTATCACACCTTCCGGGACTTCCAACACATAACCAATGATTCCAGTTTCTCTATGGACGAAATGGGGCACTTTGTCGGGAACGGGCAACCACAAGCCCGAATTTTCCTCCGCAAAATTCAGGGCGGAAGAATATTTCCCCCCTATATTAAGCCCATAGCTATACTCTTCTTGCGCACGCGTTTGATAAGCGGACAAATCTTCCTGCGCGGCCAATTGGTATTGCGTTAAATCGGACAAACTGACCGCATGATCTATACCTCCTTGCCCGGCTATCGCACGTACCTGCTGACGAAGCATTTGTATTCCTTCTTTCGGCAGAGGCAAATTCTTTGTAGGAACAGGCAATCCCGCCTGCGCTGCATCTTGTTTAGCGCGCGCCAGATCTTCTTCGCCAAACAACATATCTTCTGCCTCTCTTCTGACTTGTGCCTCAGGGATTCCTTGCCCCGCACGCATCAATACAAAACTATCTACCAATTCTTCTTTACTTAATTTCTTCAGCGCCTCAAAAGAGTAGTTTTCTTTTTCTTGGAACCGCGCCATTTCTGCCGGAGTTAAAGAGGGTTGTCTTACAGCCGAATGGACCCCAGCAGCCGTTCTAGACGCAGCCGCGGCAGCACTTTGAGTCGTACGCGTCGCCGTAGTTTTTGCAGCCGTTTTGGCGGCTTTGGCTGCAGAACGAGAAACCTGCCCGCCTTGTGTTGCGCGAGCTACATTGCGTGACACTTGGGTTGACACATTTGCTTTCTTGGGCGTTTTGGGAATTTTGATGGCATAGCTCGTGCCCACACATAACAACATAGCGCACAAGCTGGTAACTGCTATTTTTGACTTGTTCATTTATTCCTCCTTTTGGGTTGATACCATTAGTGTAAAATAAATAGGTACCCAATACCAGGGTATTTGTACCTACTTTGTGGTACCCAAAGGACCTATTTTTGGCCAAGCGCTAAGCTTTTTTTAAAATGATATAATACTGACATGGGACTAGAAGAATTAGAACAACAAGATTACTTTTCCATCGGGGATGTTAAACGCATTACCGGCGTGCCGGAGTATTCTGTGCGCTATTGGGAAAGTGAATTTGGCCTCATCCGCCCGGTGCGCTTGCCCAGCGGACACCGCCGCTATTCCAAGGCGGACGTGTACACCATTTTGAAAATTAAAGACCTTATTTATAAGCATAAACTTACGTTGGAAGGAGCCAAAAAGCAACTCAACAAATATCAATTTGCTACTTCCAGCGAAAAAAAATCTTTCACCCACACAGATGTAAAATTATTGACGGAAATTAAAGAAACACTGGAAGATTTACTTAAAGAATGATATAATATGTGTGTTGCGCGAAAAGCAACTTAGACGGGGAGTGGCTCAGAGGTAGAGCGCTCGCTTGGGGTGCGAGAGATCGCGGGTTCGATTCCCGCCTTCCCGAAGTTTTGAAATATTAAGACGTAATTTTGCGCCGATACTAGACGCAAAAATTTAACGGGGCGTAGCGCAGATGGTAGCGCGCACGGTTCGGGACCGTGAGGTCGTGGGTTCGAATCCCACCGCCCCGACCATTTAACAAGGCACTTCTAACGAAGTGCTTTTTTTATAGGATGTTTTCCCCCCTTCCTCGTCGGGATTCTGTACGTATTTTTATCTAGCTAGGTCTTAGAGAGGGTTATAAGGGCCCTAAAAAAGGCCCGTTTCGGGCCTTTTTCTCTAACTGCCAAATTTGCAGGATCCGAACTAGGTCTTAAAACTTAGTGCCAATATAGTCAATAGCGTTTAATCCTGCGTCAAAACCGTACTCGTAGTAGTCCTCTCGCTGACCTGCTCCCAAATGATGGCATAAACACATAATCCAAGGCCCATAATCGTTTTTGGTATAAGTCCGCCACAAACCAAACATGAGGAGTGGATCCTTAAGCCATTGGCTATATTTCCCTAAAAACAGTAGAACATCTTGCGCGGTAAAATGCTCTATTAATTGCCGTGGAGCCCCTTTTGCAGGATTGGTAATGTAATGCCCGCACATCATTTGCCCCATACAAACAATTCGGCCGCTAACGGCAGGTGCCCCTGTACGCACATACGTTACCGTTCCTTCATTAGCCCATTTTAGTGCTTGTTGCGTGCGAAAGACAATAAGATTAGCCAGTTCTATGGGACTATGATTATAACAGGCAAATTTATCCCAAAAAGCGTCTCCTTCATACGTATTGTGATGCCGCAAAAACTTCCGTACGGCTTGCCGTTTGGGGTACAAGTACCCTTGATGCATTTTCTGCTGGTGGCATAACACATCATGCTCCGTTACCCGGCCAGTCGCGTACAACGCATCAAATAGCGCTTCTAATTGTTGATCTTCATCTTCCTCCGAGCGTTTCCACGCTTGGAACATCTTATATTCTTCTACCATACATTCCTCCCTTAGTTAGTATAGAAAAAGGCTACGACAACCTGTTGTCGCAGGGGGTTTGTATTCTATATGTAAGAGATATACAGGAGTAAATTATGCCTAAAATGACACTTGGCGAGGCCGCCTATCAAAATTCTATGCGCATTGTACGCCAACTTATTGAAGCTGGCGCGGATCCCAATGTATCCGAGGATGGTCTTGTGCCGTTGCGGGAAGCGTGTTTTAATGAAAATATCCCTATGATTAAGTATTTGCTAGAACATGGAGCCAACCCGAATGGGCGCGACCCGGACTGCGGAGAAAGTATTTTAGAGAGTTTTATTTGGAGTTACAGACGCGTTACTCCGCTTGATCGCAAAATTACAAAAATATCAAAAAACCCTTATCCCTATGACCAGCCCGTTAATAGGGCAGTCTTACGACGATTATTGCGTGCGGGGGCAGACCCAAATTTACCCACCAATGCCTTACGTCCGGTATTTCACGAGGCGATCTTTAAAAATGTTAAACGTGTTGTGGCTATTTTTTTGGAACATGGTGCAGATGTGAATCAACGCGGAAAGGTGCATGACGGCGAAACGCCACTTATGACGGCGGCTTATTTTGCCGATATTTCTATTATGAAAATGCTACTTAAGCACGGGGCAGACGTCAATGCGCGCGATGGGGAAAGGCATAACGCCTTGTTTTACGTAGTGGCGGGCATGTGCCCATGGCAAGAAGTACTGCCCCGGTTTAAGTTACTTTTCAAGTATGGCATTGATTTACGCGCACGGGACAAACACGGCCACAACATTTTGCAACATGGCTCCCGCCTGGATAAAACCACTCGCCATTGGCTATACGTACGCGGTGTAAAAAAGGGAGAGTAATCACTCTCCCTTTTTTAACTACATTGTAAAACCAATTCGCCCTCCCAACCGATTTTGCTTTAATGTTTGCTCGGTTTCCAGCATTTCTTTTAGCGCGTAAAAATCGTGCGCATGCCCCAATATTTCTGCCTTATTTTTCACAAGGGCAAAGTCTCCGGGCGTTAGTTTATTTAGGCCAACCACATCTTTTGCGTCAATCATTACATGGAAGAAGAACATAAAGGCACATGCCACTTGCTGAGGAGTCAAAAAATCATACTTAATTTTAAAACTAAACCGCCGCAAACTGGCCGGGTCCAGCGTGTCCATGAGGTTGGTGGTGCAAATAAACGGATACGGGTGCGATTCCATCCAGGTCAACATTTCGTTTACACCGGATATTTCCCACGAGTGAGAAGCCGTGGCACGGTCCCGCAAGAAACTATCGGCCTCATCAAAAATTAAGAGTGATTTATTCTCTTTGGCCTGCGCAAAGGCCTCGGCGATATTTTGTTCTGTTCCACCAACCCATTTGGACAGCAAATCTGATGCCCTACGGTGTAGCACATCTAAGCCTAATTCTTGCGCTAGATAACGCGCATAGGCCGATTTGCCCGTACCGCTGGCCCCATATAAGCAAAGTGAAAAATTAAGCCGCCCTAAACGTTTAATCTGCTGAGTAAGCAGGTCTAAATTCATATCCGCATTAATAAGGGCAGTTTCAAATTCGGCATTCTCCGTATTTTCCTCCGGCTTTTTGTAGCCACCGTTAAGGGCTTGCGTCATAAAAGACAGGTGCTCTTTAACGGTATTTAAATCTCCTTTAGCCATATGGGCCGCCTGCGCCGCACCTGCAATCATGGATGGTGGCACTTCGTACTTTTTGGCAAGTTTTAATGTATCCTCCTTACCACACGCAATTTTATTTTCCGTTAGGTACTTATTCCAAATTTTTTGGCGCACCTCCACGGGCGGCTTATTAAAACACACCGCCAACGTAAAACGACGGATAAAAGCCGGGTCCATGCGGTGGATTTTATTGGTCGTCCAAATGACGGGGACTTCGTTATTTTCCAACAGGTTATTTATCTCCATTTTGCTAGTACGGGTTTCCAAACTGGAAAACATATCTTCGCCTTCGTCAAAGAGGATACATGCGTTTTTTACATTTTTAAGCAAAAATTGATTGCGGTAGAACTGTTGCAAGCGATAGTTTTTCTCGGCTTCCCCTTCATTACAAACACCCACGGGGTATAAGTCCAACTTGGCCGATTGGGCCAGCACCTTGGCAAAACTGGTTTTTCCCGTGCCGGGAACACCATATAAAAGAATATTAAACCCTTTGGTATGTTTGGCTTGTTTCATGAGCCGCAACGCTAAATTCGCAGCCTCTACGTACGAAAAATCCTTTGCCGTAAATTCGTCGTTAGCGTCCAAAGGGGCACCGATAAGTGCTTTATAACGTGCTCTATCATCCTTATGTATCGTATTGATAAATTCTCGTGCCCATCCGGTTAATCTACACCCCGTATTAAAGCGCAATTCTTCTACAACCCCCAATCGTTTCAAAGGGGCACTATCCCTTAAAAGAGTAGGCCCTGCCCCACAAGGCAGACCCGCTACCGCAGTCAAGGCTTCTTCTTTGTCCATAATATCGTGATTGAAACGGTTCAAACAGTCCCGCAAAACGTCATTATTGCGCGCCGCACTTAAAAACCGGACAATCATTTCTTCTTTTTGATTCAAATGCAATATGCATGCAAGGTACGAAATATTATTTTGTTGCGCAGACGGTGCCAGTTTGGGATAAATTGTTCCCTGTTTAGCCAAGGAATCCACTATTTGCGGATACAAGTTTTTTCGGGTTTCTTTTTCATTTTCTTCTTTGGGGATAGACACAAGCAACCCCTTGTCCATTATGCGATTAATGCGATTGAATTTCCAATCGCAGTCGTCAAAGGTATTCAAGTAAGGCAGTAGTTTGTTTAAGTAGTAGAATGCCTCATATTGTTCGCGTGTATATTTCATTGTTTTTTCTCCTTTTATCGTTAGATTACCTATAGTGTAGAAAAGGTGTGCGACAGCACTATGTCGCACCAAAACCACAAAAAAGACCTAGTTAAAATGCTAGGTCTTTTAAACAAAAACAACAGTGAATAATAAATAGGTTTTAATATATATTATTTCTTATTCTTTAGTTTTTCCAACTTTTCTTCAAGTTCTTTCCAATTAGATTCAAAGTTCTCTAAATATTCTACTCCCTTATTCTTCCAAAACCAATGAATTGCCTGGGCGATGGGTTTAAAATCTTCAGCACTAATAAAATCACTCTTAGCATTATTACAAATATAACAGGCTAAAGCACAATTCTCTGCATTGTATATATTTTTATTCTCAGGATAGGTGTATAATCGTTCTACCTCCAACCAAGGGCCTCTCTTTCTATTACAAGCTTTTTCTGCCTGACCAGAACCATTAAAATATTTTGATAATTCTGACTCATGAACCCCGCAGTAACAACACTGTTTTGGGTGATTTAAATACCAATCAATAAACACAGAATGTCCACTCTTACTCTTTTCATTAAAGTCAGCCAATCTGCCTTGTTCAGTTAACTGTCTTTTGTATGCCTTTAATTCCTTTGAATTTGAAGGTACATATTCCTTCCAGCCGCCAAATCCGGCCATCCTCGCAATATTATTCACTAAATTATCAATGTGTGAAATTTCTTCTTGATACATTTCCTGTTTAAAATCCCGAAATTTTGATTTCAATTTTTCGGACAAAGTAGGTCCTTTGCTCGTGCCCCAATACATTTCTCCCAAAACAGCTGCTTTTATAAACTCTTGTTTTTCATTCATAATATTCCCTCGTTAAACAATGTACCGCGCCGCCGTACTGCGTAATTTTACTGCAATCTACCCGCACAACTGGCTTGCGAGTGTACTCCCTCATTATACTAATAACCTTGTCATCTTCGGGCAAATTAAATTGCGGCACAAATACCGCACGGGATGTTTCCAAAAAATTCACATAAAGTCCGCGTGCGCTGAGCCAATCTTCCTCGTCTATGCTACACAATAAAGGGATACACTCAAACTTTCCACAACCACGTAACAATTCCGTTCCTTTATCACTTAGTAAGGGTTCGGTTGCCAGCCCGTCATAAACCTCTATCGTACCTTCCATTAAAAAGTCGCCCAAAAACTGTATATACCCGTCTATATGCCCGATTTTATCGCCGATTTGCTGGGGTAACCACAAAATCTTTTCCACGCCAAGTGCCCGTTTTAATTCTCCCTCCACCAGTGCTTTTTTAGCAAGGTTGGATTTGAGGAAAATCGTTCGTTTTTCCAAGCAAATAGCACATTTCTTATCAGGTGTGAGCACTATATTTCCCCCGTCTATACGCACGTCGCACGGTTTGGCCTGCGCAAAAGCCCCCCGCACTTGCCGCCGGATAGCATCTGTAAATATAGGCGTATAATTAGCATAGCGCGGGTTAAAAAAATGCTGATATAACTCCCCGGTCTGCACGTTTTGCACGGGCAGAAAATCGCGCACCCAGATATCCGGTAACTCCAATTCGCGAACTTCATGGTACTCTTTTAACTGGGCGGCAAATTTTATATAAAACTGCCTATGCCCCGGGTACATATCCTCCGTGTACCACGTCGGTTTTGCAATATAGATGACTTCATTTTTATTCATATTTTCACCTCTTTTCTAAAGTGTAGTTTTCTCTTGCGACAACACCTTGTCGCCCCTATGTGCTATACTTTTTGTAAGAGGAAACTATGCAAAAAGAAATGCAAAACAAACTAACACGCCTTTTGTATGAACTTAACGCCCTGGATAAGGGGGCTATCCGCCTAAAAGAAATGGCAGAAGAAGTGGGGGTTGCCGTACGCACCCTACAGCGCGACATGAACGAAATTGAGGATGCGAACTTTCCGCTGTGGAACCCCGAGCCGGGAGTGTATGCGTTTATTGATGGGTTTTCCTTGGAGCGCATGCAGTTATCCAGCGCGGAGGCGTCTATCTTGGTAGTGATGAGTGATATCGCCTCATCCTTGGGTGGCAATTTCGGGCAATCGTTTGAAGCGCTTAAATTGCGTCTTACCGAAAGTACGCAAAACAATCCCTTTTTTATCAAAATGACACCAGGCGAGCAATACAAGCAAACGCCCATTACGCGCACGCTGGAAGATGCTATCCGCGCACGCGAGTGGGTAACCGTATGCTACAAAGGCGGCAAACAAGCCTGCTACCCGGTACGTCCTTTGAAACTGTTGTGGAGTGAGGGTTTTTGGTATTTGCTTTCGCTTACAGATGACGACAAACTGTTAAAATTCCGCCTGGAAAAAATTTCCTCCGCCAAAGAAATGGGCAAGTTTTTTAAGTATGATAAAAATATAGACAAAATTCTCAAAGAAAGTACGAACGTATGGTTTGAAAAAGAACGCCCCTTGGCCGTGCAGTTAGAAGTATCGGCCGAGTGCGCGCATTTCTTTAAGCAAAAGAACTATTTTCCACTACAAAAACTGGAAAAAGAGCTAAAGGACGGGCGCATTGTTATCTCGTGCAAGGCTGCCAAAGAAGAAGAAATTTTGCCCACCATTTTGCATTGGCTACCGCATATTAAAGTGCTAACTCCCACGTCTTTACACAACCGCGTAAAAGACGTATTAAACGATTATTTAAGGAGCGCAAAATGAAGAAAATTTACTTAATTTTGGCCTTACTCGTGGCCGCCGGAGTGGGATACGGAGCAGCACAAATCCAAATCAAAATGGAACAAGTTAAAACAATTACCCAATATGCCGGTGCAAATATCGCCCGCTACGATTTGGGGGACACGGAATGTTTTGTGGAATCCACCAGCCACAGCATGTTCTGTATGAGGAAATGAGTATGAAAAAAAATAAAAACATTGAATCAAAAAATAAAATCATTAACGCAATAATTCCTGTTTTGGAAAATATACGAAAAATTAGGGCACAATATAAGGACGATCTAAAAACTCAGAAAAATATTGATAGGATGACACGCACACTTATATGCGTATCTTTCGAAAATGTTCTAGCAGATTACATCTCACTAGACGCACTTAAAAAATTGAGACAAAAAGAAGCTAATGAACTATCTTATAGAAGTGTCAAAAGTACCAAAATTAAAGGTTTACGTTTTGAGCACTGCACTCCAATGAACGAAATCATTAGGGACATATATAAGAAAAAATCAATAAAATCTGTCTTGCAGAATAGATTAGAAACCGCATGGATTACAAAAAAAGAAGATGATAAGCTAAGAAAAAATGGATATAGAGACGTTAGACCCAACGGTTGGGAAAAATGTTATAAAAAATGTCAAATAAGATTAAAAAAAGTGAAGAGAAATAAAAACTAAAATACTATATAAAATAGCACGTTCTGCATGTGGAACTGAGGCGTTGATACACCCAATTCAAACAAATATAATTAAAATAGATTAGAGATTAGAGGTGAAATATGAAAAATATACAGATTGCTGACCTTTCCAAAACAATAAAGAAATTTGTTGATTCAGATTATAACAGAAAAGATGGACGATATAAATCATGGGAATTTTGCTACAAATACTTTCATAAAATATTTAAAAAAAATAAGATTAATGAAAAAGAAAGAGATTACGCTTCCTTGATGTTAGCATTTTATTTAGCAAGTTGGGGAATGTATCGGGGAAGTTCCTTCTTGTTTAAAGACTATACTTATACCATTCACAAAAAAGCAATTGACATTCTCTTCAAATATAAAAAAATATTTACGCATGATGTTATTACAAATTCTGAAAAAGAATCTTTATTTGAATTAATTGAGAAATTAGAAAACTATTATAAAAAGTTAAAATTAGAAACTTCGAATAAACACAATGTTGAAGTATCTAAAACATTAATTTCAAAAATTATTATGGGCGTATCTGGGATAATACCAGCTTATGACAGAAATGTAAAAAAAGAACTCAAAAGACGTAGGCTTTCCCAAACCTTATCAAGAGCAGGGTATGAGGATTTATGGAAGCTATATCAAGAAAACCAACAAGAAATTAATAAATTAAGTAAACTTTACAAAAAATATCCGCCAATGAAGATATTGGATATGTATTTATGGAAAAAAGATCTGACATAAAGGATTAAACATACTGCCCCCGGTATAAATACCGGGGGCTATTTTTTTTAAAAATCAATTTGGGCTATAGCCAGTAGAAAAATAAACATGGCTACGCCTAATACAATAACGCCTAAAACGCTCATAACTACTCCTTTCCGTATATCCCAGGCGTTACTGGGTGGCTGAGTCCAACCAAAACCCAATAATGCCCACAATAATCATTAGTAAAATTTCCATATACTCCCCCTCACACAATTATTCTATACGGCTTAACTTGTCAATTATAAATCCCAAAATAAATCCAAATACAAGGATTACAAGCACTATGCCTACAATTTCCATATTTCCTCCTTTAGGCATGCAATAACTTCTTGTATTTAGGATAACAAAAGCGGGCGACAACATATTGTCACCCGTTTTGTTTGTCCGTCATAGCGGTTTCTACTGTTTCTTAGTCTTAAGGTCTAATACTTGCCCTTTGATATACTCGTAGGCTTTGGGATTCTTGGGGTCGGCTTTTTGGGCCTTGGCCACCACGGCTAATGCCTTATCAAATTGCCCCTCATACGCATACATCAAAGCCGCAAAATGGGTTTGCATGGCCTTGTTGTTAATACCCGCGTTAAACAGGTCTATGGCTTTTTCATAATACTTGTTTAATATCAAGAAATAAATAGCATACGTAATAAATGTATCATCCTGCTTGTCTTGTACAAACCCGTCCAAGGCATATTTCAAAGCACCTTTATAATCTTTTTGGGTATAGCAAATTAGGACCGCTTGTTTATAAGGCCATACATCCTTCGGGTCATCCTTAATAAGTTTGGCACATCCTTTTAAGGCCTCGCAGTGTTGTTGCCCCAACCAATGGAAACGAATCATAATTTTTTGAAGTTCACGCTCTTGCCACTTGCGGTAGGCACTATTCCTAAAACCTTTATCATCAGCAACCTTATTAAATTCTGCAAGTGCCAGTAAAATTTGCAAAGGGGCGTGTTTTAACTTCTCGTCGTCTAAAAAGATAGATAAAACATTTTCCTTGGTGGCATTCATCGGCTCCCACTTTCCGGCGGCTTCTTTGCGTTTTTTCTGCTCCTTGCGCCCAGCTTTTTCAACCTCTTTTTGAATAGGCAGCACCCATTTACTGGGTTTGCCTAGTCCTTCGGTAAGCGCATCTAGTGCATCCACAAAATCCAGCGCATTTTCTTTAGTGATGTTAAATTTGGCCCACTCAAAATCATCCCGCACGCGGTAATTTACATTTTGCGGATTGGGCTTATATAGCGTTAGCCCGGCCTGCTCTAGGGTTTCTATATCGCGCTGAATCGTGCGGCGGCTTACCCCACATTCCTTAGCGGCGTGGTCTAAATTTAGCACGCCCTGATTTAAGTCAATCATCAGTTTAATCAGGCGCGAGAGCCCCTTTTTAACATCCTCATTTTTCCGCTTGGTTGCCTTCTTAGGCAATTTAGAAAAGTCTTTCTTTGTTTTCATAATTTCTCTCCTTTATTGTACGCTATCCCGTAGTGCGTCCACTAGTTTTACCATGGCCCAGGTGTCTTGCTCGCAATATTTAAGTAAATCTTTGCGTAGTTGCTCTAGCTGGGCATGCGGTAAACTTTGTGCGTATAATACATCAAAAGCATCCATGGCATCCCCACCGTTGGCAACGGCCATGCCTTCGTAACTCATGCCCGGCACGAGAGCGGGAAGTACCTTTTTAATGGACCAACTACAATGCATTTTGGGGTGTAAATAATCCTGCTTAAACGGATTGCCGGTATCCATAAAGCGTTCCGTCATGTCCAAAAGGCGTTTAGCATCCTTTCCGGGAATGGGCAAATCGTGCGCCATCTCTTTCATGCGTGTCTTTTCAAAAGCCGCATTGTGGGCTAATATGGTGCCACTATTGCCGATATATTTAAGTAAGGCCTCTACGCAACCATAGCGCGGATCCTCTTTTCCTGTAGAAAGATATTCGTAATGTTCAAACTTGCCGTTTGGCTCGCGTTGCACATGGAGCGAGAATTGGAACGGGATCTGCTGATAGGGCCGCGAGTATTTCCATAAGGGAACAACGGGTTGCGTCGTCTCAAAATCCAGGTAATAAAGCGGGTACTCCAGTTTATTAAGCCACGCGGCCACCGCCGCCTGGTCAATATAGGGTTTCCCCGTGCGTAACACTTCTACCCAATGATTGTATTTATCATTATCAAAACTATTCGGCGGCAAATCCGCTACGCGCACAATTCCCTGCGCCATAAATTCCCGAGCCCGATTTCCGCGTAACAATGCAAACACGGAATCTTGCGGAATATCTTTCCAACAATAGTCGTGGCACTCACAATCAGAACACCCGTTTTTATCCAGTTCGGCCGTCGGCTCTGGGCCCGCCAGTAATTTCTTAATATCCTCTAAATTTTCTTCAATATCCTCATCCGAAAATAGTTCGCTATCCATAGGTGTTAAAAGGAAAAGTTGTTGCAAATCCGGCTCATCCGTTTCCATAAAATAGTCGCTATTTATGTGCATTAAATAACAATGCTCCGGAGTAACCCCACAATGCATAAGCACATAACGCTGGATAGAAATATCGTCTACATAAATGGGATCAATTTCACGCCCGCTACTTTTTACTTCCACCAAATTCCAGCCGGTATGCGTTTTTTCCAAAATATCCACAAATACCAAAATACCGTTATAGCAAAATGCGGCCTCGTAGATAGCCGGAACGCCTTGCGCCATAAGTTCTTGCGTGCGTTTAATGGCCTCTTGCGGTTTTTGGTAGCCGTCTTTGACTAGTACCCCGCCCGGGAAGCATTTCCAAGCGAGTTCGCCGACAAAATGGCCACGGTCAAATATTTTTTGCAAAGCGGGGCTTGGCGGCGTAAGCACCTCTTTTTTATTGCGGTACAGCCACAAACGTTTGGGGCAACTGCGGTATTTTGTATATTGTGATTTGGATAAATTCATACGCACCTCTTACTTGTATGATAGCACATCAAAACCCCCAAAACATAATGTTAAGGAGTTTGCCGTCTTTGTCGTATAGATCGCACGAATAAGCCAAATCCCGCTTCGTGCGTTCTAGTAATTCGTCGCCGTTTTTTGCAAACAAATGCAACTCGCACTTTTCATCTATTTGTTGTTTAATTTCAAAATAAACGTAGTCAAAATTACTGTCATAGGTGCTACCCCACGCCACTTTTTCCCAAGGGATGCCCTTGTCAATCATTCCCTGCGTGCCACCGCAGGCATGCATGAGGTCCAAAAAACGCTGCATATTACCTTTAATTGATTCAAATTTCATACCCGTCATCCTCCTCTGTATTGTAATCAGATGCTTTGCTTACTAAATTGCCTTTTTTATCGTACAAATTCCACCAAGCAACCACATCTTTTACGGGCATAATGTGTTTTACGCGAAATTCGGTTACTTCCAGTTTATCTTCTCCCACTTGCTTAACAGTATACTTTTTATTAATGGCCTCATCTTTGGCATATTTTACATTAGCCCAATCTATGGGATGTTTCAGCACAAACGGCTTTTTGTCCTCTTCGTCCCACTTGGCTTCTAACTTTTTGTAATGTTCACGCCAGAGTATATATTCCATAAAAAATGCTTCACAACGGGGCAAGTAATCCTCGTCCAAGTGATGATTTAGCGCGCACTTTTTAAGGTCATTCCAATAGTCATCCTCGGTATATCCCTTGTAACCAATCCAGGATATTTCCGGTTCCTCGTCATAATAAAAGCGGTTCTCCGCACGGTTCCAATGGCGGTAATCATAAATAGAAATACCAAAAAGCACTCCTAAAATTGTTATATCTATGCTGGGGCCAGCATGGTCCGTATGGCGAGACCACCCACACTCTATTTCAAAGGCATCACACCCAAAATACGCAATTTGCATATCCAGAGCCTTATATTTCATACCCAAGAAATGGTGGATAACCTTGCTCCAATTGATTTTTTCTATATATTTCCAAAACATAACTACTCCTAGCCCCGGCCACCGTGATGACCGGGGCATCTACTTTACCCTCTACGATAGAGTGGCCCTCCGCAAGACGGGCATTTCATCCCGGCAGGCGGAAAGGTAAACGTAAACATCTGACGGCATTTGCTACATTCGTATTTTTGTTCAGCCATAGTTGTTCTCCTATCTAGTTTTTACTACACCTATAGGATAATAAACCCATGCGACAACACTATGTCGCAGTATGTTATCCCCCGTTCCAAATTTTTTCCTGCTTTTCAAAATCTACTTGGCCCTCTGCCAAATTCATAAGCTCCCGCAACGTCAAATTATTCGGATTCTTGTATTCCAAGATATCCCCCACTATACGTGGGGACAAATAGCACAAGTTAATATACCGTGCAAAAGTACGCTTATTCATACCGCTTGCCTTTTCCCACTCACGGGTTGTTAGGCCTTTTTCTAACAGCTTCTTTAACTGCCACGCGCGAGCTAGACCGCGGACCAAACTTTCATTAAGTTGGCGTACCGTCAGTATGTTTTGTGACGTGCCATGTCGCAAACGTGTGGACGAAACATTATCTATATAAAATTCATCCCGCAATGTGAGTGTTTTTTCATCTACTTCCGGTGTAATCGGATTGATCGACAAGTGTACCTGTTTGGGATACTTGTGGCAAATGTCCAAAAATGCCCTTTTATCTAGCGCGATCTGCAAACAGCAATTCGTACCCTTTTTCACACAAATTACCTGTTTAAGACACTTTTTGGCCTCATCAGAGGCAATTTGGCTGCTGTCAGACTGTAAGTCTACGGAAGACAAATCGGCCCTACGTATGATATCTAGCACAAACCCGTCCAATTGAATAACCGGGATATGGACTCCTTTGCGGATAAAATAGTATTGAAACTTTTGCCCGTTTTTGGTGGTACTGGTCAGTTTATAAGGGTTACCCCTGTCGTCAAACAATTTATCTGCCATCAGCGTTTGTTTGCGAATATACGCCCGATACTCCCGCAAACCGTTTTTATAATTGCCCACCTTCGCTTGCACGGCTTCAAACACCTCTTGGGACACCAAAGCAGGCTGCTTACCCGGATAAACCTTCTTGGCCGTAAAATGGGGCATTTTGCCCACATACAAGGGGTTAGACAAAATCTTTAAGATAGAACTATGACTAAACGGCTTTCCGCCTCGTTCCTCCCCCTTTTTTGTTTTCCACCGTTTACTGCGATAGCCCTGCGCATTCATCCACTCTGCCACCGTCATAATATTGCCAAGTTCTAGGTATTTTTGGAAGATAAGACGAACTTCTTCGGCCTCTTGTTCGTTAGGAACGAGCTGTTTGGCCTTGAGGTCATACCCAATAGATGGTACTCCGCCTACCCACATTCCTTTGGCCTTAGTAGCAGCCAGTTTATCGCGCACGCGCTCGGCAGATACTTCCCGCTCAAATTGGGCAAATGATAAGAGCATATTAAGCGTCAACTTACCCATGGAGTTACTCGTATCAAATGACTGCGTGATAGACACGAAGTTACACTCGTACTTAGCAAACTCCTGCATCATTTTATGGAAATCAAAGATAGAGCGCGACAGACGGTCCACTTTATAAACAACTACTACTTGTATCCTATGGGCACGGATTTCCTCCAAAAGGGCCTGCAAACCGGGGCGTTCCATGGTACCGCCGCTAATCCCCCCGTCCTCAAACGTCTTATAATACTCCCATCCGTTGAACGCTTGCGAGAGGATATAGGCCTTACAGGCATCTTCCTGGTTTTGCAAAGAACTAAACTCTGAATCCAACCCACGCTCGTTGGATTTACGTGTATATACCGCACAATTAACTTTTGCCATTTAGTATAATCCTCCTATACACATTACCGCTTACTATAGGGAGATAAGTCAAGAAAATTATGAAAAACCCACACGCTCTGCTATACGATATGTTAAACAGATTCACCAAAACCATGAAAAGCAAACAATGTGTGTTTCCGTCTTGTACAAATCAGGGAAAAATTATTTCCGCCCATTCTATCCAAAAGCATGGACCTTTAGTCCAAATTGCAAATAATGGAAATGTTTACCAGATAAAACCAGAAATTATTAATGGTAAAGACAAATTACATGTTTGTAAAGTTGGAATAAAAAAAGCATCTGCACACTATATGTTCTGTGAGAAGCATGAACAAATATTTTCTGCAATTGAAAATAACCAATTTCAGCTTACTAAGGAACATATTTTTTTGGCATCTCTTAGATGTTTAATGATGGAATTATATAAAAAAAATTTGGCAATACAATTCTTCACCGAGAATAAAAAAAATATAACATTTGATAGCGTTTCTACAAATTTCTTAAACGAATATATATTGGGCTTAAAATTTGGCAAAACTGATATTCAATCGTTAATTGCAATCTATCTTAATGCATTGTCTAAAAAACATTATGGCGATTTCAAATATTTAGTATTAGAATTTCCTAGTTCTATTGGAATTGTCAGTGCTGGAGCCATCCATATCACAAGCAATTTTACAAATACTATTCTTTTACAAGATCTATCACTTGATAATTCAAATGAAATGCTTGTTTTTGCCTGCGTTTCGGCAAATGAAAAAGTATATTTCATTTTTCATTATCCAACCTCTTTTGGAATGTGTCAAAAATTTATAGATTCTTTTATTTTTCTTGAGGCAACCGAAAAGATAAGCTACCTTATTCAATTTTTCTTTGATCGTTGTGAAAACACATTCTTTTCGCATTCTTTTTGGGAAAATTTATCCAAAGATCAAAAAAATTGGTTATTACTCCTAGCCAACCCACAAACAGAAATCTTATTTGGGAAACCACGTACTTATAAAAGAAATTTTTACATTTCTAGTATTTTCCCTAAAATATATCTCAAATGAGACTAACATTTTTTGTTCAGCCCGAAAAATGCCGGACCGCTCACGTGGCAATTGCATATTTTGGATGCAACCACCGTCAAATTGGGATAGGATTTGCCTTCCCATTCATATTCCTGCTCGCCTTTCACGGTTACTTGGTAGATTTTCCCCTTGTACTTTTTAGTGAGTAGCGTGCCGACGGACAGAACATATCGGTTTTTATGCGCACGCTCAATATACTTGTCAGGATTATTTGCATACCGTTCAAGCCGCGTGATGTATTTCTCCGGCAGTTTACACCGCCCTAATTTGCATTGGATAGCGTACCACAAGGGCCGCCATTTGGCCTTACGCCCCTTCATAGGGTACGTGTAAAATGTGTCCCAATAAAATTGTAATTTCTCATCTGACAAATTTTTAAGTTCTTCAAAACTTTTTGGTAGATAACACTTTCTTCTCATAAAGTATCTCTTTTATTCTTTCGAGCCGTCCGTTGGAATCTCCTTGCCGGAAATACACTTTGGCAAATGTATCAAAAAATTTGATGGCAAGTAGTATCAGTTCTTTATCTTCTATTACCTTGGGCCGCCCCAAGGGATTACCCGAGCGGCCCTTTATAAATCGCCCTGATACCGGTGGCAGATGGCGCGGTGTCATTTGGAAAGCCCAAAGAACACATAACCGCTAATCGGGCGTTTTACAATTATCATGGCCACGCGCGAAATGCTTTTGAATACCTTGCCTTCGTACTCAAAGCCGTTTTCTAGCACTTTTACTTCTATGGTTTTGCCACGGTAGGTTTTAGTGATGATGCACCCTGGTGCAGGCAAACGGTTATCGCGTGGGCGAATAGGCAAGTTTTCAAGCGGTATTTCTTTGGTAATAATAGGACTCACTACCCGTAAAACAGCAGGTTGCGCGGGTTTAGTTTTTGTTACTGATTTTTTAGTGTTTTTCTTCATAACTTATCTCCTTAAGTAAGCGATTTCCCTTCGTACTACATTCACGCTTACTATCGGGAGATAAGTCAAGTTATTTATGAGGTTTTAAAATGTTTAGCAAATAAAAACTTCTATTGGTTTCCAAATATTCCGATTCGTCATATCTTCGCTCCATTCAGTATTACTCAGATATAGTTGGTTACCAACTGCGCGGACAAACCCCCATTTAATCTCGGGATGTTTTGCAGCATATGATTTCATGGCTTCAAATTTGTTCTTTACATAAGTATCAATATTGGCAGATTCTCCATCCGCGTTCATTCCGCCCTTTGCCTCAATAATCCAAATATCACCACTTTTCAATTGGATGATATAGTCGGGGTAGAAATTATTTCTCCTAAATGCTTTTCTATACACAATGCTAAAATATTCGTCGCCTTTATCCCCGTTTTTATAAACATGCTTGACTTCGTCATGCTCACACCAATATTCAAAAACCATTTCTGTATGTGTGCGATTTGGTGGGATCAGAATATTATCCCCATATTTTTCAAAGACATTTTTCTCTAAAAACTTCGTAGGAGACATTTTCTTGTGCTGCTTGTAATACTGATAGGGTGGAATATTCCATTTTTCAGTAATAATTTTCGTTTCCTTAATCTCACCGATTTCCTGTTCGCTGACTTGTTTAAATACTTCAATCAGTCGATCCCTATTATTTACGAGGAATGCATTATATTCACGAAGGCTCATTCCAGCTAACAACTTGTTTGCATCCTCAAAAGCCTGTTCCTCTTTTGACAGAAGGGATAATTGTTTATCCTCGGGTCCAAAAAGGATTCTTAGAGCATTATTAGAGATGTTTTCATCAATGCCCATTGCAGCTGCAATTTTACGTTTTGCATCACGAATAATAAAGCCGTCGTCATGGTTATTAATCTGATGTTCCCCTCCGAAGATACTATTCAAATTCAACATATCATGCGTGGTACGCGCAATTCCTTCAATGGCAGATGTCTTCAATTTTGTCCCAAAAACATATCCTTTCGCTGTTTCCATTTCGTGCCTATCTAATTTTCCGTTTTTGTCCAAATCACATTCGTTGAGCATAGCTTTTCGTACGACTTGAACCACAGCTTCCGGGTTAACAGCAAAACGATCACTTCCATCTAACATTTCTTTTTCCAGTTGGAAGCTGGGTGCATTTGCCTTCCGTTTGTATTGATAGGTATAAAAAGAATCCGAAATGCTATTAGTTAATCCCTCGCTAAATTGGTTATCTAGTGTGTATAGATAGCAGTTATCAATTAATGCATTATCATAATGCTTTCTTTCCGGCATCCTGCGTATGCGGCCTACCGTTTGGATATTAAAACGCTCTGTTCCGCCTTCTCTCAATTTAACGAGGATTTTGGCCCGAGGGCAGTCCCATCCGGTCGCAATGGCCTGTTTGAACAACAAGAAGGCATATTTACCATCAAGTTGTGTGATCTCCTCCGGATTGTTGGGGTGGTCCCCGCTAAACCAAGATGTAACAAGCCCGGAACTTTCAGGATATCCCATGTCTTTTAACATTTCTTTAACACGTTTAATCCAATCCTCCCTTCCATTCGGGAATTGTACAAGAACAAGGGGGCGTATTTTAAGTCCCATTTTGTCATATTCAGCTTGTATCTCTTTCCGTTTCTTGTCTGCTAATTCTAAAAGCAATAAATCGTCATCCAGGTTGTTATTTTCTTGAATTACTTGGGAGACGCCCTCATTGATAGAAATTCCTGTAGCAATAAGCCCAGCTGCTATTACTTCATCATCTTTAATTTCTTCAAGAGAATCACCCTTACTCATCGGGGTGGCAGAAACACGTAACACATGTTTTGGTTGTATATTAGCCACATATTCGTTAGCCGTATCACGGTATTTGTGTTCTTCATCAATAATCATGAATATATCAATCTGGCTATTATGACAGGCTAATACTTTAGTCATTAAATCCTTCTGTTCTCCCTCCCGTAGTACAACATTGGATTTTTTATTAATTTTATCCCAGTTGATAAAATACACTTTTCCTCGAGGATCAGGTTCATTTATAAAATCGTACACATCCCCATCCATGATACCGGATGTCAGCTCTTGAAAAGTTAGTTGAGATTGTTTTTCCAATCCGCCCGCTCCCGGACATAGCCATAAAAATACGGTATTCGGGTTTTCATCTAAATAATCATCAATAAATCGGCACACTACCACCGTTTTACCGGAGCCTGTCGGGGCATATAAGACAACTTCTTCATGATCGGCACATTTTTTAAGAAGGCCCTCCTCATGTTTAGTTTGAAAATCTATCATTTCTCCGTTAAACATTATTCAGCAGCCTCCCTTAATTCTTGCCCAAAAAATTCTTTAGGAATATATTTATATCCCTTTTCCTGCAGTAGTTTTAATTCTTTGGCATTAAATATAATATTTTGGTTCACCCAAACATGTTCAATTTGAGCATATTTCTTTTTATCCAAAATAATATTCTTAAAATCTGTTTTATTTAGAATCAGCACGTTCTTTTTGTTATCTATCTCGATGGCATTTTGAATTTCAATCATTTCTTTAATGTGCAAAGCAAGAGCATTGCTTAAAAGATAATCTTCCGGCTTGCGCGGGGTCCAATCACATTTGAAGTATTTGACATTGGCATTAAATCCATCCGCCATTGGAATATCACTTTCCAAATAATTACCTTTTAAAGGTTTGTCATTAATATCCTTTCCTTTAATGCTACATACTGTTCTAGGCCAAGTGACATATTGGGCAATACCCTTTGCCTCCCACTCAGGATCTCCTTTTTTAATGCTTATTTTGGCAAACTCTTTTTCTTCGGCTTCAGATATTTCATTATTAGTAACCATGATCCAACGGCGATTTCCACCATCTTCGGCATTGAGTAAATTTACAGCATGACCAGTAGTTCCTGATCCCGCAAAAAAGTCTACAATTACTGCATTTGGTTTATTAGCCACGAAAAAGCGTACAGTATCATGTACAGCATATAGAGATTTCGGGAAAGGGAAGCGACGATCTACAAGAATATTTTGCAAAAGTTTTGTTCCGTATTCAGTAGCATTATGCGAGGAAATAGCCCATTGATTGCCAGGGATAAACAATGCTTTATACTCAGAATCGTCAATGATAGCGGCCCCATCCTCTCCATAGCCGGATATTTTTAATTCTCCTCTTTGTATTTTTTCTTGCACTCCCTTAGGAGCATAAGATATTCCCATTTTATTGCCACTCAACTTTCCAAAATATACATACCCCATATCAATGAGTTTCTTTAATTTTACCGGAGTATACATCCAACGGCCTTCCGTCCCATTTTTGTGAATTGGCCAAATAGCCACTTCATTATCGCGGATTTGAATACTATCTCTAGATTGATTCTTAGGCAATACATTCCCAATTCTTATAAATTTTCCTTCTTTGGAGAATATAATTGGATAGAAACATCCTGGAGAATCATTTCTTCCGCTTCCAGTACCAGAACGTAATAAACCAGCTAAGCGTACAGAATCCTTTCCAGTAGCTTTAATATTGCCTAACCACTCTTTAGATAAATTTAATCTAGCAACACTTGAATTTCCAACTTGTACAAAGAATATATATTCATTAACCCTTGCCAATTCGGCTTCCCTAGCCACCCCTTTAACATTAATTACCGTACTAACCATATAAATCCTAGAATTTGGAAACATTTCTTCTAGAAGACATCCTAATCGCATGTATTCTTTTTCATCAATCGTACAAATCAGAACGGAATCTGCTGGGTTTAGCAAATTTTTAGCTATTGTCAGACGACTTTTAATCATAGACAACCATTTGCTATGACGATACAAATCATTGCTATCCACATAATCATTATTATATTTCCAATCTCGTGCTCCGGTATTATATGGCGGATCTATGTAAATGCAATCAACTTTCCCTTTGTGTGTCTTTTCTAATAGGTAAAGTGCTTGAAGGTTATCGCCTTCTATAATAAAGTTCCATGGCAGTTTTTCGTCTTTGCACAAACGTCGTTTCTTGTCAGCACAAAATACAGGGATATTCTCTTTCAACTTATCATCTACTTCTTCAGAGTGTTCTTCCCATACAAGGCCATATTTTTTCTCTCGCAACTGATTTTCAATTTCATTGAAAGCCCGAATGGAAGCATCATCGGTATGCGTCTTTTTCAATCCTTCTAAGAAAGAAATCATTCTATCTCTTTTCTTTTTTGATAAATTCTCAGCCATAAGATTCCCCACAGAACGAGAATCCGAGAAAAGGGAGATAGATTTACATATAAAAAACGGCTGCACTATCTGAGCTATCGAACTAACCCAAAAGAAACAGCCGTAACCTCTTGTCGTCTTTTCAGACGACAAGAAGTATTTTCAGCGCATTAGCATGGGCTCATGACTTCCCACGCAGTACGCCTAAATTGGCTGTTTTTGGAGTTCGATATGCCTTTGATTTCTCAAAAGCTTTCCCTTTTCGGGATTCCAAAAACAGTTAAAACGTCTATGCCCTATTTTAGGCTCTGTTTTTCTCCTTACATTATTAAGTCTTAATACTTTTATTTTAGCAAACCTATACCTTAAACGCCGCAAATTTCATTTAATCGTGTATATTTCAAAAAAGACAATAAAACCGTTGGAAGGCCGCCATACCTCTCCGTGAACAAACCACGGACAATCAGCGAAATCGATTCACTAGGGAATCTACTGGACCAAACGGTTGTAGGAGTGCTAGGTCGCCGGATAACATTTATTTTTAATTTTCGGCTTACAACTTTGTGTAAAGTTGCCGTACCACCATGCCTAGTCGCTCCCACCTGTTACTCCAATGCCCTAGTACGTATCGGTGTTCATTAACTTCCGTTCTCCGCATAATGCAGTTCTTCCGAAATAAATGCGTCTAACACATACCGGTTCTCATTGGCAGTAACAAATCTATTTTATTTCTCATCTGTGACGGGGACATGATACCCTTGTAGCCATAAAATACCATGCACAAAATCTCCTTTTTTAGGTCTGTAGCCATCCAATACGCGTTCAAAAGCATATAAGTTGATGGAAAATGCCGAATCATCATCGGGATCTCTCATAACATTTATTTCCATTTTATACGCTTTTCTGTCACCTAATTTACAACTTTTAACATGCTTAATTTCGGCCTGATATTGATATTCAGGCACATATTGAGTAGGAATAAAAATGGAACCCCTTCCCAATTCAATCCTCACAGGAGGCATGTCAGCGGCAGTTTTACCGGGATTTTTCTTTAAAAATTCTTCTAGTTGTAATTGAAACATTGCTCCGTGGTCAATAGTAACAACATTGGATTTCGATTTTTCTAGTTTAAGGGCTAAACCGCTGAACATAATTTTTGCTTTCTTATGTAATGGATTGGCATTCTTCGTATATAGATAGAACGGATCGAACCATGTTACAGTGGTTTTTTCCCGGAAATCAGCAGTAAAAACACCTTCAATGCCATTTTCCCAAGTGTGATAACCTTCTATTTTGACTTCATTCGGACATCCTTTCATAAATGGATATGCTGAAAGAAATTCCAGACAATTCTGTTGTTGTTTTAGAAGTAATGCTACTTTTATATCTTCATCTAATTTGGGAGAAAATCCTAAAACCACACCTCGATCATGATAAATAATACGCATGTATTGCATAAACAAACGTTCATTTTCGGAAAGAGGGGCATCTTCATTAATAGAATATATGGTTTTCTTCCCAAGTTGTGTTATATATTCTTCTAAATCATCTACTCCTAGGCCATCCCACATATTTCCCAATGCTTCAAAGTGTTCCCCATTAAAATTGGGTTTGTTCACAAATTCTGCGTTACGGTTATTCACCTCTTGAATTTTCTTTTTGTCCGCTTCAATACTTTTTATAGTTTTATTAGCATCCTTACTGGTACTCTTTATGCTGGAAACATAAATTCCAATTTTGAATTCTTCTTTTCCGTCATCCCACCATTCGATCTCCTCCCATCCTTTTCCATAAATATACAGGTAGATTTTATCTTCCAGTGGTGAATCTTTAATAATACACTCATTATTCCAAATAAAGTAATCGCTTTTCGACATACGAAAATCTTCTTTAAATTTCTTCTCATATTTTTCTATGTGTTCCTTTGCCTCTTGTTCTGTCATGGATACAGGGTTAATATTTTGCAGGGCATAATTTTTTAGTTTAAAATCGAAATTTTCTCGCGTATCTTCATTTCTTCTTGTGTCTATCCACCGGTGCACGCCGTAGCTATACATATATTCGCTTTTCTTCGTTTTAACAAACACTTGAGGGCCATAGTGCTGGCAAGATTTTACATCCGCAGGAAAATCACTATGAAAAGCCTCTTCCGTATTCAATAATTTACTACGAACAATATCACCAACTTGTATGTTTTTCTTTTTTGCTTCGCCACCATTGATTTCCAATACCCAAGATGTATTTTTTGCTTTATGTAACTCGCGTGAAAGAGGTTTTGCCGTGGATATCTTAAGAACTCTGCCACTTTTGTCTATAAATATAAAGTCCACAGAGACGCGCGTATCGGGTGTAAACATCCCCACTTCACACGGATTTTTATGGTAATCATAGAGCATACCCGTTCCGTCCGGAATATTGTCTCTGAACGCAAGCCCTGTTCTAAATTCTTCTTTAGTAGCCGGAATCTCTACTTTGTATGTTACCTCTTTAGAATCTGTCACAACATGCAATTGTGTTATTTTCATAATTTCCTCTTATATTGATTAATCTTTTCGGCCACGAAACCTTTTAACTCTTTTGGTTCTTGGACTACAACATACGGTATCCATTCCAAAATGGTCGGCAAGATTTCTTCATATCTTCCCACAGAGCATTCTAGGGTAAGTGCCCCGTCCTTGGCCGTTTTAACTATCTTTTGCTTTGGAAAGTATTCTCTTTTTTTAAAGTATTGAGCCACTTCACCATCCACTGTAAGGATTACTTTAATCTTGCGGTTTTCTTCAAACCATATAGAGGAACTGTCTCGTAAAATCCTTCCCAATTTTTGAGGGCGGTTGAAGTGGGTGGCTAATGGAGTTGCACTTTTAATCTTATCTAAGCGTAACTTAAGAATATGTTCGTCTTTCCCATAGGCCAATAAATACCAAAACCCATCAAACCACGCAATTTTTAGCGGAGATATGGCTCTGCCGGATAATGGCGAATTTTCATAGTTAATTTCTACATGGCATTGTTCGTTTATAGCCTGTTCCAAAACCTTTAGCAGCTTTGGATCTTTAAATGCTTGGCCTTTGGCAATCTTAATAAAAAAGGGATTATTCCGGCTTTCAACTATCTTATTGCGTAAATCTTTGTAAGTGTCCGCAAAGCCGCCGCCCAAACTGTGGGCAATATCTCCCATTAGAGCCAACATAGCGGCTTCCTTGGCATTTAGACGCATCCTCTGCAAACTAAACCCCTCTACAAAGCAATATGCCCCTTTCTTGGTATTGGCAAACGGAAACCCTGCATCCTCTAAAATCCTTAAGTCTCTCTGTATGGTACGAAGTGTTACACCTAGATCCTTGGCAACGTTGGGCAAAAAAATCTCACCTCTATCAAAAGCATTGAGAATGTATATTAACCGACGGATTTTATTCAGAGTATCGTTTAGCATATTAGCTCCTACAAACGTATGTGCGCCTCTTTACCAGGGCGAGCCGTAAAAGCCCAAATTAACAAAATAAAATATACTATCCCTGTTCCGGCAAAGAGTAAGTTTAATAGCAAAATCCATCCTCTGCCATCTATTTTGCGATCATAGGCTACTATAGTTGGCAAAAAGTATATAACTCCGATAAGAACAATGATTAATAGTCCCGCAATGACTCTTTCCATACTTTTATTGTATCAAAAGCAGGCGACAACATGTTGTCGCAATAAAATGGTATATTATTGGAAAGAGGTTCGGAGATGAAATATGGTATTCAAAAAGATTATAGATTTATTTAAATCCAAGCCAAGAGAAACAGAAATAACAGCGAAAGCACCCGTCAGAAAAATCGAGTTTGCAAAACAACCTTCTCTTTCTCCAGTTCTTGTCGAAATATTGCATAAAAATAACGTTTACACAACGGATGATATTCTCAAATATGATATGGATCGGATAATGTCCTTTTCTGGCATGGAAATAGAACTATTAAAACGGTTGGTGGATTTCCTTAAACAACAGGGCATTTCTGGTGCTTTCAAAAAGGAAGACGTTCAACCCTCTTGTAATTTTAGGCAAATTCCAGGCAATGTCGCAAATATACGATTCGATGAATGTCGTGAGTTGCCTGCTCGTTTAATAAATGCTTTAACGAGGGAAAACATTTATACAATTCAAGATATCCTCAAGTATAATCTTCGGCAAATTGCCCTACTTCCAAATATCGGGGAAAATACTCTAAAACAGTTAAAAGATTTTTTGAAAGGGTATGACATTGTGTTAGGAGAATCATACGAGATAGTCGATGTCATAGAGCCCACGGAGCCCGAAGAATTTGTCGATATGTCGGCGAGGGATTATATCCACCAAAATTTTGATCAACGCATTAGTGCTATCATTATATCGCACTATGAAGGCGAAACCTTGGAAGAACTCGGTAAACGTAATAATATAACAAAAGAACGGGTACGACAAATTTGTAATAAGATAGATTGGAATAAGGTTAAGGTGTTTTTTAAAGAAGATTCTTACCGAGAGGTGTTTCAGAAATATGATTGGGACAAGGACACTTTTTGTAATATAACACAGGAGGAAGTCTTTACCTATCGATATCTTGCGGCGAGATATAAAAAGGGAGATATCCCTGTAACCGAGTACCTAAAAGAGACTCAACCAATGGTACAGGAGGAACAAAAACAAGAAACAAAAAATTTGTCGCATGAACTTCCTAATGATTCTGTACCAGAAAAAGAAGTAAAGTCAAGCTACTACAGTCCTGGACTTCACACGGAATATGTGTGGAAAAATGGGGAAACTTATATAAGAATTACACGCTGTAAGCGGGGATACCGCCCACGACGTTGGCGGAAATACAAGAAGTAAAGGCATCCTATTTATTCTATTTGAGAGCTAGGCATTACTAGGGAACCGTTTTCCATGATTCTCAGAGTTATCCCTTTCGCTCTACCCCCCTATTTTTGATTTTGCCAGCTACTAACTCACCAGTAGCGGGCTCGCACGCTCACCATTCAAATTTATGCTCGGTGCGCTTGCGGGCCGCACTAAAGAATATATACCAGCTACCGAATATAGGCAATTTGCCCAATATAAAGCGTTTTCAATTCACTTTTGGTTTAAGAAGTTCACTCAATATTTGCATTGCTTCTTGTTCGTCTATAGCCAATTCTTTAATTCTTTTTTGGCATTTATCTGCACTTGGAAGTCTTTGGGCTACCTGATACCCCGACTTGAGGTAACATAGTTCCTCTTTTAGGCTAGATACCTCTTCCAGGTTTTCTATGTCCTTTAATATATTAACTTGTATTTTCCCTTCCAAAAAATCCCTTTCTGATTTCTCAAATTCTGGCTGTTGACGTAATATTTGCATATATTGCTGAGAGCGTTTTAATAGCCCCCACCCCAACAACTCTGTTATTTTTTGGCTTTTTTCATATTGCTCGGCAGTAGGACGTGCCATAGAACGCGATTTTGCCAAATCTCGATAAAGTATTTCTTTATCTGCAGCAGATAGGTTTAAATATGATGTAACTGCATCCACACCTGCCCAGTATTCATACTCGCAACAGATACTGTTACAAACATCTTCTAAGATCAATTGATACATGTATTGCGATGACATATCGGACAACATAACAGCATCAGCAAAGGCTAATCTTCCTTTATGTTGTTTAAACATAGCATTAAGATTTAGGCTGCATTTAATCGGTTCACAAGTACGATTAGAAGATAACACTTGATTGTGATATAGAAAATTATCTATTTTTTCTTCTGTTAAATATTCTTCTCTAAGGAGTTTTTGAAATAATTGTTCCGACTTCTTTCTGTGTATGCTTTTTTGCTGTAATCCAAAAAGCAGTTTTTGACTACGTGGATCGCCCTTTGCAGCACCATTAGCCAATTGTCTGGCTATAGCCTGTTCTTTGGTAATACAAGTCCCGTCAGTTAGATTGATTTTGGTTTTAAGTTCTTGTTCAATAAGATCTATCATATCTTGTTGCCTGCGTTTAGTACGTCCTTTGGGGTTACCACTTACCCCCTTTTGAAACTGGGTTGCTTTAGGAGGTTTACAATATCCCACTTCATAAGATTTATTAATCATGAGTAGCCTCCCGTTTTAAAGCAAGTAACTGGTTATACGTCATACCATCTATGCGGATTGCATCTTTTCCAGTCAACTTCTGCCATCGCCGAATAGCGGTATCAATATATAGCGGCTCCAACTCAACCCCATAACAGATACGTTTTGCTTTTTCACAGGCAATAAGGGTGCTTCCACTACCTAAGAACGAGTCCAGCACAATATCCCCACGATTAGACGCATCTAAAATAGCATCCCAAACGAGTTCTACAGGCTTTACGGTCGGGTGCAATTTTAAAAGTTCTTTATTTTTAAAGGTATTAACCCCCGCATAATCCCAGACATTTGTTCTATATCGTCCTTTTGCTCCCAATTCCACGTTGTTTGTGTGGGAAGCCTTTCCATGCTTATACACAAATATTAACTCATGTTTGGAACGATACAAAGATCCCATGCCGGCATTACTCTTATTCCACACGCATATATTCTTAAAAGAGTCATACACATGCCCTGCTAAGCTTATTTCCTCAACATGCCGCCAATCCATACAAATGTAGTGTAAGCTACCATCGGTACTGAATTCTTTAAGCAACGTAAAATTTTGGGTTAAAAATCGGATAAATTCATCAGATTTCATCTCCCCGGAGGCCATGACAAACTCCTTATGTTGCGCACTTCCTTTACCGCATACATGGCCGTTAATTTTTACATTATAGGGCGGATCGGTAAATACTACATGCGCTTTCTTGCCTTCAAAGATCCTTTCGAATGTGTTTCGCTCCAGTGCATTGCCACAAGTTATACGATGTTGTCCAAGGCACCAAACATCGCCCAGTGTGCTCACTATCTCGTTAGGATTGATATAGGGGATGTTATTTAATTCTTGCTTGGCAGGGACAGGCGGGGTAAACAATACATCTATTTCTTGATTATCAAAGCCAGTAAGATCCAAATTTAAATTTAAATCCAACTTCTCTATATCTTTTAGTTCTAGTTTGAGCAAATCAATATCCCATTCGCCATTTTCGGTTAGCTTATTATCAGCAATACGATACGCTTTTTTCTGGGCTTGCGTTAGATGGGTTAGATAAATTGCAGGTATTTTTTCCAAGTGCAAATGCTGGGCCGCTAATAATCTGCCGTGCCCCGCAATCAATTCATTATTTTCATCAATTAGAACAGGATTATTAAAGCGAAACTCTTTGATAGAGTTAATAAGCTGGGTAACCTGTTTTTCGGAATGTTTTTTTGGATTATTCCGGTAGGGTTTTACTTCCATAGGTGACACATAGGTCACTGCAAGCGGTTGAACTTGCGTAGATACATCAATAACTTTATTTACCATGTTATAGCTCCTTTATTCTATAATTTTGAAAAATTCCATTTCATAATCTCCTCCTGTGCGAGCGTTTCTCCGGTCTAATAAGAGAACTTGCTATAGAATATATAGCATATTTTCTATTTTATGTCAACTTTTTCTATTTTTAATAGAAATTGACTCTTTTTGTAAAAAGAGTTATACTGTTTGTATTGGAGAACACTATGCTTTCGGCAAAACAAAAACAAATTTTAGAACTCGTCAAACAAAACCCGCAAATCACTTTGGCAGAACTGGCTAAAGCGGTTGGCTTGAAATCGGTCAGCACCGTGCACGTGCATATCCGCAAACTGATTAAAGAGAACTTTTTAGAGCGAAATGGACACGCGCTTATTGCTACCCATAGGCCCGTGGACGAGTTTACCCCCATCCCCTTTTACGGTTTTGCCCAATGCGGAGATACGGACATTTTTGCCGAAGAAAACATTGTGGACTATGTAAACATGCCCACCAAATTTTTGCCGACTCCCACGCAGGATTTGTTTTTTATTAAAGCCAAGGGCGACTCTATGGAACCGACTATTAATGATGGGGATATGTTGATGTTCCGCAAAACGAGTGAGTTGCCTCCGGTTGGAAGCATGGTATTGTGCCGCAGAGCGGATGGGCTTAAAATCAAGCGGCTTGGCCAATATAACACCGAAAACGGCCCCGCCTACCGGTTGGTATCAGATAATAAGGCCAAGTATGAGCCGTTCCCGGCAGACGATTCCGTCCAAATTTTAGCCAAACTTGTACGCATGAATTAAGGAGACTGTATGCAGAAGGATTTACAATTTTTACTCTACACAACCCCAAGTGAAGACATTAAAATCAACGCTGTTATTAAGGACGAAACATTGTGGCTGACACAAAAGGCCATGGCGGAGCTATTTGGGGTAAATGTTCCGGCAGTTTCTAAACATCTTGCCAATATCTACGAAGAAAAAGAGTTAGAAGAAAGCGCAACTGTTTCCAAAATGGAAATAGTTCAAACCGAGGGTTCACGACAAATCAAACGTCAAACTGTGTTTTACAACCTAGATGCTATTATTTCCGTAGGTTACCGCGTCAATTCTGCGCGCGCAACCCAATTCCGTATTTGGGCGACCAAAGTGCTCAAAGAATACATCCAAAAAGGGTTTGTATTGGACGATGATCGCTTAAAACAGGGCACTACTGCTTTTGGCAAGGATTACTTCAGAGAATTATTGGAACGAGTCCGTTCCATTCGTGCGAGCGAACGACGTATTTGGCAACAGATTACCGATATTTTTCAAGAATGCAGCATTGACTATGACAAAAATTCCAAAATTACCCAAGAGTTTTTTGCTACAGTCCAAAACAAGTTTCATTACGCAATTACGGGCCAAACTGCCGCAGAAATCGTCTATCATACGGCTGACAATACTCAAGAACACATGGGACTTAAAACATGGGCCGGAGCACCGGATAAACGCATTTTAAAGTCCGATGTGAGCATTGCCAAGAATTATCTTACCGAAGACCAAATACGCCGCTTGGAACGTACGGTAACGGGCTATTTTGACTATATTGAAGATTTAATTGAACGCGAAAATACGTTTACCATGGAACAATTTGCCGCCAGCGTAAACGAGTTTTTGGCTTTCCGCAAATACCAAATCTTGCCGGATAAGGGCTCTATCAGCCACGAACAAGCCAAAGCCCATGCCGAAGCAGAGTATGACAAATTTAACAAAAAACAAAAGATAGAATCAGACTTTGACCGCGCTGTTAAAAAATTAACTGCAAAAGTACAGAAAAAGGATAATAAAAATAACGGGTAGCTTGTTCCCTACCGCTGCAGATATTTTCCCTGTTTTTTCCCTGTTACCCCGCGTAGGGAATTGGGAGAATTATAGCAGCTATTTCTCTGAAGAGAAGGTATATAGATACGAATCCTAAAAATAGGCAAAAGCGGCCACAATTTCCCTAGTTTTGCCTGTTAATTGCCTGATAAGCAGGGAACTCTCACTACGCGTTCGGGCAATCTAAGATGCAAGCACAGTCACTTCGCGCTGACCGACCATTTTCTTCCTAAAACACTTTATTTCGTTGTTGTTCGTTTGCTCGGATACCTCCGCGCTGCCGCGCGCATGCCGCCAGTATTCCTCCCAAAATCACGCCTATAACTAAAGTGTTTTATTGTAAAAATCTACCCCTTTTATCGTCCCGCCACTAAAATGCTAATGACGAGTGCGCCCCACTACCCCTCTATTAAGGTAAACCCTTGTATAGAACGACTGGATACTGAAATAAATTCAACATGACAACCAAGCGTAAATGCTTGCTTATTTTTCATGTTTATTCTCCCTTAATTTATTAACGTCATCATTGGTGTTTTCTTCCACAAAAACTAAGAATTTTGTCTCTTATTCACATTATTAAAAGCGGTGGATATTCCCAATTGCAGCCTTTGGGAAGGGACGACCTTATTATTTATCTATAGCATCCACAACTATTTCACGACACTAAAAAACAAGTCAAGGCTTTTCCAGAGGCACTTTTTTTTCTACAATAAAAGTATGAATCCTATCGTCATTTGTGGTCCCACCGCCAGCGGAAAAACCGATCTTGCCCTGGAACTTGCCCGGCAAACGGGTGGGCTTATTATTTCGGCCGACTCGCGCCAAGTGTATCAGAGACTAACCATTGGCACTGCTAAACCACAGGGGACATATCAGCATGGGTTGTATACGGTGGACGATATCCCTTATGTATTAGTTGATTTTTTACCCGTAACGGACACCTTTAATGCGGGCTCGTTTTGTGCCCACGTGCGTGAAATCCGCCAAAATTTCCCGGATAAGCCCCTTATTTTTGCCGGCGGAACTGGGATGTACCTGCACGCCTATTTTGTGGGGATGGATGATTTGCCCAAAAGCACTCCTCAATCGCGCGCACAACTTATTACCTTGCAAGCCAAATACGGCAAAGAGGGTGTGCACGCCCTCCTAGCCCAAAAAGACCCGGTTTCCGCAGCCCAAATCCCGCCCGGCAATATTCAGCGCACCATGCGTGCTTTGGAACTTTATTTATTAACTGGCAAACCCGCTAGCCAACTAAAAAGCGGAAAATTCTTTAAACTTCCGGCCCTGGATAAATCACACTGGGTGTATCTAGATTGGGAAAAAGACCTCTTGAATGCCCGCATTGCCGCTCGCACCGAGCAGATTTTTGACGGGATGACTGCCGAAACCCAGACACTACTTGCTGAAGGGTTTACACCAGATACGCCCGCACTGAAAACGCTGGGCTACCCTCAAGCCGTGGCGTACTTAAACCACGCGCTGTCCCGCGCGCAAGCCGTAGCTGACGTGGCCCTAAAAACCCGTCAATACGCCAAACGCCAACGCACCTGGTTTAACCGATACACCAACGCACAACGCATCTTACTTGCGCACCCCACCGATTTTGAACCCAAAAAAATCGCGCAAGACGTGTTATCTTGCGCAAATCAAACTTAAATCTGCCTATTATTTAGCTTGCACGAGGGTGGGCTGCATTGTGGAATCAATCGTAGGCACTATTTTATGTAACTTTTTGGTGCGGATACGATCCCCAAATCGGGCCATCGTTTTCTCTATAAAGAGCAAAGTCGTTTTAGGAGAAAACCCGTTAAATAAAAAAAAGTCATGCGATTGACCAAAAGTTGGAAATGCCTGGCGCACTTCGGCCGGAAGCTGGTTATCCATTTTAGCCGTGGCAATCCCTACAACGCCGCCATTTTCCAGCACCACTGCACCGCCGGAATTTCCATGGTCTACGCCAAATCCGTCCGCCCCCCACAGGGCTTGTTTTTCCCCAAAATACAGCACAGTTTGCGGGTTGGAAAAAGATTCCATCTGCCCAAAATTCCACCGGGGTACAATAAGATTATCTTTGAGCGTCATCAAATCGTTGCCGCCGTACGTATATAATACGGGAATTTCCGGCCGCGTCGTTCCTTTCCATTGCAAACGCAAACTGCGCGATGATTTCACAGCTTGACTAAATTCTTCCGCAGTAGCCATTCCCCCTTCGGGGAACTCATAAATAAATTCATCCGGCTGGTAGTACAGTAGCGCTACATCCCAATTTTTATGCGTACTGACGCGTTGTTGCGCGTCTACGGTGCGATATTCTTTCGGCACGAACACATCGTGCTTCCCCACCATAGCCGACGCATTGACCGGCCCCTGTGCCAGTAAAATTTTTACCTGGCAAGGGCCGTTACCCAAACAATCTTCCACACAATGGGCCGACGTAGCCAGCCAATTTGGATGAATGAAAAAAGCCTGGCACGTGTGCTTGCCATTGATGATAATCTGTTTTTGAAACACATAATCATCAGCATAGACCGCGGCACCGTGTCCCCACGTACCCACGAAAGAGCACAATACAATTACTAAATATAGCTTTTTCATACTGTAAGTATATATAAAAAAAGCTGAAAAAAACAGAGGTCTTTTAGTATAATAGCTTATATGAACACTACGATTGTTTTGCTTATTTTATTTAGTTATTTAATTGGTTCCATCCCTACCGGCTATTTAATTGCCAAACGGGTAATGCATATTGACATCCGTGAGCATGGCTCGGGTAATCCCGGAGCGGCCAATGTGTACCGCATTGTCGGTAAATGGGCAGGGGTTTCCACGTTTTTAATTGACGCCATTAAAGGCTTTGTACCGGTACTGCTGGCACGCCATTTCTGCCCGGATATTTACGTAATCGCCATTGTCTGCGGCGTGGTGGCTATTTTGGGCCACATGTGGACTATTTATCTAAAATTCCGCGGCGGCAAGGGGGTGGCTACCTCAGCCGGCGTATTTTTTGCATTAGCCCCCATTCCTACCGCTACAGCGTTTTTAGTTTTTGTGATTTTAGTCGCTATTTGGGGCCGCATTTCCATTGGCTCCATTTTTGCCTGTGTGGTATTGCCGGTAGTCAGCTGGTGTATGAATTACCCGTTAGCTGAAAAAATTATGGCTACGGCTGTGGGCGCATTGGTCATATATAAGCATATCCCCAACATCAAACGCTTGCTCTCGCAGAAAGAACTTAAATTTGAGGACGGCGCCAAAAAGCGCACGAACCATGAAAATAAATAATATTACGGTATTTGGCGCAGGTATTTGGGGTAGCGTTATTGCGCAGCACTTGGCGCGTAAAGGTTATCAGGTTCGTTTGTGGGAATACAACGAACAACTGTTAAATGTACTTAAAACCATTGGCCGTCACCCCAATATTCCCAACTTTAAATTACATGACAATTTACGCCTAACCGGTAACGTAGCCGAGGCCGTAAAAGATACGGACCTGATTATTTTTGTGATTTCTTCTAAAGCTATCCGCGCGTTCTGCAAAGAACAGCTAAAGCCCCTTTTAAACGGACGCGTGGTACCTATCATCAGTGCCTCCAAAGGCATTGAAGAAAAAACGTTCAAAACGATTTGTGAAATTGTGGAAGAAGAACTTCCGCAACTTAAAGACAAAGTACTAGCGTTTTCCGGCCCAAGCTTTGCGCTGGAAGTAGCCCAAAATGTGCCAACCAAAATTATGCTAGCCGGCCCAGATAAAGCTCTTACCCAGGAGTTGGCTAACGTTTTAAACGGAGACCCGATTATTGTCGTGCCTGCCACGGATCGGCGCGGGGTAGAATATGGCGGCGGCATTAAAAATGTACTGGCCATCGGCTGCGGTGTGATTGACGGGATTGGCGACGGAGCTAATGCCAAAGCCGCACTTATTACCCAAGCTATGCAAGAGATGAACGACATTATTACCAGCCAGGGCGGTCAGGCAGGTACTGTGTACAGTTTAGCCGGGTTTGGAGATGCCATTTTGACGGGCATGTCCGCCATTAGCCGCAACCGCCGCTTGGGCGAAAAATTAGGCGCAGGGCTTAGCCTAGAGGAAGCAAAAAAAGAAGTGGGCACGATTGCTGAGGGCGTAAACTCTGTGCAAAGTGTATATGATATTGCCCGCAAAAATCATTTAAACACCCCCATTATTGACGCCATTTGGCAGCTAGTCTGCCAAGGTAAAAAGCCACACGTGCTTTTGCACGCAATGGGGTTTATTAACCGAGGTAATAAATAATTTTATGAATAAAGACGATGTGATCCGCCACCTTACACGCACCATGCTGGACAAAAAACAAGCCAAAACCGCCGTAGATAAAGTGTTTGAAATCATCAAGCACGGCCTTAAACGCGACGGCAAAGTGGTCATTAGCAATTTTGGTTCTTTTCATTTAAAAACGGCACGCCCTGTTACGCGCCGCAACCCTAAAACAGGCGAAAAGGTGCAGGTGCCTTCCAAGCAGAAGGTACGCTTTAAACCGTCCGAAAATATCTTGAAGCAATAGGAATGATCCGCTGCTAATTTGTCAGCTTGTAATAGACATAGACATCACTTGCTATGTCTTTTTTCGTTCCCTGCGAGGCACAAATTTTGTTGCTCATTTGATTTCCTTTATAAGCAACACAATACTTACCTATAGAATAAGGATATACGCTAAAATTATAACGCACTTCATTAAATTGAGTTCTGCCCCAGCAATCGGCATGTTGATTATTCTGGCCTAGGTTACACCAAAAATTATTAGATGAGACTTGGATATCTAAATTCTCCAACGCAGATGTAAATTCCCCATTTGCTAAATAGTAGGCTCGTTGAGCACGTGCAATCGTTGTCAAATTAATCTTGGCCTCCACCGCCCGAGCCTTTGCTACTGCCAGTCGATACTGCGGTAACGCCATCGCCGCTAATATACCAATGATTAAGACTACAACTAATAATTCTATAAGCGTAAACGCACGACTATTGTTCATTTTTAATCTCCTATCTTGTTATTTAGCAGATAACAACTTATCCACAGTATCCACAACCATTTCAGGATATCAAAAAAAAAAAACGAGTCAAGACTTGCAATAATGTATATAAAAAAGCACGCGTTTTATAAACGCGTGCTAAAGCAAAAAATAAGCTTATTAGATGGACGGAGTGGATACGTTTAGATTGTGGTTTTTGCGGCTATAAATTTTGTCCACAATCACGGCAATCGCCCCGTCGCCTGTTACGTTACAGGCGGTACCAAAAGAATCCATCGCTATATAAAGCGCAATCATAAGGGCTAACTCGGCTTGTCCAAAGCCAAGCATACTTTCCAGCACCCCTAAAGCGGCCATAATAGCCCCCCCCGGCACACCCGGTGCCGCCACCATGGTTACCCCTAACATGCAGATAAACCCGGCAAATTGCTCCAAGGAAACCGGTTGGCCACTCATAATTACAATGGCTAGCGCACAGGCTACAATTTTCATCGTGCTACCGGAAAGGTGAATGGTAGCGCACAAGGGAACCACAAAACCGGCAATTTCCTCGCGCACACCAATTTTAATAGTTTGTTTAAGCGTTACCGGGATGGTAGCCGCGGAAGATTGCGTACCCAAAGCCGTGGCGTACGCAACTAACATGCTTTTTAGCATGGAAAATGGGTTTTTTTGTCCAACAAGCCCTGCTACCAAAAATTGCAGTAATAGCATCGCCGCCGTAATGGCAAAGATAATCAAAATAATCTGCGCAAATACGCCCAATACCTTTACCGCTTGCCCGCTTACCGTCATATTCATAAAAATACCAAAAATATAAACGGGCAACAGGGGAATAATAATTTTGACGATTACTTTATCAATAATATCGCGCAAATCCAGCATAACGCCTTTGAGGCGGCTCCCTTGAATGACGGCCATCCCTAGGCCCAAGGTAAAAGCCAACACTAAGGCACTCATAACCCCCATTACAGGTGGCATAGCAATGACAAAATAGGGTTTTAATTCGGCCACTTGCCCAAAGGAAGCTATCCCCATGGAAGGATCTAGCAAATGCGGAAAAGCAAGTGCCGATACCGCATAACTAAAAAAGCCGCTGGCTAACGTAAAGCCATAGGCTAAGGCCGCGGTGATGAATAACAATTTGCCAGCATTGCGGCCTAGTTCTGCAATTCCCGGGGCCACCAAGCTTACAATCAGTAACGGAATAATAAACCCTAAAAAATTTCCAAATAGATCATTAAACGTTAGTACAATACGCACAAACCAATTAGGAACAACTAGTCCGCATACCATTCCAGCAATGATCGCACAAATAACCCGGGGCAACAACCCCCATTTTAATTTTAAATGTAATTTACGTCTTCTAAATTTAAGCATACTTTATTATACGAAAATTCATACCAAATAAACGCATGAAATAATGATTTGCTATAATACTACTATGCAAGTAAAGATAAACATAGACGGTGGATCGCGCGGAAACCCAGGGCCTGGGGCCTCGGCATACGTAATTTGTGATATGCAAGGCAAAGTGCTGGCGCAAGAAGGATATTTTATCCCCCACTGTACCAACAACCAGGCTGAATATACCGCGCTAAAATTAGCCCTAATTAAATGTGCAGAACTGGGTGCCACAGAGCTGTTTATTGAAGGCGATTCCCTACTACTTGTAAAGCAATTTATTGGCGAATACAAAATTAAAAACCCGGATTTACAAGCCCGCATGCACATTATACGCACACTAGCTAAACAGTTTACCATCCACATCAAGCATGTATTGCGTGAATTTAACAAAGCACCAGACGCGCTTGCCAACAATGCGATGGACGCGAAGCAAACCCTGGGGTTTAATCCAATTAACCACTTGCCTACCGACCAAGAAATTTTAAATACCATCTCCACTTCGGCGGGCAATTTTGTCAATGGGGTGGCTGTTACAACGGTGGTGCGTAATGACACCACGCAGAAAAAAACTAAAAAAAATCTTGCCGATAACGGCCCTCAACAGCTCAGTTTATTTGATGAATAAACACGCAGTAGTTCTATTTTCTCTTTTTACAAGTTACGTGCTGTTCGCAAGACTAATAAACAAAGTTTTTCAAAATCATATAAAGTGCGAGTTTAGTATAATGTAAGTATGCTATTTATTCATTTTAAAACACTGTTTTCATTCAAATTTTACCACCGTCTTACGCAATTGAGCACCTTGCATACGGTTGCTTTTGCCATATACCTCTATATACTTAGTGTAATAGTACTGTTCTTTTTTACGGGATCTATGATAAAGAACAACTTGCCCATGTTTTTAAAAAATTTTCCACAAATAACTTTTGAAAACGGTATGTTAACTGCGCCGGATAAGCCTGTTTATGCGCCTATTCCACGGACGGATTTTAAAATTGTGTTTGATGCGAGCGCGCAACTCCCCCCCTCTAATGATGAACTACTAAATAATAATACCTTAGCCTGGGTACACAAAAACCAACTGTATATTCCGTCTTCCTCGGGCTTACAACAACAAACGCTGCCCGATACGCTTAATTTTACTTCCACCCCGGAAATTGTAGAAAAATATAAAGGGGCACTTGGCTTTTCCCTACGGGTGGCTTTTTTTGTAGTTTCGTTATTGATGCTTGCAATTTTACTGGCGTGTAATTATTGTTTAACGCTGGGCGTGGTGCTATTCTTTAATTTGTGGAAGGGACGCCCACTGCCACGCGCGGAATTAGTCAAATTAGCGGTGTTTTTGCTCGGCCCGCTGACTACGCTATTTTTAATCCGTCTTTGGGTAAATATCCCGCTATTTGCCTTAGCGCAAACGGTACTATGCATTATTTACGCACAACAAATTTTTAATTTACTTCCGGAGGCCCGTCGTGAAAATTAAACTTATTCGCTCTTTTTCTGCAGCACATCACTTGCCTAACTACGACGGCCCTTGTCACAACTTGCACGGACACACGTGGAAGACCGTATTTGTGATGGAAGGCCCGGTACGTAAAGATGGCATGGTATGTGATTTTAAAGTAATTAAAAAATTGCTAGATAGCTATTTGCCGGACCACCAATTATTAAATGATTTACTGCCAAATCCTACCGCGGAAAATTTAGCCCAATACTTATTTGATAAAATTACGCCCGCCCTAGCGGAGAAAAATTTAACCCTTAAAACATTAGAAGTATGGGAGAGCGAAAATGCCGCCGCTATCCTGGAACGTTAACGAAATTTTTTATTCCGTCCAAGGCGAAGGACGCCACACCGGTATGCCCGCTGTGTTTTTGCGCCTCTCGGGATGCAGCATGGGGTGCGATTTTTGCGACACGAAATATGCCTTTGCTAACGGAAAACCCATGAATAGCTTGCAGATTTTAGTAGCGCTGGCCGAGTATCCCTGCAAAACGGTCGTTATCACGGGCGGCGAACCGACCGAGCAGGACTTACCTGCCTTAATTGCCACGTTAAAATCCGCCGGGCACATGGTACACCTGGAAACCAATGGCGCGCGCGATTGCGACGTCAGCCAAGTTGATTTTATGTGTGTTTCCCCCAAAAAAACCGTCGCCAAAGAAATGCTACAAAAAGCCGACGTTATTAAACTGGTCATTGGCCAACAAACCGATTTAAAAGACGTGGAAAAATACTATCCGTACGAGAACGAAAAAACCACACTTTATTTGCAACCCGAAAGCAACTTACAGGAGAACATTGCCCTATGCCTAAAACTAGTAAAACAACATCCAAGCGCACGGCTAAGCGTGCAACTGCACAAGTTAATCAACGTAAAATAACCCAGGCCCAAGCCTTGGAAAACATCCGTGAGCTACTGGCCTATATTGGTGACGATCCGTCGCGCGAAGGGTTATTGGAAACCCCTAAACGCATTGTAAAAAGCTGGGATAAACTTTTTGGCGGATACAAGCAAAAACCGCAAGATGTGTTAAAAACATTTGTGGAAGGTTCGTGCGAAGAAATGGTGGCCTTAAAAGACATAGAATTTTACTCCACGTGCGAACACCACCTGCAACCCTTTTTCGGCACCATTAGCATTGGGTACTTACCCAACGGGCGAGTGCTGGGGATTTCCAAATTAGCGCGTCTAGTGGAAGTGTTTGCACGCCGCTTACAAATTCAAGAAAAACTGGTCGCCCAGATTGCTGACAGTTTAATGGATACGCTTCACCCGCACGGCGTAATGGTGGTGTGCAAAGCCAAACATATGTGCATTAGTTCGCGCGGCATTGAAAAACACAACGCCGTCATGGTAACGAGCGCGATCCGCGGTGCGTTTAAAAGGCTAGAAGTACGCAGTGAATTTTTAGAAATGATCAAATAAGGAGCATGATATGAAAAGAAAGTCTACTGTTTTATGGCTAATGGGCTACTGCATGCTATTTCTGTCTGCACAAACTTTTACAGCAGATACTTCGCTGGTTTCCGACCCCACTCCCGAGCAAACAAAAGCTTTCTATACTAAAACGCCACCGCCGTTCTTAGCAGTATATCACCAATCTGGTAAAACATTGGTATTGTTAGCGGCAACCCACGGTCCCCAATCCATCCCTGTAGTGAACTACGCGTTTGATACGTATCATCCCCAAGTGGCACTGGTAGAGCGAGAACCCGGGCAACCCTTTGGGAAATGCACCCAAAATGAGGACGCTTACACCGCCGCATTAGCCACCAAAAATAAAATTCCGCTTGTTCGCACTGATGCCGATTTAGCCCAACAATGGAAATATGCGCAAGCCCATGGTTTTTCATACGAAGATTTTCAAATGTTGTGGATGATTCGCAGTGCGTACGGCTTTACAAAAGAAACAGACAAACAAACTAATGCCGTCCAAGAAATACAGGATTATAAACGCACCATCCACAATCCGGCTTGGGGAGAATTATTTACCGAAAACCGGTTGTTGGCGTATTTTCAACAGCACTACGGCAAGGATTTTAACACCACGGATTTTGTAGAATTATACCAAGATTTAATGAATAATTACCCTCAAAAATGGGTATTCAAAACCCCATTCTACCGCTTAGTTTACTTAAACCCAGATGTTCGCAGTGTTTTTATGTTGAAAAATATCGCCGCCGCTCTTAGCGAATACCCGGTTGTATTTAGTGAAATGGGGGCTGGGCATTTTATCGATATATACAAGTCCCTTCAAAAAATGTTAGGAAGACCGCAATATATTTTTGCTGACAAAATACCTCCGCAGGAAATATGGGAAAATTGTTCGTTAGACGGTTTGCAGGAAAAGGTGCTTATAAAGGACTAAATAAATGACGCAGCTCATGGGCATTGTAAATGCCACGCCCGATTCCTTTTACGACGGTAACCCGCAAAATAATTTGCCTGCACTCCTTAAAAAGTGCGCGGATTATGTGGCCGAGGGAGCCGATATTTTAGACATCGGTGGCGAATCCACCCGCCCGGGCGCAACCCCCGTTTCTGCCGAAGAAGAAATGGCCCGCGTGCTGCCGCTAATTGAAGCCGCGCACGCCAAATGGCCAAAAATTCCACTTTCGTTAGATACCATCAAAATTCCGGTGGCCGTGGAGGGTTTAAAGCGCGGAGTAGCCATCATTAACGACGTTAGCGGCACGCCGGATGCGGAAATGTTTCGCGTGGTAAAAGATTTTAATGCACAACTTGTCCTCACACACAGCCGCGGCACGCCGCAAACCATGCAAACGCTAACGGATTATCAAGATTTACTGGGCGAAATTCGCGAATTTTTAGCACAAAAAATTACGCAAGCAGAAACATGTGGCCTTGCCAAAAACCAGCTGATTATTGACGTAGGTTTTGGCTTTGCCAAAACGCGCGAACAGAATTACGCGCTCTTAAAACACTTGGCAGATTTTAAATCGCTAGGGGTGCGCATGCTGGTTGGGTTGTCGCGCAAAACATTTTTAGCGCAAAAGCGCGAACTACCCCCCAAGCGCAAAGCCCAAACATTAGCCGCCCATTTAGTGGCTTTGCAAAATGGGGCGGATATTTTACGCGTGCACGACGTGCGCGACACGAAAAAAATCCTGGATTTTTATACGGAGCTGGAGGCTGCCCAATGACCCAAGTTTATCTTACGCAATGTGGCCAGTTTACCGCCACGCACGCCCACGGTGGCACATTAAACGAGGCCGCGCACGCGCACACATTTCTATATGAGGCCACGTTTCACGGCCCACTCAATACCGAGGGATATTTAATAGATTTTCGCGTGTTACAAGATTTTTTTTCGCGCGAAATTAACGCGCGCTTAAACCAGGCGAATCTTAATCAACTTTTTGAAAACCCAACGACCGAAGCAATTGCCATTTGGATTTTTGATATCATTTACGCCCAATTTCCGCAGCTTACCAGCGTTAAAGTAGCAGAAGAAAAAGACCGTTGGATTACCTATACAGGAGAACAATAAATGGCTCAAGTAATTTTAGCCCTGGGCAGTAATGAGGGAAACCCCAAAGGGAATTTGGACCGTGCTATTGACGCCTTAAAAAACCTCGGCACGGTGGGTGAAGTGGCCCCGTATATTTTGTCTAAGCCGGAGGGATATTCTCATCAGGCTGATTTTGTAAATACTGTACTTATTTTTCAAACGGATCTGGCCCCCATGCCGCTTTTGTGCACACTCAAACAGTTGGAAAAAGACCTGGGGCGCGTGCCTACTTTTCCCAATGGCCCGCGCATAATTGATATAGACATTCTATTTTATGATGATAAAGTAATTTTTGAGGACACGCCCGAATATACCTTGTTTATCCCCCATCCTCGCTTACACGAGCGGGAGTTTGTGTTAAAACCTCTCTCGTATATCCTGCCGGATTTTGTGCACCCTAAGTTACACGAACCCATTTATATGCTTTACCGCAAACTAATTAAAAAAAAGGGTGTTGCAACGTGCCAGATTTTGTAAAATACTAGTAAGAAGTACATCTTATTAAGGAGAACGAACGCATGAAGAAAGTAATGACTGTTTTGGCCGCCGCCCTCTTTTTAGGCGCCTGCCATTGTGCTAAATGCACTACTCAAACCGCCGGCAGATATACCAATAAACCTGCCTGCCAATGCAACAAACCGGGCCACAAATGCAAACCTGGCTGCAAATGCCCCAAATGCCACAAACCGGCCCCGGCCCCTGTAGCCGCTAAACCAGCTCCGGCCCCAGCTCCCGCCCCGAAAGTGGAAAATGATGCCGCTATCGCCACGGTAGCCAACGTAAAACAGAACGCCGCAGGCGCAGCTGTTTTATCCTTCAAAGAACCGATCAATTTCAAATACAACAGCGATGCTATGGATGCCAAATCCAATGAAACCGTTGACAAAGTCGCTGAAGCATTGAAAAAATATCCCAATGCCAAAGTGCGCGTAGCTGGGTACACGGATTCTTTAGGCAATGCCAACTACAATATGGACTTGTCCGAACGCCGCGCCCACGCGGTAGCTGAAAGATTGGTGAAAGACGGTGTACCAGCTGCTAACGTATCCTACATTGGTTACGGTGCTGCCAACCCGATTGCTACCAACAAAACCGCGGAAGGCCGCTATCAAAACCGCCGCGTAGAACTTGAAGTAACCAACAAATAAGTTACTTTTGTATAAGGTTTTAAAGGGCCTCTTACGGGGCCCTTTATTCATTCAAAATTAACTCGTAGAAATTTGCTACAATGTGGTAATACTTTTTCAAAAAAATAGATTTTATATGAGCCGTGACATTTTAGCACTTGATTTTTATGGGGAGGCCATTATTGCCGCCCTTGCCTCTTTAGATGAAAAAACGGATACATTACGTATCCGGCATGTGCTACGTCAATCGTGTAAAGCGCTTTCCGGTGCATTTGTGCGGGATCGGTCCGGTGCGCACGAGGAACTAACCCGCGTATTTAGCCAAATGTCCGAATATGTAGAGCGTACCCCGTCGGTCGTCGTAGGTGTACGAGGCAATTTTCTATCCTTTCAACATAGTACAGGGTTTACCTATACAGAATCGCGCAGCCGTATTATCCGTGAGCGTGATGTAGATAACGCCATTCAAGCTTCCCTTCCCGTCAATTTAAGCGACACACTGGAGGTAGTAGATATTTTGCCACTTTCTTATATTATTGACGATCAACCCGGTGCTACTGACCCTGTAGGGATGTATGGTTATTGCTTGGGGGCAGAAACATTTATTTCTCTGGGCGTTAAAACACATTTAACTAATTTAAGGAGCGTATTGGAAGCATGCGGTTGCGAAGACTTTTTATGGCTACCCACTTCAGTAGCACTGGGGGAAACGGCTCTTAGCACTACCGAGAAATCAGCCTCTTTGCTGGTGGATATAGGGGAAACAAGTACTTCGGCGCTGTTGTATCATAAAAATTCCCTGTGGGAGGCGTGGGAAATTCCCTTTGGTTTAGACCGCATCGCCGAAGGTATTGCGGACCAACTGCAAAATGATACTTCTACCGCGTTGGAAGTTTTGCATAGTTATGAACCGGACCCCGTCATGGACGAAGTGCTGGAGGAAGCAGCTAAACCGGTCATCAGTGCAATACATAAAGAGTTAGTGCAATCCTTAAATTATCTACAACATTCCCCCACCCAGCTTATTTTGGGTGGACAGGGGGCTGTACCCGTACTGCAAAAGTTACTCAAAAATCAACTGGGCTTGCGTAAGGCGCGCCTATGTACATTTGAGCATCTAATTGCCGATTGCGAAATCGATTTACCTATTTATGACGGCGTACTCGCACTGCTGCAACATACTGTCTTACGAGAGGCCAGCCAACTCGGCGTCGCCCAAGTGCAAGAAGAAGGTTTTTTAGGTAAACTGTTTAGTAAATTGGGATTAAATGGGTTTTAAGTGATAAAAATAGCCTTAAAGACAGGAACCTACGGATATGCCCTTCTACAAAGCTCTTTATTCAATTGATTTTTCCCCCCTCGTTCCCCATAGGGAGAAACCCTTTTTCATCATCCCCAAGCATCCAATCAATTGTCATCCTGAACTTGATTCAGGATTCCCGCCACTTACGTTGTTATCACTCTTATCCAACATCCCCGACTGTGCAACACAGAACTAGCGCAAATTAGCAAGCCATCTAAAATACCCATCACCCCTTTTGTCAAACTAATTTGACACAGTTCTAGGCGCAAAGGGGCGAAGTATACTGTGCGCAGCGGCGCGATAGCGCCGAGGTATTCAAGCCCCTAAGCAACAGTAAACTACCACGGGCTTCCGCCCGTTGCTTTTTTCGCTTCGCGCGTTTCAAACAGCCATGCTGTTTGGCATGCCTCTTCTTTCCCCTGATTTTCTATATACCTCTTTATGTCGGCCTCATCTGCCCCCACTGTTGATACGAAATATCCTTCCGACCAAATACCGTCACTCTCAAAGTACACTTTATCCAAAAACTTGAATTTTTTACGTATCTCTCGGCTTGTGTTACATTTTAAGAACCTTACCACCTCGCTGATACTCAGCTTCGGCGGTACGGATATTAAGAGGTGTATATGGTCTTTGTCGTGATTGACTTCGTCAATCTCTATTTCAGGGTGTTTACGTACAAACGTTTTGAGTTGATACTGTAGATAATTATATAATTCCCATCTTAATATCCGTTTACGGCATTTGGTGGACATTACTAAATGATATTTGCAGTAATATACACAGTGGCCTTGACGTTTGTATGCATGGCTTTGAAGTCATCCCTTATTGTAGCATAGAAGAGGCCTGCTTCTCCTCTCCTCCATAGGCTTCCGCCTATGGTTTCCCCGGGTAGTACAAATCCTTTTTAGCAGAGCGTAATGAGCAAGGAAGATATAGGCTTCGTAATCTACGAAGTGCGTTTAGAAGTTTAAGAAGGAATTTACCCTACTTATTTACCTACAAAGAAGAGCCATACAAACCTTGAATATACCCAATACTACAAACACTTGTGAGGGGTATTTTAGCCAGTTAAACAGCAAGGTAAGGGTCCATTCAGGGTTAATCAGAGAACAACGTATTAAACTGATTAAAAAGGGACTATCTAAACCCTTAAATTAGATCTTGTTACCCCAAATTTTGTATATTAGGCCAAAATTTAACTTGCGGGATCATCCCAATAACCTACACGTTCATAGGTCTGACCATTCCATACACATTTGCGTACATGCCCGCTCGGACAATCACTCCCCGCACAACAGGCATTACTTCCTTCTTCGTAGATAGCCGAACTACATCCTCCTCCGGCGCATACAGCATTCTCTCTAAAAGTAGAAGTTTGAGGGACTCCATTCTGCATTCCAGTTGAACTACAACCTCCGCGTCCTGTGTCCCAACTAAGGGTACTCATACAAATGGAATTACCAGTAAATACGGCACCTTGGCAGCTTGCCCCGTTTATACAACTGGAATTATCCTTAAATGTGGCGCGTTTGCCTTCAGAAGTATCACAATATCCTCCGTCACAGGTAGAATTGTTTTCAAACGTGGCATAATGACACCGTCCATTACCTGAACAAGTGGCATTATCTTTGAATGTGGCTGCATTACAATATCCCGCTTTCGTACAACTGGACTCATCATGAAATACGGACCGATCGCAGCGTGCCCAGTTCGTACAAGTAGAATTATCACCAAAGTGAATCTTACAGTATATATTGTTGGTGCCGTCACCACAAATGTCATCCTCTGCGTAATCATAATCCCCTGCATGGGAAACACGACAAGAACCCCCGTACGAATAATATCCACTGTTACAACCGGTTAATTCTCCATCATAATTACATACACCGTTATCAACAAGACAAGGCCGGGCAAACCCATCCCCGGCGGCTAGTTGCCCCGATAACAGATACGCTGTCCAGTTGCTTTCTGTTCCGTTCTCACTCACAAATACTCCCCCTAAGCTTTGGCATAGTTCTTTAGCAACGTCATCCTTTGCTTCACACATCGTGGTGTCTGCAAAGTTGGCACTATGCTTTTGATACACTAAATAACGGGCATTGGGTACACTGTTGTTCGTGGCGCGTACATAGCTAAGCCTATCTTCATCATACATTAAGACACTGGTTCCGTCCGGGTATTCAGCTCTACCTTGTACCATGAGTTCAGTCGGTTCTTTCGAATAGTTTCCATGTTCCATATAGAAGGTTTCATTTCCTTCCGCAATAGCTTTGGCAATCGGCATCATAGCACTATAGCGGCTTTTGAGTACGGCTTTTTGGTATTGCGGCAATGCTACCGCCGTCAGTACGCCAATAATAAGCACTACTACTAATACTTCTATCAGGGTAAACCCTTTTAATAAGGGTGTCATCCCTGATATTGCCGTCCGCAGGACGCGGGGATCTGCTCCGCTTTGAGTATCTAAGGCGCTAATTCCCGACAACAACTTTCGGAAATGATTATTATTGTTTATAACATTCATAACTTCTCCTTTTAAGTCTTTGACGAAACACACAGTAACGGCTCTAACAGCTCTGTACAGCAGCCGAAAACCTTGGTTAGTACCGGGGTACACCCATAGCACAAAGGCTAGTCTATCAAAAAAAAAAAACGTGTCAAGGCCTATTAAAAAACGACTTCTCAAAAAGGAAAAATTTTGCAAAAATTACCCCCGGGATTGGCCGGGGATTTTGGAATCAATCATGATAAGATTTACGCTTCTTCTTCAGCCTCTTCGGCGCGCTCGGTACGTTTGCGCAAGAGGTGCGATAAGATTTTTTTGCGTAGGCGCAAGGACTTGGGTGTAATTTCCACCAGTTCGTCCGGTGCGATATATTCCACGGCTTGCTCCAAACTCATCTGCCGCGGCGGCGTAAGCACGTAGGATTCGTCACTGGCTTTACTGCGCATATTGCTTAAGTGTTTAGCTTTACAAGGGTTTACCACAAGGTCATTGGCGCGGGAATTCTGCCCCACAATTTGCCCCGCATAAACTTTTTCACCAGGACCTAGGAAAAGTTCCCCGTTGTTTTCCAGCGCGTACAAGGCATACGGCGTCGTTTCGCCGTCTTCTTTGGCAATTAGCACCCCATTGTGGCGCAAGTCGGGCAAGTTTGCTTTGGGATAATAGCCCTTAAAGCTGTGATGCATAATCCCGGTACCACGCGTGTTGGTTAAAAGCTCATTTTTAAACCCAATAAGCGCGCGTGACGGAATAAGATACTCTAGGCGCAGGCGGTCCTCACCTTCCGTCGCCATATTTTCTAGCGTAGCAGCACGAGTTCCTAAAATGGTAAACACGGCCCCTTGATATTCACTCTTAATGTCCAAAATTAGGGACTCCATCGGTTCCAAAATCTGGCCATTTTCTTCTTTATAAAGCACTTCTGGGGAAGATACCGCCAGCTCAAAACCTTCGCGGCGCATATTTTCAATTAAAATGGTAAGGTGCAGCTCCCCACGGCCATAGACTTTAAATTTGCCTTCTCCTTCCAGCTGTTCCACTTTGAGCCCCACGTTCGTTTGGGCCTCTTTTTCCAAGCGGTTTTTAAGGTGGCGGCTGGTAACAAATTTGCCTTCCCGGCCCGAAAAGGGACTATCATTTACCAAAAAATCCATAGACATGGTAGGTGCGTCAATGGTAAGTGGCGGCAACGGTTTTAACGCGTCCGGACGGCAAATAGTATCGCCCACATCCACGCCTTCCAACCCAGCAATAGAAACAATGTCCCCCGCTGTAGCTGTTTCCACTTCCACCTTACCAAGTCCTAAAAAGCGCTCAATTTTAGCAGCCTTGGCTTGGGTAGTAGTGCCGTCCGGATGAATCAAAGCTACGGTTTGGCCTTTGTTAATGTTGCCTGCTAAAATGCGGCCAATCCCCACGTGACCCAAAAAATTGTTATAGTCCAGCATGGTTACTTGCATTTGCAAGGGAGCATCCGGTTCTGCTTGCGGGGCAGGCACGTGCGATAAAATGGTATCCAAAATAGGTGCAATGTCTTTGTCTTGTTCTTCCATTTTAAGGCTGGCCCAACCGGCCCGGCCCGAGGCATAGATAATTGGAAAATCTAGCTGTTCATCGGTAGCACCTAGTTCCATGAAAAGGTTAAATACTTCATCTACCACTTCGCTAGGGCGGATGTGTTCGCGGTCCATTTTGTTGATGACTACAATGGGGCGCAACCCAAGTGCTAACGCTTTACGTAGCACAAAACGCGTTTGAGGCATGGGTCCTTCTACAGCGTCCACCATTAAAATAGCTCCGTCCACCATACGCAGCACACGTTCTACTTCACTGCCGAAATCAGCGTGGCCGGGAGTATCTACAATGTTAATAGTATGGTCTTTATAACCAATAGAAGTACATTTAGCTAAAATTGTAATGCCGCGTTCGCGCTCCAAGGGGTTGGAGTCCAACACGGTATTTTGCGCTTGGTCTTCTTTCACTTTAAATTCACCAGCAAATTTTAACAGAGAATCCACAATCGTGGTCTTGCCGTGGTCTACGTGAGCAATAATAGCCACGTTGCGTACGTCCTGACGGGTGTTATTCATAATTGTATTTCTAGTTTCCTAATAGTTAAAGATATGTATATTTTACAAAATTATAACGACGGATGCTTGATGCTGCAGCCGTTAATTTTCAATCTTACTTTTCAAATTGCTTTTGCTGTTTAATATATGCGTCCACTTCCCGCGGCGTCAAAAATAAAGGTTTTCCTTGTCCACTGGCAAATAAACATCGATAGCCGTCATCCAAAATATAGTACCCCTTATTCCAAGCCTCCCAAATGTTAAGGCCCTGTTCCAATTCCTTGGAAGTATGCGCTGTTTTTGCATTTAAATGATAGATAGTCCATGAATGACCTGTTAGAGAAACAGAAATATCTTTGGGATTGTTTGGATCACCATTGATTCTTAGTATGATACCTTGGGTAGCCCGGCGATCTATAATCGTTGAATCTATTTTCCAATCATTAAGGTGAGTATCAGATCTTTCATCTATTTCATCAGATGGGTTACGTGCGCCAATCACCCTTGCCCAGGCATTAGCTTTACTATGATTGTACGAAATGTAGCGGCTATTAGCTAAATCTAAAAGAATCACGTCTTTTGGACGACGGTTATTTCCTGCTACACAAATTAAAAAAATTCCCGCTTTGATTTCGCTGGCTTGTGTGAGAGCTTGCATAAATGCTTCATGGATACTTGCCCCATGTTTTACGGGCTGATTAGCCAAGGAAGATATTTCGTCAAAAGTGGCGACAAAGTGACCCGAAAATACAGGATCATCCCCATAAGCTGCCTCTAAAAGGACCTCCAATCTTCCTCCTTTAGAATGGGTATGATCTTTAAATTTTTGCCATGCTTTTGGAAAATCCGTGTAATACCCGTCAAAATTAGCAGGAAATTTCTGCTGAGGTCTTACAATCTGCTTAGAAATAAGACGGCTAACGGTAGGCCCTAGTGGTCGCAAGAAGGCAGAAACTTGATTCAAACGTACATGTTCATCCGTACCAATAGGTGAGTTCTTTTCCCCTTTCAAAATTTCAGCTCCAATTTGCAACGATGGTTTTATATAAGATTTTCCTCCCGTGCGTAACGCTTTTTTCCAAGACATGTTTCGAGGCATAGGATTTATAGATAAAGTACTCTGCTTATATGATCGCCCAATAGGACCAGCTTGCAGTTCTTGTATACAAATAGAAAATGGTACACACATAAATAGTAAACCTAACTTACATGTCTTCATAGACACCTCTTGTGAAACTCTGAACATTTTTTTATCAAGTCGCTACAAACCATCAACAGCAATTGAGACCTGTCACAATCGCTCGTTAGACCCAAGTTTTCTTTCTTATAGTCTGAAGACTATGGGTACAATAAACTGCGAAATTCTTCCGTTTGGTTAATCATCTTAAATAACCACCCTTTTTGACGATCATCGAACAAAGATTCATAATTTTTGAAATTGTGTTTGAGCGCTTTTTGCAAGTTATTATACACTTGTTTACGGTCTTTTTTAGACGTCCAATAAATCCCTGCTAAATTCACATACGGCGTTGGGGCAGAAGGGTCCAAGTTAATAGCGGTTTCTATATCTTTTTTCGCCTTTTCCCACTGGTTTAAATTCATGCGGGCAAAGCCGCGGTTATTGTATGCAATCGCCCATTTGGGGTCCAATTCTATAGCACGGGTATAGTCTGCCACAGCTTTTTCAAACTGCTGTTGTTCTTCATACACCAGTCCACGGCGATTGTATAAATAGGCGCTTGGCTGCCGTTGGAGTACAGTGGTATAATCATCCAGGGCGGCTTCCAGGTCCCCTATTTCCCGGTACACATTTCCCCGCCACTGATACACTTGCAACCAATCCGGCTGACGATTAATGGCTTTACTAAAAGCGGAAATTGCTTCGTCCAAGTGGTACGTATGTTGCATCAAACGTCCCTGCCAAGCATAGTGTTGTGCCGAATCATCCCCTCTATTTTCTAATTCATCCAACAAATTTTGCGTTAACTCATACTGGTATGCCTCTAAACTCACCGGGATAATTTCTTCGAGTAGTGCCTTATCTGCTTTACTGATTTGCCCAATAAAATGCAAATAATCAGCTAATGCTAAACTATACTTTTCTAAGGCCCGATATTCGCGTGCCCTCGCCAAGTAAAAGTTCTTATACGAAGCCTTTAATTGAATTGCTTTGGTGAAATCAGTCACTGCCAGCTGAGGCTGTTTGGCCTGAGCGTATGCTAACCCTCTGGCATAATAGCGAAAAGGATCCTTTGGACGCAACCCAACCACACGATTATAATCAGCAATTGCGTGTTGTGTATCCCCCAAAGCTTGGTAGGCATCCGCCCGGTAGTGGTAGGCCCCCACATGGCGAGGAGACTGTTTTATCACCTGTGATAACAATTCAATTTGGGTGTTCAAATTGGCCTCTTTTTTAGCACGTTCAAACAAACCAGCTGACGATTGTGCCCCAAGTGAACTAGCCCACATGAATAATATAAAAAAACAAATATACCGCATACTCTATTTAACTATTATTTGAACAAAATCACAAAATAAATATTTACCGCTAGTGCCATAAAACCACATGCATAACAAACAACGAGTAGTAAGGTAGCAAAAACGTGTAAATTTAAAAAAACAGCCCCTACAAGCGTTGTCTTGCCCGCAAATAATTTACCAAGTTGTATAGTCCGTCCAGACCATTTTACAATTTTAGCGGACAATACGGTTCGCACTGCTGTGGCCAGCAAACCTAAGCACAAAATCATAAATCCGCGAGAAAACCCCGTTTGTTGTGTTTTTATAGAAGAAAATACTTCGCTCACACTTCCCCGTATTACCTGAGTAGCCTCTGCTTTTGAAATTCCCATATTTAAATCTGCAATATGACACGCCACGCGCTTTTGTACTAGCAGTAAAATATTTTCAATAAAATCGTCCCACCCTACACATACCAGGCGCAACGCTAGAACAGACGTGGTAAACAAAGAGTAACAAATAGCAACGATTCCATACCCACTCAAAACGATCAGTGTTCCCAACCATCTCCAAACCGAAGTAGTATGCGTAAATAACGTAAATGAGGTAACGTAAGCCATTAGCAAAAACAACCCGATTGCGCCGATAAAATGCGGTAAAAACCATTGCCGCAGCTTTTGCATTAACTGAGCAAAGGCCTGTGTAAATAAAACCTGTACTGTAGCTGTTTCCAGGGGTACTGTTTCGGATGACAATGGAATAGAAAATTTAGTGACCATGGCAGCAACATCCACCACAACATATATGGGGCGGGGTCCCCTTTTTACACGACGGAACACGGTCCGAAATTTTAACCATTTTCCCTAATTTTTTATCGTACACGTAGGTACCTGTCGAAGAACTCATTGTTTTTCTCCAAATGTTTCCATAAACCAGCGCAACACCCACTCCGGCTCATAGTCAATAATTTTGTTATTATGACGTGTATAGCTTTCAAGCGGAGCGTAGATTTGCTTTTCGCGCGGCAAGAGGGGATAGATATGATTTGTAACCACCTGGATATTGGGATACCACAAATTATGTACCTTTTTATCAATCCAGTGCTGCAACCCTAAATTGGGTAAACCTAAACCGGCCGAAGCTGCCCAAAAAACACTGTTGACGGAAATCACGTAGAGAGGAAACTCCCGTTTGAGCGTGCTCAGCAATTGCCAGGTTTGGTTAATGGATAATTTTTTTATGTTAATTTCCAAATAATCTGCATGGTCTATGGGACCACCCTTGGTAACACTCATCACAAAATAACCTTGTTTAATAAGAGCCAAAGCAAGGGCCCTTATATGCGGATACACATAGTTGGAACCCCGAGAGTCCAATTGTAAAAAAACAATGCCCTTTTTATGGGTTTCCCCGGTGCGTACACGTTCTAAATAATCTTCCGCTTCTGTGGGAAATTGCGCTGGGAAATACATTTGAGGCGCGGGTATTTGCTCGGGCACTGGCAAACCGAAAGTATCAAACAAACTGCTTACACGATGTCTAATATGTGTACCGTACTGATAATAAACAGGAATTACCAAAAATTTCTCCGGCACATCCTTAAGGGCTGCTGAATAGTCATAGTTTTGCCAAATCAACGGATGGCGCATACCTTGAAAATAAAACACTTTCTCAAATAATGGGTTTTCGGCCAACAATTTACCAACTATTGGTGAATTATTACGGTCAAATTGTACCCCTACGTACCCATAAAACGGCATTTTGGGATACTTACGTTTGAGTGCATCTAGCACAGGCGTAGTATACAAGTAATCGCCAATTCCCATGAAAAACACAAAGGCAAAGCCTTTGATATGGGAATTAACCGCAAGCGCATTGTCTAAATTGTAATATACATGTTCGTGAATATGGAGCGGACGTGAAATATGATACCAAGAATCATCTATACAACATTTTTCTTGCGTAGTTTCCGACGGCCGATGATTAAAACCATACCATACGGGCACAGCCGGCTCCGTCCATCCAAACAGTTTGTGCTTTAACCAGCGGGCACTTTCATAAACTACACATAAAGGCCGATGGGTACGCAAATACGTTTGAAAATCAGTCATAGGTATAGTATAACAAAAAAGTTTTGAAGAAAGATACCAATCTAAAGGCCTCTACATAGAGGCCTTTAGAAGATTCTAAATTTAGGAGGGAATTTGACATTTCGACGTTTTACGCTGATTCTCTTTCATCTGCTCATACCAATGCGTAATTCGTGTTTCCTTGCGTGTCAATTTTTTGTGAGTGGTTTGTTTTTTATGGGCACGGGCTAATACGGACCCGTACGTATCTTTAAACCAATTCATTTCTTTATCTGTAACGATTAGATAAAATGTACAATCTGGATCTTTCTGCTGGGCCTGATGTACAACAGTCAAGTGCTGCGATTTTCCCAAGCGAGTAGGAAGTTGGAGTGGTATCAAATCCGGCAATGATGCATACTTGAATTCAGCAGAAGAAGAGACTAGTTGTATTCCCTTGGCGGGCGCTAAATTTAATTGAGCAGTTACCGCCAGCTGGGCAAGCGTAGATTCTTGCCATTGGCGTAAATCTTGTACCCGAACCTGCGTGTACGCGACAGGAGCCTTTGTGTCCTGATACCAATGTTTCAACAGGGCAAGATTCTCTATTCCTAAACCGCCCAATTTGCTGGAGTAACTTGTCACGTGAGTAAGCAACTCTTGCGGCACTTCGTTCTGTGTGGTGTATTGAAACGGTGCAGCAAACGAATAACCGACCCGTTGATCTGCCAAAGAAAAACTTTTCCATCCATTTACGACCCGGGGACTTAGCATCCCTTTATGATATACTTGCACAAAATCTACGGCATTAACTAAAGCATCCACATCATCCGGCCACATAGTTTGTAGCGCCTGCGCGTGAAAACGTGGGGCTCCCATAATACTGGCCATTTTTTTCATCTTCAACGATTGATTTAATTTTTGCGTATTTTTACCTGACACCCGATAGGATGCAAAATAGCTACTGGTATTTTCTCCCGGCATCAAATAAGACGCAAAACCATACTGATCCGCTAACCCTAACAAATGCCCTGCTTCGTGTGTTAAGGTTTGGGCTAAATTAATTAAATCTAGGCGTTCAAACAGCGTCACAGAAGCACCACTACGGGCAGTTTCGGTCCAAGCCTTTTCTGTAGAAACGCGGACCCGTGGCACCGTGTAATGGGCTTTATGACGAACTTCTATAGGGATTCCGTCCACAGTCTGGATAACGTTAATGTACCATTCGCGTGGCGCGTAAACCAAACGTAACGTATGAGGTTTAGAGCAGTCTTCCTCCAATTGCACGTTTACATGTTGCGGTAATACCGCAAGTACATCGACAAATTCTTCCTGGCGCCCGCTTTTTTGTAGAAATTCACGAGATTTAGTAAACCAATAGTTAATTCCCCCCTCTAAAGAACTCACCAGCTGAGCTGGAGTCACCTTGGAGTCCACGGGAAGCCCAGGCAAGTACTCTCCTTGCGCATAAGTTTGGATACATACCGGTTGCACCACCTGTTGCTGCCCTAGATATTTAAAAAGTAGAGAGGTACCATCCCCCGCCCCAATCATCAAACCCCACGCACCAACTTGCACGGGTAATGATAACCATATGCTGATAAAGACTACTAATTTTTTCATACACACTCCTTGCTCTATATAAGTATTATAACGATTTAAGAGGCTACTGTGATAGGGACTTTAGGCCTATACATTTAGGGAATTTGGGCCTAGGTAAATATTTGTTAGTATATAGTCTGATTTGCCAGATTTGAGATAAATTTACACCGTAAGTTGCCCGCAGGCACACTGCTAGGTGCGTCAAGTTGGCAAGCCGGAGCAAAAATGCTCAAATGTGGTAAATAGTTTTCCGGAAAACGAGTAGGACCTCAAATACGTAATGTATTTGAAGTCCTACCGTTAAAAACACAACTTTGCAAGAGCGTTGTTTATTTCGCTTCGGCAACAGCAACAGCAACAGCTACCGTTGCACCTACCATCGGGTTATTCCCCATACCGATTAAACCCATCATTTCTACGTGGGCCGGCACGGAGGAAGAACCTGCAAATTGGGCATCACTATGCATACGGCCCATAGTGTCGGTCATACCGTAAGAGGCAGGGCCGGCGGCCATGTTATCCGGGTGCAAGGTGCGGCCAGTACCACCGCCGGAAGCTACGGAAAAATATTTCTTACCGTTTTCGGTCGCCCATTTTTTATAGGTGCCGGCTACCGGGTGTTGGAAGCGGGTCGGGTTGGTAGAGTTACCGGTGATAGATACATCTACCCCTTCGTGGCGCATAATGGCTACGCCTTCGTTCACGTCGTCAGCACCATAGCATTTTACTTTGGCGCGGTCACCGTTGGAGAAAGCTTTTTCGCTCACGATATTAAGTTTACCGGTTTTGTAATCATAATCAGTTTCTACCGAGGTAAAACCGTTAATGCGGGAAATGATATACGCTGCATCTTTACCTAATCCGTTCAAAATAACGCGCAAGGGTTCTTTGCGCACTTTGTTAGCGGTGCGAGCAATACCAATAGCCCCTTCCGCAGCGGCAAAGCTTTCGTGGCCGGCCAAAAAGCAGAAGCATTTGGTATTTTCGCTTAGTAGCATAGCACCCAAGTTACCGTGGCCTAAACCTACGGCGCGCTGATCGGCTACAGAACCGGGAATGCAGAAGCTTTGTAAGCCTACGCCGATTTTTTCAGCTGCTTCTGCGGCGGTTTTCACGCCAGATTTAAAAGCAATCGCGGCGCCTACGGTGTAGGCCCACACGGCATTTTCAAAAGCAATGGGTTGGATGCCTTTTACAATAGCTTCTACATCTACGCCTTTTTTGGTGCAGATTTCCTTGGCTTCTTCCAAGGAGGCAATGCCGTATTCTTTTAACGTGGCATTGATTTTTTCAATTCTTCTTTCGTATCCTTCAAACGTTACCATATTAGTTCTCCTTGGGTTACTCTTTGCGGGGATCAATGACTTTTACAGCTTCGTCAAAGCGACCATATTTATTGACGTTCTTTTCAAACGCGGTTTTGGGATCTTCGCCTTTTTTAATCGCGTCCATCATTTTGCCCAAGTTGACAAATTGATAACCGATAATTTCGTTGTTTTTATCTAAACCGATTTTGAGTACATACCCTTCGGCCATTTCCAAATAGCGCGCACCTTTGGCTTGCGTACCGTACATGGTACCAATTTGGCTGCGGTGGCCTTTACCCAGGTCTTCCATACCGGCACCAATCGGTAGACCGTCGTCGGAGAACGCACTTTGTGTGCGGCCATAGACAATTTGCAAGAAGAGTTCGCGCATAGCAGTGTTAATGGCATCGCAAACAAGGTCTGAATTTAGGGCCTCTAAAATAGTTTTACCGGGCAAGATTTCCGCGGCCATGGCGGCGGAGTGCGTCATACCGGAACAGCCCAAGGTTTCCACTAACGCTTCTTTAATAACGCCTTTTTTTACGTTCAAGGTTAGTTTGCAGGCACCTTGTTGCGGGGCACACCAGCCTACGCCGTGGGTGAGGCCGCTAATGTCGGTAATTTGTTTAGCTTTGACCCATTTCCCTTCTTCGGGGATCGGGGCCGGTTCATGTTTAGCACCTTTGCAGACGCAGCACATGTTTTGTACTTCTGGGGTACATTTTTCACAGCTCATGAAAAGTCTCCTATAATAGATTTATCAAGTATATTTTAGCAAATTAAAACCTATGGCAGAGCAAAACTTTTGCAGAGGCTACGGGAAAGTATACACCTGTTGATAATCAGCGGGACCACCATTTCCGTATGCACCAGTTGCCTCCGTTTTTCCGGTCAAACTGCGACATACATCTAATCCTATATTCCAGGTTGCCGTGGCCATACAACGTCTGCTACCAGGAGCATAGATTCTTCTATATGAAAGCTTACCATTGGGTGTCAGCAAATAACAATTAACCCCATCCCCTCTGTCCTCTAGACCAGCTGTAATTTCACATGTGTAGTCACCATATCTTTTAGCGGTTCCCTTATTATTCATGTTTCCCTCATCTCCAGAAAGTGCAAATTCTACATCCAGCGCATCAAAACGAGTAGGATATTCTCCATTGGACAGCTGATAATAAATAGCTGCCTGGTATATAGCGTCAGTAAAAGTCATCAATTGCATATACCGGCTTTTGAGTACCGCTTTTTGATATTGCGGTAAGGCCACAGCCGCCAGAATGCCAATAATGAGAACTACTACCAACACTTCTATGAGGGTGAAGCCCCTGCGCCCCTCGTCATCCCGCCCCTGCGGGCAGCAACCTATACGGGATATAGGGACGGATTGTAATAAGGCATTTATATCCCGCATACCAACCTTGCGGGATGACGTTATAATTTGATTTTTCATATTTTCTCCTTTTAAGTTTTTTATTACACAAGCGTTAACGGCCCTAATAGCTATGTACAGCGGCCGCAAACCTCGACTGGTACCGGGGTACACCCACAGCACAAAGTCTAGCCTATCAAAAAAAAAACGCGTCAAGACCTATTAAAGACGACTCCTCAAAAAG
>JAZUNI010000030.1:0-8942 GCA_045604045.1 Elusimicrobiaceae bacterium | reverse complement strand
CTAGCCTTGCTACTACATTAGTAGAATAGGAAACTGTTAATTCATTTGGCCAAATGTTATTTTCAATTGTTACCATTCCATTGGTAAACGACTTTGCGGAAGGAAGGGTTAATGGTTCTTCTATTGGTGTTAATAATTCGAAAAATAACACTAAATCATTTGCGTTTACCCATTGCTTAATCCCATTTAAATCAGGTGTACTTAACTTATTTTTACTAACTCTAAAAATAAATCTTAAAGCGTCTGATGTTGCCCCTTCACGGTCCTGGGAATAAACTAAATCCCCGCTCCCATATGGTAATGTATTACAAACACCGTTTTTACTATCTGTCCATGATGTTTTATGGATCGGATTATCTGCCAATCTAAACCCAATTGTATTAGGAAGTTCGCCCGTACCGTATAACCCCCATATGTCCTCTGACTTAACCACTTTTTTTCCTACCCGTCTAATAATCTTCCCGTCTTTAATTTCATCTGCCACGCCATTCGGTAAGGATCTTAATGGCTCGGTTAGGGGGATTTCAAGTTTGGATTCTTTCACTTCTTCATACGGCCCACTATTTCCAATTAAATTTAAATTAATGTCTTTCATTGTTACAAAAATCCCTAAACTATTTGTATAATTAAATTCATTACTATAAAAATTTATTCTTATAATTGGGTTTTTAGCTTCAAAAGTAAATTCTTGGTCGAATCTCCCCGTATGTCTAGTACCTGTATTAGTTAAAAATGAAACCCATGGATTGGTGGTCCCTTCTTTTTTTACCGCACTAACTTTGTAAGTACCCGGATTTAAAAAAAAGTGATTATCCAAAGAAGCGTCAAACCTTATTTCTTTTGATAAAGGCCATAAATTCCGCCCTATACTCTTAACACTTAACTTCCCGGTATCTTCCCCTACTGATTTAATCCCTTCAAAATAAGGGGGGATTTCTTTGTTTGTCCAATCGCCTTCCAAAATCATAATGCGCGCTTCTAAATCACCTGTAACCGTGTTGTCATGCCATAACCAAATCCCATATAAAACACCTGCAAAATCGGCCTTCGTTCTAATTTTCCCTTTAAAAACCCCCGTGGTTCCCGCGGGTACTAATGCTGTAAGGCTATTAGTATTTGCCGTTGCTAGCCCCTCATTTAATTGAATCGGTTTATTCCATGTATTCGCTTTAACTTCTAATATAACTGTATAGTCTGTAGAAGGTTTAAAAGGCGTTCGTGAAAAAGGAATAAGCAAATCAAATGTTCCGACTCCATTAATTTTTGCGAATCCATCACTGGTAGGTACATACCCTGTCCCTATTCCTGCACCTGCAACTGAAAAACCCCGTCCTAATAAATTTTGAATCGTTTTCCCCTTCACCCCATCCACGGATAAAGCCCCATCCGTCGAATTAGGCAAAGAAAAAATCCGTTTGTCTGTTGCGGTTGTTTTTGCGCTTGCTTGTTTAACCGCTTTTTCTTCAGCTTGCTTGGCCATTGCGCGGGCCGCCATATCCATAGGCATATTAGGACACCGCCTTCCCTTTTACTGTCACTGTACCGCCTGTAATGGCCGATAAACGGACGCGGAAGAAGTCAAAGCCTGTTATGTCAAATTGCCACGATTCTCCTAATTGGTTCGTTTCCGTGGCCATTGTGCCATCTTTTGGCTTGTAGCCTTGTATTGGTTCGTAAACCCCATCAAAGCCCGCCGCTTCAAATATAAACGTCCTGGCTGTATTGGCAGCATTCCCGGTCAATTTTAGATTTATGACTTTGTAGCCGCCCACTGTTAAGGCTCCACCGTTCCCAATTGCCGCGGCTCCATTATGGAAGGTTACAATTTCCGTTTTATTGCCGTTAATTTGAATGGGCAATGGGTTTTCGGACCCTGTTTCTTTCATGGTCCCATCCGGCCCTACATGTTGGGGCATTGGTACGGATTGGCCGTATAAAGTAGTAACATATAATTCTTTATTACTTTGTGGCATATATTCCACCCCTTCTTTTCAAAATAGAAAGGGGAAGTTATCCCCTTTTTTAAATCCGTAATTTATCCCTGTTTCACCTGGATTATATTTGGTTGCCAAGCATTTAAAAAATAAATTACGCTGCGGCGTTTGGGTCTTTGCTGCCAATATAGAAATAGTTGGATCCTTTGGAAGCGTCCGCGCCGTCCCTTGGGTACATCTTATAAGTTAGTTCGTTTTTGCCTTGCTCATTGGCAAAGGATCTATTCCAAGCCCCTACGGAAGCCACTTTATAAAGTACAATATCCAAAGTAGTATCAGTTCCCATTTCCCTTGGGTGGATTCTAATTTGTACACCGCGTTCCCGCATAGAAGTACCAATCTTGGCATCTGTTAGCCCTGTAACGGAAGGCGTTGCCCCTGTATTTACAATTTTGTCCGCGTATGCCATGGCCGTTTCCAAAAGTTTTAATGTATGTTCTGCTGCTACTATTTTAACTTCGCCTGTATAGCCGTTTACTAAGTCGTCATAATCACCGCTGCCAAAATCGGCAATGGTAGCCGCTTCGAGAATAGGCTCTATGGTAACTTCTCCACCGTCCGCCTGGAAATTAGTTTTACCATCAAATTTAATTGCGTTTGCACCGTCGCCAATCGTAAAATCAGCTAATCCAAAAGGGATTTTCATTAAATTATCCTCCTTAAAGTTACTTTGAAATTAGAAGCCCACTCGACAACGTTCCCGGTTTTGCCTACGCGGTTAGCATCTGAAGTGGATTCTATGAAATAAATATAATATTCTTCCCCTCTATCATTCTTGTAAGTTATTTGGTTACGTTTATTAAGAAGGGTGACTGTATCAATGCTTACTTTTTCGGCCAAGTCAAAGTCTGAAGATCGAATCCATATCATGTAATAGGGAAAGCGTAAATCATCCTCATGTTTAGACGGCGGCTCGGAAGCTTCCGCGTAAATGGTCCCTGTGTTATCTTCAGCTTCGTAATTGTTTTCGCTCCATGTTAATTCCGGGTATGCATTCTCCATAATGGTTTTAAAAAAGCCTTCTACCATTGGCCCATTACCCCCTAAACGTTTGCTCAATAATTCTATTGAGCATTGCTTCATAATCGGCTTTAGTTGCTTTAACGGCGTTTTCCAGGTACTTCCGGCCCGCGGGATACCCGCGCCAAGATTTCCCTCTAGTTGTGACCCCTCTACCATTGACATAGTAATTTGGGAATTTAGCCCCTCTACTATACTTTGGAAAGGTCCCGGATCTGTAAGGCTCCTCATGCCGCCTTAATGCATAGACTAGGTTAGTCCCAACTTCGCCGCTTATTTCATTGCCGCTTCTCTTTATCCCTGAAAAGTTAATACTTGCGGCTAGGCTGCCTTCGTCTTCAGGCGCTAGCGACTTTGCCCCGGCTTCTACCAATAAACCATATTTGTTGTATTCCGCCTTTGCCACTTTAAAAAAGGCTTCTTCCATACCGTCCAATTTACTGATAAAGTCGTCCAAGCCTTCCCAATCCAGGTTAAAAAAATCAGCCACAATACACCGTTCTATAGTAAACGTAATTGCCCGCAAAGTTCGTGGCATCCTCTACGGATATAACTAGTCCTTCATGCCATTGGCCAAATTGGTCCTTTGCTTTTACCTTGCTCCCCCGCATTGCGTTAATATGGGGCGGTAAAGCTACTTCCATGTTACTTTCCCTTATTTCCCCGTCCGTCGTTCTTACTATTCTAGTGGTAAGCCTTACCCGCGCTTTTGTTTCTACTTCAATGCGCGGATATTTGCCGTGTTTATCGGGTTTTTGGCTTTTATCCACAATTTCCACAATGGCTTCATTGTTCATGGGCGGGTTCATATTAACCGCCCTATCTGTGCAATGTTATTGGGATCTCCTAGTAAGTTTATAACGTCGGGGGATAAGGCCGCCGTATTCACAAAATTAACGCTTACATCCTTACTGGAAGCGCTTTGTATTCCGTGCCTTTTCAGCTTCCCATATTCTTCTATTTCTGCTTCAATCATGAAAAGAACCTGTAAGGCCGATATACGGGCCGATATTTTAGAAGCGGGGTAGAAGTCCAACAATGATTCATTAGCAAGAAAAATCATTGCCGCTCGCTCCTTCTCGTCCAATTCTAAATAGGCGGAAGTCATGGAAGAAGGAAGCTTGTTTATATATTCAATAACTTCCAATTCCAAGACTTTATCCATTACTTTTTCTCGCCTTCGCTTTTGTTGTCTTCTTCGCCTTCTATTTCATCTTCTGTGATCGCGTCAATTTCCAATAGGCGGTCCACTTGCTCTTTCTTTAAACCTTTGACTTCTTCGCCTGGATCAATGCGGTTGTCACCGTCAATAATTACAGACTTTGCAAAAAATGTTTTTTTCTTTGCCATTTTCATTACCTCACTTTGATTTATTTTTAAAAAAAAGCCTGTGGTATTCAGGCTTCTTATACGTCCATCCAAACAATTCCGTTAACGTCTTCAATTCCAGGGAAGATTGTTTCCCCTACGTAAACTTCTTGGCGTGGCGGCTTTGTTTCAATGATTGGTAATACATACATACCACTGTCAAAGTTCTTTTCTACTGTTGGCCCACAATATAGCTTCCCAACTTCTCCACCGCCTAAAGCTACAATACGGCGTTCAGGTAATAGCCTTTCCAAGCCTTTTCCGTTATCTATTTGAGTATCTTGAACAACAATTGGCGGAAGGTCCAAGTTATCCAGTACGCTTGTAAGATCCTCATTAGAAATTAAACGGCGGCTATCCGCATCCCCATAAACCTGAAGAATAACAGCTTTAGATTTTAATAGATCGTTCTTTACTTTTTTGCTTACATGGATTTCCGCCGGGGATTCTCCCTTGTTAGCATTTTGAAATTGTGTAACCAAGGCTTGTAAATCGACTAAAGGGTTTGAATTAACATCTCCCCACGACGCGGCAGCGGCCATTTTATTGGTAGCGGGAATTTGATAATCAACTGTAATTTTTACGTCGTTTTCATCATAATCCAAGCGGCCTTTATAAATAGCCTGGGCGCGCATCCATTCCTCAATGTCATATACACCTTGGATAAGCTTGTCTGTTTGGTCATATACATAATCAATGGCCTTCTGTCTTTCTTCTTCACGGCGCGGGTTAGCAAAGCGTAATAGCTCATATTCATCAACCCTAAATCCGTGCTGTACCTTCGCAACTTCCGCAAAGGCTTGGCTTAGGCCGTCTTTGTCTCTTAATGGCGCGTCTGAATTGAATCCCGTAATGGAAGCTGTACGGCCATATTTTTTATCAATAATGTTGTAAGCGAATTTCAAATCGAATACTGGCTCGATTGGTAAAAATCTTGAAAGTATATAATTTCTCGCGGGCGGTACGTTTTCGATATAGCCTAAAAACTGTTCGCCGCTAAATTCATCTAGTGTTAACATGTTATTTTTTCCTCCCTATCAATCTACTATTTTAGTGGTACTATTCTAATGGTTATCGTGTTAACAATCTGTATTCGCTATCCTGGGCCAATCTTGTAAGAATCGCCGCGGAATAATTAGAAGCTTTTAGGTAAGCTTTCTCAATCGCTCCCACTTGTACGTTACGGTCCCCAATTGTAATATCGTTGGCAATGGCATATACCACCCCTGCTACTGGTGTAGTCCCCGCGGACGGTACATAAGGAACAAATAATCCATCCGCTCCCTTCATAACTAAAGAACCGCCTTTTAAAACGCCTTTAGTAAATGCGGAAGCTTTAAGAGTGACATTCCCAACTTTATATAAAAGGCCCGCTGTAGAATGTAAAAATTCTTTAGCAACGGTAATTTGCTCAAAACGTGGTTGTAAATCCATCTTTTCTATTCCTCCTTATTAATTTTGTTTATTGTGCCTAGCAAGCGCCCTGGCTTTGCCCGCTTCTTTTGGATCTTTTGGCGTTGGCGGGTTTCCAACTTGGCCCGGTAATTTGTAACTAGGCGGCTTATTATTCCCGCCGGGTGGTTCCTGCTGCTCTTGAAACAATTGGGGAAATTCCGTTTTAATTTGTTCTACGGCTTCCGCTATCCCTTCAAACTGGCCGCTCTCATTTTGTTTTATAGAAGACTTGTCCACTAACCGGGAAATTAGCTTAGGATCTAACCCGTTTTCAATGGCAAATTCTTTTATAGTTACATCACGTTCTTTTTCTACTAATGTAGTCCGTTCCGCTTCCATTGCCTGAAGCTTTAATTCAAGTTTTTGCGTTTCTGTTAGCTCATCCTGTTTTTTTCGTTCTTCTTCTGCTTTTAGGCGTTTGTATTCTTCCGGGTCTACATTCTCATACTTTTTAAAGCGCGCGTTTAGTTGGGATTGGAATTTAGCTTCATATTGGGCTTTAAATATAGGATCCTTCAATAATTCATCAAGGCTATTTGCTTGCGGGTCGCCCGTTCCCGCTTGTCCGCCTGCCCCTGGGTCCTGCTGCTGCCCGCCTGGATCTCCCTGGCCACCGCCGCCCCCTGGGTCCGCATCCATATAGATTGTTCGTCCTACATAATCACCCAACAAAGACCGTAAAAAAATGTTCATCATTTACCCCTTTCTTACTATCCACTTTAAGCCGTGAATGAAAGCCGTATCTATCCACTATTAAAAGCCGTGAATGAAGGCAATGTAATATATTTCCTATAAAAAAATTATACCATTTTACGGGTAAATCTTACAATAAATACTTAATCAGGGTAAATTTAGTTGATAATTTGTTGAAACGTGTAATAATAATATAGTTTACTTTGGTAAATTAGTAAGGTATAATTAAGTTATCAAATATACGGGGGTTTTATTGATGAATAAAATCAAATTAGTTTGTGGTAAATGCGGCGGTTCCGGTTTTTTAAGTCACTATAGAGCAATTTCAAGCGGTACTTGTTTTGCTTGCGACGGAAAAGGACATTATTTCAGGACTGAAAAATCAATAAAAGATAAACAGGCCCGCGAAAATAAAAAGAATGAGAAGGCCGCGAAAATAAAAGAATATAACGAAAATAAATTTGAATACTTTGTAGGAAAGTTTAAGGATGATAACGACTTCATAAAAAGAATGGGTGGAATGGATCCACTTAATGAAGGCTACCAATTAGCTTTTAATATCATGCAATGTTATGAAGCGTGGGGAAGGTTTGAATATAAAGAACCACAACCAAAATAAGTTAAGGCCCTTTAATCGGGGCTTTTTTTATTTTTCGTCTTATCAATAATGTAGTTTACTTTGGTAAATAAAGGTAGTATGATTGAAGTATCATATTTCTATAGGGGGTTATAAAGTGGAATACAAATTATATTCGCATGGGTATTTAATGCAAATTCCATCTTCAGAACAAAAAGAAGTTATTAAGATCTATAAAGAATTTATTGAAGAAAGAGAAAGACTGAAAAATATTAAAAATACCGCGGAAGGTGAAACGGAATATAGGCACGCGCGGGAACAATGGCTAGAAGTTACAAACGAATTTATTGGATTCCAGAAATGTTTAAAGGCTCTTTCTATGATAGTTGTTGAAGTGGAAGGAGATAAAAATGGGTGATATATCAGATTGGCATGTTGAACAATTAACAGGCGTTAAAAACCGGATTGTTACACCCAACAACCAAATAGATATTAGATCCATCCTTCATAGGTTCGACGACGCGGCTATAAAGAAGGTAGCAAAGGATATGTATTCTTCAGGTATACGGCCTGACCCAAATTATGAAGCTATGACGGTCAATCTTATGAATAAGAGCGGCGAATTTACAGACAAACAAAAAAACGCGCTAATTACTTTTATAATGTATGGCCAATAAAAGAATGAAAGGGGATCAATAAAATGTTTAAAGTAGTTTATTTCAGATATGGGAAAAGGTATATTTCCGAAAAAGAAACAATCCAGGCGGCTAATGAAGAATTTGAATTAATTAGAGAATATGAAGTGGGCTTCCCGGATTGCATCTTGGATCAAAACAATGTAATAGTCAGGGACGGGAAAGAGTTTGTTATGGGAATAGAAAAAATAAATCGCGTGGGTTTAAAATACGATTTACCTTAAAATTATCCCTATATAATAGAAGAAAAAAATCAGGCTTCCATTCATTGGGGCCTTTTCCTTTGCCCTTCCAATATTTTGTCTAAATTATGACGTTCGTTTTCTGAATTTTAAGGCATGTATAATTATACTATAATAACGTTCCATAATTTACATTATGTAAACTAGCTACCTTCCCAAACCCGCGCCGTTATTGGGTTTTTAAAAAATCGCGTAAAAATGCAATATACATAAAATATACATGGCTCTATATCAACGTTTTTCTTGTCAATACCTTTTTCAAAATGTATAAAAAATGCATAAAAAAATAGCCGTTAAAATTAATTAACGGCCATGGGTATGGGATAAATAGGAAATATATTTATATATTACCCCTTTATCTCATTTCTACACTTATCACATATAACAAAATCAACTACTGTAGTTTTCTTTTTAACATACCAACCTTTTTCCAATGCCACCGTTTGGGCTTCCCGTATAGTCCCGGCCCCTTCGAATCTTTCTTTGCGGTTGCATAGGTCACACTCTGCCACAATCTCCTTAAATAATCCCATTGTCTAAATCCCCCTTTTCATTTTGATTATATCTAATAATTCGAAAAGTGTAAAAAAATACTATTTGGATTATAGCCAAAAAAAATACCGCTAATATAAATTAACGGTAAAAAGGGGATATATTTTAAGAGACATATCTATCTATTACCCCATTATCTGAATATTAAGCATAAAAAAAGTAACCCCCAAGCACGGAAATTACCTTTTTTTAATCATCCTTAAATTTGCCTTTGTACCTTGCGAGTACATTTACAGTATATCACGGCAATTATTAATTAATATAGTTTACTTTGGTAAATAAAGGTAGTATACTTGGCCTATAGCTTCCATTCTTATCCTCTTATTATAATATATGTTAAATTTAA
>JAZUNI010000029.1:0-23259 GCA_045604045.1 Elusimicrobiaceae bacterium | reverse complement strand
TTTCCATTCATCCCTGGGCTAAAGCCCAGGGTATTCTGTAAGGCTGTTAATAAGCCCCGGTTAAACCGGGGCTTTTAGTTACTCTTGATAGTCTTTTAACATTTTCGTGCGGCTGGGGTGGCGCAGCTTGCGGATGGCCTTGGCTTCTATTTGGCGTACGCGCTCACGCGTCACGTTGAACATTTTGCCTACTTCCTCTAACGTGCGCGGATAGCCCGAATCAATCCCGAAACGAAGACTAATAATTTTAGCTTCCCGTTCAGAAAGCGTAGCCAACACGTCGGCTACTTCTTGCTTGCGCAAAAAGTCCACGGCGGCCGTTGTTGGATTGGGGCCGCTCTTATCCTCAATAAAATCTTCCAGGTTGGAATCCTCATCTTCCCCAATGGGAGTAGATAAGGAAATAGGATCTTGCATAATCTTAAGTACGCTTTTTACTTTTTCTACCGATAAATGCAAGCTCTTGGCGTAATCTTCTATCGTAGGTTCACAACCGTGTTCCTGGCGGAATTTGTTAGTTACCTTGGTTAGTTTGGAAACCAATTCTTTCATGTGTACCGGGATACGAATGGTGTTGGCTTGATCGGCAATGGCGCGGTTAATACTTTGGCGAATCCACCAGGTGGCATAGGTAGAAAACTTAAATCCGCGTTTGTATTCAAATTTTTCCACAGCTTTCATGAGTCCCAAACCACCCTCTTGAATAAGGTCCGAAAGTTCCAAATTGGAATTAACGTGCTTTTTGGCAATAGAGACTACTAAACGTAAGTTTGCTTTAATAAGTTTTAATTTGTCTTGTAAAATCATATCTTCAAAGAAAACGATACGGTCATTAAATGCCAAAAATTCTTTTTCACTCATCGGTAGCATGTCTACCATTTGGTTGTGTCTGCGGCGGATACTCTCAATATTGGTAAGGGCACGTTCCAGCTCTTCAAGCGAAAATTTAGTTGATTTCTTGAACTCTTTTTCCGTCATCTTTTTGTTCTTAAAATCATTCACCAATTTTTTAACCTTGGCATAGGGACCAAAATAATCGTCAAAACGTTTCATATCGTTAGACGTTTCATTTAAGCGGTCTGCTAAATTTTTAATTTTATTGGTTAAGCGTTTAATTTTATTTTGGTTTAAATTTAATTTGTTAATACGTGCTACTACTTCTTTTTGTTTTGCTTCAAGCAGTTCAATACAGTGATTGCGTCTTTTATCACTTAAATCCTTGGAACGCAATTCTTTCATGAGTTTGGTAATTTCCTGCTCACGTTTGCCTATAAATTGGGCGGCTTCTTTAAGTTTGCGGCGCATGTTGTTTAGTTCGCGCGTGGTGCGTTTACCGCGGGGCATCAGCTCTTTGGTAGTCATTTCTTCTTGATCCACCAATTCTTCCCAGTTGCAAATTTCACGCATGGTGATAGGAGATTCCAGCACTAGTTTGCGCAGTTCTTTTTCACGTTCGCGGATGTTGCGGGCAAGCGTTACTTCTTCATCACGGGAAAGCAGCGGCACCCGTCCCATTTCGGACAAATACATGCGAATGGAGTTAGAGACATCAATGCCCGCAGTGGATGAAAGAGCGTTCCAGTCTTCACTAATGGCTTCTTTTTCGGCTTCCTTCATTTTCTTTTGGTCAACTAGTTGAATGCCCAAATCGTCCAGCGTGCCCATGACGCCGTTTACATCTTCGGCACTCATATCGGCAGCGGCCAAGGAACGGTTTAATTCTTCTACCGATAAGAACCCACTTTCCTTTCCTTCTTCTACTAAATCTTTTAACGCTTTATTTGCTGATGCCATATATTTCCTCAACTACGATATTTTTTTAATTTTTGTTGCAACTGCATATAGTGCTTAAAAACGTCCGGCGGCACATTGCCTGTACCATAGGTTTTCATTTGCTGCGTAACAGTGCTTAACTGTTTTTGCAGGCCGGCTTGTTTCAGCTTGGCCGCGCAAGCGGCAATGTCGCGCGCGGGATCAAAATCGTTGGGTGTCTGTAACAGGGCCAACTTAATAATTTCGTTTTTTTGCTGGGGCAGGGCAAGCGCGGTTTGTTCGGTTAAGTTATCCGCTTGCGGGTTTTCCATATGAACCTTGACAATGGTTTGGAAAATCTGCCACAGCGCAGGAGACGAAAAATCCTGCTTGGTTAATTGCGAACACAGCACAATATGCCGTGGGCTTTTTAAAATCCACGACAATAAATCTTCTTCCGCCACCGGAGTACGCGGGGCTTGATCGGCACGGACTACTTCGGGCTGTTTGCGCTGAAACCGGCTACTAAACGCGGCTTGCTTATACGTCTGTGCCAAGCGTTGCTGTACCAGTTGTTCTTCAAGTTCTAGGCGTTCTGCAACATATTTTACCCATTCCCGCCGCACAATCCCGTCTGGTTGCTTAGCAATGGTTTGCACTAACTCGGTAACGATATTGGTTTTAGCTTGCGCCGATAAAGGTTGCTCATACAAAGACAGCTGCCGCTCGGTATGAAAGGCGATAAGTTCCTGGGCGCGATCTAAAATTTGTTCAAACTTTTCTTTGCCATATTGGGCAATATATTCATCGGGGTCTAATCCATCCGGCAAAGAAGCCACTTTTACAAACAACCCCTCTTCAATTAGAATAAGCGCTCCACGCAAGGCAGCCTTTAACCCAGCATCATCGGGGTCAAACAATACAACGACATTTTGGGTGTAACGCTTTAATAATTTGGCGTGGTCTTCGGTCAAGCTGGTACCCAGTGGAGCCACCGTATAGGCAATACCCGCCTGATGGCAGCCAATAACGTCCATATATCCTTCTAAAAGAACGGCGCGCCCAGCCTTGCGGATAGCAGGGCCCGCAAAATTAAGCCCATAGAGCACATGAGACTTGGTAAATAAAACCGTTTCGGGCGAATTTAAATACTTGGGTTCGCCTTCGCCTAAAATGCGCCCGCCAAAGCCTACTGTGTCACCTCGCTGATTGATGATAGGAAACATCAGGCGGTTTCTAAAATATTCACGCAGGCCGTATTCGGTTTGAATGCACAGGCCCGCGTCTTTTAAATCGACTTCGGTGTAGCCGGCTTGTTTGGCTTCCCGCACCAGGACACCAACGGCAGGGGAAAGGCCCAATTCAAAATGTTCACACGTTTCTTTGGTCAAATTACGGCTCTTTACATACGCGCGCGCGTTATTTCCGGCGGCGGACATCAAGTGTTTGTGATAGTAACGGCGTGCAAAATCTAATACTTTGCGCGCATTGGCGCGGCGAAGTTCTTCACCGGTCAAGGTTTGGGTGGGCTGATAGTCCAGCCCGGCCAAATCGGCTAGTTTTTCTACGGCTTCGCGAAAGGACAAATTTTCCATTTTCATCAAAAATGCAAAAATATCCCCGCCTTCCTGACATCCAAAACAGTAAAAAAGACCTTTTTCACTGCTGCAGGTAAAAGAGGGAGTTTTTTCTTTATGAAAAGGACAACAAGCTTTGTAAGTCTTCCCGGCCCGTTTTAGTCCGGGCACGTACTGACGGATAAACTCTACAATATCCAGCTTGTCTTTAATTTGTTCTACAATATCTGTTTTCACGGCTTCCCCTGAAAACGAAAAGGCAAACAAGGCAATAGCCCTTGTTACAGGACTATTGCCTTGGTTACAAAAAGCTTAAAAGCGACGGCGTTTGGTGCGGCGTGCGCGGCGCTGAGCTTCCTCGGATTTGAGTTTGCGTTTCACGCTTGGGGGCGTGTAGGTTTCGCGGCGTTTAATTTCGCGCAAGATACCATTTTTTTCGCATTCCCGTTTGAAGCGTTTAATTGCTTCTTCCAAGTGTTCAGCATCTCTTACTTTTACAAAAACCATTGTGTTTCTCACCACCTTCTAGGGTCAGTAGATTAAAATTTATTCCTATATATTATAGGTTATTTAGTGCAAAAAGACAAGAAAAAATTAAACGGCGGGCGTGATGCTTGTTTGTACCCCGGCAACAATTTTCCATCTTGGGCCGCCTTTACACCGACTTTCGCTCGCGTACTTGACGCGCTATGCGCGCGGTCCGGCAGACGTACGCCACGCTCGACTTGCGGTGCAAACTCAGCTCAAAGCTGAAAAATCAGCTCGCTATCCATTGTCCCCGGTATTTGGGGAAAATCCGCCTGCTCTACAGGTTGTACGTTAACCGGCAGGCCATAAAAACCGTCTGCCTGCCATTAAATGAAAGTGCAGGTGATCCACGCTTTGCCCCGCTCCTTTACCATTATTGGTAACCAGGCGGAAGTCCTTAAGGTCAAACTGCTGGGCCAGTTTTTTTGCAACCAGCAAAATATGCCCCAGTAGGGCGGCATCCTGCTCGTCCGCTTCGCTAAGGCGCGCAATGTGCTTGCGCGGGATAAGTAACAAGTGCGTAGGCGCTTGAGGATTTAAATCCTTAAACGCTACCACTTGGTCGTCTTCGTAAATCAGTTGGCTTTTTACAGAGCCGTCAGCTATACCACAAAATATACAATTCATACTTTTATTATAGCAAAAAGATAAAACTTGTTTTTGAAGAGAAACTTTACTATACTATCAGTACAATTTGATCTGTTTTTGGAACTGTATGTATCACATACAGTGCGCTTGAGGGTGTATCCTGGGCACACGTGAAACCAAAACAGCCTGTTGAGGTATAAGATAAAGGAACTTATAATCCCTTTGTTTTGTACCCAGTGTTTACTGCTTTTAGTGGTAGATCACGGCTGTGGCGTATTGGGTTATTCACGTGGCTCGAGCGTACCGGCCGTTTTTGCTTGCTCCGGGACGGGTTAAATTGTGAAATTAAAGAAACACGGAGGATGTATGAAAAAAATAATGAAATGGACGTTAGTGATAGCCGTAATATCCGTACTCAGTTGGGATATTGTTGGTTTTGCTGCGGTGTATTTTTCCGATGAAACGGCACAGCGACATTTGGGGAGTAACCCACAGAAAAAACCGACTCTCTCTGTTGCCACAACACAAGGCAATACCGCTACACAAAAAGTCACTCAACGGAAAGGCCAGGTTTATGCCGCTGCAGAACGTCAGAATACGCAAAGACAAAAGCAGTTGGCACAGACGCTGAACAATGCAGTCGAAGCAAGAGGACTTGATTTTCCGGTATTGAAACTAAATGGTAAAACGATGAATATATTGGCCGCCATTAAGGATTCAAACTACTATATATATACATATGAATTTGATGCCGACGAAGATGATGCTTCTATAATAGCCATTTATGCGCACAGCACATTGCCCGAGGAAGCGGCAAAACGCCAGTATTTGGATGGTTTGACTGATACGTTGCGTATAGAGGTGTACAGAGGTACGGACTTGCCACCCACAAAAATCCATAGCATAATTAGCGAACAAGACCAAAATTATTTACGTATCATATGGTCTGACGGAGAGTTTTGTGAAGGTGCCGTTGTAAAGAAAAATACACGTCCTAGATTATGGGCATATATTAATTACGCACAAAGGGACGGTAAATCTTGCTCTATTGAACGGGAAATGAAAAGACTGAGGACTTTAGTCATCCCAGATCAGGTAAAATTTCCTAAAAAGGAATATTAAGGAATATCTTTTTGCGTTCATAGAGTAATACAAACGCCAGATTGTACCGCCTACGTTTTATACCCCCGCTCCTGCGCGGGGGTTTTTAATTTGGTATAATATACCTATATTATTTGGGAGCGTTTATTTATGGCTAAAAATGACTTAACCACGCGCAACCTCATGCTAGACAGCTTGCGCCAATATGCTAAAAACCGCATATCCTTTAACCTCATCCGCGAGCATGACGCGAAGAATGAAATCCCTTTAGACATTCTAAAAGAAATGTACAACCATGATGTACTGGGCGTACATTTGCTCTTAATCCCCGAAGAATACGGGGGCCTAGGCGGCCAGACGACCGAAATTTACCGCATTTGCGAACAACTTGCCCGCATTGACCTGGGTATCGCCACGGGCGTATTTGCCACCTTCTTAGGCAGTGACCCCATTAACGTAGGCGGCACCCCGGAACAAAAAGCCAAATGGTTCCAAAAAATTGCCCACGAAAATAAACTAGTGGCCTACGGCGCTACCGAAGCCGACGCCGGTTCTGACTTAGTGTCTTTGCGTACCCGCGCGGAGCACGTCGTCAAAGACGGCAAAGTAGTGGGCTACAAAATTACCGGTAGCAAAATGTGGATTTCCAACGGCGGCGTAGCCGATATTTACACCGTGCTAGCGTTAGCCCCCGGCGGCCCGAGCTGGTTTATTGTAGAAAAAGGCACGCCCGGTTTTACGCAAGATGCACACGAAGACAAACACGGCATTCGCTTGTCCAACACGGCCGGTTTGGCGTTTGACGAAGTGTACGTGCCGGCTGAAAATTTGATTGGGCTCAAAGAAGGCCAAGGCTTCCTGCAAGCGCAAGCCGTGTTTGGCTACACGCGCTTAATGGTAGCTGCGTTTGGATTAGGCGGCGGCGAAGAAGCCGTAGAAACTGCGCTCACGTATGCACAACAGCGCATCCAAGCCGGCGGCCCGCTGGCCGCAAAACAGGGCTTTATGCTCAAACTGATTACCCCGCATTATATTCGCTTTGAAGCCGCGCGTGCGTATATTGACTGGACGGCCAAGCAGCTAGAGGTCAACAACCACGGCCTAGCCACCGAAGGGGCAATTGCTAAACTTTATGCCACCGAATCGGGCAACAAAGCTGCCGAAGACTCCATTCAGGCCATGGGTGGCTTTGGCTACACCAAAGAATTTGCCGTAGAAAAAATTAAACGCGACGTCAAAATTACCTGCATTTATGAAGGGACCAGCGAAGTATTAGAGATGACCATCTTCCGCGGACGCTGGCAGGAACATCTTAAGTCGCGCGGTCAGTATTACTTAAATCAAGCCGCCGAATTTGATGCCATCCACGCCCAAAACCCCAATGTCGGTGCGGACAGCGTCGCCTTAGGTTTTAGAGCATTGGCCCGCGTGCTGGAAGATTGCCGCGTCAACAAATTAACGCGCCACCAATACGTTACCTTTATGCTAGGCGACCTAATTAGCGAAATGGAAGTAGCCGCGGTATTTACCCGCCAATGCGCTAATAAACTGGTAACCGAAGGCAGCCGCTTTGACATTAACTCGCTATGCACCATGGCCCGCGTCAACGCCCGCCAAAGTGCCTTTAAAGTGGCTAGCGAAGGCTTACGCCTTATTTTAGGTACCTGCCCCAACATCAACACGGCCGAGCTCAGCCAAGCCGTCAACCTAGTGGGTATTGAAGACAAAATGCGCGGACTCATTGACGATATGGACACCGTTTCCGCTAAACTTAGAGAAATTTTCAAAAAATAGGATAGAACTATGAATATCATTGTATGTATTAAACAAGTTCCCGATTCTACCCAAGTAAAAGTAGATCCCAAAACCGGCACCCTCATCCGCGCGGGTGTGCCCAGCATTTTAAATCCGTATGACCATTTTGCGCTAGAAAAAGCCCTGGAAATTAAAGCCAAAACTGGGGCAAAAGTAACCGTACTCTCCATGGGCCCCAATCAGGCCATTGCGGTGTTACGCTTGGCCTTGGCACTGGGCGCAGATGAAGGAATTTTACTTTCCGACCGTGCGTTTGCCGGGTCTGATACGTGGGCTACGGCCTATGCGTTAGCAACGGCGATCCGCAAAATTGGCCAGTACGATTTGATTCTCTGCGGTCAAATGGCCATTGATGGCGATACCGCCCAAACCGGGCCCGGCATTGCCAAGCAACTAAACATTCCGCAAATTACATTCTGCACCCACGTGGATGCAAGCGGTAATCAAGTAGTGGTCAAGAAACTTATTGAAGGCGGTAAACAAGTATTGCAAGCGGATATGCCCGTTTTGGTTACCATGACCATGCCGGTAGATTACGCACCTAAATATCCGTCTTTCTTGGCGGCTCACAAAGCACAAGACAAACAAACCTATACCTGGACGGCGGCTGACATTGGCGCTGATTTACATAAATTAGGGCTAGAAGGTTCCCCCACGCGGGTAGACCGCATCTTCCCGCCACCTGCCCGCCAAAAAGGGGAAATGATTGTTGGTTCCCCAGCGGAGCTTGCTAATAAATTAGTAGAAATTTTAAAGAAGGAGAGTGTAATCAAATGATTCAAATTTCGCAAAATTGTGTAGGCTGTGGGAAATGTGTATCCACCTGTCCGTTTGGGGCACTCTCTTTAGTCAACCGCAAGGCCGTGGCGTCTGCCGCGTGTACCATGTGTGGGGCGTGCGTAAGCGTCTGTCCGATGAAGGCCTTGTCTTTACCGACTACTGGTGCGGCCAAAAAAGATTTGTCGGCCTATAAAGGCGTGTGGGCGTTTATTGAAATTAGCGATGATGGCCGTACGCAAAAGGTACGCCCGGTCGGTTTTGAACTATTGTCTAAAGGACGCGAACTGGCTAACCAGTTAGGCGAAGAACTCTGCGCGGTAGTCATTGGGGACAACGTGCAAAATTATTTTGCCGAACTTTCCCAATACGGTACGGATAAAATCTACGCCGTCAACGCACCGGAATATCACCACTATAATACGCTAGCGTACGCCAACGCGATGGTGACACTGATTAAAAAGTACAACCCCAGCGTGGTGTTATTTCCGTCCACGTATATCGGGCGCGATTTATCCCCACGTATTTCTTCCGAACTATTTGTAGGCTTAACGGCCGACTGCACGGGCTTGTCTATTAAGGAAGGCAATTTAATTCAAACCCGCCCGGCGTTTGGCGGTAACATTATGGCCGATATTAAATGCCCGGATTATCGTCCGCAAATGGCGACGGTGCGCCCCAACGTATTTAAAAAAGCAGTCACTACGCCTGGCAAAATGGCGGCCGTAGTAAATGAGCCGATTGCTATTCCGGTGGAAGCGGGTAAAGTGCGTATTATTGAAACGCACATGGACCCCATTTCTACAACGCAAAAACTGGATGAAGCCGAAGTGGTAGTTTCCGGCGGACGCGGGATGAAAGACAAAGAAGGCTTTGAGCTTTTGGAACAGTTTGCCGCTACGTTAGGCGGAGCCGTGGGCGCCAGCCGCGCGGCGGTGGATATGGGCTTTAAACCGAAAGAAAAACAGGTGGGTCAGTCCGGCGTGACAGTAGCCAGCAAATTGTATGTGGCGTGTGGCATTTCCGGTGCCGTGCAACACGTGGTAGGGATGGAGCATAGCGACGTAATCATTGGCATTAATAAAGACGCCAACGCGCCCATTTTTAACGTGTGCAAATACGGCATTGTGGGTGACGCCAAGCAAGTGCTTAACAAAGTCCTGGAACAACTTAAAAAGTAGAAACAGGCACGAAGATTCGTAAAAGAAAGAAGGAACAAAAAAGGTATCATCCTGAACTTGATTTAGGATTTCTCTCTTCAACATGTTCCTTCTTTCTTTTTGAATAGCAATATAATTTTCTAGAACAGGACTGTTTTAGTGTCTCTTGGATTTAATATATCTATATTTTATTTTTTTCAAAGCGTACCGTATTCTGCATACGGTTCCAAAAACAGATTAAATTGTACTTATAGTATAACACAAATTGCTACAATCTAACTATGTCAGCACCGGTTAAAATCCAATATCTAAAAGGCATCGGGCCTGCCAAAGCCAAACTGTTTGAGCAGTTGGAAATTCAAACCGTGCAGGATTTACTGCATTACTACCCGCGCACTTACCAGGACCGCCGCCTAAATACTCCCCCCAACCCCTATAACGCCGATGCTTTACTGGTTTTTAAAGGGCGGGTATTACGCACCCAACAAATCCCGGCGCGCAGTGTACTTATTTTTAAAGCGGTACTTGAAGATGAAAAGGGGCAGCAAATTGAATGTACCTGGTTTAAAAAAAGGATGTACCGGGCATTTCGGTTTGACCCGTTTGGCCAACTTAAAAAGGATTTTTTAGTAGGCCATGAAGTATGGGTAATTGGCCGTAAAAACAACCGCACCGTCATGTTTGACAACCAGGTTACCGTGGAAGAATCCTACTTGGCCGCCGACGCACTTACCAAATTGCACGCGGGCCGATTAACCCCCATTTACGGATTAACCGAGGGCTTAACAAACAAGCAATTTAGGCAATTTATGTACGAAGCCCTACAATCTAGCACGCTAACACAAACGCCCGAAATTTTACCCCCCACCTTACTTGAAAAACGCAAGCTTTTAAGTGCGCCGCAAGCCCTTAAATCGATTCACTTCCCTAATTCCATCGCGGAGCTAGATAGTGCCCGCACACGCCTGGCGTACGAAGAATTTTTACTCTTGGCTACGGCGTGGGGCATCAAGCGCACCCAAACTAAAATCCTAGCTAAAGACTATACGTACGTGGTTAAAAAAACTCTGTTAACACCGTTTCGCGCCCAACTGGGTTTTGAATTTACAAATAGCCAAAAAAAAGTAATTAACGAAATTTTTAATGATTTGCTTTCCATACGCCCCATGAACCGCCTCTTGCAAGGAGATGTGGGCTCCGGCAAAACCGTGGTAGCGTTATGTGCGATGTTACTAGCTGTAGAAAATGGATACCAAGCAGCCCTCATGGCCCCCACCGAAATTTTAGCCGAACAACATTTTTTAACTTTTAAACGCATACTTAAGGGGTTACCCGTACAGGTGGCAGTACTTACCTCCAGCACCAAAGCGGTTGAAAAGAAAAAGATTTTAAAAGGACTAGCCGACGGAACTATCCAAATTTTAGTGGGCACGCACGCCGTTATTCAAGACACGGTACAATTTCACAATTTGCGCCTGGCCGTAATTGACGAGCAGCACCGCTTTGGCGTAAAACAACGCAGTAAACTAAAAGAGAAAACCACCAAACTAGATTTATTGACCATGACGGCTACCCCTATTCCCCGCACCCTGGCGCTAGCGTTTTACGGAGATTTGGAGGTTTCCACCCTTAGCGAACTTCCCCCAGGCAGACAGCCTATTTTGACCGAATGTGCCACCAGCAAACTAGCTTACGATCGCGTCCGCACCGAAGTAGCAAAAGGGCGCCAGGCCTATATCGTTTTTCCACTCATTGAAGAAAGCGAAAAAATTTCTGCTAAAGCCGTAACCGAAGAATTTGAAAAACTAAAGAAAGTGTTCCCTCAATGTAGGCTAACCATTTTACACGGACAAATGAGCCAAGCGGAAAAAGAAACCGTGATGGCAGATTTTGCCGCACATAAGACCGATATTTTAGTGGCTACGCCCGTCATAGAAGTGGGTATTGATGTCAAAAACGCTACTGTGATGGTCATTGAAAATGCCGAGCGCTTTGGGCTAGCCAGTTTACACCAGTTGCGCGGACGCGTAGGGCGTGGTGAACATGCCAGCTATTGCATATTAGTGCCGCAACACGCCGGAAGCGTAGCCAAAGAGCGGGTGGATATTATTTGTGCTACACGCGACGGGTTTAAAATTGGAGAGCGCGATATGCAGCTGCGCGGCCCCGGCGAAATTTTAGGCACGCGCCAATCGGGTGAGCTAGAATTTAAGGCCGGCGATATTTTTAAGGACCGCGATATTTTGTACTGGGCCATTGAGGACCGAGACGAACTTTTGGCGGCAGACCCTGCACTTACTTTGCCTGAACACGCCCTGTTCAAACGTAAACTGCAGGAGTTATACCAGCAAAATTGGCACTTGGTTGATTTGTCTTAATTTACGCTTTATGGTTATGGATGAGAGGCAAAATGACCGATAAAGACTTTGCCTGGTACGTAGTAGCCCAATGTTTAGGAGGGTTATTAGCGGCTTATACACTGGCTGCTATTATTAACTCATCCAATTTGGGAGGCATTGCCTTTACCGGCCTAGGTGCCAACGGTTATGGCGAATTTTCGGCCATCGGTTTAGAAGTAGGTGCCGCCCTATTGGTAGAAATGATTTTAACCTGTGTGTTTGTGCTGACCGTTCTAGGAGTAACCAGCAGCACCAAAAATGCAACCATTGCGGGTTTAATCATTGGGTTAACGCTCACTTTTGTGCATATTTTGGGTATTCCGCTCACAGGAACTTCGGTAAACCCGGCGCGTAGCTTTGGCCCTGCTTTTGTGTTAGGTGGCGAAGCTTGGAGCCAATTGTGGGTATTTATCGTGGGCCCCTTCTGCGGAGCTGGGTTAGCTGCGCTAATTTGGAAGAAAATGTCTGCCAAATAAATAAAACGATATCAAAATCCCCGCACTTGCGGGGATTTTTTATTTATAGTAAGCAAAAATAAATTACTTAAAAAGCGTGTGAATGCCTTGATAAGAAATTACGTAATAATCGGATACAGCTTGCTTCTGGGTACGCTGATGAGCCGAGTGTTCCTCTTCAATACCAGCCGTTTTAAACCCCGCCTGATGAGCCGTTTGCAAAGCATGTAGCGCATCTTCGGCTACTAATGTTCTTTCTTTGGACACACCCAAACGTTGAGCCGCAACTTCGTATACCTTGGGGCTGGACTTACCAACCCCTACTTCATCACACGTAATAATAAAATCAAAATAATCCGCTAGCCCCAAACGTGTTAAAGCGGCTTGGGCAAACTCTTTGTGCGAGGCAGTAGCCACTGCCATTTTCACCCCTTGCATTTTTAACCGGGCTAATAATTCCGGCACACCGGGCAACGCTTGGATATCCCGGTCATAATGCGCTTTAATCGGACGAAGGGTACCAGCCACTATTTCTTCTAATGTGTAAGGCAAGTGATAGGTATCTTTAATAAGTTGGGCGCCGTCCAATAACGACATTTTTACTAACTGCTCTTCCATAGTTTCCGTCATATCATACCCTTCAGCGCGTACAAAATTACGGGCTGCATGTTCCCAAGCAAACAGAGAATTAAGAAGGGTTCCGTCTAAATCAAAAATAACGGCATCAACCTGTTGCTTACCTGGAAACTTCCCCCAATGAGGTTTTAAAGGCCAATTAATGGTGGGGGCCTTGTTCCTGGCAGCAGATAATCCAGCCACTGTCCTGGTGGTAGTAGCTGGCTGCCGCAAACCAAGGCGGGCATCTACAAGTTGAAAACGTACTTGTAGGGGAGTTACAAATTTTGCGTCCCAATGCGTGGAACCTTTTGGTCGAACAGGAAGCACCTTTTGCGTCGGTGAAAGACGCCCTTTAGGATACAATCGCTGAGCATAAGGGGCATTATTTCCGCACAATAATCCCCCCACACAAACCAGCATAGATACAAATTTCATATATACATTTTACCAAATAACAAGAGGATTTCTTGGGTAGATAAAGGGCCTAATTGTCTAATAGGTCTTACAAACTGGCTTGACCTGGAGCTTACTCTAAATGCTATGATATAAATAGTTTTAAGGAGACGTGATTATGACCATTTCAGAAGTAAGTAAGAAATACGGCCTCTCCGCAGATACACTACGCTATTACGAAAAGGCTGGCCTAATTCCCCCCGTACACCGCACGGAATGCGGCTTAAGAGACTATCAACCCGAAGATTGCAACTGGGTGGAATTTATTAAGTGTATGCGCGGGGCGGGGCTTTCCATTGAAACCTTACAAAAATACGTGGACTTATTTCAAAAAGGAGACAAAACCCTTGCCCAACGAAAAGCCCTTTTGCTGGCCGAACGAGACCGCTTGCAAACTCAAATTAAAGCCATGCAAGCCACGCTAAAACGGTTAAATTATAAAATAAATGTGTACGAAGAAAAAATTGTTGCCTGCGAGCAAAAACTGCATTCATAGGAGACACCATGAAAGTACTTTTAGTAAACGGATCCCCACATCAAAACGGTTGTACCTACACCGCCTTAACCGAAGTAGCCAATACGCTTAACGAAAACGGCGTGGAAACGGAAATTTTTTGGTTAGGCGTAAAGCCCATTAGCGGATGTATTGCCTGCCACGGATGCGACAAAACTGGTGGACGCTGCGTGCTGGGCGGCATTGTAAATGAATTTTTAGATAAGTGCGAAACTGCCGACGGATTTATTTTTGGGTCGCCTGTTCACTGGGCGGGTGGTAGTGGAGCCATTACCAGCTTCATGGACCGTGTATTTTACGCCGGGGGACGCGACCCTAAAAAATTATTTTTGTTAAAGCCGGCAGCCGTTGTTACTTCCGCCCGCCGTAGTGGCACCACAGCTACGTGGGACCAACTCAACAAATACTTTGCGCTCATACAAATGCCGATTATTCCTTCGCGCTATTGGAACAACGTCCACGGGCACACGCCTGAGCAAGTACGCCAGGACCTGGAAGGCATGCAACAAATGCGCTATTTAGGCCGCAACATGGCGTGGTTTTTAAAGTGTAAAGAAGCCGCCGCCAAAGCCGGGATTCAATTACCTGAACAAGAACCGGTAGTGTTTACAAACTTTATAAGGTAACATGCAAACTAGTGCAAAATACACCCGCTGGAAGGCGGGTGTATTTTTATACAATATAACTATGAAACGCGAGCAGCCCGAAATTATTGAAGCGGAAATTATAGAAGATTTTCCTACCAAGCACGCCAAGCAAGACACGCTTAACGGTGGCGAGCCCGTGCGCCCCACTATTATCCGCGCCAACCAGCGCCCCGCGTGGGCAACAGCTGACGATCACGCCCGCCCGCAAGGTGACCTAGGCGGTATGCTGGGCGGATTTTTAACGCTGGCAGTTGGGTTTTTAGTAACCGTATTTATTTTGCTAGTGTCCGTGTGCATTATTATCCCGTTTACGCTTATCATGCGCGCAGTAGGCGTGCGCAAACGCAACTAATTTGATATAATAATAAAGTCAATTAAATCCACACACCGTTTCTTGGAGAGGTGGCCGAGTGGTTTAAGGCACAGTCCTGGAAAGACTGCATACGGGAAACCGTATCGAGAGTTCGAATCTCTCCCTCTCCGCCAGTTTTCTTACTAAAAAGCCCTACTTCGTTGTTGCTCACTTGCTCGAATACCTCGGCGCTACCGCGCCGCTGCGCACAGTATACTTCGCAAGTTCGCGCCTAGAATTAGGACCTTTTATGTTGAAAACTTTTCCCCATTGTTCGGGGGTTTTTAATTTTCGGGGAGACTGGAAGCGGCATAAACTGCTTTACGGCGCGTAGAGATTCGAAGCCCGCAGCGATGTTTTTGTTTGAGCGTGCATAAGCCGCGAAAGGCGAATACCGCGAGGGCGGTTCCGGGCAAAATTTCCGTCAGGAAATTTATGTAGGACGAACTCTCGTCGACTCCGTATTTTAGTTTTGAATTTTCAGCATAAATCCCCGTTAGAGTTTAACTCCGACGGGGATTTTTTTATGCGCCACTTATAGCATAAAAATTTGGTGGGTTTTCGTGAATTGTGAAGAATCTTTTGTGTTTATGCTGGCTGGGTTGGATAGGAAGTCGCGCACATACTTACAAACAAAAACATAATTACGCTTCTTCTAGGCCTAGCAGTCAAGTTATAAAAATAGGTCTTTAGGCCCATATAGTCCTAGGTCTTTTGCCCCTGGTTTTTAGGGCATTTGACCCTAAACTAATGAGTGTAACGGAAGTGAAATAAAAGGGAAGTAGGAGGAGATAATGAAAAAAATAGTGTGTTTACTAGCCATGTTATGTTTGGGTGGAATTGGGGTTGCCCAATCGTACGATTACGACCGCATTGTGCCGGAACCCACCAGACCGCCTCATCCGTGGGCTACGGTAGCGTTAGATAAGCAAGTAGTTTCTTTCCCATCGGGAACCACGTATCATCGCTTTACACTGATGGATAATACAAACCCCATAGATATAGGAGACATGGCTATAGAATTTGATCAAGATGACAATGATCCTACTCAAATTACGATTAAACCCATCCTTAAAGATGATGCGGATATTGAGTTTCGGGCCAATAATCCCGTCCAATTTTTTGTGGAAAGCGGAACCGGGGAAAAAATTGTATCGGTCCACGGAGAAAAAGAATATACCATCTTCAAACTTCTTAAGATGGTATGGACCGACTCACAAGGAGAAGTACATAAAAAACATATTGGTATGATGTATTGATTGGTAATTAACAAGCCCCGTATTAAAAGCGGGGCCTGGGAAATACTCCTTGTTTTTTCTAGGTTTTTTCCCAATACTCTAATTACCGCTTACAATGAGGGTTAGAATTATGCAAGCACTTTATAAAATGGTAGCCAGTTTTTTAAGTGTAGCGCTTATTTTTACAAGCGCAGCCCCCTCATTTGCGCAAGTATTACAAACGCCCAAGGTGCGTTTTCGCGTAAGTGCCAGTAACAGTTTGGAAGAAGCCGTTACCCGGCAAATGGCGCGTAACCAACAACAGGCCGAGGAAGCGTATTGGATAGAACGCGGGGAAGTGTTGGCAAGCAAGAATAGTACGTACCATTATTGGGAACATGTGATTTCCAAACTCATAGAAGCACGCAATCAGGCACGCGGCAATATCCAAGAAGCAGTGGTATGTTCAGAAAATGGGGAAGAATGTATCCCGGCATTGGCGTATGCGTGGGGTGGTATTCATCATGGGATTAAGGACTCCCAACTCTATTATAAGGGCCAGATTATAGATTCTACGGCAACCGATTTTGCGTGGCTAGTATCTAATTTTGGTATTTACGGTGAAGCAGACCGGAAGGAAGCGGTCCGCTATTTTTATGATTTAATCAAAATGGCCGGAGAGGATTGCTCAAACGGTGCTTTTGAATATGGGTCCCAAGAACACCGGGCTGACCAACGCATTGCCAGCGAAAAACAAGCCAAACGCTGTGCCGCTGAAGTGTCCGTCATCCCAGCCCTTGCCATGATTACCAAAGGAGCTGCCGAACAACAAAAGGCCGCACAAACTTTTTACAATTTATTAAAAGACAAGTATGATACTGCTGTCGGCGGAGCTGTCATCCAGGCCTGTGTAACCGGATTAGGTGTATTGGGAACGCAAAAATCCTACCAATTATTAGAAACCTTTTTAACGGATGACACGATTCCTTCTACGGCAGGAAATGTGTTGCATGGAATTGGGAGCCCTTTTGAAACGCTGGCCCAAAATGGTTTGCGTGCAGCCAGTAATATCCGCGGCGGAAATTCCCGCTTTTTAAACCGCATCAATGAACAATTTCAATATTTAGATAAAGAGGAAGCCAAACGCCAGGGATTTAGCAATACTTCTTGGCAAAGTGAAGGAATTCAATACCCATATGCCAACGTGTTAGAAGAAGTAGGGGCATTTTTAGGACAGCAAAGTGCCACCAATACCTATGCGCGGGCTTTGGCTAAAAAATTAGTGGGTAAAGCCAACCAAGCCGCCAAAGAGAAAACGAATGCCGCCGGAGTGATGCACTACCCATTAGTGTTAGGGATTATGGATGGGTGGAGAGAACATGGCAAAACATTTATTTATGAACCTGCCCAGGAACTGATCAACTTTTTTTACAAAGGGGATTGGTTTGACTTAAACGAAGGAACCCAACGCCGGGTACACTATAAGGCCTACCAATTTGCCAGAAGCCGCGGTTGGACACCGGAACTACCCAAACGAGATAACGAAAAAATCCAACGCACCATTTACAATAGCCGTTTACTGACCATCGGTTTTGCGGGAGACAGTGTATTAACGGTACTAATGACTGGTTATTTAATAAAGAGTATTCCCGCATTAGCCAAAGGGATTCCACAAGCCGTTAAAACATTATCCAGCCGTAAAGCATGGGTAGGTGCGGCGAATTATTTTAAAAACGCTCCTAAAAAGATGTGGGCGCGTGTAAAAGGCGGTCCGCGCGCGAAAGAAATTCCGTTAAACCCGGCTACCCGCCCAGCGGCAAATGCCCGCCCGGCAACGGCCGCTAAACCGGCAAAAAAACCGGCACAGGCAAAAAAACAACCGGCCGCCAAACAACAAACTTCCCAGCAAGCATCCCAAACGCAAACATCCGCCGCGAATGCAAATGGATATACGACGGTAGACATGGGCGTGCAGAACGGTCGACGTACGGTGGCAGTAGCGACTTCCCCGCAACAAGAAGCATCCTTGGCCCAACAACGTGTATTGTATGCTAGCACAGGGGACGGTTTTGCCAATGTGGCTAAAGAGCAAGCGGCAGTAGCAGACGGTGCCGAAACAGCCGCCCAAACCACGAAAGCCGCCCAAACTGCTCAAGCAGTAACACAACCGGCTACACAAGCCGTGCCGCGCTGGATAGAAGTGGAAACTACCAACACACTGGGTAATACTGTTAAAACCTGGAAACCTAATCCGGCTCACCCGGAGTATAGTCAGACGTTGGCTGAGCTTTCCGGGCAGTCTGCAGGAGTCAAACAGGTTAGCTGGCTGGATAAAGCGCGCTTAAATTGGGCCCTCAACTGGAAGCCGACTTTCCAAAATATGTTTAAATTTGGTACTTCGCGCTATGGGTTAGCGGCTGCCGGACCGGGGGTTGCCCCCTTAAGCAGTGAAGCGGCGATTGCTCAAGCGGCGGATGCACCGGCCGTAGTGCAAACTATCCGTGCCCAGCAAAGTATGTTTATTGCCGAAGATTTCTTACGTGGCGGATCCGGTGCGGCGTACCGCAGCGGAGCGGTAAACCCAGGTGGAGTAACTTCACAAGGATATGCCGCACAAATGTTAGGAACGGCAACGAAACCCGGATTTTTAGAAACTTTCGGCCGTTTTACCGGGATTTCTGGGGTAAAAGAACTGCGTCCGTCAGGAATGGGCTATTTGGGAACAGCGCACCCATGGTTAAAAGCAGCAGCATTAGTACCGGCCGGATTGTTAGGTGCTTCGTTCGTGTTTGGGTCTGATATTGGCGTAACCGATGCATTGCAGCCTGCTCTGGCCATGGCCCCGTTGTGGGGCGTTCCTACACTTTTTAAGAACCGTCTGTTGCAGGCCCGTATGTCCGCCGAGGATGGTACGGATATGGCAGGCGGCGGAAATGGGCAGTCTAACAAACACACAAATACAACCGATAAACAAGATGAGCAAGACGGAGAAAATGAAGAAATCACCATAGAAGTCACTGTGTCTAAAAAATCTCCTATAGCGGCTTGGGCTGCCAACTGGGTAGAAACCCTCTTGTTTGTACCGCAAGATATAACTGAAGATTATGTCTTAAAAGTATTATATCTGTATGATAGAATTCAGCCGTTCGGAGAACCGTTTAAGATTCCGCATGAAACTCCCGAACAATGGGCAAATGAGTTGGAAAAATTTATTGATAAGTACCATCGTGCACCCAATCGTTACACTAAAAAAGAAATAACGAGTCAAAAAATAAAAAATGAAAACCGCTTGGCCAAGGCCACTCGTTGGCTCTTAGCCAGTTTACCTAAAAATGATCCAAATAGGCAGCGCATTAAGGAATTACTTGCAAGCGTTCCGAGCAATCAAGAGGTGCAAGAAATTCACACCGCCTTGCAGGATAAATCAGCCGCACAAGTCGCTTTTCAACAACGCTTAGATGCCCAACTAGATGAAATAGAGAGGGAATGGGCCGAAGAAGAAGACCTGTATAATGCCATGCGCGAAACCTCCGCCGCCCAAGCTAGCGCACAAGCCCGTTTAGATGACCAGTTGGATGCCGCCGCAGAAAAAGAGTTAATCGCCGCAGAGAACTCGAAATTGGACGAAGAAGAACGCTTAGCACAAGACGAACAAGAACTACGCGCCGATCTGGCCCAAACGGCTGCTGCTCAAGTTAGCGCACAAGCCCGCTTGGATGCTGAACTAGACGCGGCCGAGGATGAACTAAATGCCCAGCAAGCCGCCCAAACGCAATCGGCAGGTTCTCAGCAAGCTAATTCTACCGATTTGCAACAAGCAATTTCGCAATTTATTACGCTTACTGTGCCGTATTCCCGTTTTGAAGAAATTTTACAAGATATTTTCACTCATACCAACGAAAAAATGACCGCTTTGATAGCTGCCCATAAAAGAGGCCGCCGCCCCAGTTATGCCACGTTATGGTTACAAACAGCGGAAGAATTGGGGTATGATATTCATGAATTACAACTTGTGAAATTGGCTAAAGACCCCGCTAGCCCGCTTCAATCCCTCTTTCGTACCCCCGTATCGAGTGCTGCCAATGATTCTAAAGTAAAGCCGATCCAAGCCGCTAAATCTAAGAATAAAAAGGCACCTGCGTCCACTCAAACGCAGGGCACCCAAACCTCACCCAGTTTGCAAGAAGTACAACCGGTCCAAGCGGTCCCTGAAACCCAGCCCGTACAAACAATTACTTTGTCTAGCCTGGAAGGGGCTATTTCAAAATTTATTGAGTTATCTATGCCGTTCTTCTTGTTTGAAAATATATTGCAAACCATTTTTACTAGGACTGATAAAAACATAGCGGCTTATACAAAGACGCATAAAAGAGGGCGCCAACCCAGCTATGCTACGTTATGGTTACAAACGGCTGAAAAATTAGGATACGACATCAAGGATTTACAACTTGTAAAATTAGCTAAAGATAAAAACAGCCCCTTACAAGTGCTCTTTAACTTGCGCGAAACTGCCAGAAAACAGGCCCCCAATAAAGGCCCTGCGCAAACACAAGTGCCTGCTCCGCAAACGCTGTCCGCACCCTCACAACCGCAAGGACAATCCGTACAACAACCTGTTAAAAAACGCCGCAAACGAATCAGTGAGGTCCTCGCCGAGAAAGAACTAGCGCGCCAGCAACGTTTAGCCACGGACCCTCAATTTGCCCAAGAAGTCCGTGAGGCCGAAGAAGAGTGGGCACAGCAAGCCGCTAAAGCCCAAGAAATAGAAGCAGCAAAACGCCAAAAGCAGGACAGTGAGGAACAAGAACAACCTGACCAGATGATGGAAGAAGAGACGGAATTGCCCACCCCAGTGTCAGAACTTCCCGCAGAAGAAACTTCCACACCTACCTTATTAGACGGGAAAACCGCTCTTCAAACATATATCCCGGATTGGCGTATCCAATTAGCTACCACCAAAGCCGGGTTTTCACAGGAGCAATTGGATGCTATTGAACAAGCCTTCGCCGATACGGATGAAGCCATATTTTCGCAGGATGAGGACGGCAATTTAATTTATAAACCGGGACGCAATAAAGATGCGTGGAATTATGCGGAAGTTTTTGAGCATCTGTTACACGAAACAGGTATTGCCTTTACTAAACGCCAATGGGGGCAGATTTTCGGCGGGAAAGGAATTCCCGATTTTACGCTCAAAAATTATTTTACGCTATTAAATTTAACCGCTTTTTTGGCAAGTCAAGACAAATTACCGCAAAAGATTACGGCTACTACCAAGCAAGAGTATGATTTAAGAGTCGATGTAGATAAAGTAAAATCCCGCGGTAAAGCCCATGGAATCAGCCAAACAGACCCCATTATGCAAGCATTAAGAGCCCTTACAAATGCAAACCGGGTTCGCCGTGAAAAAAGAACTCCTGCTCAGATATTGGCTCAATTAAAACAATACATGCAAGAACATAATGGGCAATATCCCGCTTACCACGCTCCGGCCGGGAGTGAAGAGGCTTCTTTAAACAATGCTATCACGGATGCTATCGAAGCAGCTAAAAAGAAAGGAACGGATAAAACCGATCCTGTAATTATTGAATTAAATCAAATTAAAGAAGATAACCGCCAGTTTGATATACATAAAACCGCGCTGAAATGGTATGCCTCCTTGAAAGATTGGTTGGCTACGCATGATAATAAATTGCCTTCACAAACTTCTTCCAACGAAAAGGAACGTCAATTAAGAAACGGGATCTACAATACATTAGCTACCGCAAGAAAAAACGGAGTTATTAATACAGACGAAGCTGTTATAGCCCTAAATAACTTATATGAAAATAAAGTAGATAAACAAGAAATTTGGTCTACTCAAAAAATCTATGATGAGTTTGTCCAATATGTTACGCAACACAAACGCATGCCTATGGATAAAAGTCGTTTGTATTACACGTTAACAGCCCGTTTATATTATCATAAAAAGGCCAATAAAGGACATTTGGATGTGAACGGAAATTTTATTTATAATGATCCTTATTTACAAAAAATTTACGAATTAAAGATAGCAGTGCAAGCGGCTGAAAATGGACATTTACTTTTGGAAAAAGAAGGAGATCATTATGTAGCTCTTGCGGAAACAGAAGATACACAAGAATCCGCTGAAAATACTCAGCAAGCTGCCTCTGCGCAAAAACCGCAGGAACGTACGCTTATCTTAGAGATAAATGAATTAACAGGCCAACTTTTAAACCAAGTCGGGGAGGAAAGTACTATGCAACGCGAGCAGTTTTCTTCCTGGCTTACTAAGGCCCGTGCTTTGCATGTTATTGTTGGAAATGACGATTCAAACAATGCGTTAAAGGATATCCAAAAGTTTATCCGGATTTACCAATCCTTGGGAATCAGCCAACGCAACCGTTTAAATGATATTTTAGCAACTCTCGGTCAATATTACCCCCTTTTGGGGGAGCAAGAAGGCGGGTTCTTTTATAAACTCGGTTATAAAAATTATTTGGGAAATGGTGCCATGCCCCGCCCGGAAAACTTCTATTTACAAGCCGAGAGAACTGGTTGGTCTTGGGAATCTCAAGTCGTAGAAGACATTAGTCACGCCCTTGGTAAAAGCGGTTATTTAGCTTCGCTGCCGCCCAAACGTGGAGAGACGGAAGAAGAAGCGGAAAAACGCGAAGATTTAGCAAGTCAAATTGTGTTTAGTGATGGGGTAACGATTGATACTGCTAAAGAACATTTAAACAATTTGCTCCAAGTATTTCATAAGTGGGGATATACGGTACGCATGGGAACCCATGAATTAGGCCTTATAACAGATGAAAATAATGTGGTTATCAATATCTTGCCAGCCTTTAGGCTTGGACACTTACACATGCACGTAGAACATTCCCCAAACCCGCAAACGGAAACTCCGGTTAGTGTAAATATTGAGTTTTGGGTAGATGCCGGGCCTTTTACGGGACCGATTAATAAGCTCTCTCGTGCCAGTTTGGGTAACCTGCCGGACGATAAGATTGCCTTGAATTATTTAGACCTATTCCGTTCAAGTTTAACTAAAGAAGGTAGGCAAGCCCTCATCAAAATAGCCACTCCTTCGACAAAAAAATAGTGAGGGGGATAACCCCTTGACACCTCTGCCTATTTAATGGCATAATAATGGCATATGGGAACGCCAATATATATGCCAATAACATTTCATCCAAATTATCAAATTACCCAATCTATCCTAGAGAAACTCTATAAGATTGACCAAATTAAAGAGCAGGTCAAAGATATGCCATTAACGCCGCGCGTACTGGCCGGGCTT
>JAZUNI010000028.1:0-2334 GCA_045604045.1 Elusimicrobiaceae bacterium | reverse complement strand
AAGCCGCCGGGGTATTCAATAAATTTCGCCTTTTCCAACGTTTTGGCCACGGTTGCCGCTACTTCTCCTTTACTATCACCCTTTGCTTTTTCTGTAAAGCTAGTTTCACCCCTTAATGCCATTGAATCATAAACAAATATAACCTCATAGCTATTCATTTTTATCCCCCTTTTCACATATCTAATATTTTGAAAGTGACATAGTAAACAATTGTTAGGACTAAACACAAACGCGTTATAAGGTCCGTATGGGATAGTATAATGATTAGCTCTTTAGATTTAATAAACGGCGTTATTAGCCTAATTAAGACGATTGCAAAGGCCATTACTAAAGCGATTATTAAATAAGGGTCAATCATCATATACGCCCCATTTCCGCTTTACCTTATCGCGTAAAATCATTTTATTAAGGCTCTTTTTCCCCTGGTTTTCTTTTTCATCCAATAGAGCGGCCAAGGGGATAAGCGCCTTTATTTCATATTTGTAAATAAAGACCCAATAAGTATATATCCTGCCTTCATGTTGTCGGTTTAATTCTTTGTAATAGGACCAATTAGGACCCGGCGAACGTTTCCACCCCTTTTTCTGTAATAGTTTTATAGCTTCTTTCCATTCGTTGTATGTCATAGATTCAAACCCCTTTTAAAGTAATAACATGCTTTAAATTTAACATATATTAGATTATAAGGATTAGAATGGAAGGTTAAAACATTAGAATTGTAATGGTACTAGCTTAATAGTAAAAAACGCGGGCCGCTCTATTTGGAAGGGGACCCGCTCTTTTTTTTTAATTGTAGTATGCGTCTATTTCATCGTCTGATAATGTCGCCCAATCAATCTCATTTAAGACTTTCACGTTTGTTAATACTGTTTTCTTGAATCCTTTGAAAATATCATGTGCTTTAATCGTTGCTTTTATTTCGTATTGGTTCGGGTTTATAACATCTGGAATGTTTTTACCGTAAAATATGAATTCATGATCTTGGTTATCTGTTAATACATACATATATTCGTATCTTGTTTTAACACTTCTTTTCAGGGATAAAGTTAGGCTTATTTCTTCCCCAACTTCACCGGCAAATTTAGATCTGCTTTGTAGCCGTTTGAAATGCCGTTGCTTATTCAATTCATGAAGATCCGCGGCCTTCTTTTGTTCTTCCATTTCCGCTTCTTCAGCTTCTAATTGTTTTTGGTAAGCCGCTTCCATGCGTTTCTTGGCTTCTTCTTGCTTTACCGCTTCTCTATCAGTAAGAGCAAAGAATCCTTTACCCTTACAACGGAAGCACGTTCCGCCTTGTATCCCCACGTAATGAAGGATTGTTCCTTTTCCGTCGCATTTTGAACAATTGACCCGTACCATTTAATCAATCCCCTTCCAATTGGTATACCCTAATTATATATCATTTGTTTACCTAAGTAAACTAAATAAAGTAATTAATTGGTATTTTTATCATATTTAAAAATTGACTAGAATAAACTTTGTAATGTATCATTGGTAAAAATATCAAAAAGGAAGTGTTAATAATGAGAAAGCTTTTTAAAGGGTGTATGTATATCTTTGGCGGCGTTGTTTTGTTGATCTTAGTCATAGCAATAGCGGGAATGTTTATTGATACGGATAATTCGGATAAGGACGTAAGCATAACAGATAAAAAGGCCATTAATGAAGCGGCCACGGAAGAAGCTAAGGACAAGGAAGCTACCACGGACCCGGATAGCGTTGTCAAGGAAGAAGCGGCAAAAAAAGACGCTCTTAACAACCTGGATTTTATGTTAGATAAGATGATAACCGATTCAAAGGGAACCTTTGCCCGTGCGGAATATGAGCAAATAAAGGACCATTTCGAAGCGGATCTATATATAAATGATACTTATTGGTTACTAACCCCTGAAGATGAAAAGCCGGGCCGCGCGGAAAAAATGGGTGAAATCATAGAAAGTAAATTCATTGGAAGCGGCTTAGTGAAAGACGGGGACGGGGTACACGTTACTATAAAAGATGTAAAAGGCGATAATTTAGCCGTGGAAGACTTTACAGGCGGATCATATGAGATAAAGAAATAAGAGCGGGCATTGTAGCCGCTCTTTTCTTATGGATCATTCTCCATGCCATGCACGTTCTATTTTTATTTTCATCATTACACTTCCATTATCGTTTTTACCATTGTCCTGGTAAGTTTAACTTTCATGTTCTTTAACTTGTATTTCATTTCTTCTTCTATCCCTAATAATGGTTCTGTTATTACTGGCTCGATGTATTCTAACTCATACCCTTTTTTTCTTAATTCTTCATATGCTGTCATTCTGTATTTTTCATTATAATTAATTTGGTTTA
>JAZUNI010000027.1:0-9287 GCA_045604045.1 Elusimicrobiaceae bacterium | reverse complement strand
GTATTACTATTAACGCTTTGTTGATCTTCTTCTATGCGGGCTAGTTCCTGCTCTATGGCCGTATCGCTTGCCCCTTCATTAATATTTTTAACCGCTTTTTCCACGGATCTTAACCCGCTGTCTTTTGCAGCTTTTTCCGTGTCCACTTTTTCTTTTGTGGTAGTCGGTATAATGTCTTTAATTTGTATTGTCGGTCTTACCACTTGAATAGTAGAATATTCGTCCCGCGTGGATAGCATCCAAAAGCAATTCTCTACTAATTCTTGTATAAAATCCACGTATTCACCTAGTAGCCGCTCGGCCTTAATAATGCTTGTAAATAAATCATAAAACTTTGATATACCACTGGCAGCATTTCCCCCGCCTTCGCCTAAATAAAAATCCACGGCCTTTTCACTTGTTTCTGTTTCCATGAACATAATTTTAAGTAGATCCTTTACATATTTAACGTCCCCGATTTTGGTTATATCTATCTGAATTACTTCCATGCTTTGGCCGTCTTTGTTCATGGTAACAATCTCTAAGTCTCTATGGTCAATTAAACTATCATCCTGGTAACGGTCCATTGCTTTGTTTTTCAATGCGTTCATAACTTCAGGTGTAATGGCCAAACGTGGTTTACCATTCCGTTGGTAAACAATCCCGGTCCTGGTAAGCGTCCAGTTTACCTCATCTTGCTTGCTGCCTTGTCCATATAAAGCGGATTGGCCCAATGGGTAATCAAATGTCGTTTCGTTCCCCCAATAACTAACAAGCGGTTTATTTCTGTTTTCGAATACCGTTATTAAGCTATCGACTTCTAATATTTGTTTCGCTTCTTCTTCTTCCACTGGTTCGGTAATACCATTATTGAGTAATTGCAGGTATTGGGTAATGGTTAACGTGTTATCTTCCACCCTATGCCTATGAACATGTAAATAATCTTTCATTTCCCCTTTTAGGTTCTCAAGCGTTCGTTTAAAGGATAGGTCACACCCTAAGCCGTCCTCATGGGGGAAATATACTTCCCGCTTCTTAAAAACGATTCTTACCCCGTTGTCGTCCATTTCAGGTATACCAACCAAACCGCCGTCTATTTGGTGTTGTAAAATATTAGAATAGTGTGTACCTCTTTTAAATCCTGAAGCGGTTTCAATGTCTTCCAATACGTCCGATAAATATAATTTGTTATCCCCGGTTTCCCCTTCGCCGCTTGGGTCCAAATCTGTCGGAAGCTTGTCCACGTTTTCAAATTCCTGATCTTCTGTCAATGCCATATTCCCCATAGCCCTGCTTACCATTGTAGCCGGGATCTTACAAATAATTTTACAGGCGTTTGCAATGATATAAGGCGTTCTAACATTCCCGTCTATATTCTTATCCAATCCGCGTTCAATGTTATCTGTAATTTCCCCGTTGGTTATTAGATCCTTGGCACGCGGAAATAATTCGCCATGCTTGCCATAATAAAGATCCCTGTAATATCTAACATCCCCATGATACTTGGTTATAATATCGTCGTTCCACTCTTTCCATTCAGGCAACTTTGCGGCCAATTTCTTTTCCCCCTATTATTCGTATTGTTTTATTTAAAATTACTTCCTTGTATAAGTAATGTATTTTCCCGTCCGTGGCCACTGTCGTTATAGCTTTGCTGCCTTTGTTGTATGGATTGTAAGCCAATATACCAATCAAAAAGACTATCCATAATAAAATGAGAATCAATAAAACTACTTTATTATCCTTATCATCATTGTTCATACTACCACCCGCTCGCGTCTGATATATCCCCATATTTCCCTATTATCGTATAAATCGCATACCTAAGCGCGTCTAAACAATGGTCGTTTATCTTTAATGGTTTATCTATCCCATTTGTTTGCGCTTTTGGATCCCATGAATACAAGCCCAATTCGTCTATTGTGTTAATGCATGTATCAACAATGAATAAAACATTATCCGCGAACATATTGGCCACGGCCTGAATCCCTTCTAATACCGCATTATCAGCGGGAACAACATTATAGAAATAACCTACCCCGCGCTTTACTTCGTTTGTTTCTAGTTCTGTAATAAGAGCGGCGGCGCTCGGATCTATAACCACTTCTTCTATGCGGTTGCCTTTAGCAAATTTAATGAAGTCTTCCCCAAATTCCCGCGTCGTTTTATTTACCCCTGTTTCTCTACCACTGTAATAGTATTCTTTGAGTACATAGTATACATATTTACCATTCAAATAGTACTCGCCTATTAGTAAAAAGGCCGTTGGATTCCCTACCCCATAGTCACTTCCTATAAATAAGCGCCTTAACCCGCTCTTTGGTATATCTTTCTTTTTAACTACGTGTATATCCTTCTTAAACTTTTGATAAATAACGCCTTCAGCTAGTACCCATTGACCCTTTATCATGCGGGCATATCGGGCCGGAATGCCTGAATATTGACGCTTAACCCTCTCAATGTATGAATCATCTAAACTTAAATTATCTTCTAAGAGGAAGCGGAAGCGCCGCCAATCCGCGCGGGCTGTTTTGTTCTCTACATAGTCGGTAAGAAGCCAATGGTTTGGGCTATCCGGGTTTGTCGTTACCAAACATTTAGCCTGGCCACTAGATAGACGGCCTACTAATTCGTCAAATACTACCTTGGGTACAAGTGTACCCTCATCTACATAGGCAATCATAAGAGTAGACCCACGGATTCGCCTTAATGCTCCCACGTCCCTAGCCCCTACAATATAAAAACGCCTGGTTATTCGTTCGCCGTTTTCCCATCTATATAGATCAATACTTTTACCCGTTCTGTAATGGTAATTCCCCTCACCTAATACAGACATTAGGCTGTTAAGGAAGTTACGCTCTATTGTTTCCGGGGTCTGTCCTAAAATCATCCCATCACCTGGGGGGCATTCTTCATTAACGCGTAATAACCAAAGAATGGACAAAAAGGTTTTACCGCTCCTTATTGATCCATCCCATAAATTAAATGGGGCCGTACTCAATGCCAAGGCCCTTAACTGGTTAGGTGAAAAGGGTTTAATAGGCAGCTTTTTAAAATTTGGGTCTTGCTTATTGATCGTCGCCAATGTCTTCACCTTCTAGGCGCTCTTTTCCGTCATACTCCCATTTTGTGTTATCATCCACTCCAAACAATTGGGCGGATTGTCTAACCGCTTCTGTCAATGCATCCATTTGGTTCGCTGCTTGCCTATCCACTTCACCAAGTAAAGCCATGTCCAATTCCATTACCTTTATTAAATCGTTAATGTTATATATTTTTAATTCTCCGCTTTTTATATCTTGAATTGCCTGGCCAATTAGCGCCTTCAAGATTTTATGGAAGGAAGCTTTAACATTTAATAAAGTATCGTTGTTCTCTTTCTGGATCTCTTGGAATTGTCTATTTAGTTCACCGTCCCGGATTTCAGCGCGCTCTTTCCAATTGAATGATTCCGCCCAAACTTGTACAGTAGACGGCGACTTCTTCAACTGTCTTGCCACTTCGCGTATGGTCCTTTTTTCCGGCGGTAATACAAAATATAGTTCAAAGGCTTCTTTATGGTGTAATTTTTCTTCCTTTACCTTTTTGCCCATGCTGTTTTTTGCCCCCTTTCCGTTCGTTTTTTCGGACAATTGGCGTTCGTTTTTGTACGCTTGTCCAATAAACGTCCGTTTTTTCGCCCTGCTGCTCATTTTTTTACTTATTTGGGTTTCTTTCCCTACAAAAATTATACCCCATTACACCGCATAAAGTAACGGTTTAATGGGGTATTGTACAGGGTGTACATTATTTGGTCATTTTGTAACCTGGGGTTCTTTGTCCACCTAGTATATTTAGTTGGTTTTGTGTTAACAATTGTTGCGCCGCTCTTTTATTAACAAATTCATCCGTTGCAACAATTTCTAAAAGTCTATCCCCTTCTATTTCTTCCGTGTACTTCATTTCTGTTTTTTCTTCCGTCCATTTATAAGCTTCTGTTATATCCGCCATAAATTTATTTACTGTTTCCTGGGTTAATGGCTTTGTCATACATGAATCACCTGGCAACGGGGCTTTAGTCTCTCCTATTGCCCCGTATGGCTTTTTTAAATCATCCCTTGATATATTCCCGTATTTTTGGAAAAAGTCTAATACGTCGTTTTGCAGCGCTATGGAAGGGGTCCAATTAAATCCGTACTTCTCGAAAAATAAATCATTGGTCATTGTTAGCCAATCCGCGGTTAATTCCCATTTGGAATAACGTACGCCGTTTAACGTGATCCTGCCCCATGCCGTTTTCTTTCTTTCCCTCGCATTATGCCGCTCCGCTTCGTTATTCTGTAGATCCTTCAGCAAATGGGCCGCCGTTCGTTTCTGTTGTGTTTCCCGCTCCTGCATATCATTCAGCAATTCCAATCTGTAGTCTTCCATTGTGGACATTAAAAGCTGCTTCCCGGCGCTGTTTGGCAATTTAACCAATATACTTTTTAATGCGTCCATTCTGTGCAAAGCGTCCGCCCTGTTAAAAATCATTGCTCCCATACTATTCACCCTCCCAATGGCCATGCTTTTTCATTACTTCTTTGATTTCATTAATGTATGGTTCATCCGTGTTAATCACGATATAAGAGTTATACGGCTTTTTCCCGTCCTTTTCTCTCCCATATTCGATATAATCACACGTTTTGTTATATGCTGCCCGTAACTTGTCCGCCACTCTGATAGGTACATATTTCAAAAGATCCTTTTCGTTAATAATCGAATACTTTCTTTCCCGTCCTTCTAATACAGTCCCTTTAAATGCTTGCTCTGGCATCCTTTACACCCCTTTTTTTTAATTAATAATAAGACGTTGTTACTATGAAAGGTGATCCATCCCAATATGTCTTTAAGATTTCACTAATTTTAATTTTCCCTGCCAATCCGTCGTCCTCATAAACCTCTAAGTCCATGTTTAATTCTTCGATTTCATCACGCGTGTATAATTCATCTTCAGATATGCCCGTTTGTTCTAAATACCACCTTATAGCTTCTTCCAATGAATAAGCTGCCACCGAATCGGAATCACATATTTGAAATACTTTAACGCCTTTTAACCCTTCCCCTTCAATTGGTTCTGGCATTCTTAACAACCCCCTTTTTATTTACCCTTCATATTCCGGGTTAGAAATTTCCGTTTTACAAGCGTTTTCATCATCTATAAGTAAGGCCCCGCTCGCGTACATTTTAAATAATGTTTCTTCTAGGCCCGTGTTTAATCCGTCTAATACACCTTTAATATCAAAGTCTTCATTCCGCGGCTTCCTTCCATATTCTGAAGATCCGATTTTAATAGAATATAGTTTCCCATGGTCACTTACTAACATTCTGTATTTGCAATCATATTCGCCAATGTCTTCCCTGGCATCCATGGCAATCCAATAAGATCCATAATTGGATTCATCATCTACATGTAAGGTCATTTCGTGGTAGTCGTCATAATCTAATTCGTATAAATCATCTATTTCATTGGTAAGCTCTTTTACAAGCTCGGAAAGTTTGTATTCTCTTTTCGTGTCCAATAGCAAGGATTCTATTTGTTCTTCAATCTGTTTAATGCCTTGGCTGTCGTTCATGCTGCTTTCTATTTTTTCTTTAATCACCTGTAGAACTAAATGGTTATACTTTGGTAAATTCAAAGCTTCCAAGTCAATGCTTACCGCTTTTTGTGTTTCAGCTTTTAGATCCTTTGCAAAGCTGCTCCACTTTCCGTAAACGTCCTCTATTACTTCTGCCACCGTGTTTTCTATTTTCTTTTCTACAATTTTTTGGACCGTGCCTTCTTTCTCCATTTTGGCCAAACTGTCCATTACCATTTTATTTAAATCCATTTCCTAATCCCCTACCCTTTTTTAGTTTTATTTGCCTATTACAGTAAACTTTGTTTCTAACAGACTGTTTAATTTGTCTTGAGTTCCTTTTTGTCTTTCTGCTAACAATGCATAGGCGGTTGTATCTTCTCCCATACTGGAAGCAACGTTACCCATGGCTTCTTTAACGGTTTCCACTTCTTTTTCTAAAAATTTTATAGTTGCGTAAATATGTTGGCCTGTTTGTATGCCTTGTCTCATTTTATCCCTTTCCTTTCATTGTTTTGATTTTTAACCAATTCCGGCGCTATCTTATAAGACATAGGCGACGGCCTTCCCCATTTTGTTTCCGGGCTTTCTAATACCTGTATGAAAGGATCTCCCCCGCTAATCAATTCTAAAGGCCCGTGAATATGGGGGCATATCTCCCCGGCGCTCCAATCCGCTCCACATTCAGAACAATTAACAGAACCACTTAACACAATACTTTCACCTTTAGCCGAAAAGTCGTTATCTTTTAATACTTGGTGTAATACTATGGCTACCCGGTTAATTAGGTCTTCGTCGTGTTCTTCGTAACCTGCTTCTTTAAAGATCCCATGTAATACTTCATGAACAAAGACTTGCTCTTTTCTTTCTTGGCTCATATCCTTGTCTAAATACATGCTACCCGCTTCATGTACTATACGGCCTAAAAGCCCCTCATTATCCGCCATGCCTTTCACTTCTTCCACCGTGTAAACAATCCCGGCTATTTTAACCTTCTTGGGTATTTCCATCTTTTTTCCCGCCCCTCTTTTTTCTGCTGCTGCCTGTATGCCAATGCATTCAATTCCACCGCCACGACTACAATTAAAGCCGCTGTTATTAAATAAGCCATATTCCTTTATCCTTCCTGGGGAAAAGGGTGTACTTGTCTAGTCGTCTTTCTTTATTAGCCCCTCTTTATTTAATTTAAATTCTGTGGAATATTCGTTTATTTTTCCTAACAGTTCATGGGTTACACCAAATACCTGATCTTTGGCCATTAGGTTGTCTATGATATAGCCTTCCATTTCGTTCCTGTTAAGTTTAGGCGTGTTATAGCTTGAATAATCATCATAGGCCCTTAAAATGATTTTTACGACGCTTAAAAGGTTGTTATAGTCCATTTTTCTAAGGTTCTCGCGGTTCCTTACAATTTTGGTTACTTCTGCTGCATCATTTTCCGCCTTTTTTATCATCTTCTTTTTTACCCCCTTTAAGGATGTCAAAAGACGCTTTGACAAATGCCACCCCACCCGCCGCAACAACTAAAGTAATGGCCGTTAATATTCCTCTTTCCATATGCTTGGCCCCCCTTCCTGGTATTTTTGGGAATGTTCAATTAATTCTTTGTATTGGACATTCCCATTAATAGCCTTATACCCTACGTTGGTAATTTTTCTTTAGTTCTTCCTGGGTTATTTTTAATGGTGTTATGACTATTTTCGCTTGTCCTTTTCCTTCATAATATTGAGTACATTGGATAAGCCCCGTATTCAATACACGGTCAACATGGATAAAGTCCGCCGGGTCGTTCTTTTTCTCCCAATAGCCGTTTAATCTTTCTTCTGGCATGTTATCCGCTCCTTTTCTTCTTTATGCTTCCCGCTTCTGCCCTTGTCATTGGTCGGGTCGTCGCTGCTTCTATCGGATCCATTCCCTTTTTTATTCTTTTTCTGTAAGTATCGTATGACATACCTGTTTTAAGCGCTAATTTGACTAAATTAGGGTCGTATACCCTTATATGGTCTATCATTTCTTCCTGGGTTTTTAACGGCTTGGTTGCTGCTTCTTCTGGATCCATCCCCCGCCATATCCTGGTATATAACGTTCTTCTTTTAATTCCGTTCTTAGCTGCTTTTTCCACTAATTCTTTCGTCATTTTAAAAGTACGCTTTTGTTTAGGTTGCGTCATAGCCCTGTCAATGTCCCAACCCTGCTGCCTTACCCGATTATCTAATGTCCCTTTGTCTATCCCGTTCTTTGCTGCTGCTTCGTATTGTTCCGGGGTTATATACCAAACGTATTCCATTTAGTAACCTAACCTTTCTCTTTCTTTTTTTCTTGCTATTGCTGCCAATTGGCTTGCTTCAGCTTTACTCATTGTGGGCCTTGTAGCGGCTTCCAATTGATCCATTCCGTTATAGACCCTATGTTTAAACGTCCGCTCTTTTATTCCGTTTTTTACGGCCACTTTCAACATTTCGGGATCGAATATTCTTATTTTTTTATAACTTAATTCCCGTACTTCGTCCCTTGTCATGATTGGCCGGGTCGCGGCTTCTTCTGCTGCCATTCCCTTCCTTAATCTCAAACGTAAAGTATCGCGACTAATCCCGTTCTTTTTGGCCAATTCCACCCATTCTTTCGGGATCGGTTTAGATTTCTTTCTTTTTGGTTGTGTTATAGCCCGCTCAATTTGCCACCCTTGCCGCCTAACTCTGGCATCTAATGTTCGGGGGCATATTCCGTTCTTTTCGGCTTCCTCATATTGCTCTGGTGTTACGTAATATGAATAAGACATTTTCACCGCTCCTATAGCTTAATGAAGTTTAACAATACCGCGCCTTCTACCTGCATTTCCGTTTGTTTTTGGTTAATTCTTTTTATTTCTTCTTGTAATTGCACCCCATGTTCATATTCAGTTATTTCTTTGTCTGAATCACAAACCATGTTACCGTGGAATGATTCCGCATTAATTACAATCACGTAACTAGCAAAGTATTTATGCTTTTTCATTGCTAAACACCTCCCTTACTAAAAAGGCGTGTATTCGGCTTGAATGCGTTGGGAAAGCGTCTTTATCAAATTCTTCTTTTAGCTTTCTTAAAAATTCGTGCCATATGGCTTGCTGCTGCTCGTCGTCAAAGGTGATTTTATATTCTAAGCCGTTGTTACTTTCGTCTTCAGGCTCAAATTCCACCAATGGTTCGTCCGTGTCTATCCCTGGGCCTTCCTGGTCTTCTGAATCTTCAATCTCCCCCATGTTCATATCAATGTTTAAATCTGAATCACTGAAGGCAAATGTTAATTCGTCTATTTCCGTTGTATCAAAGCCCGTTAAATCCATATCTATATCTTCAAAGCCTTTTAAGTCGTTTAGTAGTTCGCTAAGCTTCTTTTCATCCCACTGGCCACCAATTTTATTTAAAGCTAAGTTAAGTTGCTTTTCTTCCACTTCGTCCAGGTCTACAATTTTAGTTGATACTACTTTATGGCCAAGGTCTAAAGCAATGTAGTAACGTTGATGGCCGCCCACTATGTTCCCGGTCCGCTCATTCCATACTATTGGTTGTACAAAGCCGTACTTTTCAATGCTTTTTTTCAGGTTTTCATAATCCTTGCTGCCTGGTTCCAATCGTTCACGGGGATTATAGGGGGCCGGATTCATCTTCTTTAGAAACACGTTTTTAATGGTCATAGCATCCACCCGCCCTTAATTGATACGCTACTTCC
>JAZUNI010000026.1:0-16027 GCA_045604045.1 Elusimicrobiaceae bacterium | reverse complement strand
TCTGTTGTGTGATGAGGAGGAACAGAAAGAAGACCCGTTAAATCTTCCAAATTCGACTTATACAGGGCGTTAACGGATTGGATACGTCCCCCCTCATCTACATCGTAAAAATCCTATCAAAAAAAAAAAACGATTGTCAAGCGGTAGCGATTTTAAACGACTTTGCCAAAAGAAAACGACACAGCTTTTTCTTCTATCAAAATGATAAAATACAAGTATGATTTCGCCTTTTCATATACTAGCTAAAGATCCGCATTGCCAGGCCCGCACCGGCGTGTTATATACGCGCCATGGAGCGGTGCACACCCCTGTGTTTATGCCCGTAGCTACCCAAGGCTGCGTAAAAGCCCTCACGGATGAAGACTTAAAAAACGCCGGGGCGGAGTGTTTACTTTCTAATACGTACCACTTATATTTGCGCCCCACTACCAAACTGCTTAAGCAATTGGGTGGACTGCACCCATTTATGCATTGGAACGGCAGCATTTTGACGGATTCGGGCGGGTTTCAAGTTTATAGCTTGCCGAAATTCCGCAAAATTAAAGAAGAAGGCGTTACGTTTCAATCCCACCATGACGGCAGTAAACACCTGTTCACCCCCGAAAATGTAATTGGGTTTGAAAGCGAAATTGGATCGGACATTTGGACGATGTTAGATGTGTGTATCCACGCCAAAGACCCGGCTAAACACGATGCGCGTGAAGCGTTAAACATTACTAAACGCTGGGCCGAACGGGCCGCACGTGCGTATGCAAATATTGTACCTGAACAAAAAATTTCCGCCCACCCAGACGGAAGTTTTAGTGTGGAAAATTCCCTTTTATTTGGTATTATCCAGGGGGCTATCTTCCCGGATTTACGCAAAGAAGCGGCCCTGCACATGGCAAGTTTGCCCACGCATGGCTACTGCATTGGCGGGTTATCCTTAGGTGAAACATTAGACCAGATGAAGGCTGCTGTTTCGGCCGTTACGGAAAATCTACCCGAAGGGAAACCGCGCTATTTTATGGGCCTGGGAACGCCGGTAGAAATGCTAAACGCCATTGAACGCGGCGTGGATATGTTTGATTGCGTATGGCCTACCCGCGTAGCACGCAATGGGATGGTGATGACTTCCACCGGGCGTGTAAACATCAAAAATGCGGAATACCGCACGCAGGAAATGCCGCTGGATGCACAGTGTGATTGCTTTACCTGCCGCAATTATTCGCGCGCGTATTTGTGCCACTTGTTCCGCGCGCAAGAATTAACCAGCCACCGGCTGCTTTCCATCCATAATATACGCTTCTTAATTAGGCTGATGGAACGCGCCCGAGAGGCAATAGCCGCGGGTACGTTTGTCAGTTTTAAAGAAGATGTGATTAACCAGTATTTAGGAAAATAAGTGAAATGTTAAAAACGCCCCGGTGTACAACCGGGGCTTTTTTATTTAAGGAATGGTTTCAGCTTCTGGGGTAGACGCACCGGCTGGCTCTTGCGGGGTGGGTTTAGCATCTTTTTTAAATAACCCAAATAACCCTTTGACCCCTTTAGTCACGTTGCGCGAGACCACATTATTTGTAACACTTTGCTTCAGGAGTGATGTGACACTGCCTAAGAGTTGCATATTCCCTGTTGGATCATCCACCGTGCCCCCAATTTTTAGAGAGAGTGGCAACATCCCATTTACTTCGTGCCTTCCGGGAGCGGCATGTACGCTAAAATCTACCACACCACTGTTAAAGTTTGTCGTACCGTCTAATCGGAAAGACATCATGGGCGAAACAAACGTACCTTTTTTAACCGTGGCTGTTCCGTTTACAAAGTCCACTTGCGTGTCAAATTTATCATAAACCATTTCACCCCCGCCTACTTCCGGGGCTTCTTCCACCTCCACCTCCAGCGGTTCGCCATCCGGGCCTAAAATGGTTTGCGTCTTTACAGCTGCGGGCACAGAGGAACCGTCTTTTTTACTACGACGGCTCACTACATTGGACACTCCTCCGCCAATTTTTTTAAGTACCCCCCACACATTGAGCGAATTAAACACTTTACCGGTAATATTTAACGAGATAAATAGCACCTTGGTAAGCGGGTTGGCGTTAGTAAGCTTGTACAAGTCTTGTATTTTCCCGTTTTGTGTAGTAAGACGCAAAACTCCGTGTGCTTGTTTTAAATTCGGTGTGAGGCCTGCTATGTCTGAGGTAAATTTAAGTTGCGTACCGTAAAAATAGGGAGCTTGCAACTGGTCTATCTGTACGTCTGCCTTTAAATCAAGCGGCGGATACGGCCAAGGCGTTGAGGAGCCTTGCGTTTGTGCGGGAACATCTGCAGCACCCGGGGCTGAATTCTCCGTAGACACGGGCTGTTGCCATGCCAGCTCCTTGGCATAAGCTTTTAATATAGCTTCTATTTTTTTAGGTGTTTGCGTGGCATCTAATTTAAGACTAAGCGGGCTTCCTTGAAATTTTCCGTCCAGGTTGGTTTTCCATTGGCCGTTAGTAAAACTCATTGCTTCCCAACCGGAAAGTTGGCCTGTGATATTAGAAAATCGTCCGGCGTATGGCACAAGTACCCCCACCTCATCTACCTTGAGTTGGGCATTTAATTGTTGCTGGGTGGCTTGAATATCTGCTTGCACCGTACCTACTAAACGATACGGATCAGCCACCCAGGGAAGCCAACGGCCTAGTTCCCCTAGCGCGCCGTCTACTTGCACAGAAAAAGCATACGTAGGTTGGGCAGCCGCGTATAAGTAGCCGCCTTTGCCTGCTATTTCTACCCCCGGAACAGTCAGTTTAAGATGGTGTAAGGTAAGGGATTGTTTATCTAAATTTAGGGCTAATTTAGCCGTGGCACGCAAGGTATCTAACTGCATTTTCGGCATATCGATCCACGCCGCAAACGTACGCTGGGAGACATTGCGCACGACTAATTCTAAAAGGGCTTGCGGATGAAGCCAATTGCTCACACTCCCACTGAGTGTAGCCGTAGTTCCTTGGTAGGAAGCAGCCAGTTTGCTAATCTCTACTTCGGCTTTTTCAAGATCCAGGTCGTGCAATTGGACAACGGCTTGCAAAGTAACTGGGATTTCAACTTGCACGTTAGAAGTTTGATCGACCACGTGCCCAAAAATTTGCACGTCAAAGGGTTCTTGCAAACTAAAATCGCGCACGTCTATGGTAACGCCGTCAATTTCAGCCGTGTTCCCCTGTGCCTTGTCTATATATTGAACGTGCAGCTGCTCTAGGCGTACACGCTGAGCGGTAACATCTAAACCAAAGGGAAGCAAATTATCATCCGCGGATGAGTTTTGCTCCGGGGAATCCTGCGCTGTTAAATCGGCCCAGCTGGGGGTGCCGTCTTCTTGGACCGTGAGGCGAACCGTCACGTTAGAAAGTATAATGCTATCCACACGAGCATGCCCATGTAGCAAATGCCACCACGATAAGTGTATCCGCAGGTGGTCCAACTCGGCAAAGGTACCGTTTTCAAAACCGCCCTGTTCCGCTATGCGCAAATCATTCACATACACACCCCGCAAATTGGCCCCCATATCTGTTAAGTCTATGTCCCGGCCAACGGCACTTTCTAAGAGGCTTGTTACGCGCGTTTTAAACCATTCCGTGCGGGAAACGTAGGCCAACATACCTTCTAGGTATATAATAAGTGCCAAAAAGCCCACAGATCCCCATACAATGATCCTAAGCAATAATTTTTTCATCCTTTCCTCTGCTATATTCGCACCCACAATACGGTTGCTGATACAAGTTAAATTCTTTAATAAGTGCTTGGCGTAGTTCCGTGAGGCCCGCCTTGCGCCAAGAATTGGCTACATAGGGGGTACCTTCCTCGCGCCAGGCTTGCGCAGCTTGGCGGTGTACTTGGTCTATATCCTTATAGCGCGACGTACCAAGCACAGACGTAAACGCATCAAAATGATGCGTACGCGCATACTGAGCTGCTTTTTTTAGACGTATATAAAAGCAGATGTCACACCGTTTGCCGCGCTCCGGTTCGCGCTCTAGGCCGCGGATGGCTTTTTGCCAAACGACATGCTCGTAAGGGAGGTCTACAAAATCGGCCCCCAATGCTTGGCACAAACGGGCTTGCTCGCCAAGACGTTTTTCATATTCTTCCTGCGGAAAAATATTAGGGTTGTAAAAAAGCACGGTGACTTGCACCCCTTTTTCAACCAAATGTTTAATCGCCCCGCACGAACAAGGCGCGCAGCAAGATAACACTAAAAGTTTCATACTAATAGTGTACTAAATCTATTTTCCTCCCGCCCTTGCAAAAAATTAATTACTTTGCTAAACTAAATAGCACAGTGTTAAGGCCCCGGTGGGCTGACACTTTATTTTTTTATTATAAGAGGTTGTTATGGCTTTAAAAAAAGATACTAAAGATATGCTGACGGCAGCAGAAATTAAAGAAATTAAAAAACATTTGCTAGAGCTAAAAGAAGATGCTACGAAGCGTTTGCAAAATACCAAACAAATGGATATGCCCGAAGCCGAAGTGGGCGATCCCATTGACGATGCCAGCAAAAGTTTAGATAAAGAAATTTTGTTTGAACTATCTAGCAATGCCCATAACACCATTGAGCAAATTGAAGCGGCTTTACGCAAGATTGATAAAGGCATTTACGGTACGTGTGAATACTGCCGCAAACCCATTGGGAAAAAACGCATGAAAGCCCTGCCGTTTGCGCGCTATTGCATTAACTGCCAACACACCAACGAATTCCACCGCGGGTAGAGTGAATAGCAATTCCATAACTTATGAAACTCCCCGGGTTGCAACCCGGGGAGTTTTTTTACCGTAAAAGCATTAAATTTTGTTGGTAAAATAGACCGGAGTGCGCTTTTTGTCCATCGCACGAACCGATATTGTATAGTTCGCACCGTCCGGGCTAATACCAATTTTAAAATCCGCATTGCACAGCGGACGATATTTGCGCCCGCGCGGATTGGGTGCACAAAGAAGTTTTTGCATATCGCGCTGAAATTGTACCGTGTCGCCGGACAAAAGGGCCAGACGTTCTAGATTGGTGGTATAACTTCCATAGCGCAGCTTGTGGCCTTCTTCTAAAAGAGCTACTTTTTCTAAGAATTGACGGGCCTGATTTACCTTATATTTGTCTTGCCAGTTGCGCCCGCCAAAGGACTGATAGAGCCCGCCTACAAACCCCACGAGTAGCAGCAGCCCTACGCCACGCACGGCCCATACTTCCCACCAGGCGCGTTCACGCAGTTGTACCACCACGCTACCGCCCAAAAAGTCGTGCAGGGCGCGTTTGCGGTCATCTACCAAAGCCAACACAAACCCACCAAAAAACAAAATAGCACTCATGTAATAGCCCACCGCACGTAAGAATGCACGCGGCAGAGAAATGGGAGCCGTACGGTCTTTATTCACTACGGCAATACCAACAAGGTTTTTGCCCAGCGTTACACGGCCATTAGAAGAAAAAATAGTCTCGTAGAGCACAAAGATGAAGTTCATACCCAGGACCATGGCAACCAGTTGCCACGGTTCTAAATATTGGCCCACCAGTTTACAGACAATCCATACTATGAATTGTAAGGGGAAAAAAATAATGCCGTAGTCAATGGCCAGCGCGACAAAACGCTCTAAAATAGACGCATACGGCAAGGCTGTTTGCAAGGCAGCGGCCCCTGGGACTACCGGGGCAGGGATATCGTCCATAATATTAATGCGATGTTCTTCAGTCATATTGGCTCCGTTATTTTATTATAACAAGTTTTAGTAGCCGCGGTTCATTTCCTCTAAGGCAGCAATGCGTTTTTCTATAGGAGGATGCGTAGCTAATAAACCACTTAACGATGAAAACAAATTGTTTTTTTCTAGCGGGTTTTCTATACACATAGCTGCCATACTGGCCCGTTTATCCAAGGCTTCCACACGGCTATCGGTAGAAATTTTGCGCAAGGCACTGGCCAATGCTTGCGGGTTGCGGGTCATCAGAGCCCCGGTAGCGTCGGCCAAATATTCCCGGCGGCGCGAAACGGCCAAACGGATGAGTGGCGCAAACACCAGCCCGTATAACCAACAAACAATCCCTAAAATTAAGAAAATAGCCGCGCCGCTATTTTTACTACTGCGGCTATGCCGGCCGGACACCGCGATGCGAAAACAAAATTCCCCGGCAAAAGTAAAAAAGGAAATCCCGGCTACGGTAATAAGCATGAGGCGAATATCGCGGTTTTCCACATGGGAAAGTTCGTGCGAGATGACCCCTTCCAGTTCGGGCCGGTTCAGCTTTTGCACGATTCCTTTGGTAAGTGCAATAGAGGCGTGTTCGGGGTCACGCCCAGTGGCAAACGCGTTTAAGGATTCATCATCCATAATATAAATGCGCGGTAGCGGTAACCCGCGGGACATGCACAGATTTTCTACCAGGCGGTAAATTTCGGGCTGGTCCGCCTTGGTAACCGGGATGGCGTCGGCACTATTAAGTAGAAGCTTGTCCCCGGTAAAATAAGAAACAGCCATCCAAATACAAGCAAGCACCCAACATATACCCGCTACACCTAGCGAAATAGCCAAAGACTCTATCAATGCGTTTTGCGTAGCTGATAAGGGGACTTCATTATTAGTAACGTGGAGTATATCCACGCCCCCCATAAAAAAAAGTATACCTCCCAGCACAAGCCCCGTAAGCACGGCAAAAACGACCGGAAATAAAATGACCAGTAGCCAGGTGCGGCGCTTATTTTGGGCAATGTGCTGGTAGGTGGTAGCCATGTTAAAACTCTACTTTGACTGGTTTGTTAGCAACCGTTTTTTCATCAGTGGCTAATTCAAACAGGGGCTGTTCGGTAAAGTGAAAACGCCCCGCAATGACGTTAGCCGGAAATTGCTGAATTTTGGTGTTAAACGCCATGACGTTGCCGTTATAAAAACGGCGGGCAGCTTGGATTTTGTCTTCCGTGTCGCGTAGTTCGCGTTGTAATTCCAAAAAGTTGGTGTTGGCCTTTAAATCCGGGTAGTTTTCGCTTAAGGCAAATAAGGACTTTAAAGCACCGGAAAGTTCCCCCTCGGCTTTGGCGACTTCTTGCATGGTTTGCGCATGGCCAAAAGCTGCGTTGCGGGCGGCCACAATCTTTTCCAGTGTTTCACTTTCATGCTTGGCATACCCTTTGACGGTGGCTAGCACGTTGGGAATTAAATCCAACCGGCGTTTTAATTGTACTTCGATATCACTCCACGCCTCTTTGACGGCATTACGCATACGCACGAGCGTATTGTACAACCCCATGACGTAAAACCCAATTACAACTGCTACAATAATTACTACGACTATGACACTCATTTTGTTTCCTCCTGGAAGTTCTTTTTTTGATTATGATAATACGAATAGCGGGCCGTTTCGTACAGACCGTGGGCCAGCTTTTTCATATGCTCAAAACGTTGCGGCTCTTGGGCCGACAAATCTTCGTTAAAGTTTTCCGCGGCGTACTTGTACAGGCCTTCTTGTTCGCCCCGGCTATGATAATAGTAATCCCCCTGCACAAAGCCAATCACGTGCGGCGCGTGCGCCCAGCCGTAAATTAAAGCACCGGGTTCGGCATTGGCGTTGGTGGTTAAGACGTCTCGCCCTAACGCACGGGTTTGGTAGCCGCGGCCTAAGAGCCCCATGGCAATGGGCAAAATGTCCACTTGGCTGGCTGTTTTGGTAATGACACGCGGCGTTTTGATGGGAGCCCCCGCAATAATGAGCGGGATTTGGTGGTTAATTAAATTCAATTCCACCGTGCCGCGGGGCATATTTTCCGACTGAGGAGCGGCTAGGCCGTGATCACCAAAGATAAAGAAAATCGTATTTTTATAATAAGGCGATTTTTCAGCCAGTTTAAAAAATTCCCGCAAGGCGTGATCCGAGAAGCGCAAAGAATTATATTCCGCCACGCTTACAAAGCTGCGTTTGTGGGCTAGGTCTTCGGTAATTTGGGTGTCTAACTCAAAGCCGGCATTATCTTCCGGGATAGTATAAGGGCGGTGGTAACCGGCTGTTTGAATAAAGGCAAAAAACGGCTTGCCGCTTTCTTGTTGCTCTTCCGTGAGCACGCGGTTCGCTTCGCGGAAAAGGTCCAAATCCGAAATGCCCCACACGTCGTTGCGGTGCTCGTTTTGGAATTTACCCTCTTCATACATGTGGATATCATCCATGTTATGTTCTAACACGCCGCGGATGTTACCCCAGTTGGCACTGCCGCCAATAAAATAGTATTTTTCGTAGTCCTTGAGCGCGTTAATAATTACGTGTTGGTCTACAATCAGCGGATTGCGCGAGCTTGTTTTAAATGAGGAAACGTCGGCAATGTTGGTGACCGTAGCAAACACCGCACGCGCTGTGGCCGACGTAGGCGAGAAGAAATTGGTAAACAAGATAGATTTATCGGCCAGTTCTTTTACAAACGGGGTGGGGTTTAAGTCCGGGTTGGTAAAAGAGATTTTGTTCCACGCTAACGACTCCATAAAAATGACCACTACGTTGTAATCGTGCTGACTGGCCTTAGGAGCGTCGGCCACGTTTCGGGCAAAGCTTAACGTTTCCGCGTTAGGATCTTGGGCCTGCAAATAAGCGGCTACTTCGTCGTAATATGAACGGGTTTTAGCTTCATCAAAACTATCGGCCTTTACAAAGCGGGCCGTATCAAAAATGTTAAGCACCGGGTTTAATGTAAGATTACAAATAAATTGGTTGGTGGAGTGATAGGCGTTGCTCCAACGCAAGGGATATTGGCTAATTTGACCAAAGCCTAACGCGCCGGTAACTAATAGACCTACAAAAAACCAGCCCAGTTTACCTTTCCAGTGGTAGCTATCCGCTTGGGTAAAGGCTTTATCCAACAGGCGTTTGACAAAAACGTAGCCGATACACGCACAAAGCACCAGTGCTAAAACGGCCCATACGAGAGGATAAGTTTGCCAGGCCATTTGCAAGGAAATGAGCGGGTTTTCCGCGTATTTAAAAATAGAATAATTGATGCGCATGGAGATATACGCATAGTGGGCAAAATCGGCAAAGTATACCAGCAGCACGGCGGCTTCCAACACACCGTATAGAGCCGCGATAAATTTTTTAATATGCAGAGCCCCTTTCCAGAACGCGCAGACGGTTAAGTAAAGCCCTAAGAGGGCAGAAAGAAAGGCGGCGAGGCGAAAATCAAACTTAGCCCCTACGTAAAAAGTAGTTGCAAGTTCGCCCCATGGGTTTGCGGGCAACGCCGCGTGAAATACACCCAAAAAAATGATGCGAAATACACCAAAAATAAACCAGTTTACTAAAAAGAAGGTGAAATACGATTTGATCCAACCCGGCACAACAATTTTTTTCATAGATAAAACCCCAAATATAGAGATAGTATATTTTACTACATTTGGGGTATGGTACGTTTTATTGAACTTTTTACCTTGTTGACACACTAAAAAAGGGTATCCACTATCCACCCTTTTTTCTCCATTTCTTGGCAAAAAGATTTATAAAATGAATTTGTAGGATTGTATACACACACTCTTTCTCCTTCGTTTTCCCCTCCATTCACAATCAGCAGCACCTCGGGCATATTGTCCAAATCTGCATTTTTTGCGCGGTATGCTTCCAGGTGAATTGCATTAGCTTCTATATACCCCATGTAAACAAAATGTTTACTTCTACATCCATTATTACAAGGCAAGTTTAACACTTCATCCACCCCAAGACTCTGATTCCAATGCAACGCATGAGAGGATTTTTCAAGTGTACGTATTACGGTAAAGGCCTCACTTAATCGGACCCTCTCTACTGTTTTTTGATACTGTGGTACGGCAACGGCGGCTAACACACCCATAATTACAACAACCACCAACAACTCTATCAATGTAAAACCAAAACTTGATTGATTCATATGTCTCATATCATTCGCTCCTATTTTATGTAATGTTTGGCAAGTTCAGCTGTTAGGACCGGCTCATAACCACGATCAAAAACCCACTGATACTTCCCATTTCCATCTGAAGCAAGGATCAATGTTCCTACATAGTTCCCTGTTTTTCTAGAATAAACTGTCACAAATGCTTGATCAGCATTCTTATCAACGTTTCCTACCCCCGCCTCATAGACAAAATCCTCACTTATACATTCAGAGCTTCCTCTACAATCCATTCCCACAAAGGGATTTACATTAAACAATTCACGTGGACCGTCCTGACCTGTTATTACGACTCCCTGCAGGCCCGAATGTTCTAATAATGCTAACTCTGCCTGTTGCTGAAAGATATGAAATACTTGAAATACTTCCGTCAGTGCAGCCTTATCCATTGCTCTTTCATACAATGGCACTGCTACCGCCGTTAAGATGCCGATAATAAGCACTACCACCAATACTTCCAATAGGGTAAAACCTTTATTGGGAATACGACTAGATCCTAAAATAAATTCAGGATGACGTAAGAGGGTAAACCCTCTGCGCCCCTCGTCATCCCGTAAAGTAGTAATACGGGATATAGGGGCGGATTGTAATAAGGCATTTATATCCCGCATACCGACGTTGCGGGATGACGCTAATTTATTATTTTCCATTTTGTTGTCTCCTAGTGAATTTGCAATTTTTCTGTTTAGGAACCAACAAAAACGGCTGCCATGCTTGAGCCAATAGCGCGGTCCCATAGTATAAACAGCCGTAGTCTGCCGTCACGAATGACGGCAAACACTTGGCACAGTATCGTTAGGGGATCAGCCCAACCCTACTGTGCCCAGTTTCGGCTGTTTTTGGAGCGCTATTGGGTTTACATGAAACACCACCGCATTCTACATACGGTTCCAAAAACAGATCAAATTGTATTTTTATTATACTATATTCCACCTATCAGGGGCACGAGCCGAATTAGTATAATACATCTATGACAAAACACTCTTCTTCTTGGAAATATTCTTTGGGGTTTGCCCTGGCTATTGCGCTGGGCATTGTAAACGGACTCTACCCTACCGAGTTAGGGGCAACAACTGCCCAATTTTTAAGCGACGTGTTTATCCGCTTATTTAAATTTATTAGCGTGCCGATTATTGCGGTAACCATTTGCTATACCATTGCCCGCTTAGGCAGTGCCAAAACCCAAAAAGCGTTGTGGATGTGCACCCTGGGTTACACCCTGACTACCACGCTTATTGCTGCAGGTGTTGGTGCGGCACTGTATTATTTTTTTACGCCGGCCAGCGTGGCCGCCACGGCGGATGTTTCCACCGGGCTGGCTACGCAAAAAGGGTATTTGGACTATTTTGTCTCCGTCATCCCGGATAATCCGCTGGCACCCTTGGTACAAGGAAACGTACTTAGCGTACTAATTATTGCGATAGCGGTGGGCCTTTCCATTCGCTTTATTGAAGAAGCACAGCCGCGCGCCACGATTTTAAATTTGCTGGGCGCGGTACAATCGGTTTTGTTTTCTATCGTTAGTGTGCTGATTACCATTTTGCCCTTGGGAATTTTTGGCTTTACCTCCGTATGTACGCGCGACTTTGCCGGAGGCGTAGCTTTAAACGGGCTAGGGAACTATTTTATATTGGTGATCGTTTCTAACGTGCTGCAAGGCATAATTGTGCTGCCGCTATTTTTACTCTTGCGCGGCATTAACCCGTGGAAAACAGCCAAAAATATGTCTAAGGCATTAGTGGTGGCGTTTTTCTCTAAATCTTCGGCCGGGACGCTGCCTGTTACCATGGCGTGCGCCGAACAAAACAATCAAGTGCATCCTACGGTGGCGCGTTTTGTACTGCCTATTTGCACGACTATCAATATGAACGGCTGTGCTTCCTTTATTTTAATTACCGTCGTGTATTTGATGCAAAATAACGGGGCCGTGATTACCATCCCCACCTTATTAACATGGGTGGTGATTGCCACGGTGGCCGCTATTGGCAACGCCGGCGTGCCCATGGGGTGCTACTTTCTGGCGGCCAGTTTACTTTCTTCCATGAATGTGCCAATACAACTCTTAGGTATTATTTTGCCGTTTTACACCGTGTTAGATATGGTGGAAACCTCCCTAAATGTGTGGAGTGATTCGTGCGTGGCTACCCTAGTTAATAAGGATATGGGTAAGGAGTTGCCCAAAGAAATTGCCACCAGCCGCTAGCAAATATGTTATAATAAAGTATAGATTTAAGCCGGGGTGCTGGAATTGGTATACAGGATAGTCTCAAAAACTATTGCCCGCACGGGCTTAAGGGTTCAAGTCCCTTCCCCGGTAAATTTTATTTCTAAAGCTTAAAAAGCCCCTCTTACAGAGGGGCTTTTATGTTCACTACAAAATTTTACTTCACTAATTTGTCAATTTCTACGCTGACTACTTCTTCCATATCCGGGCGGTAACCTTCCCATACTTTGACGGCTTGGTGCTTTTTATTAAACAAAATAGTATGTGGCAAGCCGTTTACGCCCAATCCTTCGGCTAATTCGCCTGCGTTATAAAGGGCTTTGCCCGTAAAGCCGTTGGCTTCCATCGCTTCACGCACCGGGCCGGGAACGCCATCCATAAAAGCACCTACAATTTCTACTTGATCCCCATATTTTTCTTTTAAAGCAGTTACGGCCGGCATCGTTTTTTTGCACCACGGACACCACGACCCCATAAATACTACCAGCACGGGTTTACCATTGTAATCTTCACTTTGCCACAACACATTTTCTTCCATTACTACCGGGAGCTGCGTTTGCGGTAGGGTAACAATTTCCGGCAGTTGCGGCATACAAGCCACAGCTAGTACGGCTACAGCTAACATCATAATCAGTTTTTTCATAAGGTCTCCTATCCTAAACAATTTCCCCTCTAGGGGCTATATATGATAGAATACAAAAGATGGGAAATTTTATCAATAAGTTAGCGGGCCTCTTGGGCGAGCGGGTAGATATTTTAATTATGCCGCGCAAAGGAGGCAGCCTTAAATTTAAACTCCGCCGTTTTACCATTCTAGTAATTGTACTAGTATGGGTATTGGTGACCGGGGCCGGTGTGTTGTTTTTCATCCGTGGCTATGACTATAACATCCTAAAAGCCGATAACAACCTCATGCGTATTAAAATGAAACTGATTGCCGATGAGTTGGAACGCGGCCGCAAATACATTGCGCTCACTCACGACACAGAAGCCCAAATGCGCCAAATGTTGGGCATGCCAGGTGGAAAATTTATCAATTTGCCCAAAGGCTGGGAAGAAGCCAAAGCACAAGCAGACCAACGCGCAAAAGATCTATTTGAAACCGACTTAAAAGACTTGGACCCCGAAGAATTTGAGGACTACATTGACGAAATAGAAGACAGCACCAAAACACGCTTGGCAAGTTTTCAAGAAATTGCGTGGTTCTTTGCCAACAAAAAAGAAGGGCTGCACTCTACGCCCTCTATCCGTCCGTCTAATGCACGTATTAGCTCCGGGTATGGATACCGCCTAGACCCGTTTGGAAGGCGCACCTCTAAAAAGCACAACGGGGTGGATTTTGCCGGTCAACCGGATAGCCCCATTTTCGTTACTGCAGACGGCGTAGTGCGCCACGCGGGATGGGTGCCCAGTTTTGGCCAAGCGATTTTGGTGGACCACGGATTTGGCTATTCTACGCTCTATGCGCACACGTCGGACATAAAGGTAAAAACGGGGGACGTGGTCAAACGGGGCGACAAAATTGCTACAATGGGTTCTAGTGGGCGTTCCACCGGAACGCATTTACATTATGAAGTGTGGAAGGACGGGCAAACCGTCAATCCCCGTAACTATTTTAAATAATTTAGGAGGAAAAACATGGGATTTTTAAAAAAAGATTCTGATTTCTCTTCCGGCGAACATTTTTCCGTCGTCAGTGCGGAATGTTACTTTCAAGGCACCTTAAATGTACAAGGCTCCTTGCGGGTGGATGGCACGTTGGAAGGCTCGGTAGATAATGCACGGCATGTAATTGTAGGAGATGGCGGTAAAATTGTGGGCGATGTAACAGCCCAAATTGTAGTGTGCGGCGGAACCATTGAAGGAAACGTCTGCGCTGACATGCTGGAAATCCTCGGCAAAGCCGCTATTTTAGGTGACATCCGCGCTAAAAAAATGACAGTAGAAGAAGGCGGACGCATTGACGGACGATGCACTATTGGCGAGGAGCAAGCCTTTGCCGGAAATTTAGACGACGAAGAAGAAAACTAATTACGGAGTAAAAAATATGATTTCGTTTTTAATTAAACATAAAAAATCCATTCTGATTATTACGCTGGCGTTTTTCCTGGGCAGTATTGTGTACTTGGGGTTAAGCGCTTATTCCCGCAGCAACTACAGTTTAACGGCTGCCAAAGTAGGCAGTGAGACTATTTCTTACCGCGATTTGTACCGCCTAAGCGAACAGCGCGCCAATCAATTGCGCAGCCAAGGAGTGGATGTGAATGAGGAAATGAACGAATTTCTGCAACAGCAAGTGTTGGCTTCTTTGGTAAGCGAAGAGATTTTAAACCAAGCTGCCAAAAAAGCGGGGCTGTCCGTAGCCGATTACGAAGTAGCCTACGATATCACCACCTCTCCCTGGTTCGCCCCGGAAGGCAAGTTTGATAAAAAAGTGTACGAATATGCCTTGCAGTCTTCGGCACGCACTACTCCGGCTGAATTTGAAAATCAACTCCGCCGCGATAAACTGGCTAACCGCTTCCGCCAAGTGCTTTATTCTTTTTATAAACTCACTCCGGAAGAAATAAAATGGGCCTATCAAACCCAACACGGCAATTTGAATAATTTTGAAGCTAACAAGCGAGATTTTGCCGCCGCACTAATGGATACTAAAATGGAAACCGCGCAACGCGCATTCCTAGACGATTTTAATAATACGGTTAAAGTACAAACGTTCTTACAATAAGTATGAATCAAAACAATGTATTGGTAGTAGGGTCAGTGGCTTTTGACACCATTGAAAACGCTAACGGCCGCGCGGAACGCGTGCTGGGCGGAGCGGCCAGTTATGCTTCCATTTGCGCCAGCTATTTTGCCAAGCCCGAAGTGGTGGCCGTGGTAGGAACAGATTTTACACAAGAATACCGCGAACCGTTTATTAAACGCGGCGTAGATGTAACCGGCCTAGAGGTAAAGGATGGGCTTACCTTTCACTGGGGCGGCAGCTACGACGCGGATTTTAATACCGCGTTTACCAAATTTACGGATTTGAACGTATTTAAAGATTTTAAGCCGGTTCTTTCCAAAGAACAACAAAATGCCAAGGCGGTATTTTTGGCTAACATTGACCCGGAGTTGCAACTCTCCGTTTTAAAGCAAGTAAAGCATCCGCGCTTGGTGGCGTGTGATACGATGAACTATTGGATTTCTTCCAAAAAAGATACGCTCCTAAAAGTCATCAAACAAATTGATATTTTGTTTTTAAACGAAAATGAGGCACGGCTGCTCACCGGAATTTACAACTTAATTCAGGCGGGCAAATGGCTGCTAGCTAAGGGCGTAAAATACGTGATTATTAAGCTAGGGTCTAACGGCTCTATGCTAGTTAGCGCCAAAGGCATTGCGCAGTTGCCACCGTATATTTTGGAGCACGTGCACGATACCACCGGCGCGGGCGACACGTTTGGTGGTGGATTTACGGGCTATTTGGCAAGTTTAAAAAGCTGGAACAACATCCACGCCATTAAACGCGCCATGATGATTGGCAACGTGATGGCTTCGTTCACCATTGAGTCCTTTAGCGTGGTGCGCTTAGCTAATTTGACACCACAAATTATCAACAAACGCCTCAAAGAATATACCGATATGTTGCGGTTTGATTAAAAAGTCGTACCTAGCTTCGTAATTTAAATATTCCTTTAGTTCCATTCGGACGGAGGAATATTTTTAGGTCTAATGGTCAAAAAAGTTGATAATACCTTCTGACAAATGATTTGAACACATTCCAGGTCGTTTGCTTCCCCCCGTGTGGGGGAAGTACGGCGTAGCCGGGATGGGGGGTTATCCAAGGGAATTTGCTTATTTTACAACCCCCTTTTGTCGCTTACGCGACATTTTCCCC
>JAZUNI010000025.1:0-6451 GCA_045604045.1 Elusimicrobiaceae bacterium | reverse complement strand
AAAATAATTATATAAAAATACAAAATTTATATTAAATTTGCTTTTTATAATTAAATTAAAAATAATATTAAAATAATAAATTATTAAAAAATATATATTTTTAAAATAATAATTATTTTTATATTATAACCTAGGAGTACCATATGAACTCAAAAACAAGTATTTGTAACTTAGCATTAGCCTATTTAGGGCAAGCCCCTATTACCTCCTTAAGCCAGGATAATCAAACCGCTCGGTGGTTATCTCTATTTTATGACCCCGTGCGGGAGGAAGTACTGCGTAGTCATAATTGGGGCTTTGCATCTGCAGATAAACCGTTAATTCCGGTACCTGCTTCCAAAGAGTATAAGGGGCGCTGGGTGTATAAGTATCCTACGGATGCGCTCTTTATCCGGGGGGTATATGACCCACAGTGTCCCACCCAAGCCCACCCCTTTACCCAACAGATGCAAGGCAATGAGCGGGTGCTTGTCACCCCAGTGGCTCATGCGCGGGTCCGTTATACCCGTAAGGTAACGGATGAAACCCAGTATGATCCGGCCTTTGTGAAATGTTTAGCACTAGCATTGGCCAGTGATACGGCCCTGGCACTGACCGGGGATTTGAATTTGGCAGCCCGTGTGCAGCAAAAATATGCCCTTTGTTTAGAAGAAGCACGCCAAACCAATATGGCAGAAACCCTTGCTTGGGCGCCGCAACAAGATTCGTTTAGTGAGGTGCGCTAATGGAAGCCTATCAATTGCAATCCTCATTTACCGGGGGAGAGGTCAGCCCTTCGCTTCGGGCACGGGGGGATGCTGGTAGTTATCATACGTGGCTTAAACTGGCGCAAAATATGATTGTGCATCCTCAGGGGGGTATTTCAAACCGGCCTGGAACCCGCTATGTGGCTACCTCTAAAACGACCCAGGGCCCCTGCCGGGTACTAGCCTTTCCCGTTACGGAGGAAGAAGCTTATATTTTGGAACTGGGGGAAGAATATTTGCGCATATTTACGCCTACAGGCCCCGTGTTAGACACGCAGGGAAATCCCTTGGAATTTGCCACTCCTTACCAGGCGCAAAGTTTAGCACGGATTCAAACCGCGCAGTATAACCAACAGCTTTATTTGGCGCACGAAGATTATCCCATGTTGTGTTTGACTCGTACCGCGGTGGGTGCTTTTACGCTTAGCGAAGTACCTTTACGCTATGGTCCTTTTCAACCCGCCAATACGGATGATACCCAACAAATGCGTTGTTATCCACAAACCCTTACGGTAGAAAGTGAAGGGGTGCCCGCGCGTTTATCCTTTGCGCCGGTCAATTATCCCAATTTAATGGTTTGGGCGTATTTTAACGGTACGTGCTTTTATGTGGGGGAAAACTACGGGTTAAACCTGGATGGAATTGCCGGTAATTTTAACCGTGGATACAATGCCCAGGGGCTTAGCGCGTATAACCAAGGGGGTATTTTTTCCATTACGTCTTCGGCGGCGGATGGTGGAAATTGGAATGAAAGCACCTTTAGTTTGGAATATCGCAGTCGCTTTACTGGTCCGGCTGATTTTACCGTTACCCAAACGCTAACCGGGGGAGAAAATGCGGGCACGCAAACCGTAGCGCAAGAAGGACGCTTTGTATTGGAAAGTAATACAGAGCGTTTTAGTCCTTTGCATGTGGGTGGAAAATTTACGTTGGTACACACGGTTCAGGCCCAGTATCAAAGTGGTACTTTGGGGATAAATAGCGTGTCTAATACTATTTTTTCCGGCAGTGAATGGAGCTTACGTACCGGCGGTACGTGGACCGGTACGCTAACGGTAGAAGTATCCCGGGATGGGGGTACAACGTGGAAGGATTACAAACTTCTTTCCCGCGCCAGTAGTGAGGATAATTTTTATCTTACCGACCATTTACATGAGGACGAAAACCTTTGTTGCATACGGGTGCGTTCCGGGAGTATTTCCGGGGAAGCATCCTACGAATTAAGCGCCACTAGCTTTGTGCAGCGCGGGGTGGTGCAGGTCCTTAGTTATATTTCACCTACGCAGGTAGTGGTCAGTCAAGAACGTGCTTGCGGCAGTGAAGAATGGACCTATCATTGGGCGGAAGGTTCTTTTAGCCCATTGGCAGGTTATCCGTCCTGTGTATTTATTTATCAGGACCGTTTGGGGGTAGCCGCCACCAAGGCCGAACCGCAAACGGTATGGTTTTCCAAGACGAGTAATTTTACAGATTTTGGAGGGGCGCGGGATACTTCCCTCGCTACCGATGCACTGACGGTACGGTTGGGAGGAACCCACTTAAGCGCCATTCGAGCCGTGTGTGTATCAAATAAATTACTTATTTTTACGACGGGAGGCGTATGGACGCTTACTTGTACGGGTCCTTTATCTTTAGACACGCTGGAACTTACTGAGCAAAGTAGCCGCGGGAGTAGTGAAAGTGCCCCCGTAAAAGTAGGTAACCGCTGTGTGTTTGTTCAGGCTGGGGGAAATGCCGTGCGGGATTGGGTGTATGATTACGCCTCTGCGTCTTACATCACAGATGATTTAACACTGCGTGCTAAGCACTTGCTGGAAAATAGACGTATTATGCAATTAGCTTATGCCCAAGCGGATGCTTTGTTATGGTGTTTAACAGACCAAGGGCAGCTGCTATCACTGACGTATGTGCCCGAACAAGGAATTTATGCCTGGACGCACCATCAAACAGCCGGGACCATACTTAGTATGTGTGTGTTAGCCTATCAGGGAAAAGATCAATTATGGATGCTGGTAGTACGCAATGGGAAAATTTTGCTGGAGTGCTTAGTAGAACGTAATGCCCTGCCGGGTAGTTTACAGGGGCTGTTTTTAGATGCGAGTGTTTCTGTGTTACGCACGCAAGCCGATACATTGGTGGACGGACTGTCCCATTTGGAGGGGCAAAATGTGTGGGCGGTGGCAGATGGAAATGTTGTGCGTAATTTGCAAGTAACCAATGGACAAATTGTACTACCGTATGCCGCAAAAGAAGTGCAGGCTGGGCTAGTATATCAAGCTGTCCTGTGTACGGTGCCGGTAGCCTCTGTGCATACGTTTTATCGTAAACAGCGGTATGCATCCGTACGGTTGCACGTCTTAAATAGCCGGGGTGGCTTTGTGGGAGCGGACGAGGAAAATCTAACTGAACTGGTCCAGCGTACTCATGAAAATTATAATCAACCCGTTGCGCTACAAACGGGTGCGTTTGCGGTGCGTCTGCTGGCTCGACACGAGGAGGTTCCCAGTGTGTGGATTATACAAAAGGATCCCTTGCCTTTGACGTTACTTGCCCTAGAAGTGCAACTTGCGTAAAACGTACGGGCTTTCGGTATGCACGAAAGCCCGTGACGTAAAGACCACTCAACCGATTAGGATTGAGTGAAGGAGAAACTGTGTGTCAAAGTCTGTGCCTGCATTTGTATAGTTTCGCTGTCTTGCAAGGCCATGGCGCCAATGTAGTATACCGTTTGTTGGGGCGTTTGCACGGCAGTCAACCAAAAGTTGGCTTTACCACGATTGGTGTAAGCTTCCCCACTGGTTTGATAGGCGGGCAATCCATTTATAGTGGTAGTTTGCTCCTCTGTTAATTCCAAGCGGCGTTGACGTTGGGCCTCTTGCAATTGTTGTTTTAATTGGTCAAACGTATTGGCGGAAGCCTTGGGTTGCCGTACAATCACGGCTAGTAAGGCGTTGGCTGGTGATTTACCGGCAGCATCCTTTTTAAAGGCGTTGGTATCTATGCCTAATTTAAGCTCTATATCAGCCACGCGGATCCAGTCGGAAAAATCCATCCCGTCGTATACGGTAAGCGTAAAGGGATAGGTGGTGTCGGCATATTCCCGTGGCCCATAAATGGGGGCTGAATTACTTTTTACACGGGCAATCACACCTTGGAAGGGGGATACAATGGCTTGATAGCCTTTGTAAACACCTATTCCAACTAACAGGGTTACTAACACGGTACAAACACCCGCTGCAATCAGCGGGCCCGCATAGGTATGCTTTTTGAAAATCAGCCAACCTACTTTGAAAATCAAAAAGAATACCGCAAATACAACAGCCAGCACGAAGAGTGCCAAGATGATTAGAATGGTCATATCATTATTATAACTTTTTTAGGAGGAAATATGATTGAAATAGGGAAAAATTTTTTGTGGGATCTGTCCCGTGCCAAACAAGCACAACACGCCCGCAAACAACAAGCACAAGCTGCAGCTGCTCAAGCTACGCAAGATATGCGAGAAGCTGCCCAACAACATGCGCAACAAATGGCGTATTTGTTTCGTTCTGCGGCGGAACAAACCCAACTTGCTTATGAGCGGGCGCGAGAGCAATTAGCCACGTTGCAAGCCAAACGTGCGGCGCAAGGATTGGGTGCTTCTTCATCAGTCCCGCAGCTGCATAACGCGGCTTTGCAACAAGCGTTGCAAGAAACGCGCACGCAGCAGCAGTTACAAACAGCAGCGGCTACGCAAGCCGCAAATTTTAGGCAAAAATGGAAAGAATTTTTGTCTTACCTGGCAAAGGTACGTAAACAAGCTAAACAAAAAAACCGTTTAGGTAGTGTGGGCCAGGCATTTAAAAACTTATTTCAGTAGGAGAAAAACAATGAGTATTTCAACACAAACTTGCAAACAAATTTATGTGGCGGACGGGGAAAACCGCACATGGGAGATCCCTTTCCCGGTTTTGTCCGCGGCAGACCTTCAGGTTTACGTCACAGATGATGACGGAAATGAAACGCTTGTTTCAATGAGCTATGAAGTGAATATGCTGGCTCATCAGGTTATTTATCCTACGTTAGCTAGTGGCTTATCCCCGTTACCAACCGGCAAAAAAATTACCTTATTACGCGCGACAGCGCTTACGCAAGAAATGATGCTGACCGAGCAAGGCGTATTAGATGCGGCCGAATTGGAACGCGGCTATGATAAACTTACCCTGCAACTGCAAGAAGTAAAAGAACAGACCATGCGGTGTATTCAATATAAAGTATCGTCGGGTAAAACAAATGCCGATGCAGACACGTTTCTAGCTCAATTACAAGCACAGCAAGAAAGTGCCCTGGAAAGCATAGAACAAACCAAACAACTCTTGCAACAGGAATGGGAGGACGAAGCATCTTTACGGGCACAGGCCGATGTGTCGTTGCAACAAAAGATTGAAGCGCTTACTAGTTTACAATCCCAAAATGATGCAGCGCAAACCCTTGCACTAGCAGAAGAAACAAGTGCTAGAGCGGCCGCGGATAGTGCCTTGCAAGCAGCCATTGACCGGCTTAACTTTATTACCTTTGTTACGGCCCTTCCATCTACCGGAGACACAAAGTATATTTACGCAGTTGCCCAAGAAGAAACTGATTTAGAAGATCATCCCATTGTGGTACTTTACTTGTGGAATGCCAGTGCCAGCGAATGGAACGCTGTGGGGGCATTTAGTACCAATTTGGATCCGGTTTCTTTACTCACTAAAACGGAAGCAGCGGATACGTATGTCACTAAAACTGCTGCTGGGCAGATGTATATCCCCGTTTCTCAAAAAGCGGCCGCAAATGGACTTGCCACACTGGACGCAGCAGGAAAAGTAACCGCAGGACAACTTCCATTTGCAACATCTAGTGCAGTAGGCGGTATCAAATCTTCTTATGATGCTACTACTAATACCTGGACGGTAATTACCGAGGAGCTGTAAAATGCTTACTGTAAATGGAACAGAATTACAAACACACCAGCTTAAAGGGTCCGTGGGGTACACGGTAACAGGTAGCCCTACTATTACAGATGGGGTGGTAACCTTCCCCGCTACTGGTAGCAATTTCCTTAGAGTAGGTAGTGTTAATTTTGATACGAATGATTTTGAGTTTGTTTTTAAAGCCACGCCTGGAAAATGGCCCCCCAGTGGCGGTGCTGTTTTATGTAGCTTTGGAAGTGGTCCTACCCCTTATATTGTATTTATTAACTCTCGTTTAGGATATAGTGGAGCCCCAGGATACACAACTCCAAGCCTTAACTTTGAACAGCAATCATTCGTTACCGGACAATATTATTACATTAGATTTAAGAAAGAGAACGGAGTAATGTCTCTGGGATGGTCCAATGATGATGTAACATACACAGAACAAACCTACCAAATCCAGACTGGGGATGATTTCCATTTGGGTAGCGGCATCCAAATTGGATATAACGGATATCAGCAATCGGAGGATTTCTCCGGTTCCATAGACCTCAACGAAACCTACATTAAAGTAAACGGCAAGCTATGGTTCTACCAACCAGCTAATACGAAGTATATCGTTAAAGACGGTAAGCTGGTATGGGCGGACCCACGCCTTGCGTTAAGCGGACCTGTGAATTATGAGGTAGTGGGTAGACCTACAATGACTAATGGAATAGCGAGCGGGTTTAGTACAAATGATTATTTACGTACTCCCGAATTTCCATTTGG
>JAZUNI010000024.1:0-4480 GCA_045604045.1 Elusimicrobiaceae bacterium | reverse complement strand
ATGGTAAATCATCATCTGAAATGTTTATAGTTTGTCCGTTGTTACTAAACGGATCATTTGGATCAAAACCATTATTACTTTGGTTGCCGCTCCCTTTGTTGTTATTCTGGTTGTATGAGCTTCCGCCGCCGCCACTGTTTCCGCCGTCCTTCTTAGGCTCCATAAATTGGACGCTCTCCGCCAATACTTCCGTAACATAAACCCGCTTCCCTTCCTGGTTTTCATAATTGCGGGTTTGCAATCTTCCATCTATCCCAACCAAATGGCCTTTTTTTACCCAATTGGCCATATTTTCGGCTTGCGCTCTCCATACCACAATATTTATAAAATCTGTTTCTTGCTCTCCATTAGCATTTTTAAAGCTTCTATTTACCGCGATTGTAGCTGTTGCAACCGGAACGCCATTTGGCGTGTATCTTAAATCTGGATCTTTCGTCAATCGCCCTGTCAATACAACTCTATTAATCAATTTGTTCATACCCCCAACTATTCTTTTGTTTTATTAAAATGCCTTTTTTGGCCGTCAAAGGCCCTAGCTCTTTTTCTAGTTGCTTTTTGTTGATCTGGGAAGGAAATATAGTGACCCTTTGCAATTGTTCGCCACGGCTTCGATACATTGTTTCTGCCACGTAACGACGCATCATCCAACCCCCTTTTTAATTCATCCCCAATGGTTGTTCCGCTTCATGATCTCAATTACTTCTTTCGAATAGACTTCATCTTGATTGATAACTAAATAAAAATTACTGTCGTTCTTTCCTTCCATGGATCGGCCCTTTTCAATCTTGGCCATGATACGCCCTAATTCTTTTCGGTCAAAGTTGTTTAAATGTTTTTCAATGTCTTCACTTTTGACAACTAAAAACTTTTTCTTTGGTCCTGTCACTTCTTAACCCCCTTGCTTGTCCATGAATTTGTCATACTCTTTTTGTGTAGGATCTTCTATCAATCCTTTCAACCATAAATCCCATTTATCCATATAAAAATATGGTCCAAACTGTTTAATCCTCATAGCTTCTAAATGTTTCCTGAATGCCTTCATTTCGTGTACTAAGTCATGATGATGTAAGCATAAGGGAATGGCATTCCGCCACACGCCGCGGCCTATCTGTGAACGATAAATTACATGATGAAAGTCTACGGCTTCATAGGGGCAATTGGGAATATTGCAACTTTTTCCGAATATCTCTAAAGCCTTGTTTCTTTCTGCTAAGGTAAAGGCATTTCTCACGGATCTGGAAGGCGGCTTAATACCGTTTCTTTCCCGGCTAATTACCTCGACTTTTTTTGCTTTCTTTTCCTTTGGTTTTGGTTTTTTCCAATCCTTTGCCTTGTTCTTTTTTTCGACACTTGGCTTTGGAACCGGTCTATATTCGAATAACATTCCCTTCCCCTCCTATTCTATTTTACTAGAATTAACTAATTTTGGGCATATATTGAAGATGTTATGTAAAAAAATTACGCCGAATTGTACCGGCGTTCTAAATTTACGAAAATACCATACTCTTTTATAAAGGCCATTTGGACAGTCCCCACGGCTCCATTACGTTGTTTGGCCAAGATGATTTCTATGATATTTTGATTCTCTGTTTCTTTGTCGTAATAATCATCACGGTATAAAAAGGCTATGTTATCCGCATCCTGCTCTATATTCCCGCTCTCGCGTATATCGGACATAATCGGCCTTTTATCCTGTCTTTGCTCTACACCCCTTGATAATTGCGATAAAGCTATTACAGGAAGGTCCAATTCTTTGGCTATCCGTTTTAAATCTTTGGAGATTTCCCCTACTTTTACCGTGTTATTGTCATTGTTTTTCCCGTGATAGGTTAACAATTGTAAGTAATCTATAATAATAACATGGTCTAAATCAGGGAATTCCCGTTGGGCCGCTTTCACCCGTTTTCGTATTTCAGGCGTTGTCATAATCGCATCATCATGAATGGTTATACAATCATTCAGATTATTTAATAGACCCATAGATAAAGTCATTTTTCGCCAATCTTCATCCGATAATTGGCCACTTCTTAAATTATGCGAATTAATACGCCCTTCAGCGGCAAGCATCCTTTGTACCAATTGATCCGCGCCCATTTCTAAGCTAAAAATATGGACATGATTTTTATAATTTAATTCTTCATCCCGTCTACTTGCTACATTTGCCGCGATATTCAAGGCAAAGGCCGTTTTCCCAATAGAAGGACGCGCGGCGATTATTGTTAAATCTGTTTTATGAAGTCCTAAAGTAAGCTTGTCATAATCATCAAAACCGGTTTTAATTCCAGGTTCTTCACCGGATTCTATCTTGTCGTATACACTGATTAGAATATCCCGTATGTCCCGCCGCTCTTTAACGCCTGTTTCTAATACGTTTTGGATCTTGTTTAGGTTTTCATTTATTGTATCTATGTCCCCTTCAGATCCCGTTAAACTCATGATTTCCCGCGCATATCGTTGGGCCTGTCTTACCTGTTGGGCTTCAATTAAAAGCTTACAAAAGAAGTTAAAATTTTGTGTAGTAGGCACGGAAGCCGCTAAATCATTTAAATATGAATAGCCTTTTAATTCAGTAATTAACTTCATTTCTCCCGTGTCGTAAAGCTTAACCATTAAGCTCCCAATGTCTAGCGGCGATCCACTTTTTTCAATTTCCAACATGTTACGGAATATTATTTTGTTTTCCGGGGCAAAAAAGGCTTCGTCCGTCAATGTGCATTCTTTGATTAAATCCGGTTCCAATAGAATAATCCCTAATACTGTTTGCTCTGCCACGTAATTACTTTGCGTTTGTAGCTCCATTTTGTTCTCCCCTTTTTCTACCCTTTAAAAAATCAGGAATTTCAACATTTTTATGGTCTATTTCAGGCACACCGTATTTTTTTAAAAGATCCTTTGCCTGTTTATCCCGTTCCTGAATGGTTTCTTCAGTGAATGCCGTATAAGCTATATTTTTGCTCGCCGCTTTTTCTTGCGTTAAATCCTTTACCGTTGGCGGGAATTCACTTCTTTTTATATGGTCTTTTAGGTTATTCATAACAAAGCCATATTCGTAAGGACTAAGAAAGTTAGCCCATTCCAATACTTTATCTTCCGACACGGTAAAGTATTGGTAAAAGTCTGCAATTGTTTTCATTACTTTAATTGCTTCGTTCTCATTCATTTGTTTTCACCTCTATTTAGCAACTTATTAAATACGTCGTCTTTTTGTGCTTGCGCTCCTTTTGGCTTGTATTGTTTTTTTCTGTAATCGTCGCTTGCTTGTACCAACAATTCGTCGTATTTTTCTTTTAACTTCCCGGCACTTAAAATGTTTTTATACCAAAAATTATTTGAATGGACCCAATCTATAAGGCTTTTAATTTGATCCGGCGTTTTCTTTTTTCGTTCCATGATTATCCGCATATCATCGGCCCAACGATTCCAATTGCTTGGCGGCGGATATTCTGGACTATGTTCGTTTATTTTCTCTAGTAAATATTTAGCCAAGGACATTTCTAAACTATCTTCCGTGTACTCTCTTAATTTTCTTGTTTTCTTTTTCGGTTCTTCTTCACTAGGGGCCGGAAGCTCATTTTTTGTTTCTCTATGTTTCTGCATCCTTATCCTAGCTTGTTCCCTAGCTTTGTCTTCTTCACTGATCCATTCCAAAAAGTTTTCTACCTGGAAGCCGCCTTCTTCACTTTCCCGAATCATGCCAAATTGTTTAAGAGTAGTTAACGCGAATTTTACACTTTGTAAGCTTCTCCCGAATATGGCGGCTAACATTTCATCATCGTAAGGGATCTCCCTGTTTAGTAACAAAAACCCGCCCGCGTTCGATTTACAGGCCAAGGATAAAAGCCTAAAAAATATAATTAATGTTTCGTCACCGTTTGGCATAGATTCAATTAATTTAATCCGTTCATCACTAAATGTATCTTCAGAAATGATTATGCCTTTCATGCGCTTTCTCCCCCTTTTGTTGGGTGATTGCTTGCGCCCTGTTGTTCCATGCTTGTAATCCATGTATTTACTGATTCCTCTCTGAAGTATACACAACGTCCAATTTTTATAAATGGAAGCCCTTTTGTTGCTCTCCAATTATAAATTGTTTTTTGATCCACTTTTAAGCGTTCTTTTAATTGTTCCAAAGTTAGCAAATTGTCCATTTTTCCACCCCGTCCCGCGCGTTCCCTTCAATTGCCACTATTAAAGAAAAAAATTAGGGTTTGTAAGCTTTCTGTATATCCACTTAGGAAAATGCCACCCTGTCGCGCAATATACAAAAAATGATATCAAAATCACCCATACCATGGCTACTACCAAAATAAATCCAATGAGTAATATTCCTGAAGAAAAATAGAATAGTCCGTCAAAAATTGTCATGATAGGACCCCCGTACCCGTGGACCAATAAAGGCCGAATTGATTTTTCACGCCTTCTTTTTTTATAACTGTCCTAGAACCATAGATTCCGGTTTTGATAGGGTCATATCCTACAT
>JAZUNI010000023.1:0-6296 GCA_045604045.1 Elusimicrobiaceae bacterium | reverse complement strand
TCGAATTATTAACACCAATAGAAGAACCATTAACCCTTCCTTCCGCAAAGTCGTTTACCAATGGAATGGTAACAATTGAAAATAACATTTGGCCAAATGAATTAACAGTTTCCTATTCTACTAATGTAGTAGCAAGGCTAGTTACTTCAGAAAGCACGCTAGGCGGTGTATTAGCGGCCACGCTCACACTAGCTGACAAAGAATTGGCCATGAAATCCGTATCAAGATTGGCGGCGGGAGCGACATTAGAACATGTACACAACAAAGTTAACGAAATTATAAATATTTGGAGGTAATGGAATTGGCTGAAGATACTATAAACCAAACCGAATTAGAAAATATGGAGCCGAAAGCGGCTTTTGATAGTGTTATGGAACATACCCCGTTTTTACGTAGGATTATTGAAAACAAGATAAAAGCGGAAGTGGCAGACCGCGACAGAAAAATAAAAAATTTAGAAAGCACATTGGACGAAATGAGCTTAATTGTGCTTGATACAATGATGATGTCAATGACTAGGGGGATGAAAGAATGAGTCCGATGTTTCCGTCAATGAGAAGGCTTTATTTAGCAGGTAGATTAGACCAAGAAGGATTGGACAAGGCGTTAAGAGTGGGATGGATCACGGAAGAAGAACATCAAGCGCTAATGGACGAGAAAAACCCGCCCGTAGAAGAAGCGCCAACCGAACCAGAACCAGTTGAACCAGAGCCAGAACCAGAACCAGAGGAAGAAGAAAACAAAGGATAAATATAAACAACCTAAAAAGGGGAAGGAGTAACAAACATGCCACAAACGGTAAGCATTAATATTAGAGAAACCCAGGGGAAAGACAAAATTGTAAGACAAGAAAACTATGACATTAACCCGATCAATTTGGCGCAATTCACGACATTGTTAAAACATGTGAAAGATCTTTTAGTTTATTTGAAAAATGAAGGGTCCCTAATGGATCTATTTTCAGAATTATTGACCACAGAAGAAGCGCAAAAATGGTTATCAAGTGAAAACCCGGAAGAAGTAACGACAGAGCAAGTCACAAACATAATGGCCGATTCTGATAAGAATTTTATCATGACATTGGTACAATCATTTGAAGGTTTAGTAATGAACGTGCCGGAATTGGCGGTTAATATGTTGGTGTCTTTGTCAGGGATCCCAAAAGATAAATTAGAGCAGCAGGAATTAGAAAAAGTATTGGAAATTTTGGACGCGGTTGTAGAAGTGAATGATTTAGAAAAGCTATTTAGCCGCTTAAAAAAGTCACTAGGGGCAACCGCTCAAAAGTACAAGTTTCTAACCAAAGCACGCCAAGCGACGGCGGAATAAATACAGATCCAAACTTGGCGGAAACAATTGTTTTCCGCCTTTCTTATAGATTGGGTGGTATTGATGCGGTAATGAAAGCCCCAATGGAATCATTATTAATGTGGGTATTGATGGATAAGCAGGAAAAGAACGTCCAGAAGATCAATGATTTTATGAACATGTTTTATTCTAATCCACAAATAGACGCAAAGAAGCGCCAAGAATATGTAAGCGGGCTATTTGAAGAAGCAGCGCCGCCGAAAAAACAAAGCGAACCGACTAAATTCGTAACGAACATTGAGCAATTAAGACTAATAAAGACTATGCAGGAAGCAGAACGACAGTAAAGGGGGTTTATATATGGCGGGTCCCGTGAACGAATTAAAGGCCAAATTTGGAGCCAACGCAAGCGAGTTACTAAACGCGATCAAAAAATTAAAAACTGAAATGTCCGACTTTGCCAAAAATACGTCTTCTTCTTTGAAGATTGCAGATAGTGGAATGAATGGCTTTTCTTCTTCCATTAACAAGCTGAAATCCCATTTATCAGGGCTAGGGAAGGCGGATCAATTCCAAGGGCTTACAAATGCATTAGAAGCCGCTCAAAGGGAATTTAAAGAAACCGGGTCTATTTCAGAAAATACTATGCGAATAGTAAGGCAGGAAGCGGACCGGGCTAGACAAGGAATTTCCCAATTAGGGAATGAGGGCGGACAATCACTTGGCCAATTAGAAAATTACATTAATCAAGCAGAAAATGAAATGACCCAATTGGCCGGGGTTAATCTAAACCCGGTAACAGGTGAAATTAACGAATTAGGCGACGCTTCCCAAGATACGGCGGGGGAATTAAACGATTTAGGACAAGCCGGGGACAATACTAATTTAGATGAAATAGGGTCCGACGCGGACAATGCGAGCGGGAATTTAGATGAATTAGGGGATGCGGCCCAGGATGCGGACAACGAACTTTCAGATCTTGGCGGAAACAGTGACCTAGAAGACATAATAAACGACGCGGAAGACGCAAGCAACGGAATGGAAGACCTGGAAAACGAAACAGACCAGGCGAGCGACGTAATAGACGACTTAGGGGACCAGGATTTAAACCCGCTTATTGACGAAATAGACGAAGCAAGCGACGAAATAGAAGATCTAGGGGACCAAGATTTAAATCCGCTTATAGATGATTTGGACCAGGCCCAGGACGAAGTTGACGACTTAGGGGACGAAGCGGACGAAACGGGGAATAGATTCGACGGATTAAAAGGGAAAATCATGGGATTGGTGGGGGCTTACCTTGGCTTTGAAGCCATAAAAGAGGGGGCTAAATTAGCAGGAAGCGCGTTTATTATGGCCAATGCTGATATGGAAGTGTATGAAAATACATTAACCACGGTTTTAAAATCCAATGAAAAAGCAAAAGAAGCGCTAAATTGGGCGAATGAATTTGCAGCACAAACCCCCTTTGAGATCCCGGAAATCGTGGAAGCGACTACCAGGTTAAGTGCTTACGGAATGAACGCAAAAGACGTAATGACCGATATTGGTAATATGGCCGCCGTAATGGGGACCCCTTTAATGCAGGCCGTGGAAGCCGTGGCGGATGCACAAACGGGCGAATTAGAGCGATTGAAAGAGTTTGGCATAACTAAACAAATGCTAATAGATCAAGCCGCGAAGATGGGCCATGCAGAAGTTGTAAACGCTAAAGGCCAGATAGTGGATCAAGAAAACTTTAATAAGGCTTTATTTGCTCTTATGGAAGAACGATATAAGGGCGGTATGGCTACCCAGGCCAAAACGTTTAAGGGATTAATAAGCAATGTGCAAGACGGATTAGGAACAATGGGCCGGGAATTAGGAAAGCCGATCTTTGACAAATTTAAAAAGGGCTTGGAATCCGTTGTACCTTTGGTAAGTGGGGTAACGGAATTAATAAAAGGTAACGGGAAAGAAGCTTCCAAGATTTTTACGGATGCTTTTGGAGCGGATAAGACAGCAATTATATTTAGTTTTGTAGCCGGGGCAAAAACCGCCTTTAGTGAAGTTAAAAACTTTATTATGGGATTGGTTCCAACATTCCAAAACATATGGACTGTTTTTCAGAATGTAGGGGCCGTAATTTTACCGCCGCTTATTGTAGCTTTTGGGGCATTCATGCAAATATTACCGCCTGTTTTAGAAGTGATAACGGGGATATTGGCTAAATTTACAGAATGGAGCGGATTTGCGCCAATTCTATCCGGGATTATTGCCGCTTTTGTAACATATAAAACGACAATGACCGCGATTGGAATAGTACAAAGAAGCCTTGCCTTGGCTACCAGTGCATATATAGCGCTTCAGAATGCTTGGCGCGCGGCTATGATTATGTCTTCAATAGCCGGGGGCGGGCTAAGGGGGGTAATGGTAGGATTACGAGCGGCCATGATTTCCTTAAACTTGTCTTTCCTTGGCAATCCTATTGTTCTACTAGTAGCCGCATTGGTGGGGCTTGGTGTAGCTATGGTGGTAGCTTATAACAAAAGTGAAACGTTTAGAAATTTTGTTAATAGCCTATGGGATTCAATTAAGAATGCAGGCCAATGGATTGCAAATTTCTTTACCACAACTATTCCAAACGCCTTATCTTCTTTTGGAAGTTGGGCGGCTACATTCTTCCCCGGTCTATGGAATGGCATAGTTAACGGCGTGGTTAGTTTTGGATCAACAGTTGGGACCTTCTTCTCTAATATTTGGACAGGATTTATTAATATCCTAAACTCATTTTTTACCACGGTTTGGGGATTGGTGACAAGCGGGTTTAATTTTGTGGTTAGTATCTTCCAAAGTGTAGGGTCCACAATTTCCAGCGTAGCTTCCAGTATATGGGCTTTTGTGCTAAATGCTTTCACTACTGGAATTACCAATATAATGAATGTTTTTTCACCTTTAGTAGAGTGGTTTAACGTGATATGGAGCAGTATAAAAGTAATTTTCCTTAGTGTCGTATTGGCCATTATTTCCCTAGTAACGGGGAATTTTTCAGATTTAAAATTCGCGTTAACGTCAATATGGCAAGCTATTAAAAATATGTTTAATGCTACTATCACGGCTATTAAAGAATTGGCCATAAATATTTTCACAGCTTTAAAAAATACCGTGATGAAAGTATTTGAAACTTTGAAATCAGGCGCTTCCACCATTTGGAATGCTATTAAATCCACGGCTTCCAGTGTTTGGAATTCTTTGAAAACAACCGTGGTAAATGCGGCTAATTCACTGAAAACCGGGGCGGTGAATGCCTGGAATAGTCTGAAATCAAGCGTAGTAAATGCAGCAAATTCACTGAAAACAAGCGCGGTTAATGCCTGGAATAATTTGAAAAGTGGGGTAGTAAACGCGGCAAACGCTTTGAAAAATGGAGCGGTTAACGCCTGGAATAGTTTGAAATCTTCCGCTTCTTCAATCGTAAGTAACATTAAATCTACAATAACAAACGGATTTAACAATGCGAAAACCGCGGCGGTTAATGCCTTTCAAAATATGGTAAGCGGTGTAAAAGGAAAAATTAGCAGCGTAAAATCTTCCGTAGTTGATATGAAAAATAACATTATAAGCACGATAAAGGGAATCAGTCTAACCCAGATAGGACGAAATATAATAAACGGCCTAAGAGATGGAATAACAGGAGCAGCAGCAGGTGTAATGAAAAAAGCTAGAGACATAGCGGACAATATCAAAGATACCATTAAAGGCGCATTAAAAATTAATTCCCCTTCCCGTGTAATGATAGGTATTGGCCAATCAGTTGGGGAAGGTTTAGAAGACGGGTTAAGCGATTCAGAAAAAGGCGCGGGAAAATCCGCCCAAAGTCTAACAGATACAATTTATAAAAGAGCAGAAGCGGGCCTAAAAAACACGTTACAAAGAGTATCAGAAATTTCAGGCGATATGGCAAACGTGGTAAATGACAGCATGAACTTTAACAGCGCTTCTTTAGGGGGTAGCCTATACGGTGAATCCGTAAATGAATCCAGGCTAATGATTGAACATTTAATTGACCTTGCCAACGTGCCGGCGCATATTAACCAAGATCAATTAAAAGGAATGTTTATGGAAGCCTTACAAGATCCAAGGGTACAGGTAGCTATAGACCGATCAAGCGAAAAAATGTATGGGCGCGTTATAAGGCCACAAGGAGGGTTTTAACCATGCCTTTGGGGATTACATTCAATGGGCGGCATTCAAGCCAGATACCAGGGATTAAAGACGTTACAGTATATACAAAATATTTATTCCCGGAAATAGAAAATGATTTAGTATCTATTGAAGGAATGGACGGGGTATTAGATAACGGGTATACAGTTAAGGAACAGCTTATACCCGTTTCTTTTAGAATGAACGGGGCAAGCATACAGGACTATTTCTTGAAAGCAGAAGGGATAGCCAAATGGCTTAATACGAAAACAGTAGCCCCGCTGATTTTGGACGCTTTGCCTAACAGGACTTTCATGGCCAGGATTAACGGGAAAGTAGATCCTGAACGGGTAGCCGCACGATCCGAATTTGAAGTGATTTTTTTAGTACCAAGCGGAACGGCGGAAGGGATCCAGGTTAATAGAAACGTAGTAAGAAAACAAGTCTACCAGTACAATGGTAATTACGAAACTTTTCCAAGCTTCAGTATTACCGTAAAAGAAAAGATGGATTTTTTAAGATTGATGCATATTCAATCCGGTAAATTTATTTTAATTAATCGACCTTTTAACATAAATGATATAATTACCATAGATATGAAAACAAGGAAAATCATGTTAAACGGTGTGACAGATCTAAGGAAATATTTAGACGTTACGGCGGACTATTTCACGATTGAAGATAATCATAGTTTTGATTTAAATGGTTCTTTGTCTACTATCCAAATGGTATATGTTGAAAGGGGGCTATAACGTGAAAGTAATGGTATTCACACGGGATGAAGAAAGGACCGCCGACCTTTATGG
>JAZUNI010000022.1:0-7385 GCA_045604045.1 Elusimicrobiaceae bacterium | reverse complement strand
AAAAGCCGTTATAGTGCGCTTATGCCGATAGCTAAAAAAATGGCGGATAGTAACGAAGTTTACTATATGGAACATGGTAGCTATGCAGGTAATGAGCAAGACTTGCCTGTGCAAGGGCAAGCAGAATACCCAGATGGGACGCACCTAGCATTTGGCCCCTCTGCTCGGTATGCCTACGTACTAGCTAGCAATGCAGAGAAAATACCACACAACACGTATGTGGTGTATCAAAAGCACAGTGGCCAATACGCCGGAGAAATACACTGCGAGGCAGACGCCGACAACGCCAACGCGCAAGCTGTGTGCAAAAGTTTTGGTGCGACGGAAAATATTGGGGAAACCCTCACTCCCCATTATGTAACGTATGTGCTTATGGGCACTGGTAATGGGGTTCCTCCAGTGAGGTGTATGGAAGGGGCAACGTGTGATGAGCAAGGGAACATCACGGAATGTGCCAGTGGAATGACGCTCAACAATGGGGCATGTGTGGAATGTGATATAGCCAACGCGTCCACGTGCTCTACCACGGCGTATGAAGCTACAGCATGTAATACGGGGTATGAGGTCAATAATGGGGTGTGTGAAGAAATCCCAACATGTACCGGCCCTCAACCGGCCGCTAAGGCAGCTTGTGATAAAGGGTACGCAGGTACTAAAACGGGAACAGTGAAGTGTCAATCCGGCGAGTGGGTAGTGACGTGGGATACTAGTGGATGTGTAGAAGCAAATGGAAATACTGGGTATAATAGTAGAATTGCCCCATACAGTTGTGATTCCAGCGATACCAATACCTGTTCCGGGAACAACTCTTTTTACAATGCTTCTTGCGGTGCGAACGAAGAGGGGACCTGCATTGGAAACACTTATTCTGGTCGTGGATTGTGTTACGGAGGGGCAGAATATACCTGTTCTGGTGGAACCTATCAAATGGACTATAGTGGAGCAAAATGTCAAGGAATAGCGGACAATTCTTGTAGCGGAAATAATACTTTTAATGACGCAGAGTGTATTGCTTCCGGGGAAAATGCCTGTAACAATAATGAATTTATTTATTCTGGTATTCATTCGGCCATATGTACGGGGAATGGTGTTAATTCCTGCAATAATAACCTATATCGAAGCACAGAAAGCAGTACTTATCGTGCTTGCACCGCCACGGCAAGCGGGGCGTGCAGCAATAGCACCTTTGATAATGCTAACTGTCAGGCAGATGCGCCCGATACCTGTCTGAACAATACCTATATCAATAAGGGCAACAATAAGAGCGGTTGCTTGGGAACATACTGTCCCGCTGGATCTCCAGTCGCAGGAGTAAGCAGCTGGGGCAAAACTATATGTTGGGATGGAAATGGAAATAGTGGAATCCAGTACTGTAGCTAATTCTAGTATATACACAAAAAACGACCCAACTTCCCCGAGCTTACGCTCGGGGTTACTTTTGCTCCCAAACAAAACCCGCAAAGCAGAAACAAAAAAATGCAAGTTGGGTAAACCCGGACGGGTACACGGTTTGGTTTTACTAATAATGTGTTACTTCTGGTAAGTCATCTTTGAGCGGCTCAATCGCTTCCAACCGGTTCCAAAATTCCTCCACCGATTGAATACGCTCGGTGGGTTCTTCCTTAAGCGCATCGGCCAGTACGTCATCTACGGCGGGCGGCACATTGGGGGCCAGTTTAGAGGCAGGCACTACCTTTTTCTTGGCAATATCAAACCCTTTTACCGTCCAGGGTACTTGCCCCACCAAGGCTTCATATACGCACAATGCCAACGAATACACGTCCGACTGCTTGCGCATAAAGCCCCGTTGTTGCTCAGGGGCCATGTAAGCAGGCGTGCCGGCTACGGTGCGGGCACCGGTTTGGTTATTAATTTTTTTGGCTACACCAAAATCCATGACTTTGGCTTGGTTATCTTCCAAAATCATAATATTACCGGGCTTTAAATCACAATGAATAATATCTTGTGAGTGCGCGTATTGCAACCCTTCACACACTCCTTTAAAAATTTGTTTTACCTGTGAAAACGGCAACCGGCCGTCTATATCCAGGCGTGTTTCCAACGTCTGCCCATCTACATATTCAAACACTAAATAGAGCGAATTTTCAGTCTCAATAACGGTATAAATTTCCACAATGTGTGGATGACGTAGCAACGCCACCATGCGTGCCTCAGATAAAAACTGTTCACGCACATAGGCACTACGCACTAGTTCAGGGCGCACCCGCTTGATGGCCACTTTGCGCTTGAGGGCTCTATCATACGCCTCATACACCTTCCCCATGCCGCCTTCGCCAATCTGCCGGATAAAATCGTACTGATCTTTAATATCGGCTTCCTTACGGGCATAAGCCCCTTTTTTACGGCGAAACAGATCCTCATAGCGGAAATAAATAAACACGCACGCCCCTAATAAAATAAGTGCTATATAGATAACTAAGCCCTTAGAAATACCCGATTGTTGAGGGGTAGATTTAGTTACACGTACAGTAGCCGCTTGCCCCTCTAGTTCTTTTTTAATGGACTGGGCCATACGAGAAGAAGGGTTCAATTTTAGGGCCGTATCTACATCTAATTTAGCCCGCTCATAATTTTTATGCTTTAGATAGGCTTCGGCACGTAGCACATATGCGCGGGCATCTTGTGGGGCTACCGCAATTGCTTGGCTAGCCGAATAAATAACATCATCATATTTTTTGAGCCCTTCAAATGCAATAGCCAAAAGCAGGTAAAAGCGGTCATCAACGTGGTTTTTAGCAGTCAAATAATTAATGCGGTTAATCACATCATTATATTGTTCTTGGCGTAATTTTTCACGCAAGGCAGCTACTTCACTATCCCGGGCCCCCTGGTCAAAGGCGCGGGCCGAGGGAAGGCTGGTCCCCTGCGTGGAAAAATTCCCCCCCACTAACAAAGCAGCCCCGGTATTGGACGTATCCGCCCCCCAGCAAACAGCCCCAAAAACACATAAAAAACAGATCAAAACGAAGAACTTTCTCATAATATTATTGTAGCACATAAAGAGGGGTTTGTTCTGCCTTTTGCAAATTACTATAATAAAGATATGAAAAAACAGTCTATCGGCGTATTTGATTCCGGCATCGGCGGCCTGACTATTTTGCGCGCTTTACGAAAAACCCTCCCCCATGAAAATTTAATTTACTTCGGAGATACAGCTAATGTACCGTACGGTGGAAAATCCAAGACGGCGGTCACCCGTTTAGCCTTAGCTGTAGCCCAATTTTTAGAAACACAAGAGGTAAAACTAATCGTAGTCGCTTGCAATACAGCCACTGCCCAAGCGTTGCCCACGTTACGCAAACAACTACAAGTACCGGTGGTGGGCGTTATTGAGCCGGGGGCGAATTGCGCGGTGGCCACCACCCGCAACCATAAAATTGCCGTGTTAGGTACGCAAGGAACCGTGGAAAGTAAAGCCTACGTAAAAGCCATTGCCAAGCATTCCCCACACATCCAAGTGCTGCAGCAAGCCTGCCCGCTTTTTGTTCCCTTGGCAGAAGAAGGGTTTGCAGACTCCCCCGCCGCGGAGCTAATCGCACGCGCGTATTTAGCAAACATACAAAAAAGCAAAGCCGATACCGTAATTTTAGGTTGTACGCATTACCCTATTTTAAAACCGATGCTCTCGCGCGTGTTAGGGCCACACGTTAAATTAGTAGATTCAGCGCAGACCTTAGCTACCGCTGTAAAACAGTTTCTAAATGCACAACAAATAGCCGCTACCACCGGCAAAGGCCGTGTAAAATTATACGCCAGTGATGCGCCGGAAAAATTCACCCGCGCCGCTGAAAAATTACTCGGTGAAAAAGTAACCCGCGCGTCTTTAAAAAAATTAAATGCATGAAAATCTATACCGATAAAAGACTGTTAGCCTGTGGCCTAGTGGGCGGCACCCTTTCCCGCCATAGTGGCAATATGCGCGAATTGGCAAACCAAGCTCCCATTTTTACGCAACTAGGGGTTGATCCTGCGCACATACTACACTTTCATCAAGTACACAGCAATCACATACTTACTGTGTCTACCCCACAAGAGGCCCAAACTATTGCCCAACAACCCTTGCAAGACGCGGACGGATGGGTGTTTTCTCCTATTCCTTCCCAATGGGGGGCCGCCATCGTAACCGCCGATTGCGTACCGGTATTTGTGTGGGACAATTCCGGCCGATATGCCGCTTTAGCCCACTGTGGCTGGCGCGGCGTAGTCAACCACTTGGCACAAACATGCGTGGAGAACCTGTTGCAACAACATCCTTCTCTACAATTAAACGCTTGGCTGGGGCCGCACATTCAAGCTTGTTGTTTTGAAGTACAACAAGATGTAGCCAGTCAATTTTCCCCGGATTGTGTATCCACTAAAAACGGCAAATTATTTGTAAATTTAAATACGCAGCTCATCCACCAACTCACCTCGGCCGGTGTGGCCGCTGCTAACATCCACACCCCTTATTACTGCACGTGCGGAGATAAAGAAAATTTCTTTTCCTGGCGGCGTGATCACGCAAAAAATTTACTCCTTTCGTTTATCTACAAACCCTAGGTCTTGCACAATACACAATTATTTCATTTAATATGGATATGGAACACAGTGCAAAAATATTACTGGCTGATGACTCGCACGCCATCCGTTTTTTAGTAACTGAAATTCTTACCAACGCCGGCTTTACCGTCGTGCAAGCTGAGGACGGGCAGGAAGCGATTGAAAAAACCTATAAAGAAAACCCGGACCTACTCATCCTAGATTATGAAATGCCTAAAAAAACCGGGTTTGAAGTCGTCAAAGAGGTGCGCAGCCGCACCGGCTATTTGCACACGCCCATTATTATTTTTACCGCTGTGACTGATAAATCCACCAAGCTAGAAGGGCTAGGCCTGGATATTGATGACTATTTAACCAAGCCCGCAGATGAAGATGAAATTGTGGCCCGCGTCAAATTGCTTTTAAAACGCAGTCAGCAACGTATGGATTCTAATCCCCTTACACACTTGCCCGGCAACCCTTCTATTCAAGCACGCGTAGAACGAGAAATTGCCACCGGCAATCCCTTTGCAGTGCTGTATTGCGACTTAAATAATTTTAAATCATTTAATGACAAATACGGCTTTGAGGCCGGGGACCGCATTTTAAAAGCCACGGCTGAAATTATTGTGCACGCAGCCAAGCAGGACCCTGGCTCTTTTGTAGGCCACATTGGGGGAGATGATTTTATTGTAGTTTGTAAATTTGATAAAGCAGAGTCTATTGCCCAAGAAATTACGCAAACCGTGGACAAAACCGCTCCTACTTTTTATTCGCCTGACGACCAAGCGCAAGGCTATATGATTTCCACTAACCGCAAAGGAGAACAAGAAAAATTTTCCTTCTTAGGTATAGGCATTGGCATTGTGCATAATACCAAACGCCCCTTAACCTCTTTTGCCATGGTAAGCAACATTGGCAGCGAACTAAAATGCCTAGCCAAGCAGCACGAAAAGGGAAGCTACTACGTGTTGGACCGCCGCGGATAAGATCAAGAATTTCAACCTAAGTAACTAAAAACTCCCCGCTTTCATGCGGGGAGTTTTATCGTTTATTAACCAATGTTATTTTGTTACATCTTGTGCGGGTTTTTTGCTGGTTAAAATCGCCCAGCTCAGCACTGCCAGTAGTACAATTACTACACACCAGCCGATTTTGCCTAAGGGCGTAAAATCGTTGTGGTAGTTCACAATAATGGGCGCCACGATAACAGCCACCATGTTGACCACTTTAATCAGCGGATTGACTGCCGGACCGGCTGTATCTTTGAGGGGATCCCCTACGGTATCGCCCACGACGCTAGCTTTGTGGCGTTCGGAGCCTTTGCCAGTATTGGCAGCCATATTCGCCGGTTCATCTTCTACTACTTTTTTGGCGTTATCCCACGCGCCCCCGGCATTGGACATAAACACGGCTAGCAGCTGCCCGGAAACGATAATCCCAGCTAAAAACCCGCCCAGCGCTTCCACGCCAAAGGTTAAACCCACCACCACCGGGGAAATAATCCCTAAGAGCGCCAAGATAACCAATTCTTTTTGTGCGGCAATGGTAGAAATACCTACAGCGCGGGTATAGTCCGGCTTGGCTTTGCCTTCCAAAACTCCCCCCTTAAATTGGCGGCGCACTTCTTGCACAATCAGGGCAGCGGCGCGGCTAACGGCGTTAATAGCAAAGGACGAGAACAACCACGGGAGCGCCCCCCCAATCAACATCCCCACAAATACAACCGGGTTAGATACCACAATGCCCACTTCGCTTAGTAAGGTCAAAGCTTGGTTTTTACCGGCAGCGGCCCAAGCATCATTTAACAATTGTTGTACGTTGCTGACGTCAACCATATAAGAGGCGAACAAAGATACAGCCGCAATCACCGCCGATCCAATCGCCACCCCTTTGGTAATGGCTTTGGTGGTGTTGCCTACCCCGTCTAGGTCTGCCATAATTTGACGGGCTTTTTTAGTTTCGGCGTCTTCGTATCCATGCCAGGCCATTTCGCCAATGCCGTTGGCGTTATCGGCAATCGGGCCGAAAGAGTCCATCGCCACGTTGTTGCCGGTTAACGTAAGCATCCCAATACCGGTCATAGCTACGCCGTAGAGGATGAAGTTGAATTTTTCCACGGGGCTTAGTCCGTCAATCGTGCCAAAAATTACCACAGAACAGAAAATAGACGCCGCAATCACGAGCGTGGTCCACACGGCCGATTCAAACCCAACGGCAATCCCGGAAAGGATGGTTGTGGCTGAACCGGTAGCCGTGGCTTTTTTCACTTCTTGTACGGGTTTGTTTTCCGTCCCCGTGAAATATTCCGTCAAGCGGTCAATGCAAATGGCTAGCACAATCCCAATCGTGGTAGCGGCAAACGGACGCCACCAACCGCCGGGCACTTGGCACATATAAAAGTACGCCAGCACGCCAAAAATCACAACGGAAATGGCCGCAGAAATGGAGTAACCTTTGAAAATAGCTTTCATCGCGTTTCCGGCGGAGCGTTTGGAATCTTTCACGGCATACGTGCCGATAATAGAACAAAGCACGCCAATCCCACGCACCAAAAGCGGATAGACAATCCATTCGTGGTGGCCGGTTAAACGCCACAAGCCAATCCCCAAAATAAGGCCGGACACGATGGTGACTTCGTACGATTCAAAAATATCAGCTGCCATGCCGGCGCAGTCTCCCACGTTGTCGCCCACCAAGTCAGCTACTACAGCGGGGTTGCGCGGATCGTCTTCCGGGATACCGGCTTCTACTTTACCCACTAGGTCAGCCCCTACGTCGGCGGGTTTGGTATAAAAACCCCCCCCCACACGCAAAAAAAAAGCAAGCAGCCGGCCCCCAAAAAC
>JAZUNI010000021.1:0-5683 GCA_045604045.1 Elusimicrobiaceae bacterium | reverse complement strand
TAAGCTGGTATGGGCGGACCCACGCCTTGCGTTAAGCGGACCTGTGAATTATGAGGTAGTGGGTAGACCTACAATGACTAATGGAATAGCGAGCGGGTTTAGTACAAATGATTATTTACGTACTCCCGAATTTCCATTTGGCGATAATTCTTTTGAAGGATTTACCAAGATTACTATGCCTGATACATTTCCTGCCTCGGGCCAGAATACAGGTATTTTTGCACCGGGTTCTAATAGAAATGGTATTATTCTGCAAAATACTTCTGCTTCCCAAACGGGATGGAGAATTGGGTTTTATACACTTACAACTACTGACTCCGCTCCTACTGTTTTAACTCCTGCTTTAGATGTTGAAGCCAGCACTGTTTATTATGTCCGTTTTGGATGGGATAAAACCAAATACTACATAGATGTTTCCGCAGATAAAACAAATTGGGTATCAGCCACGAGAACATCCTCAAGCGCCCCTGCTGAGACTAATAAACGGTTCAATCTTGGTAATACATTCTATTACAGTAGAATATTTGGTGGTACTATTGACCTTCATGAAACCTATATTACTTTTAATAACGAACTATGGTTCTACGGCAAGAACTACGCCACGCAGAACATAGCCCCTGTACCGGCTGGTTATACATATGGTACAACCACTACGCCTAGCATTGGCTATGTGGATATGCGTACGCAACAGTTTACGGCGGCTCCAACAGGAGCTACGATAGGGAGGGATGAGTAACATGCAATTAGACTCCAGCACAATTGAAATAGCCTTAGAAATTGCGGTACTTGTATTTACAGCAGGCGGTGCTTGGTTTGAGCTAAAGGCCCTACGCAAGGATATCAGCCGCCTAGAGAGCAAACAGGAAGAAAGCAATCAAGTCAAAATGCGTACGGCCGTATTAGAGAGCGTGAAGGAAGTATTTGAAAAGCGCATTACGGTACTGGAAGAACGGATGCTACTGGTACTCAGTGAGAGGCATAAACAGGGTTAGCTATGAACTTAACACCTCATTTTACACTAGAAGAACTGGCCGGCACTAACACACCATATCGGTCCCAAAACTTGGAAGAAGCAAAAAAGCAACTTGGGCGAATGTACCAGCTAGCGGGCTTTGCCGAGCGGGTGCGGGAAATCGTAGGTCGTCCGCTTATTATCAATTCAGGGTATCGGTGCGTAAAGCTAAATAATGCAGTTGGCGGAAGTTTAACGTCACAGCACTTATACGCTGAAGCTATTGACATCAAAGTTCCAGGAAAGACTGCAAGCGAGCTATTTCAAATTATAGCCGCAAGCGATTTGAAGTATGACCAGCTGATTTTAGAGAAAGTTGGTAACGCCCAATGGGTACACGTATCTATTGGGTCAAAGAAAGAAAAACTAAAATACGACGGGAAGAAATACACCCGTATCTAGGAGGACACTTAAATGGAAGACGCAATTATGTACGTTGTAAAGCTACTTATTAGCTTAGCTGATAAACATCAATGGCTATCTATTACGTTAATGGCGATTGGTGGTCTGTATGTGTTTTTGACGGCTATTCGTGGCTTTTTAACTGGGATTGTAAAAATCACGAAAACAAACGTTGATGATAAAGTGATTAGCACAATCTTCGCCATCTTGGATAAATTCTCGTATGGTTTCGGTGCGTTAGCTGAATACTACGAGAAACACATTCAGCCAAAAGGTAAATCGGATAAGTAATGTGGATTTATCTTGTAATGATATTAGTCTTTGGCTCGCTCTTTTCGGTGGCTATTGTAATGGCTTCAAAGAACGGGTCAAAGGCTGCTCAATTAGAAGCTCTAAAGGCAGAGCTAAGAAAGCAAGCTAAGGAAGAAGAACGTGCAAACAAAGTTATTGATAGTGTTCGTAATATGTCTAGCGATGACGTGCGCAAACGGTTGCAAGACATATCAAGCAAGTAATGCTTCAGCTTGCGTAATACCGTTTGACTATGGCGACAAAGGCGTAAACGAGCGCAACGCTAGGGCTTTGCTTATTCACTATTGCCTTTGCAAGGATGAGCGAGCATGCAACTAGACGAACACTGTAAACATGCAGAATTTGACCGATACTTTAGCGAGGTTGTTTGCCGCGAGTACGGCTTGCCTTGTCGTGTGGCCTGCGTAACCTGCCAGGATATGATCTAATGGATATTGTCTATATCGTAAAGCCGGGGCGCGTAAATGACGAGCTTACGTTTTCACTCCGTAGCTTGAAAAACATACCGCATGGCAAAGTATTTATTGTGGGCGGTTGTCCAGCAAACATAAACAAAAAAAATGTTTGTCATATCCCAACGGAACAAACCGCTACAAAGTGGCAAAATAGCACGAGGAATTTATTAGTGGCGTGCAAAGATAGACAAATAAGCAAAGATTTTATTTTATTTAATGACGATTTTTTTATTTTGCGCCCTATACAGGAACAAGATTTATTATTAGACCGTGGTCCTTTAATTGAAGTGTATAATGAGTATGTTGGAAAATATACCGATAATGAGTACATACGCGGCATGCGCCAAACGGCAGAATTGCTAAAAAATTTAGGGATAGATAACCCGATTTCCTTTGAGCTACATATCCCTATGATTTTGAACAAAAACAAGGTGCTTAAAATGTTTGACTTGCCTGGGGTAAAAGATATTAAGGTACTACACAAACGCACGTTATACGGAAATTTGTACCTATCCGGCACGCAAACGGTACAAGATGTTAAATGCTATAACCACTTTAACGCGCACAAACCGCGTACGTTTTTAAGCAGTATTGACACGTTCTTTGAGCCGCTAAGATATTGGCTAATAGGGCAGTTCCCAAACAAATGCCCGTACGAAATTTAACCCAGGCAAACCCCGCCTACCCACCGTTTACCTCCCTGCGGTGGGTTTTTTATGCTGCCCAAATGCTGCCCGCGTTACTTTTTATTACTTGCGTTACTTGCGTTAAATTGCGCTACAATATACCGACGGGAAAGGGTCAAAATCTTGTTTTTAGATGAAAAAAAGACACCCAAAAAGGGTGTCTAAATGGTTTCCGGACTAGGACTCGAACCTAGAATGACTGGACCAAAACCAGTAGTGATACCATTTCACCATCCGGAATTAAATTTTACTTACGCTTCAACAGAAGGTTGTTTTTCTGCTAATCGCTGTGCTTGCGCATGTAATTCTGCTTGATACGCCTTCATTACGTTTTCTTCTAAATAACTGCGAAATTCTTGCGTAATTGGATGAGCCAAATCTTTATGGCTTTCATCGGCAGCTTTGCGGGAAGGCATACATAAAATAAGCCCTTTATTCCCTTCCACTACCTTCATGTTGCGTACTGCAAAACAATTGTCAAACGTCACACTTACAAACGCCTTAAGGCGTTCTTCATTCATTAGATGAACTTTTATCTCCGTAATCTGCATGCTTGGATCCTCTATAAAAAGCTACCGGATATACCAGTGCTTTTGTATGTTGCAATTTAACTGCAAGTTCTTGCGCATTTTGCTTAGTGCCAACTAAAGTGAACACGGTCGAACCGGAACCAGACATCATACAAATACTTTCGTTTGTTTGCTGTAAAGTGGACACGGCCCCTTGAACGGCAGGAACAAACGGGAGTACATATTCTTCTAATCTATTAAAGAGCAGTGGCCCCCAACTAGCTAACGGAAGCCCATTTCTTACAACATCTATTAGTTTATCTAATTTAGAAAGATTTGTCAATACTTCTTGTTGTGTAGGTAAAGACATCCGGGCAAATACTTCTTTGGTGGAAACGGCGGTGTTGGGGTATACAAGTAGCAAATGAGGAAGATGTTTTCCCGCCGGGATAGGGGTTAATTTTTCTCCAATACCTTCCCCTTTTAAAAAAGTATCCGGGTACAGAAAAAGCGGTACATCTGCCCCTAATTTAGCTGCTAGGTCAATTAAGTCCAGCGGATTTTTACGAAATATTTCACACAGGGCTCGTAATACGCCCGCCGCATCGGAGGACCCTCCCCCGAGGCCCGCGCCGGTGGGAACGTGTTTGTCCAGTAGCAACCGAATCCGCGCATGGAGTTGGTAAAAATCTAGGAACGCCTGGGCCGCTTTGTAAACTAAATTTTGAGGGGTAGGGGGAATCCGTTTGCGGAGGGGACCTGTAATTTGAAGGGCGATAGATGTGTTAGACGATGGAACTGCTTCTACCGTTACATAATCCCCTAACGAAATTTTGGCAAATAAGGTAGTTAATTCATGATATCCGTTCGGCCGTTTGCCCGTTACTTCCAAAAACAGATTTACTTTGGCGGGGCAAAAGAAGGTTTTTTTCATAGTGGGCGATACTCCGTATTATGCACGATATTGCCCCAATGAAATTCTTCGCTGGCAATTACATTACCCTGTTCATCGTACGTATTACGTTGGCCGTTTAAAAGCCCTTCGGAATATAATTCATTTAAACGGGGTTTTCCGGTGGTAAAAAATTCGGTACGTTCCCCATCTAAGCGGCCGTTAAGGTAATTTTCTTGATACCACAGCTGCCCGGTAGGAAAAAATAATTTCCGTTCCCCTTGTAATTTCCCTTCCACAAAATGTTCAATTAACTCGGGAGTTCCGTTTGAATAAAAGGTAGTATGAGTACCGTGTTGCTTCCCTCTATTATAGGAGGTTTCTTCCCGTACGACGCCATTTTGCTGTGTGACGGTTAATACGCCTTCTAATACCGCATTTTTATAGGTACACCGCGTGCATAATACGTCCCCTTTTATATAAGAATTATATTCAGCGTTTCCTTTTAATACACCGTCTTCGTAGGTTTCCTTGGAAAGAATTTTCCCGTCCTCCCGGTAACGGGTAAGTGTGCCATTTAGTTTGTTGTTTTTGTAAAAAGCTTCTGTTTTTAATTTGCCGTTTTCGGTAAATTCTTTTACTTCGCCATCCGGAATAGAGCCTAATAATTCTAGGGTAGCTCCATTGGCAGATATGGTTTGCTCGGCTACTTGTTTTCCATTGACATAAAAGGCACGTACGTCTTTGGTGGTTTTGAGTGTGGTACCTGGATAAATAGGGGTAGCCTTGGTTTCGGGCAAGGGGGTAGACACAGTAGAAAGATTCGGCTCAGTAACGTGCATCAATTGCCCGTGTTGGTATTCTTCGCTAAAAGTTACAGAATGATCCGCTAGGTTAATCACCTCCAGCTTTCCATGTAACTTTCCATTTTCAAAATGTTTGCACGTTATTGAGGACGTGGAAATTTCGGTCACTTCTCCATCCGGGATTTGCCCGGTAGTGTTGACTAAATTGTTGTCCTTATCCAAAAATTCTTTAGCAATCGGGGTGGCCTTGTAGTAAGTTCGTTCCCCGGGTGCTGTTAAGCAAATGATTTTTTCATTCATAACATTTTCCCCCGTCCATACATTTTACAATACTTTGAATGGTTGGTTGTTTTCTTTTTGCAAAGTCATTTAAAATCGCTACTACTTGATTTGTTTTTTTTTTTTGCTAGAGTTTCTAGGGGCGGATGAGGGGGGGAGGTATCCAATCCGTTAACGCCCTGTATCAACCGAATTTGGAAGATTTAACGGGTCTTCTTTCTGTTCCTCCTCATCACACAACAGAAAGACAAGGGCAGGGTTGCGCTTTCTTCCCTGCCCCAGATTTTTAGTAACTAATTATATAGGAGGAAACAATGAAGAAGACAAAAG
>JAZUNI010000020.1:0-1793 GCA_045604045.1 Elusimicrobiaceae bacterium | reverse complement strand
CCGCGGTTGGCACTCATCAGTAATTTTTGTACAAAACGGGTGATATTGGTTCCTAAAGCAATCAGCACGCTGGATGTTAAAAATCCCGCCAACTGCCAATTTGACATCATTGCACCGCTGATATGCCCGTACAAGCCGGAAGCCAACGCAAGTAAACCGCCCGCGCTAAACATAGACGCTCCCACCCGGAAAACAGCCGCTTCTCCGTACTGTCTTAACAAGGGATGCACAAACCCCATCAAGGCGGGAAGCACATTGTTAATCCCTAACATCACATAGCTGGACCCGTCTTTACCTAACGTAGACATATCGTTCAAGGCCGGGGCCAACGTTTTGCCTAACCCGATTTGTAAACTCGGCACTAAATAAGTAACGGGAATCATTTTTCCCATAGTGGATAAGACAGTTAAGTGGAATGCTTGTTGGGGATAATTTTGTAAAATTTTGGTCCAATATTTACTCTCTGCTTTAGGCAGGCGGACAAAGGCATTGTCCAGTTGCGTTAAAGTTCCGTTTTCTTCTTGAAACACTAACGTCTGTCCGTTATACCATATCCGGCCCTTTTCCGGGTTTTTAATACCGGAAAGTAAACTTGTATCTACTTCTGCCACCAAATGCGTGTCATTTAATTCTTCATCAGACACCGGTACCGTAACCGAAGACTTGGGAGAACCTGTCTTTTGGATTTTAATACGCATCGGGCGCGTGAGATTTAACGCTTCGGCTCCGTGGATTAAGTAATCAAATTCTCCGTTTTGAATGGACAAGGCAAAGTAAAAGTGGTCCGGGCGTATGGCAGGCACGGTTTGGTTACGTAATTCAAAAATATAGTTTTTATCTAACGCCAAGCGGTTATATTCCGGAGAAAAATTCTTTAAATCCACGCTGACGGTCAAATCTACGTTATGTAAAATATGTTCTACTTTATCTTCCCCTTCTACCGTTAACTTAAACCCGTCTACCCCGACGGAAACTTCTTGAATTTCATTATCGGCCCCTATTAAATCCCCGCCAACAGAGGCCCGGGACGGAACCTCTACTTCCGCATAGACGGGGCGTATATTACTATCATGTAAGCCGGGTTCTTCGTAAGGAGCTTGTGTTTTGGAAGAACGTGTAAATTTGCCCCGCACCCACGCTAAAGCCCGTTTGGAAGCTTCAATAATGGCAAAAACCGGTATACCGCTATACACAATCCCTTCGCGCGAAGAAACGGTCCGCGGCGCAACCGTCACTTGCGGGATTGTTTCCGTCGTAGTTTGTACGGTTGTTTTAGGTTCCGCCGTTACCGTTACCGCTGAATACGGCAGGGCCGATAAAACCAACGGTTGAATAGGGGTTACGTCCTCCGGTTCGGTAACGGGAACAGAATGTTGCGGTTCAATAACGGGAGATAACTGTTCCGCAGTTCTTGCGGCCGATAACCCCGCAATGTCTTCCTGCGTTTGTTGCAAGCCAAGCCAATCCCGGGTAGCTTCTATGCCGGGATCCGCGTGCAACGCATTGAGAGCTAAAGGAGTCCCTAAAAAAGCGGCTAATTCCGTATTAGCCGCCGGTATAGCACCTTTCAATAATCCCGCCGGAACTTCTACCGGCAGCCCTGTTAATTTAATATAAGCCGCCGTACCTGTTAAAACAGCAGCATGTTCCGCTTGTATTAAAAATTCGGAAAGCGTGCCGTATGCTTCCATCTGCAACAAGCCGCGTGCCGTAATAAGGGCAGCCGTATCTTCAAATAAGGTTCCGCGGGCTGCTTGGTAAAAATCCAACAGCGCAGGTGCTTGTTCCCGGGT
>JAZUNI010000019.1:0-12093 GCA_045604045.1 Elusimicrobiaceae bacterium | reverse complement strand
CGGCGTGCGTGCATTGTGGCTTGTGCGACAAGTCCTGTCCTATGCATATTTCCGTGTCAACTATCCCATTTGTGCGCCACCCCAGTTGCATAAACTGTATGCAGTGCATAACGGCTTGCCCGAAACAGTGTATTCAATTTCACTTAATACGTCTGCATAAATGAACAAAATCTTTTTACATAGCCCGCGTGTAGTTTGTTATAATGTTTATAATGAAAGGACTAATCCTCGCACTTGATTTATTAGGTGGCCTGGGGGTATTTCTCCTGGGCATCAAAATGATGAGTGATGGCTTGCAAAAAGCCGCCGGGGATCGTTTGCGTTGGCTGATTGCCCGCGCTACCACCAACCGTTTTGCCGCCACGCTATCCGGCGTTTTGGCTACTTCCATTATTCAATCTTCTTCCGCTACCACCGTCATGGTAGTAGGTTTTGCCAGCGCCGGGCTACTCAATTTATCCCAATCTTTAGGCGTTATTTTTGGCGCCAATATTGGTACAACCACCACAGCCTGGCTCATTAGTATTTTGGGGTTTAAGGTGGACATTTCGCTCTTTGCCATGCCCATGATTGGGGTAGGCTTTTTCTCGCAATTTATTAAAAAATGGCCGCTAGCCCGGCGCATGGGGGAAGCCATGCTGGGTTTTGGGCTCTTATTCTTAGGACTTTCTTTAATTCAAGGTTCTATCCCCGATTTACAAAATTCTTCTGCCGTGGTGGAGTGGATTGTCAAATTCCGCCCAAATACGCTTCTCTCGCTCTTGGGGGTGATTGCCGTAGGCAGTGTGCTAACCGTTATTTTTCAGTCCTCCAGCGCAGTTATGGCCGTAACCCTTACTTGTGCCGCCAAAGGGCTGATTGATTACCCTACGGCCTGTGCGCTTGTATTAGGGGAAAATATCGGCACCACCATTACAGCCAATATTGCCGCTATCGGCGCCCCTCGTACGGCTAAACGGGCGGCCCTGGGGCACATGCTATTTAACCTGCTAGGTGTGATGTGGGCGGTTGCCTTGTTTCATCCCTTTTTGGAACTGATTGCCTGGATCGTCCCCGGCTCCACCGAAGGGAACGATCCCCAAGTGCTCCTGACCAGCATTCCCTATCACCTGGCCGCATTCCACACTACGTTTAACATCATTAACACCGCAGTTATGCTGATTTTGATAAAACCCTTTGAGCGGCTCATTTTGTTCTTCCTGCCAATGAAACGCAACGAACAAAACCAAACGGAACTGCGCTACTTAAAAGTGGGGATTACCACTACACCGGAATTATTTATTGGGGCCGCCCGCCGGGAAATTGACCTCATGGCCGGCATGGCAAGCACGATTGTATCCAAACTCTTACACACCATGAAGGCAGCCTCCACCGACCTATTTGACCGCATGGTGCAAGATGTTTATGCCCAAGAAAAAGCCAGTGACACCTTGGAATACAAAATTACCGAGTTCTTAAAAAACCTCACGCACGAGCAACTCTCACGCGATATGGTGAGCGAAGTGATGAAGCTACTAGATCAAACCAACTATTTGGAAAAAATTGCCGATCACGGTGAGCGGATTGCCAAACTGCTGACCAAAGCCCATGACCAAAAACTCTTTAGCGCGCCCGATTATGAGCGATTAGAAACGATTGGCAAACAAGTAAAACAAATTATTAAACACATGCGCACCACCATTTTACCCACGCAGAAATTGGACAAGGCTGACGCTTTGGCCCAAGCTCTCCAGTATGAGGAATCCCTCAACCAATTGCGTCACCAACTACGCGAAGAAAAAACCTCGCACGATTTTACCCAACATCAAATCTCCCCCGTGGCTCTTACGCTCTACACCGATATTTTAACCAGTTTTGAAAAAATGGGCGACTATGCGTTAAATGTTGTACAGTCCAACACAGACCAACCCAAACACTAACAGGGATTCTTCAAAATATGAAAAAGCTGTTTCTACATTTACTGCTCTTAATCTGCGTCTTGGCAAGTGCCAACTGCGTTTATGCACTGGATGTGCGGGTGATTCCATATCCCGCGGGCACTAAAATAGACGAATCCGTTGCCGCGCCACAAGAGATAAATCACAAACGCTCTGCCTACTTTAAAATGCCGGATGTTTTTAAAGCTGTTTCCAATAAACACTTAACCATTTTAACCCATTACCCCACTTACCAACAAACCACGGAATATTCTTGCGGCCCGGCGGCTGCGTTGACGGTGCTATGGTACTACGGCTATAAAGACAATACGGAAATATCCCTCATAAACAAAATGGGTACCAGTACGGAAATTGGCACTAATGTCAAACAAATGGCGGACTACTTCCGCAGTATCGGGTGGAGGGTGCAAACCAATCTTCCCGGCAAAAAAACTTTTAACACATATGAAGATTTTGCTTCTTTTGTGCTCCAAGAATTAAAATCTAGTCACCCTATTTTGGTAGCTAATGTTGCTTGGGGAGGCCATTGGCGCGTTATCATCGGGTATGATACGATGGAAACAGATTCCACATTAGATGATGTACTGATTTTTGCCGACTCTGCAGATACTGGCGACCATAACCAAGATGGATATGACGTTGAAAATGGACCTAAATTCTATTGGTCTTGGTTTATGTATCAACTGTTCCCCGAAAGCGAACGGGAACAACCGTTTGTGTTAACGTATCCTGCGCAAAAACCCGTGCCAGGGAAACACTAAACCTTTTCTCAATAACTAAAGACATACGCTTTGGCAGCAATACAGCAGACAAATTGCCTTCCTTTTCTTACTGAATTATTACATAGCCGCCGTCCTTCAATACGTGCTCCAACTCTAAAAAGCCCCGCACGTAGCGGGGCTTTTCAAAGGTTAAGATTTCTGTCTAAAGCACCATTTTAACACTAAGGGGTATAGCGCAATAATGTAGAAGACTATGCACGCGCTCCACGCAAAAAGGCCACCATTGGCCCCTAATAAATGTTTTAGGGGCTTTTCAGCATAGTTTAGCAACAAATAGAGCGGTACAAGCCCGGCTAGGCCATAAACAACGCCCTTTAGGTGGAGGCCGACGGCTTGAAAACGGATCCATTTCTTCTCAATATACCGCACCACGCAAAAGGCAAACAGTCCCCCTATATGTTCAAAACCGCTGTGCATGGCCTTGCGGGGGCTTACTAGCAATTTTCCGTCCACATAATCCATAGGATAAGATTTATAGTAAATATACCCCAGCGCCACCAAACACATAACGGCCGTGATAAGTAGCACTCCATTTTCCTTCTGCGGATGTTGTTGCAAATATCCCCCCACCTTCCAAACGCCAAACAAACATACCACACTAAGGATAAAACCGGTTAGCACATCTTGAGGCGTATGCACCCCTAAATAATTGCGGGAAAACCCTGTGAGCAGTGCCGCTACGATACATATAACCACCAGCCACCGAGTGTTTTTATGTTGCCACAGCGTAGCCGAAGATCCCAAATAAATGGTGGTCGCCATAGAAGTATGCCCACTGGGGAAAGAATAACTGGACGGCAATTTCCCTGCTGGGATGACACGCGGGTCTTTTATCCACGGGCGATAGACACAAGCAGTCAGTTTAATAATCACTGTCAAAGCAAGGCATACATACAGCGAGGCCAACGTTAATAGTCCGCGCCGCTTATCCCAACACCAGTAAATAAATACAGGTAGTAAAAGCGCATACGAGGTCCCGAACGAGGAAACCCCTTGCATAAGCGTAGTCCAACCGTCCCACGCGCTTGTTCTAATATCTTGCAACCAAAGAAGGTACGTAATATCCATATCTAATTTTATTTTCCCATGTGTTTAGTTTCAAATTTTCCATACCGGGCTTTTTTATTATAGAAAATTACGCAAGCTATACGTATACGGATGAACCCCACACCCGTAATTTCAAACTTGACTTAGAGCTTACTCCAACTGATAAAATATCTTTAGGAGGTTTTATGCATAAAAAACTATTACTAGCAAGCATTATTTTACTGGGAGGATTTACCATGACAAACGCCAAAACATGGGATAAAGTATTTGCAAAAAGTGATGATGTAACCGTCAAGAAGGTCCATTTTAAAAACCGCTATGGCATCAAACTAACCGGCGATTTATACACCCCCAAAGGGATTGCCAAAGACGCCAAACTGCCGGCCATTGTAGTAAGCGGGCCGTTTGGGGCCGTAAAAGAGCAAGTATCCGGCCTTTACGCGCAAACCTTAGCCCAGCGCGGGTTTATCACCTTGGCTTTTGACCCTTCTTTTACGGGGGAATCCGCAGGCACACCCCGTCATATGGCTTCGCCGGATATCAATACGGAAGATTTTAGTGCAGCGGTGGATTATTTAACCACGCTACCCCATGTGGCGGAAGATAAAATCGGCTTGATTGGGATATGCGGTTTTGGCGGATTTGGCTTAAACGCCGCCGCGATGGACACCCGCATCAAAGCCTCTGCCATTATGACAATGTACGATATGACGCGTGTGGCCGCCAACGGCTATTTTGACGCCGTAGACGAAAAAGGACGCCATGAAACGCTAAAGCGTCTTAACGCCCAACGCACCCAAGATTATAAGCAAGGCACCTACGCGCATGACCAGGGATTGCCGGAGAAATTAACCGGGCAAGAGCCGCAATTTGTGCAGGATTATTGGAACTATTACAAAACGCCGCGCGGGTTTCACAAACGCTCCATTAACTCCAACGGACAATGGATTACCACGTCCTCGCTCTCGCTTATCAACATGCCTATTTTACAGCGCAGTAGCGAAATCCAAAGTGCGGTACTCATCGTCCATGGCGAAAAAGCCCACAGCCGCTATTTAGGCGAAGATGCCTTCAAAAAGTTAAAAGGAAGCAACAAAGAACTCTATATTGTCCCCGGCGCCAGCCATGTGGACTTGTATGACAACTTAGAGAAAATTCCGTTTGATAAGTTGGAGAGTTTCTTTAAAACCCACTTAAAATAAAACGCACTCTATAAAAAGCAACCGCCCCAGCGTAACTGCGAGGGCGGTTTTTTGCAAGCGGTTAATTGCGCGCCGGCTCTGTTATCTTACGTATTACCTTACACGGGTTTCCAACGGCAATACTGTTGGCTGGGATATCTTTGGTGACCACACTTCCGGCCCCAATAATTGCCCCCTCGCCAATGGTAACACCCGGTAAAATGAGAATTTGTATCCTACGCTCTAATTTACCTGTGGGCTTTGTTAGTCTTTAAAAGTATACAGGTTGGCATAATAAAAAGGTATTTAACTCTATAATTGCTACAATACTTATATATGGAGGAAAATATGAAAAAAGGATTAGGTGTAAAACCGTTTTTGTTCCCCATGCCAGTGCTGATGGTTGCCACATATAATGAGGATAATACCGTTAATGTAATGAATATGGCTTGGGGTGGCATTTGCGACCATAATAAAGTGGCCCTTAACCTGGAAGAAAACCATAAAACAGTAGCAAACATCAAAGCGCGGAAATCCTTTACAATTAGCATTGCAGATACGGAGCATTTGGAGGCAGCAGATTATTTTGGTATTGTCTCTGCTAATACTGTCAAAGATAAATTCGCAAAATCAGGTTTACATGCCAGAAAAAGCACGAGGGTAGATGCCCCAGTGGTGGAAGAATTTCCGTTGACGCTTGAGTGCGAAGTAGCCGAAATTCAACCTGCTGGTTTCCGCGTGGTAGGTAAAATAGTCAATGTACTGGCCGATGAAAAAGTGCTGACAGAAAACGGGCAAGTAGACCCCGCCAAACTAAATGCATTTGTGTTTGACCAGTTTCAAGGTGGTTATTATAAAATCGGTGAAAAAGTTGGGCAAGCATGGAATAGCGGTAAAAAATTAATCAAATAAACACAGGTGTTATATTGTTATTGTATCCGCCCCTTACCAAAGGTAGGGGGCTTTTATAATGTTCAAAAGGAGTGGATTGACATACTAAAAACTACCTTGCAAATTTTTTTACTTCTTCATGGAAAAAACAATTTACCACGACGTACGTTTTCTCCCCGCCCCTGAAGGCCCTCATGTTCAAAGAATTTTTGTGATATTATTACAACAAACGGGATATCAGCTTACAGGACGAATAGTTCTACTTATCAATATGGCATTAGGTGGTGGAATCCTACTTCTCACCGGCTAGAATTAAATTTTCTTTAACTCTTTTTTTACCCATTTATCGGCTTCCACTGTGGCAAAAAAGAGAGGGGCTAGCCCCTTTGCTTCATTCTCTACATATTTTTCTTTTAGACAATAGCGTGCCGGATCAGAAAATACAGACGAACTTTTGTAAATATCTTGTACTTGATATCCTCCAATTCCTTGGCGTACTTTGTTAGACATAATACCCTGAAATACTTTTAGACCGGCGAAGGTATTTGATATCTGTCGTAATACCGTCATTATAAGTTTTTAGCAGTGTATAAGCCATCATCGCAGAACCGGAGGTTTCAAAACGATTTTCTGACAAATTATCTGTCGAATTGACTACATTTCGCCATAGACCAGTTTGTACATCTTGCTTTTGCAGCATCGCATCCAAAAAAAGCAGTAGGTCTTGTTTTAATTTTTCTTTGCGCTTTCCATCAGGCAGCAATTCAATTAAGTCTATTTGCGTCATTGCGTAATATCCTACCCCGCGTAGCCATACAACCCCATTGGGACAAGCATTGCTATCGACCCCATGATAATATAAACCTGTCTGTTCATCTTTTAAATGAACAGCCACCCAATCCATGCGATCAAAAATGGCGTTATATATTGCTTGGGGATTTATCTGTTCCAAGGCCTTATCTGAGGAAGCATGATTAGCCATGAGTGCCAAAAAGGGCAAAGTCATATATAACCCGTCTAACGCAAAAGGATATTTTTTCCACCGGGGGTTATGTAATTTGTGAAGATAATTATTGCCTAGGTTGGCCTGTGTGGGGTATTGTGATAAATAGTTGTAAATCCATAATAGGGTATTGGTATATGTAGCAGTATCCAGCCAAAAGAGGGCTCTAGCAGGTTCCACGCTGTCTACCTCCGTACCTATGAATACATTATGGGGATTGGTTAAATTATTGATCTGACCGTTAGGCAAAATATTGGCTGCATAAAAAGCATTTACAAAATTTAACTCTCCCAGTCTGGCAAAGGCATCCATCATCAAACCGTTGTAATATGTCCAACTACGCCGAGCCTTTTCGGTATTCCATGTAAAATGACCTGTTGTATAGTCCGTAAAATTATGGTGTGTATTCTTTTTAATCAACCATTGACTTAATTTTTTTGCTTGGTGTATATGAGCCGGCAGGGTGGAAGGTTGGCACTCGGTGTACAAAAACAAAACGCTTATAAGTAAGAGTAGCGTGAAAACTACAAACAGGAGAAGATGTTTTTTATGATGGCAGAACTTCATGTTTGTTCCAATTAATTAAAAATAGGGCTCCTATGAGTCCTGTTACCAGCATAAGCACGCTCCAATAAAGCGCAAAAATAAAAGCTACTGAGGGACTAACGCCAACCAACCCTAGAAAAAATATATAAGCCCATTCCCGGATTCCTATTCCGTTTAATGAAATCGGCAACGAAGTAAGAATTGCAGTAGCGGGATATAATACCAAATAGTAGGACCCTGAAATGTTTAAATTTAAGTCCCAACCGACAATGATATGTATAGTTAATACCATGAAATGAAACAGTATGGAAACAGCTAATATTTTGACAAGTGTTTTATCAATGTATAAGTGTGAGAAAAACAGGATTCTTCTAATGAGCGGATATTTAAATATACCTCTTTGATAGGATAAATACACCACCAAACCTGTGCCGAGCGCAATAGCGGCTATGCCACCTAATTGGAGCCAATTGACCCACATGGGTAGTTGTTTGAAATATAGTATATTTCCAATTAACAGCAGTATTAGCAGCACAAACACACCGCTAATACGATCAAATAATACTGTAGCGGCGGCGGCATCCGGTTTTAAATGGCGCTTGTCATGTTGATACAAAAAATACCATTTGATAATATCCCCCCCTACCCCAGTAGGTAAAAACTGATTATAAAATATGCCCTGAAAATAAAAACGTACGTATTGCGAAAACGTACAGGTAAAGCCGGTATGTTTCGCAATTAAAGACCATTTGTAGGCGCTGAAAGTCTTCCCTAGAAAATAAATGCCCAATACTGTTAAAAAATTGCTCAAACTAACTTGGGCTAAAACCTCCCGGCTTAACTTGAAATTGACCTTAGTGATAACGAGTGCAAAAAGGAGCAATCCAAGGACAAATTTCCAGTGAATGGACTTCCTATCTTTCATAAAATTTATTCTAATTCTGTATGATTTTCTATATAATATACCGCTTCAGGAGAAACTGTTACACGTAGCATTACCAATAATTCTGCCAAAAAACCAAATCCTAACCACATGGCAAATATCACTCCACTTCCCGTAGCTAGCAACAAGAGTACCGCGGCGGCAAAAATATGATGCGGAACCAATAGAATAGCTGCTAAGATAAAAATGAATGCTACCAGTAAGGCATATAATGAAAGGTAACCAAATAAATATAAGGGTTTGTCCATAAATTGAGTATGAAGCATGACCGTTCCTAAATCCAATAAGACGCGAAAAGTCCTCGTCAGGTTATATTTGCTTTTACCATAGCGCCGTGCATGGTGGGTAACCGGTACCTCAACTATTTTAATACCATAACGGCTCATCAAAGCAGGGATAAACCTGTGTAATTCTCCATGCAGACAGATTCTTTTTAGTTTCTCTGCATTATATAATTTAAGTGAACAGCCAAAATCCTGCAAGGGAAGATGAGTCATGCTGCGAATGATACGATTAGCTACTTTGGAAAACACTCTAGATATCCATTTATCTTCTCTGTTTTTACGCCACCCGCTAACCACATCATATCCTTGTCTATAAGTATTTAACATATCTGGAATATCTTTGGGATCGTTTTGTAAATCAGCATCTAAGGGGACTATAATTTCACCTGCCGCCGCTTTGATTCCTGCAGATAACGCAGTAGTTTGTCCGTAATTTCTGGCCAGCAAAATGACCTTATGGTGCTTAAAATTTTGTTGAATTTGCTTTAGCAAATGACGACTACCATCCGTAGAGCCATCATCTACCCAGATTACTTCGTAGGAGACATGTGCAGCGGGTAAGGCTGACGCTATTTGGTTTGCCAATTCGGTAATATTATCTTTCTCATTAAACACTGGTACAATAATGGAAAGCGTGTACATGTGAAGATATCCTCTGAATTTAGAATACGGATGTAGTATAATATACTGTATCAAAATTTTCCACATTTTACAAATACGAGAAAGATTTGCATGTTAATTCTAAAGAAATACAAAACACATATTGTGCTGCTTATTTTGATGATTGTAGGGTTTTGGTTACGTTTTCACCTAGCCTGTGTTAAAAATATAGCGACGGACGAAATTGCCACCTTGGTAACATCCTCGCAAACGTTCCCCACAGGCATTATCCATGCACTGGTTACTAAAAATTTTCATGCACCGCTTTACTACATACTTTTGCACTTTTGGATGTTATTGTTTGGCGATAGCACCATCAGTTTACGCACGATGCCGGTACTCTTTGGAACTTTGTGTATACCGGTAGCGTATGCCTGTGGAAAAGAACTGATTTCTAAATTTGCCGGATTTTGTGTCGCTGTTTTGGTAACCGTGAATGCCTTTATGATTAACTATTCTTATTTTGGAAAATTTTATGCATTACTGGAGTTGTTAGGGTTTCTGTCTGTATATTTTATCATCAAAATTAGCAAAAATCCCCAAAAGAAATATTTTGTATATTTAGCTTTTGTTAATGCCTGCATTATGTATACCTATGTGATTGGGTTCGTATTTGTGGGAATACAGTTCCTTGTTTTTGCGGGATATGATTTTATTGTTCAAAAAAAACAAAATTGGAGAAGGTGGCTTGGCTATGCAATAGGAGTAATGTTATTAGTGGGGCCTTTGATACCTATGATGTGGGTAACTATTAGCAATACTCAAAATGCAATTGCACCGGGTTTTTGGTGGTATGAATATAACAAGGAGCATATAGTAACCGTGCTCGTGACATGGTTTTCACCGGCTGTTCCTAGTTTTTTTTCTGGCATCAATACGGAAATCATCCAACGCTTTGAAGGACATTTGGGATGGTCTGTACTATGGAATGGATTGCCCACCCTGTTGGCCGGTGTAGTGATGTATATAACAATACGCAAGAAAAAAACTTTGGAGCTGTTGTTATTAACAGCCTGCGGATTTTTACTTTGCGAGTGGATAGCCGCGCTAGCGGGGCGATTTGCCTTTATGCCTAGATATACGCTTTTAGTGTTCCCCGCGCTTATTCTATGTATAGGTGCAGGGGTTGTCCTATTTAAAAGACGGGTGTTTGCCTATATGGTATTAGGTACCTTTTTGTTTATAAATATAGGGTATTTATATGCGTCTTCCGATACAGCTCTTCCGGCGCCCAACAAAATATTAACCTTAGCAAAACACCTAGAAAACCTACAATTAGATAAGGGCGACAAAGTAATTTTACCTATGCGGGGATACTTAGTGACTTACTTTTACCATCCAAGAAATGTAGATATTATTTCCTTTGACCTAAATTATACGCTTAAGACTGGGGATAAGCAAATCATCTCAAAATTATACACTGCACAGGATATAGATGCTGACCAAAATACGGCACAGGAGAAATTTAAGCGATATATAAACAGTAAACAGCCGACAGAAGCCATTTCTAACTATTTGCGCCAACATGTTTTGAAGGATTTAAAAGATGAGAACCGTGTAATATTGGTTGATAATTGTGAGAACAAACCACTGTTCGTAATTTCTAATCAATTCCGGTTTGTGACAACAAGTAATCAGATAAATGACCAAATGAGTGATGGCATGTTATTTAATGCACTTTGTGAAAAGGTTTCTGATGATGTCAAGGCTGTACTCAGTCAAAACAATTTTCAAATTACTAGGTTAATCCCGGATAGCAAGATTTCCGTATATAGCCGGATGTAAGGGGAATATTTACAGCAATAACGGAAATCCTTATAAAAGAAGGAGAAGTAGTCTTGAGAGAGACAGTGCATGCACCAGGAGAAAATGATGGAGAAAATGAGAAGATTTGTTAAAAATTATCTATTTATATTCAATCCGTTCAATACACCTTCATAGTCCATATTCATTTTTCATTGCTTTGTTCTCCAACGTCCCATCCCAAGCGTGCATAATTTTTTGCGCTACTCAACAAAAATTTTAATAAACTGGTAATAGATAAAAACATTTTTTCACGCACAAGAGGTCTTAATATGACTTATAAAAATACACTGTCATTAGCACAAATAAACATTCTCATCACAGGAGTGGCCGGATTTATCGGGGCAGCCCTTACCGCGCGTGTGTGCAGAGAAAATCCTTCGGTACACATTATCGGATTAGACAGCGTCAACGATTATTATGACATTTCCTTAAAAGAATATCGCCTGGCGCAACTGGCTAAGCTGCCCAACTTTACATTTATCAAGGGCAATTTGGCTGATAAAGCTCTCATCACACAGCTTTTTGCCAAATATACTCCGCAAATTGTGGTACATCTTGCCGCACAAGCGGGGGTGCGTTACAGCATTACCAATCCGGACGCTTACATAGAGGCTAACCTCATTGGTTTTTATAATATTTTGGAGGCATGCCGCCACTCGTACGATAACGGCAAACCGGGCGTGGAACATTTGGTGTATGCCTCGTCTTCTTCCGTTTATGGCTCCAACAAAAAAGTGCCCTATTCTACAGATGACAAAGTGGATAATCCTGTTTCTCTTTACGCAGCCACCAAAAAGTCTAATGAACTCTTAGCCCACACGTATGCAAAACTCTACAATATTCCCTGCACGGGGTTGCGCTTTTTTACCGTATATGGTCCGGCGGGGCGGCCGGATATGGCTTACTTCGGGTTTACCAATAAGTTAGTCAAAGGCGAAAAGATTAAAATCTTTAACTTTGGCAGTTGCAAGCGCGATTTTACCTACATAGATGATATCGTGGAAGGAGTATAT
>JAZUNI010000018.1:0-22570 GCA_045604045.1 Elusimicrobiaceae bacterium | reverse complement strand
CTTGAGGGAGAGGGTGGCCAAAGGCCGGGTGAGGGGGTATACAACCTGATTTATTCCGTGCCCCCTCTTTTGTCCTGCGGACATCTTCCCCCTCCAGGGGGGAAGAAAACCATTTGTTTGCCCCAAATATTATTTGCGTATTACCCCGCCGGGCCTTGTTGTTTTCCATGTTATACTCCTTTGTTCTTATATTCAATTTGGCTGTTTAGAAGTATAAAAGAAAGCGGTTGCTACCGTTAGGTCTCTTGAGCGGAACCAAACGACAACAACCGAGCTTTCTATATACACAGAAAGCGTTCGGTACAACAAGATGTACGGTCCGGTTGTACCTAGTTTTAGTCGTCTTTGGCGCTCAAGAGTGTTTGAAAACAAACCCCGCGTATTCTTCATACGCTTCCAAAAACAGGTCAAATTGTATTTACAGTATAGTAAAAAAAGGCCTTTATCACAATACAATGGTTGTGTTTCTTGTATAAAAAAAGGTATCCCTTTATATATATTATCTAGTGGAAGGCTTATGCCGGAAACACCCGTTTTAGAACGTATCCTCTTTTCGCAAGAACAACTTGCAGACCGCGTAGCGGAATTGGGCCGCCAAATCTACCGATACCTTAAAACGAAACATGATTGCTATGCTGGCCTGTAAGCGCGCGATTAAAGCGCACGACGCTATCACCGCGCCGGAAGCCGAGGCACTCCTAGAAAATATGAAAAAATGCAAGGACGGCATGCATTGCCCGCATGGCCGCCCGGTACTAGCGCAACTAGATATTAAACAGATTGGCAAATTGTTTGGAAGATAACTTCCCGGGCCTGTTATTTTACGTAAACGCTGTAGTATTCCTTGAGGCTATCTTCGGTAGGAACGCCGGGTACCAGCTGCTGCATTTGCTGGGCTAATGTTTCTTCTTGTGCAGAAAGTGGCGCATTCCCTTTTTCTTTATTCATTATGAAATAAGTTTTTTCAAAATCAATCGCTTCCCACCCTTGGCAGTTGTCTACAAAATTTTCAGCTTGCTGCTGAGATAGTTCAATATTGGAGCAATAGTCCAGTTGTTGTTGCTTAAGCGCCTCTTCCCGTGCTTGGTATCGCTTGAGTGTTTCCTCATCTATACTATCATCCAGCGGACCAAAATCAATTTGGACAGCTTGTGGGTGTGCCAAGAGGGTGGGGACGGAAGGATAGTAAGCACTATCATCCAGGTGTGCCTGCCCACCCCATACAATCACTATATCGTAATTTTTCTCTATGGCTTTAATACGCTTAGCCCATTGATAATTGCGTTGCAACACACCCCACGCGCTTGCTTGCAATGTAATTGAAAACCTCAGTCCCTTGGCTATATTTTCTAGGTAATCAGCAGGAAGGGAACTATCGCCCATGTCTTGCGCCAAGGCAGAATAAAGTAGGGTATACTCTTCATTTCCGGGCCCAAATTGTTTCGTCATTTCTTGTTTCCAAGAAGGCCATGCTTTATCTGCATGAAGTTGGGCAATATAATTTTGTACGGCTTTAGCTGGCATCAAATAATATAAATATAAAAGACTAGTAAGGGAATTTTTCAAGACAAGGACTATCTCGTTAACTGTATTCCCTACATAGCTAACCAGAGCTGCCGCTTCTTCATCATAAAAGGGGGATTGATTGTCTAACCCTGCCATGACATAGCGCTCTCCCACTTTAGCAAGGGTTAGGGGGCCTGCACCGGTAAATTGAAACTGGATAACCCTATCATCCAAGGCCAACGTGTCTAGATGCAACTGGTCAGCCAGTTCGGCAATACCGTAATTCGAGGGCTCCCCAAATAACCAGTCTTTTCCGTGAATATGTAAAGGGTTTACAAGCGGATGAGGTACAGTTAACAATTCCGTAGCTAACAGGATCTTTTTACCAGGGTTGGCCTTGCGGATAGCCGTAATCATTTTTTTAATTTCTTGTTGTACAGCAGGCGTTTCATGGGTTTCCCCAATGTATATATATTTGGTACGGGCCAGGGCCTTGGCATAGTTGGGCACGCCTTGCTTCGCAGTAAAGTCCAGGTCTTGAACATTTATTAAATTTAAAAATTCAGTATATAACTGGTTGTATTTTTCCTGCGTTTGAATGGCTTGTTGGCTTTCCCGCGTGTATTGCGCAAAACTAATAATGGGCAACCCATACCACGTGTTTTCCTCCGGGGTGGCTTTTTGTACTGCTTGCGGTTTTGGAGAGACTTGCTGCTGGGCTTGTGCGGTACGCGCGTTAACTGCCCGCTCCACCGCTTGGTGTAGGTTTAGCGTGCGGGCATGAAGCGTGGCGCCCAATACAAATAGAAACAGAAGGTATAAAATTTGCGCATAATTAACTCCTCGTATAAACAAGTATAGGTAAGATTTCGGTATTTTCAAGGGCCAAAAGGCCTAGGGGCGGCTGGGCCTCTTCCTTTTCCCTCTAAAAAAAGGTATCCTTTTATATATATTACCAAGTGGAGGGCTTATGCCGGAAACACCCGTTTTAGAACGTATCCTCTTTTCGCAAGAACAACTTGCAGACCGCGTAGCGGAATTGGGCCGCCAAATCTCGGCGGATTACCGTGGTAAAATGCCGCTTTTTGTGGGCATTTTGCGCGGCTGTATTTTGTTTTATGCTGACCTGATGAAAAACATCAGCGTGGACTGCAATATGGACTTTATGTGCCTTTCGTCCTATTCCGGTACCACCAGTATGGGCCAAGTGCGCACCATGCTAGACTTACGCGAAAGCATCAAAGGCCGCCATGTCGTGGTCGTAGAAGATATTGTAGATACGGGCCTTACGCTAGAATATTTAATGGCCAATTTAAAATCCCGCGGGGCGGCCAGCCTAGAAATTTGCTGCTTGCTAGATAAACCCGGCAACCGCAAGGTGGACATCCACCCCAAATACGTGGGTTTTAGTGTAGAAAATGAATTTGTCATCGGGTACGGGTTGGATTATAATGAACTGTACCGCAACTTACCTTATATCGGGGTTTTTAAGAAACAATGAAAAATAATAAACGTCCCAATAACCGCAAAATCATTTCGGTAGGGCAGATTGTCGGCTGGATTGCCGTATTTGTAGTGGCGGTAGCGTTGTTTAACCGTCCGGGGGCCAAACAAACCACCTTAGATTATTCTGACTTTAAACAAAAAGTAGCTTCCAGTGAAGTGGCGGATTTAACCGTCGCGCCGGAGATGATTTCCGGCATGTATAAGGACGCAGAAGGCAAATTTGTGCCCTTTAAAACGGTACGTATGGCCGACCCGGATCTTGTCAAAGAACTCTCCGCGGCCAAGGTAAAATACAAAGCCGAAAAAGATAATAGTTGGATTGGTAACGTCTTATTTAACGTCTTGTGGATTGTGCTGTTAATTGGGTTATGGTGGTTTATTTTCTTGCGCCCACAACGTAGCGATGGCAAAAGCGCGATGAGCTTTGCCCGCAGCAAAGCCAAAATGCAGGACCCTTCCCAACAAACGGTTACGTTTAAAGATGTGGCCGGTTGTGACGAAGCTAAAGAAGAATTGCAAGACATTATCAAATTTTTGAAAAATCCCAAAAAATTCCAAAAGCTGGGGGGCAAACTTCCCAAAGGGGTGCTTTTGTACGGTGCACCCGGTACGGGTAAAACGCTGCTGGCTAAAGCCGTAGCGGGGGAAGCGGGCGTGGCGTTTTTCTCAGCGTCTGCCAGTGAATTTGTGGAAATGTTTGTAGGGGTAGGCGCGGCCCGCGTGCGGGATTTATTTGACCAAGCCAAAAAGAACTCCCCTGCCATTATTTTTATTGACGAGTTGGATGCCGTCGGCCGCCGCCGCTTTGCCGGTATTGGGGGCGGGCATGACGAACGCGAACAAACCTTAAACCAACTGCTTATTGAACTGGATGGTTTTGAAAGCAAGCAAGGCATTATTTTAATGGCTTCTACTAACCGCCCGGACGTGTTGGACCCGGCCTTAATTCGTCCCGGCCGTTTTGACCGCCACGTTTCTGTGCCGGCGCCGGATTTAAAGGGTCGTGAAGAAATTTTAAAAGTACACGCCAAAAAAGTAAAACTAGGCGCAGATGTAGACTTAAAAACGGTAGCCAAGGGTACTCCTGGTTTTGTAGGGGCAGATTTGGCGAACGTTATTAATGAAGCTGCCATTTTAGCCGCCCGTGCCGACAAAGAGGCCGTGGAATCCAGCGACATGGACGAAGCTATTGAACGCGTCATTGCCGGCCCTCAAAAGAAAAGCCGCATTATTTCTAAAAAGGAATTGCAAATTATTGCCGCTCATGAAGTAGGGCACACGATTGTAGCCCGCTTGACGGATCATTCAGACCCGGTACACAAAGTGTCCATTATTCCGCGAGGCCAAGCCCTGGGATATACGTTGCAATTGCCGACAGAGGATAAATTTCTAGTCAGCAAATCGGAATTTTTAGACCGTATTTGCATTGTGTTAGCCGGCCGCGGGGCGGAAGAAATTGTATTTGGCGAAATTACGTCCGGAGCTAGCGACGACCTCAATAAAGCGATGGCCTATGCTCGCAAAATGGTAATGGAACTGGGCATGAGTGAAAAACTGGGGCCCATTGCATTGCCTAATGGGGAAGAAAGCGAAGTGTTTTTGGGGCGTGATATTTCCCGCCATACTACATTCTCACCGGAACTAGCCAAAGTGATTGACGAAGAAATTATGAAGTTAATTAATACGTCCTATGCGCGTGCGAAAGAAATTATTACTTCGCACCGGGCGGCCTTTGATAAGTTAGTAGCGGTCCTTCTAGAAAAAGAAGTAGTAGAAGCTAAGGAAATTGATGAAATTTTAGGTTTAGCCCCCGTGCAAGTAGCCGAGGAAGAACCGGCCCAACAGGCCGCTGATAAGTTAGCCAAAGAAACGCAAGCTGAGCATCAAAAAGAGCAACCAGCATCTACAGCTACGCAAGGGGATTTGTTTGATGGAATGGGTAATACCCAGCAATAATCCTGATGAATTTTACAACACGCTATACAACAAGGAAAAACTTATGGGAAAATACTTTGGAACAGATGGCATACGTGCCGTAGCGGGGCAATTTCCGCTGGTAGATGATTTTATTACAAAATTAGGCTACGTGGCTTTGCGCCAGCTGCAAGATTATGCCGCGAAAGATAATCTCAAGCCGCAAGTGATTATTGCGCAAGATTCGCGCGCCTCTGGCCCCAAAATTTTAGAGGCTCTTTCCAAAGGGATCCGCGCCAGTGGCGTAGATGTCATTAGTATTGGTATTTCGCCCACTCCTTCCGTAGCGTATTTAGTAAAACAGACGGGCAGCTTGTGCGGAATTGTTATTTCCGCCAGCCACAACCCGGCCGAATTTAACGGCATTAAATTTTTCACCAATCACGGAACGAAGCTTCCGGAAGAACTCGAGAAATCCATTGAAGCCCAAGTAGACGCAATGGATACAGTTGCGCAACCGGTGGGCAAATTTATTGAAGACACAAGCTTAGTCAAACAGTATGAACAATTTTTAATGTCCACGGTGGATGCTAATTTACTAAAAGGTACTAAAGTTGTGCTGGATTGTGCCAACGGGGCTAGCTACAAAGTAGCTGCCAATGTATTCGCCGGTTTGGGGATGAACGTTACCATCACCGGGGCCAAGCCGGACGGCACAAACATCAATAAAGATATTGGTGCGCTACATACGGGTTTTATGCAACGCTTAACCGTGCGCGAAAAGGCTTTTGCCGGGTTTAGCTTTGACGGCGATGCCGACCGTGTGATTGCCTCGGATGAACAAGGCCGCCAGTTGGATGGGGATAATATTATTGCCGCTTCGGCATTGTGTATGAAACAGGCAGGGCAGCTTGCCCACAACAAAGCGGTGCTTACCATTATGGCAAACCTAGGCTGCATTAACTATTTAAAAGAAAATGGAGTGGAGGTAGAATTAACCACGGTAGGGGACAAATACGTTTCCGAAGCGCTTGAAAAAGAAGACCTTTCTATTGGGGGGGAAACCTCCGGCCATATCATTTTTCGTCGGTTTGCTAATACGGGGGACGGTATTTTATCCGCCCTGCAATTTTTGCAATTTGTAAAAAAATCCGGTAAACCGACCAGCTGGTTTTTAGACCAATGGAAAAAATACCCAAGCAAGTTAAAAGCTGTGGCGGTCTCGTCTAAACCGCCGCTAGAAACTTTAGACGGCTTCTTGCCGGGGGTATCCAAGATTGAACAAACCATGCATGGCAAAGGCCGTGTGGTGGTGCGTTACAGCGGTACCGAACCCAAACTACGCATTTTAGTAGAAGGGCAAGAGGAAGAAATGGTGAACCGCGTACTGGACGAAGTAGAAAAATTGTACCAACAAAAGACGGAGGTACGGTAATGTCTTTAAAATTAGGTGTAAATATAGATCATGTAGCCACGCTGCGCCAAGCGCGCCGCGCGGCTTATCCGGACCCTTTAGATGCGGCCGCTATTTGTTTGGCTGCCGGGGCCGACTTTATTGTGGTTCACTTGCGTAAAGACCAACGCCACATTAACGAAAAAGATGTAGTGCAACTGTGCAAATTGTTTCCAGGCAAAATCCATATAGAATGTGCCGCTACGGATTATGCTGAAAAAATTGTCTTAAAATGCAAACCCCGTTCCGTGTGTATCGTGCCGGAACTACCGGGTGAAGTTACTACTACAGGGGGGCTTAAATTTACGCCCGCCGCGCAAAAACGGATTTTTAAGATGATCGAAAAACTCCATAAAAAACATATTTTAGTAAGTTTATTTGTGGATCCTGTAGCCGCTGATTTGCGCATAGCTGCGCGTTTAGGGGCGGATATTGTGGAGCTTTGTACCTGTGCCTATAGCGAAGCCAAAACCGCTAAGCAATCGCAGCGTTTGGTGCAAGAGTTAGCACTATCGGCGTTACTAGCGCAGGAGCTGGGCATGAAAGTACACGCCGGGCATGGGCTGGATTATCACAATGTGTTGGCGGTAGCGGATGTGGGCGGTATTACTTGTATGAATATCGGCTTTGCCATTATTACCCGGGCGTTGTTTGCCGGGCTACCCAGTGCGGTAGAAGAAATGAAAAATTTACTGTAGGAGCATTCTATGTGTGGCATCATTGGATACGTTGGTAAGAACAATAGTGTCTCTTATATTATTGACGGACTAAAAAAATTAGAATATCGCGGCTATGATTCCGCCGGTATTTCTATTTTACAAGATGATAAAATTGTAACGGTGCGTGCAGTGGGTAAAGTGGCTGAGCTAGAGAAAGCAGCCCTTTTGACTAATCCACATGGCACCACCGGTATTGGGCACACGCGCTGGGCTACGCATGGTAAACCCAGTGAGGAAAATTCTCACCCGCATAGAGATTGTTCCGGTGAACTGGTAGTTGTGCATAACGGTATTATTGAAAACTATTTAACGCTGCGCGATAAACTTACACAATTGGGGCACACGTTTAAAAGTGAAACCGATACAGAAGTAATTGCGCATTTAATTGAAGAAAATTTAAAACATACTCGCGCAGCCAGTAACGAAGAAAAACTGGTTAAAGCCGTGCAAAAAACCAACGCGCAAATTGCCGGTGCGTTTGCTATTGGGGTGATGTGGGCGCACACTCCGGGGATGTTGGTGGGTGTAAAAACGCAAAGCCCGCTGGTAGTGGGTCTTGGAAAAAAAGAAAATTTCTTGGCTTCGGATGTGCCCGCTTTTCTGCAACATACCAACAAGGCACTATTCTTGGAAGATGGAGAAATGGTCATCTTGCGTTCAAATAGTGTAACGCTTTTAGATGCCAACGGACAAGAAAAAAAATTCAAACCAACCAAAATTTCGTGGGATCAAAAAACAGCCGAAAAAGGCGGTTATGCCCACTTCATGATTAAAGAAATTTACGATCAGCCTCAAGCGCTGGAAGACACGTTGCGTACTGCGCAAACTGATTTTCGTAAAATTTTAGGAATGGACGAAAAAGCCCTCCGTGCTTTGCAAAATATCCATATTATCGCTTGTGGTACGGCATATCACGCGGGGCTAGTAGGTAAATATTATTTAGAGCAACTGGCGGGTATTCCAGTAAGTGTGGATTTAGCCAGCGAATATAAGTACCGCACCATTCCATCTTTTTCCCATACGCTCGCGATTGCTATTAGCCAATCCGGCGAAACGGCCGATACCATTGGCGCTATTAAAAAAGCAAAAAAATTAGGCTTTAAAACGCTTTGTATTTGTAACGTGTTAGGTTCTACACTCACGCGTATCTGTGACGGAACCTTCTTTACTCACTGTGGTCCGGAAATAAGTGTGGCGTCCACCAAGGCCTTTACCAGCCAAATTACCTCGTTATTTGCATTGGCTACTTGTTTAGGAAAAGCCAACGGCCACTTAAGCGAAAGTGAGTTTGAAAAATCGTATAAGGAACTTGTCCGCTTACCCAAAGATATGGCCCAAACGGTAAAAATGGAATATGATGTACGCCATTTAACGCGCAAAATTTACAAAGCAGACCGTTTTATTTTTCTAGGTCGCAATGTGAATTTCCCGATTGCTTTGGAAGGGGCCCTTAAATTAAAAGAAGTTTCTTATAGAAGTGCCGAAGGTTTTGCGGCGGGCGAAATTAAACACGGACCCATTTCTATTATTGACAAAGGCACCCCCGTTTTTATGCTCATGCCGGCGGACGGGCTTTTTGAAAAAATGCTTTCTGCTTGCCAGGAATGCCGTGCGCGTGGGGCTTACGTGGTGGCGATCACTACTAAAGGCAGCGAAAAACAAGCTAAAGACGTAGCCGATAAAGTATTTATCGTTCCTCAAACTAGCGAACTACTACAACCTGTATTAAACGTCGTGCCGCTTCAGTTTTTAGCGTACTGGATTGCCAAACGCTTAGGTTGCGATATTGACCAACCGCGTAACTTGGCCAAGAGTGTTACTGTAGAATAATAAGGAGCTCTTATGCAGCCTATCACCCAAGCGTACGTAAAAGAGCATTTGCCGATACGTGCGCGCCACACCCATAAGGGTAATTTTGGGCGTGTGCTTGTCGTGGCGGGTTCTCGCCGGATGTGCGGGGCGGGGTTTTTATGTGCCAAAAGTGCGCTTGCGGCGGGGGCGGGCCTGGTTTATTGGGCACTTCCTGTTTCCATGCAACCTACGTTTGCGGCCGCACTCCCCGAAGCAATTACGCTCCCACTTCCTGAAAATGAGCAGGGAGAACTGGACGCTAGTGCGTGGGAACTTTTTCCGGAGTTATGCGAAACGTATAAGCCTTCCTTATTAGTAGTTGGCCCAGGTATGGGAAACAGTCCCTTGCTTGCTTTATTACTTAAGAACACATCTTTGCCCTTGCTTGTGGATGCAGACGCGCTCAACGTGTTAGCTCGTACCACGGCGTGGCACACCCAGTGGCCTGTAGAGCGCCCAGCTATTTTTACCCCGCACGGCATGGAAATGAGCCGCCTGTTAGGGGAACCGGTGGCGGTAAGCGAGCAATCCCGTCAACAACAAGTAACTACTTTAGCACAATTCACACGCGGAGTTTGTCTATTAAAAGGGATGCCTACGCTAGTAGCGGCAGAAATAGCGGGCAAAGTACAACTTTTTGAAAATACAACCGGCACTTCGGCACTTGCCAAGGGAGGTTCAGGCGATGTGTTGTCCGGCGTGATTGCCGGTTTGTGGGCGCAGCTAGGCAGCGCAGAAGGATTTTCTTTGCGGGCAGCTTTGCAAGCTACCGTGTGCGCTGTTTATTTGCACGGACTAGCTGGAGAGTTGGCTGCACAAACCAAAAGCACCTATAGTGTGCTGGCGAGTGATACGCTTGCGCAACTGCCGCGGGCATTTATTCAAGTACAGGAGGGGGCATGACCACTATTTTTCATATTATTTTAGGGGTACTTATTGGCGTATTGATTTTAGTAGTAGGTACGATTGCGTTCTGCAAACACGCCGCTAAAAAAATGCTCCACCCTAAAGCCAAACGCAAACCACTCTATGTATGGCCGGAGGAGTTTAATGTATCGTATGAAAATGTCACTTTTCAAACAGCCGACCACGTGGCGCTGAAAGGTTGGTTTATTCCGGCCAAAGAAGCGTCTACTAAAACCATTATTTTAATGCACGGGTGGGGGATGAATCGTTCGGATATTTTAAAGCACACCTGTTTTTTGAGTGAACTTGGCTTTAACTTATTCTATTTTGATTTTCGCGCCCTAGGGGAAAGTGGTGGCGATACCAGCTCTATTGGTTATTTAGAGTTAAAAGACGTGCGCGCAGCCATTCAATTTTTAAAGGAGCACCATGCCCAGCAATGTCAAAAAATGGGTCTGTACGGTTTGTCGTTAGGTGCCATGGTGGCCATCAGCGAAGCGGCGCGTAACCCGGCAATTGCTTGTGTGGTGGCCGAAGCTCCGTATTATTCGTTCCGCCGTGTGGTATCCCGCTGGGCGTGGATTCATTATCACATCCCGTATTTCCCATTGCTGCCCATTATTTTACATTATGTACGCCGTCAGTTGGGTGCCAATCCGGAGCGCTACAGCCCCAAGTATATGATTGGCAAAATTGCTCCCCGTCCGCTGTTTATTATTCACGGACGGTATGATAATTTAGTGCCGGCTGCGATGGCTCGCCGATTATACCGCAAGGCCGGTGATCCCAAAACCTTGTGGCTAGTGCCTGGTGCTAAACATAATAAATGCGGGGAAGTAGGCGGCTTTGAATATAAGCAACGCTTAGCTGATTTCTTCCGTGCCTCTTTATAATATGCTGGCCATTTTTGATTTGGATGGAACATTGCTAGATACGATTGATGACCTGGCGCAAGCGGCCAACGCCGCGCTAGTTAGTTGTGGTTTGCCGCCCCGCACAGTGGAGGAATGTCGTCAATTTGTAGGAAACGGCGTAAGCAAATTATTGGAGCGCGCCTTGCCGGAAGGTAACCGCACGCCGGAAGTTTTAGCCTCTATGCACACCGCGTTTTTTGCGTATTATGATGCGCACTTAACGGATAAAACCCGCCCGTATTCCGGTATAGAAACGCTGCTTAACGAGTTACAGATGCGTGGCGTAAAACTAGCTGTAGCTTCCAACAAATATCAGTGTGCTACCGAACGCCTTATTAAATACTTTTTTCCACACATTTCGTTTGTGGCGGTACTAGGTCAGCGGAAAAATATTCCCGTTAAACCGCACCCACATATTGTGCAAGAAATTTTATCACTTGCCCATGAAACCCGCGAAAACACTCTCTATATAGGCGATAGTGACGTAGATATGCAAACCGCTCAAAATGCGGACATCAAAGCGTGTGGGGTAACGTGGGGATTTCGCTCGCGCGAAACATTAGCCGCCTATCATCCGGCCGTACTGGTGGATCATCCGCAAGAAATTACTCGTTTATTCTAGCTTAACCGCTTCTTGCGCGTGAAATTTTATATAGATGTTAGTTGTGCAACAAATAAAATGCAATAATTGCTGCACCTAAAATCCAGCGGTAATACACAAACACATCAAAGCTATGCGTTTTGATGTAGCGCATGAGTCCGCCAATAACCAGTAGTCCGCCAATAAACGCACTTACTACGCCCCATAAGAGCGTGGCTGTAAAATCAGCCGCGGTTAGTTTGGTGCATTCCAGTAGGGCCGCCCCTGCAATAATGGGCGTAGAAAGTAAGAAAGAAATGCGTGCGGCTGCCGGGCGAGAGAGCCCTAAAAATAGGGCGGCTGTGATGGTAATACCGCTACGGGAAACCCCAGGCATAATGGCAAGTGCTTGCGCCACGCCAATTAAAAATACAGATGAAAACGGAACGGTATAAATATCCGGGTCCCCGTTGCGCGTGCCGGACTGACGGTCTGCTATCCATAATAAACAAGCAAATCCAATTAGACAACAAGCAATTGCAAGGGGACTACGAAATGTAGTTTCGGCCCAGTCGTTAAATAGTAGTCCTGCTATACCCGCAGGCACCGTGGCTACCGCCAAATACCATAACATGCGTCCATGTTTTGATTGGGGGTTCGTTAATCCCCGCTTTAATAGTATATACCAATCGTTGGCAAAGTAAAGTAATACAGCCAGTAGCGTGGCAGCATGGAGCATCACATCAAAAGCTAAGCCCTGATACGCTTGTCCACGCAAATACGGTAGTAGCACCAAATGGGCAGAACTGGAAATGGGTAAAAATTCCCCTAAGGCTTGTACAATCCCCAACAACACGGCATCAAAAATAGTCATACGAGTGAGCTCCCTATAGTTTGATTATACGTTCTTAAAATGTCATAATTAAAACAAATACCCTTGTATTGTACTATTTTTATTTCAAATATGAAGTTATATTATGCGCATTATCCCGCTTTAGAGCGTCGCTTTATCCGCTTTGTGCAGCAAAACCGCCAAAACCCTGTAGATAAATGGTTGGTTATTTGTGCTTCCTCTTGGATGGCGCAGCGTTTGCAAGCTCAGTTAGCGCGAGTATGTGGCGCACTGGCTAATATTCATTTTATAACGGGTAGCGCTCTGGTGGGGCGGCTGGATGAAGAAGCCCTTGGGGAGAAATTACCCTTGCTACCACAAGACCATGTGCGGGATTTTTTAATTAAAGAAATTTTAAGTGAACCGGGTTTAAACCGCTATCCCTTGTCTCGTGGTTTTGTGCAAGCGGTTAAAAGTTCGCTGCGGGACTTGGCAGATTCCATGGCTGACCCAGCGGTGCTGGAAGAGCACCTCCTTAGTTTGCCTGATTATGTACTGCAAGAAGATGGGGAGCATTTTCAGTGGTTGGTGGCGCTATACAAGCGTTACTGTGAACGCGAAAATCAGGTGCCGGGGTATCGCTCTTATCAGACTGCGTTTGAGAATGCGCTGGCGCAGGTGGAAACTTCTTCCTATTTGCATGAATTTTCACATCTTGTAATTTATGGTTTTTATGATATGCCGGGTCGGCAACTGGAATTATTAAACCGCGTGCGTGCTAGTTATCCGGTTACTATTTTTGCCCCGTATGAAAAACATCCTGCCTACGTATTTGCTAAAAAATTTTTTGAAACCAACTGGCTCAGTGTTCCTGGCGCGGAAGCGCTGGAAGAAACGCCTTCTAATGCGTTGGGCTCCAGTGCTGCCTATTTGTTTAAGGGCAGTGGGCATGCCCCCGCAGACGGAGTGGAAATTGTTAGCGCGCCCACCGGCAAAGGGGCTGTTTTTTATGCTGTGAAGGAAATTGTAAAACGGCAGCAGGCTGGCCAGCCGCTTGCGGATATGGCACTGGTGGTGCGTAGCTTGCCCGCGTATCAAGACGAAATTCGCCAGGCCTGTAAAGATAATTGCATTGCATTAGATGCCTCTTTTAGTTATCCACTTACCAAGTATGCGCTGGGTGTTTGCTGTCTAAATTTGTTGGGGTTAGCGGCTAACGGTTTTACGCGGGAAAATGTCTTATCCCTTTTTTCTTCTCCTTATTTTAAGCAGCCCAATAAATCTGTTTGGCGGCGGCTGGTGAGCCGTTCGTTAGTCAAGCGAGATTTGTCCCAATGGAAGGATTTGTTGCCTCAGGTGGATGGCTTTGAACCTGCTCTGTTAAAATGGGTGGAAGACGCGGCGGCCGAATTAGATCAGCTAAATCGTCCACAATCCTGGGCGGCTGGCATAGCGCGTGTGCGTGCCTTTTTAGATACACATATAGATGTCACCACCTTTCAAGGCAAAGATGCTGAAATTTATGCACGCATGCAGGAAACCCTTGCAAAAATGGGGGTTTATGCGTCCCTTCGTCCACAAAGTAAGGAGGGCGAGCTTATTAAAGAAGTCGTAGAAGCCCTTTCGGGCCTTACTTTTAATGAAGTGGAAGCCGTACGCGGTGGGTTGACGGTAACAGATGCGGTGCGCGCGCGTGGACTTCAATTTAAAACCGTTTTTTTACTGGGGATGAACGATCAGGAATTTCCGCTTGTTACGCCGGAAGATCCTATCTTGCGCGATTATTACCGCTTCCATTTGCGCGATACGCTAGGCTATTGGATTAACGCTAGTTTAGATCGGGGCGACGAAGAAAAATTATTATTTTATAACGCTGTTACGCTAGCACAGGAAAAATTATACGTATTGTACAATCGTTATGATGCGGAAGGAAAACCAGCCGTTCCGTCCGTTTATGTGGCTGAACTGGCACGCGTGTGTGAGTTGAATCTGCAAGCTGCGGATGCCCCGCGTGTAAACGGGCGCCTTTTGGAGCGTTTACGCGCGTGTGATGAATATACACTCACCCCCAAGGAACTTTCCTGCCGGCTGATTTTGGATGAACCCAATCCAGCGGCTGCCTATCAACAAGCGGGGCTATTAGACGAAACTAAAACCCGTTCTTTGGCGGCGTCGTCTATGCTGGCCCAAACCGGCCCGCTTTGTACGTATGACGGACTAGTAGCCAGTGGGCCAGAGATTTTCACGCGGGAAAATGCACGCGGCTTTTCTCCGTCGGCTCTGCAAGAATTAGCAGCCTGCCCGCTTAAATATTTTTTAAATCGCGGGGTACACTTGGGCGAGCCGGAAGAACCCGCTAGCCGCCACGCACTGCCGGCAGATAAACAAGGCACGGTTTATCATGAAATTTTGAAAGAATTTTATCAAACGCTACGAACCAAAGACGGGCTTTCCAACTGGTTGGATGAGGCCGTGGCGCAGCACATGTTGTACATCATTGCGCATTATTATACGGCAGATTCTTACCGTGCCTTTGGCATTTATCCCGTGGTGTGGGAAATTATTTTAGATAATATCCGCCGACGCCTTACCGATTTTGCCGTGCAAGATACCCATCAGTTAGGCACGCTTATCCCGCACTATTTTGAACAGGAAGTGACTTTAAACCCTACGGGAAATTTACCCATTCGCTTGCGGGGGATTATGGACCGGGTAGACGTGGATCACACTCACCTGCAATACCGCGTAGCGGATTATAAATCAACGCGCAAAGGGACTACTAACCTAGCCAAAGATTTTTTTACGCGGCTTGTATTTCAGCCCGTGCTTTACATTGTCATGGCGCGTGCGTTGTCTTCGCTTCACAATTACGCAACAGCCAGTTCCTGTTTATTATCTATTGACCCTTATAGCAAGCGGGATTTGTCTGCTGATGAATTTGAGGCCGTTTGGCCGCGTGCGGTTAATTTGCTGGAGCGGTTAGCCGAACTTGTTAAAACGGGTACTTTTTTTATGTGTCCCGGCGATACATGCAAGTATTGCCCGTATCAATTACTATGCCGCAAAGACGCGTTTAAGCCCTTGTTACGCGCGCAAAAAAGTACGCCATACACTTCTTTAGAGGAGGCCCGCCGCTATGATGCGTGAGGACCGTGAACTTGCCCAAACCCTAACGGGTGTAAATTTAGTAGTAGAGGCCGGTGCCGGTACAGGCAAAACCACGTTGCTGATTGACCGCTTGTGTCTATGTGTGTTGGCCCAAAATATTTCGGTTGAAAAATTAGTGGCGCTTACATTTACCGAAAAAGCCGCCGCTGAAATTAAAACCCGTTTTATTTTCAAGTTGCAAGAGCTGATAACGCTTATTCAAGAAGAAAAAAGCGTGCCCGTAGAGCTGGCCGTCTATCAAACAAGTCCGCGTTATAAAACCCTGCGTCTGTTACGGGAGAAGTTTTTTGTCAAAGACACGGATTTAGTGTCTCGCGCGCAAACGGCACTGGCGCGGTTAGACCGTGGGAGCATTGGTACGATTCACAGCTTTTGTGCGGAAATTCTTAAAATGTTTCCGCTGGAGGCGGGCCTATCCCCGTTAGCGCAAATTGATACAGGTCAAAGAGCTACGCAACTATTTGAAAGTTATTGGAATCCTTTTTTAGATACGCAGCTAGGTCTCAACGCCCCGCGTGCTAGTCAATGGAAACAAGTGCTTGCGGAAATTCCATTAGACGATATGAAAGCGTTTGCCCAGCAACTGGCTGCCCTTAAACCGGTAACGTATGATTACTATAGCCACCGTCGTATGTTAGCTGGGGTATGTGCCCAAAAGGCGGCGCAGGCGCAAGCCTGGTTAAACGTGCATTTACAAACTACCAAAAAGCCCCGTGCAATTGAAAAAGCCTTAGGGTGGGCTGTGCAATCGCTTGCACGCACCCAGGCGTTTTTAAATGGGGAACAAATTCCAGCCACCCCGCAGGAAGAGTGCCCCACCTTATCGGCCCGTTATACCGGTTGGGAAGCAGATGAGTTGGAGGACGCCCGCAGCTTGATTGCGTTCGCGCAAAAAATAACGCCGGAAAATCAAACTCTTTTTTTAACAGCTTTATCCTTAGTTAGTCCGCTTGCTCAGCAAGTGCGCCGGGCCTATGAAGCCGAAGGTGTGCTTAGCTTTGATGATTTAATTATTAAAGCGCGCGATTTACTTCAACAAAACTTATACGTACGCCGCGTTCTTAAAGAAAAATTTGACGTTTTATTTATTGATGAATTTCAAGATACAGATCCGGTGCAAGGGGAACTTTTGCTGTTTTTGGCAGAAGAAAAATCCGGCACCGCCAGCCGTTGGCAAGATGTTCGTTTATTACCCGGCAAACTGATTGTGGTGGGGGATCCTAAACAATCTATTTATCGTTTCCGCGGGGCAGATATTACGGCGTATGAATTATTTACTGAGCTTATTTTAAAACAAGGCGGCAAAAAATGTTTCTTACAATGCAACTATCGTAGCCAGCCCGCCATTATTGCTACTGCTAATGCGGTGTGTAGCCGCGCCATGGTGCAAGAAAGTGCTTTCCAACCGGCCTACGTACCTATTTTTACTGAAAAAACCGCTGCGGGTTCATCCGTAGAGTGGCTCTTTGTTCGTGCCTGTGCAGCGGGAAAACTTTTAGCGGATGACGGCCGCCACAACCAAGCTGAACTAATTGCCACGTGGATTAAGAATCATGTGGGCGTAGATAAGCTAGCAAAGGGCCGTACCCTTGCGTATCAGGATATTGCCATCCTTACCCGGGCCGGCACGCATACGCGTATTTATGCCGATGCTTTTCGTCGACATGGCATTGCATTTCAAACAGAAACAGACAAAGATTTTTTTCATAAGCAAGAGTTAAATGACCTTCTGTTATTTTTGCGTGCCGTAGCAGACCCGGAGGACAAAATTGCGCTAGCCGGTGTACTGCGTAGCCCCCTGGGGGGGCTTACGGATGAAGAGCTCTATCAAGTCAGTAAAACGGGCTTTTCACTAGCCAATCTCATCAAACAACCGCACACGGCGGCTATTGCCGCGCAAATTCAACATTTTGCGCAATTAGCTGGGCGCGTGTCTGTGCAAGAATTAGTGCAGCGCATCTTGGCAGAGACCTTTTTGCCCGAAGTATGTGCCGCCGCTTATGAGGGTGAACGTACCCTGGGGTATTTACAACAATTTGCTTGGTTGGCCGCGCAATATCAAACGCAGCCTACGGCCTCTCTCGCCACATTTCTGGCGGATATGCAGGAAAAATTAGCACATCCCGAAGACTTTACCTTGCCTCCCGCGGATGAAACGTCGGATGCGGTTTCTATTTTAACCGTACACAAATCCAAAGGGCTGGAATTTCCCGTCGTTATTTTGGCCGATTTATCGCACAAAGAAACCAGTAGTAATGTCCGCCCTGCGCCTCACTTGTTTTCTTGGCAGTACAATATGTACGGATTGCGCGTGGGGAACATAAGTGATGTAAATTTAGCCTTTTTAGAAGAAGAACAAAAAAAACATAACCGCTGTGAAGAAGTGCGCGTGCTGTATGTAGCTCTTACCCGTGCGCGCGAAAAATTGCTTTTAGTGGCCGATGGCCGCGCGGGAGCAGAGAAATCCGCCGGCGCGTTTGCGGCTGCCGGCTTACTTCCCGATGGAGAAACAGTACAACAGGTTTCTTTAGCAGGCGAAGTGTGTGTACCGGTTACGTATGGGGTCTTCCAGGATCCACGTACTTTTCTGTATCGCTATCAGACAGAAACTAAACCCACTTCCTCCGCTTTGCAGCCTAGCCTATGGCGCACGGTGTACAGTCAGCGTTTAGCCGCTTATCAAACGGCTTGTGCAAATTCCAAAAAGCAAGCCCCTAGCGACCTAGCCGGCGAACTCTTAACCGAAGAACAACGCCGCGGGGCTGAATTAGGGACCGTGTGCCACCGCGCACTTGAATTATTAGTAAGTCACAAAGAGACAGACCTTACGGCGGCTTGCACGCGTGCGGCCCAAGGGGTGGCTAGCGCGCGTTGTAGCGAAGCCCAGGAAATCCTTGTGCCGTTTATAAACTCCCCGCTTTATCAAGCCATTATTTCTTGCAAATTACTAGCAAGTGAAATGCCCTTTACACTGGCTTTGCCGGACGGCAGTGTACAAAACGGACTGATGGATGCTGTGTTAACGTGTGCAGACGGCAGTATTTGGGTGATTGACTACAAAACCGACCGTGTAAAACCCGGGCAAGAGGCCGTTTTATTTGAGCAAAAATATCGCGCACAACTAACGGTTTATCAGCAAGCTGCGCAGCGGATTTTTACCGGCAAAACCGTTCGTGTCAGTGCTATTTTTGTGCGTACATTTGCGGTAGTAGATTTATAAAAGTTACAATATAAAAAACAATATAGGAGATTATATGTTTGACAAATTAGGACAACTCAAAGATTTATGGAAATTAAAAGGTCAAATGGAAGAAATGAAAAAGCGTCTAGACGCTATGGTCATTAAGGCCGAAAGCCCCAAACACTTGGTTACCATTACCTTAAACGGTTCCATGGAAGTAAAAGAAGTGGCCGTGGCTGAGGAAGCCAAAAACGTAACCGCTGCCGAGCTGGGGGAAGAAATCAAAGCTGCTTTTAACAAAGGGATTCGCGATAGCCAAATGATGGCCGCGCAAGCCATGGGCAGCAACTTTGGAATTCCCAATGCCTAATTCTTATAAAAATAAAACCATAGCCGTGTTTGGTGCGTCGCAAGATGCCGCCAAATACGGCTATAAAATTTTTGCTACGCTGCTGCGCAAAGGATTTACCGTGTATGGCATTAACCCCAAAGGGGGGAGCGTGGAAGGCCAAGCGTTGTATCCCTCACTGGCGCAGGTGCCCGGCCCGGTGGACATAGCCATTATGGTAATTCCGCCGGCGGCGCTGTTATCCGCTGTAGAACAATGTAAAGCAAAAGGCGTGAAAGAAATTTGGTTTCAACCCGGCGCGCAAGAAGATACGGCCTTTGTGATGGCCACCGCTGCAGGAATGAAAGCCGTCAACGCCTGTTTTATGGCCGAAAACGATCTTTGGTAATATGCAGACTCGCCGCCTGGGAAAAACGGACTTATGGATCCCCGCTGTTGGGTTAGGCGGGTGGGCCCTGGGTGGCGGCACGGATTGGGGCCCGATTGAATTTGCCGAAGTTTCCCGTACCGTTTTAGCCGCGCTAGAGGCGGGCGTTACTTTGATAGATACCGCTCCCATTTATGGGGATAGCGAAGCCGTGTTGGGCCGCGTGTTGCAGGGCCGCCGCGCGCAGGTGCTTCTTTCTACCAAGTGTGGGCTAGTAAAAAACGGCTCGTGGATAGACCACGATTTAAGTGAAACTACGATGGCCCGCCAGTTGGAAACTTCGCTAAACTATTTACACACCGATTATATTGATATTTATTGGATGCACTACCTAGACCCGCAGGTACCCTGGCAAGACGTACTGGCGCGTTTATCGCAATGGAAGCAACAAGGCAAAATCCGTGCTATTGGCGTATGCAACGTGCCTCCGCACATCCTGATTGAAATGGCCCAAACGGGGAAAATTGATTGCGTACAGGATGAATTTTCCGTATTACACCCTACCAAGGGCCGCGCCGCGTTGGACGTTTGCCGGGAGTATAACCTGGGCTTTATGGCGTATGGTACGCTATGTGGCGGAATTTTAAGCGGCAAATATAAGAAAGAGCCCAATTTTCGCCGGGCAGATGCGCGCAACTATTTTTATAAATGTTACCGCGGGGAATCGTTTATGCAAGCACAAGCCACCGTGGCCCGTGTGCGGCAGCTCGCCCAAGAAAAACAAGTTTCCCCGGCCCAAGTAGCCCTGGCCTGGGTGCTGGCACAGCCGGGCGTTACGTGCGCATTGGCGGGGGCGCGCACGGCAAAGCAAGCCCAGCAAAACGCGTATGCCGCCTACCTTACACTTACTACGGAGCAACTATGCAGCCTAACCAAATAGAAAATTATATTCTTTCGCTACTTCCTAAACTAGGCGTTAATAAACAACGCGAACTCGTGCGCCTGGTGTACGAAATTGCTAAGCGCGACGCACTACCGCTACCCGCCATTTTGCCGGCTGAAAAAAATCTCACGTTTGAACGTGCCAAAAAAATTTTGCTTCAAAAGCGCTATCCGGTTAATTTTAAAACGGCGCGCAAGGACCAATTTTATTTGCCCAAATTGGAATTAGACCCCGCGCAAGAAGCTGACTTAACACCACGTCCCTTTTACCCAAAAACCGTTTATATAGAAACTACCGTCAAAAACACCCCGCTGGCAGACCGCGTACGCCGCAGGTTTCCACAGGCGGATTTTCACGAAACGGACGGCAAAACCCAAGTAGGCAGTCCCTATTTTTCCCAGCGGCTGGACACACTCTTAATTCACCAAGAAAAGTATGATTTTTTAAAACCGTGTCCGTGCAGTTGCGGTTCGGCGGGTTGTGGATATAATTTAATTAATTTAGGTTTTGGCTGCCGCTTTGAGTGTGAATATTGTTTTTTGCAACAATATCAAAATTTACACGCCGTGTTGCTCCCCGCCAATATAGACGAATTTTTAGCCAAAATGGATGAAGGTAATTTCCGTACCGGGCTGTTTGACCGCCCGCGCATTGGCAGCGGGGAATTTACCGATTCGCTTGTATTTGATGATTTAACGCAGTACAGTGCCAAGCTTGTTCCGTTCTTCCGTACGCGACCGCATTTACAGTTTGAATTTAAAACCAAAAGTGTAAACATTGGCGGATTATTACAAGCGGGAGGGTGCGAAAATGTGGTGGTCTCTTGGTCTGTAAACGCCGCGCCCATTACCCACAATGCCGAGCACTTTACCGCCAGTTTAACCGAGCGTTTACAAGCCGCGTGCCAAGTAGCGCGCGGCGGTTACCGCCTTGGTTTTCATTTTGATCCCGTCATTATTTACGAAGGCTACCAGCAAGACTATGCCCGCACCGTTGAGGAAATGGCAGATATACTTCCGCACGATAAAATCGCCTGGATTAGTGTGGGCACATTACGCTTTAGCCGGGAACTTAAAAAGCAAATTGAAACGCGTTTTGTGCACAACAAAATTTTAGATGGAGAATTTCTACTAGATTTTGATAGTAAAATGCGCTACAGTGAAGCCCAGCGCGTGGAAGCGTATCAATTTTTAGTACCGCTTTTACGCCGCACATTTCCAAAAGCGGTTGTTTATTTGTGCATGGAAGACCCGCACGTAACAAAGCAGTTTTAAAAGGTGGTCTATTGGAACAAAATTATGTTACAATAGACGTGTAGTAAAAATACAATTTGATCTGTTTTTGGAACCGTAATAAGCTTACGGGGAGCTTTTAGTGAATAAAAGTTCAGTTGAAGTCCAAAAGCAGCCGGAAAATTAGGGATAACGTGAAAGGAATTGCAGCCCTTTTGCGTTATCCTCAATGTTTGCCATTCCGTAAGGAATGGCAAGCTACGGCTGTCATAGGTAGAGTTCCCTTCAACTGGCTCATCCCGTGCAGTCGTTTTTATTGCGTTTTTCCAAAAATAGCAAAAGGAGAAAAGCAATGAAAAAAAGAAATGCCCGGCGGGGTAATACGCAAATAATATTTGGGGCAAACAAATGGTTTTCTTCCCCCCTGGAGGGGGAAGATGTCCGCAGGACAAAAGAGGGGGCACGGAATAAATCAGGTTGTATACCCCCTCACCCGGCCTCCGGCCACCCTCTCCCTCAAGGGGCGAGGATGACCACTCACGGCTTTACCGCCCGCTCCGTCATCGCGCAGTGTTTTAATGCGGGATATACCGGGCGAAAAGGGTTCACGCTTATTGAACTACTGGTAGTAGTCTTAATCATTGGTATCTTGGCGGCGGTGGCACTGCCACAGTATCAAAAAGCAGTACTAAAGAGTCGTTTTGCATCTATGATTCCTGTGGTGGATGCGCTTGTTCAAGCGGAACGTTTTTATTATCAAGAGCATGGTACATATACAACCAACTTGTCTTTATTGGATGTAACTCCTCCGACGTCAAGTGCTTTTGTTATTGGCACATGGTTTAACTCCGCCCAAACACAAGGCGTTATTGTAGGTGAGTATAAGGGAAAAATACAGTATTTGTGCAATATAATGGGGAACGGGACACAGGAATGCCGGGCCCACAAAGATAATACGTTAGCAATAGCTGTATGTTCCAGTTATGGGGAATATGTCGATACATACGGCGAGTGGAAGGCATATCGAATGTAAAAATAGGTCTAATGGTCAAAAAAGTTGATATGTTAGGGCCGTTATTATTTGTCCCCCTTGTGGGGAAAATGTCGCGTAAGCGACAAAAGGGGGTTGTAAAATAAGCAAATTCCCTT
>JAZUNI010000017.1:0-9250 GCA_045604045.1 Elusimicrobiaceae bacterium | reverse complement strand
TATAGTAATGAGGCAGACTTGAGTTTTGTGCGTACAGCTAATGCAAGTATTCCCAATGCGCGGTATGTGGTGTATCAAAAGCACAGCACAAACTTCCCGGACACGACGTGGTGCGAAGCGAGTGATGAACAAGCGGAAGCTGTGTGTGTGGCATTGGGTGGTGTGTTGCCGGAGGGATTAGAAGGCAATAGCGGTGCTGATGAAAATTGGACGGCGTATTTGCTGGGTGGACAAGCGCGCCCCGGTGACACGTTTGCCAGCGGGGATGATAATAGCGGTGATAATCCCGGCACGAATACGGAGCCGCAAACGCCTACTAAGCCAACTTGCGGTGGAGTAGAACAACCGGATGATATTCCTCCGACGGAAAGCAACCCGGCGACGGGTACGGCTACGTGCGTAAACGGACAATGGAAATACACGTGGACCGGCGGTAATGTGTATGCTACGGATTATGGCGGTTATACAACTGTTTGCAATGCAAATTCTGCATACGCTTGTGCGGGGTCTGAATTCAAAGGACAGAGGAATGAGTGCCTCGTGTATGCCGACAACGGCTGTGCGGGTTCCACCTTTAGTGGATTTGCCTCCAGCTGCTACGGGCGAGCCGCCGACGGCTGTGCGGGTTCCACCTTTAGTGGAAAGTCCTCCTACTGCGACGGGCTTGCCGCCAACGCCTGTGCGGATTCCACCTTTAGTGGAGAGCAGTCCTTCTGCAACGGGGCTGTCGCCAACACCTGTGCGGGTACGACGATTCAAGCGGGGTCTTACTGTAGGGCCTCCGTTTCCGGTGGATGTGACGGGGCCAAATACGGAGCGGACCCCACCGGCCAACGCACCGGCATAGGGAGTTGTTATTACCAAGGTAAATGCCCGACCGGGGTTCCGCTTAGGGGTTCTTGGAACTCCACCAACGGTTCCTATAACATATCCGGTTGGAAAGGCGGTTATTGTGATGCCGCTTCTATGGTCAGCGGCGTATGCCCCAACGGTTCTCCTACCGGGGAATCCGTTACAACAGCAGCCGGCTGGCACGGCGGGTATTGCCATCCTACCGTCAATGGTACGTGTCCGGCGGGTTCGCCCAAACAGGATGGCGGTACATGGTAAAGAATTTTGCCGGGTAACGCCGCAAGGCGGGCGCCCGGCTGCCCACAACTACTAACACTACCCCCGGCCTAAAAACCGGGGGCGGTTTACATAGAATAATAAGAATTTTATTTCTTGATAAGCGCGCTCAGCTTTTCCACCGCTTCGGTTAAACTCCACCGCATGGAGTCTTTTTCGCGGCGGTTTTTGTATTCACACTGGCCATCCGCTACCGTGCGGGAGCTGATGACCAAGCGGTGCGGCAAGCCAATTAAGTCCATGTCTTTGAACTTAATGCCGGGGCGTTCGTTGCGGTCATCCAACAACACAGAAATCCCTTGCGCTTCTAGTTTGGCACAAATGTCGTCAGCATATTTTTTTACTTCCGGGTTAGAGTCATAATCAATGGCTACCAAGGCCACCGTAAACGGGGCTAATGGTTCGGGCCAAATGATGCCAAAATCGTCGTGGCTCTGCTCAATAGCAGCCGCTACCACGCGGGAAATACCAATGCCATAGCAGCCCATAATCATAGGTTCGCTTTTTTGTTTTTCATTTAAGAAGTTGGCCCCCATGGCGGCGGAATACTTTGTGCCTAGTTTAAACACGTGCCCTGCCTCAATGCCGCGGGTAAAGTTAAATTCCGCTGCGCAGCGGGCGCATTTGTCACCAGCGGTAGCCATTTTGAGATCAGCATAAACATCTACTTTAATATCGCGCTGAGGGGTAACATTAATCGTATGCACGTCTTTTTCGTTCCCACCGGAAACACCGTTCACAATGTTTTTAACGTAATTGTCCGCGTAAATCATCACAGACGGATTTTTCTCTTTCAGCCCTTGTGCCCCGGCAAAGCCCACAAAAGAGCCCGTTACTTGGGTGTACACTTCTTCGCTGGCTTTCGTCAGTTCATTACATTTTAACAGGGCTTTAAATTTAAATTCGTTAAGTTCATGGTCGCCGCGCACCAAGGCTACCACCGGTTTGTCATCCGCGGTAAAGACCAAGAGTTTAATAATTTTGTCCATGGGAACATTTAATAATTGGGCCACATCTTCCACAGTATATACTTTGGGCGTAGCGCGGTTTTCCATGGGTTTTAAATCTGCCGGGTTAATTTGGATATCGGCTGGAGCTTGGATTTCGGCTTTTTCCGTATTGGCGGCGTAGCCACATTTGGGGCAGTTGGCAATAGCGTCCTCGCCGGTGGCGGCTAGTACCATAAATTCGTGTGAATAGTTTCCACCAATGGCCCCAGTGTCGGCTTCCACCGCTTTAAACTCAAACCCACAACGCGTAAAAATACGCTGATAAGCGTCGTACATTTTTTTGTACCACTGGTTGGCTTGTTCGTCGTTAGCGGCAAAAGAGTACGCGTCTTTCATGTAAAATTCGCGGGCGCGCATCACGCCAAAGCGGGGGCGGATTTCATCACGAAATTTGGTTCCAAATTGATATAAACAAAACGGCAGTTGCTTATAAGAAGTGGTATCTTTTTTGACGAGATCCGTCATCACTTCTTCGGCGGTAGGAGCCATACAAAAACCCGCTTTTTTTCGGTCTTCAAAACGTAAAAGTTCCTTACCATAATACGTCCAGCGGCCGCTAGTTTCCCAAAGTTCCTTGGGTTGCACGATGGGGAGCCATACTTCAGCCGCCCCGGCGCGATCCATTTCTTCGCGCACGATATTTTCTACTTTTTTAAGAACTTTCAGGCCTAGCGGTAGCCATTCATAGAGTCCGCTTGCTACTTTGCGCACCAAGCCCGCACGGATCATCAGCTTGGCCGATAGTGTATCGGCATCTTTAGGCGCTTCTTTTAAGGTGGGAATATAATATTGTGATAGTTTCATGTTAATTGTCCTTCTTCCAGTTTTGAATTTTATCTATTAAAAAATCTACCCATTTTTCTTGGGGGAGTTTGAACATGGTCTGCCCGTGTTCAAAGAAAAGGCCTTCGCCTTTTCCGCCGGCAATGCCAAAGTCGGCATCACGTGCTTCGCCGGGGCCGTTTACAATGCAACCCATAACGGCAATTTTTAGACCGGTGGCTTTTTCGCGCAGGGCGCGGTTATTGTAAATTTTTTCCTCTAGTGTGTGAACCGTGCCCGTAACGTCCACTTGGGTGCGGCCGCAGGTCGGGCAAGAGATTAAATTGGGCCCATATTCACGCAACCCTAAGGCCTTTAAAATCTCATACGCGGTGCGTACCTGAAGGCGGGGATCTTCGGTTAAAGACACGCGAATCGTTGCGCCAATCCCTTTTTGCAATAGCGTACCTAGGGCCACCGCACTTTTGACGGTACCACTCAAAAAACTGCCAGCTTCTGTAAGGCCAATGTGCAATGGAATATCGCTTTGTTTGGCAAATAGTTCATTCGCAAGCACGGTGCGGCGGAAGTTATCCGACTTTAATGACACAACTACATTTTTGAAATTAAGTTGTTCTAAAATGTTGGCTTGTTCCAGGGCTTCGTCCACCATCACTTCGGCCCATTTCTCGTCGGAAAGTTCCATCTTCCCTTGTACGCTTTTTAAATATTTTACGCTGCCCGCGTTTACGCCAATGCGTAGGGCCACGCCATGGTCTGCCGCGGCTTGCACCACAGCTTTGGTATTTTCTACCGCTCCGATGTTACCTGGGTTAATACGCACTTTGTCTACTCCCTGTTTGATAGCTTCCAGGGCCAGTTTATAATCAAAATGGATGTCCGCCACGAGGGGGGAGTGAATGCGTTTTTTAATTTCGCCAATCGTTTGTGCGGCCTGCATATCGGGCACGGCTACGCGGTTAATTTCGCAGCCGGCTTCTTCTAGCGCGTTAATTTGTGCAGCGGTAGCGGCTGCATCGCGCGTGTTGGTATTGCACATGCTTTGCACACGTACCGGGTGTCCGGTACCTAATATGAAATTGCCTACTTTTACTTCTCTACTCTTGTACATGTTCTGCCTCTTGGGTGGTTTGTTCTACCGCGGTTTTGGGTTTAAAGAAAATGCGTTTAATGTCTGAATAGGACGCATATACCACGAGTAAAATTAAAATATACAACCCCACATTCATGGCGCGGGTTAAGGTTTTCTCCGTCGGTAACTTGTGGGCGATTCCTTCCCATAAAAATACCAGCGCATAGCCGCCGTCTAGTATCGGGATGGGAAACAGGTTAAACATCCCTACCGCTACCGAGAGCATGGCAATGAGCCACACAAAATCCAATAGGCTACGGTGCGCGGCTTGGTGGATGATGTTTACAATGCCAATCGGCCCGGCCAGTTCGGGGGCTTTTTTCTTGGCAAAACTCTTGCCGATAGATTGCAGGGAATACTTCGTCCAATAGTAGCATTCGTAAAACCCGTAGCCAATGGCTTGCCACCACGCTACTTTATAGTAGAAAGCTTGCACGGTTACCCCCAAGGTTTGCGGGGCTTTAGGGTTAAAATCACTTTCTTTTACGGTGGCCGCTAGCGGTGTCCCGGCGCGCGTATAATTCAATATTAAATCCCCGGTGCGCGTAGTTAACGCATCTGTTAATTCCTTCCAGTTTGACACAGGATTTCCATTGACGGCCGTAATCAAATCGCCTTCTTGTAAGTCAATCGTAGCAGCCGGGTAATTTTTTGCAATACTACCCACTACTGCCGGCAATTTAACAGGATCTGTTTGCGGCATACCTTGGGTGAAAATCAGCACGCTAAAAATGGCTGCCGCCAGCAAATAGTTAAACAGCGCGCCGTTTACCACCATAAAAAATTTAGCATACCAGGGTTTAGCAGCAAATTCATACGCTTTAGGAGGCTCTGTGGCATCTTCGGGGTGGAACATGGGGCCGGCCGGCTCTACAAAGCCACCAAAGGGAATGGCGCGGATTTGGTAGTCCGTGTCACCTTTTTTCTTATGCCACAAAATTTTGCCGAAGCCGAACGAAAACTCGTCCACGCGGATGCCGGTTAACCGGCAAGCCAGAAAGTGCCCAAACTCGTGAATAATCACAATAGGGCTTAAAACAACTAGTACAGCGATAATTGATAAAAGCATACTTCTCCTTAAATGACAGAATTTTTGTAAGACCCGTCTTTCAGCACGCCGTGGGCTTCTTCACGCGCCCACTCGTCCGCTTCTAAGGCCTGATTGATAGTGGCAATGCCTCCCGTATTGGGGGTTTTGCGTAGCACGGTGTAAACAAGTTTAGAAATATCTGTAAACTTAATTTGCCCGTTTAAAAAGGCTTCTACGGCTATTTCGTCCGCGGCACTTAATACCGCCGGGGTGATGCCTCCGGTGCGGGCGGCCGCCAGGGCCAAGTCCAAACACACAAAGCGGGATAAATCTGGTTTGAAAAACTCTAACTTGGCGGTAGTAAACAAATCTAATTTTTTGACCGGGCTAGGTGCGCGCAGTGGATAAGTAATTGCATATTGAATCGGCACGCGCATATCCGGCTCGCCCATTTGCGCCAAAATAGCTCCATCATTAAATTCTACGGCTGAGTGAATCACAGACTGTGGGTGAATGACAATCTGCACCTTTTCATCAGGCAGATTAAACAAATTCATAATTTCAATTTTCTCAAAGCCTTTGTTCATCAGTGTAGCCGAATCAATGGTAATTTTTTTTCCCATTTTCCAGCGTGGATGATTGAGTGCTTCCTGCGGGGTTACGTGATCTAACGGACCAGAAACCTTGGCAAACGGCCCACCGGAGGCTGTCAAAAACACACGGGAAATATCTGGGGCAATTTTGTGATAACTATGTGCATCAGCCATACCACCTAAACATTGAAAAATAGCGGAAGGTTCACTATCCACGGGGATAATAGCTGCTTGCCAGCGTTCGCATTCTTGCATGATGGTTTTACCAGCCATTACCATGGGTTCTTTGTTGGCAAGGGCAATGGTTTTGCCGGCTTTAATCGCGCTAATTAGCGGACGAAAACCCACCGCGCCCACTACGCCGCTTACTACCAAATCGGCGGACGGTAAAGATGCCATAAACATGAGGCTGTCTATTTCTGGCGGCAATAAACGAGTTTCAGCGGGAATTTGATCTTTAATTTTTTCATAGCTTTGCGGATTTAAGACAGCCGCAAAGCGCGGTTTAAAAGCGTGGAGTTGTTTTAAAAATAGTTCTGTATTATTGTTGGCCGATAAGCCCAGAACACGGTAATCCTCACCCAAGCGAGACGTTACATCCAAGGCAGATGTACCAATAGAACCTGTAGAACCCAAAATAACAATTTGTTTCATACTAAATTTTTAACACGTAAAGCGCTACATAATAAAAGATAGGGGCTAATAGTAAATAAGAATCAAACCGATCCAAAAAACCACCGTGGCCCGGTAACAAATTAGAAGAATCTTTCACGCCGGTAGAGCGCTTTAAAATAGATTCTGCTAGGTCAGAAAGTTGTCCCACTACGGCCACCAGCAGCCCTAACAAAAGTGCGGTTTTTACCGTCAAAAGAGTACTTAAAAATAAATTGCGCATGACCACAGCTCCACCCACCGACAGCAACGTACCTCCAATGGCTCCTTCCCACGTTTTTTTGGGGCTTACTTCTTTATTTAATTTATGACGGCCCAAAAATCGTCCGCAAAAATAGGCTCCCGTATCGCTGATCCACACGGTGATAATCATAAATAAGGTTAAGTATTCGCCGTAGTTGGCAATATCGCGGATGTTAATTAAGTGTGCTAACGACCACGGGATTAAAAACACGCCCATAAAAGTATTACATACGCGTTCCCAGCTGCGTTTAGGGGTTAAAATATCAAATAATAGTACGCCCAGTAAAATTACACTAATGGTGAGGGGATAAATATTGTCAGGCACAGTAATCCCTTCCGGGTGTGCCCGCCCAAAAATGGCTACTACGCCAAACAAAATACCCCATATCATTAACGATAATGTATGCACGGGCCGCTTACCAGCAGTCAGCACCAAGCTGTACTCATAAAGGCACATCAAAATAACACAGCCTACAAAAGCCATATAGACAATACCGCCCAAATGAATGGCGGCGATGATTAAAGGAATGCCCACAAGGGCAGTTAATATTCTAGGTAATAGCATGTCATTATTATACCTTTTTTAATGGGGGCTGTATTTGTTTTCCTTCGGGCAGCTCTTGACAGATGTTTTTTGTAACACTATACTATTAAAGAGTCATATGTGGGAGAATTTTTATGAAATATTTATTATGTGCATTATCTTTGTGTATTTTCTTTCCGGTAGCGGCCTATCAAGTAGGGCCTACTAACCGGGCTAACTTTGACGCCGCCACCCAGTCACAAGGCCAACCCTCGCAAGGGGGGTATCGTGCCTTTAGTAACAGTAATAATCGCTTTGGTCAGGGTGTGCAAACTAGTACCGTGCAAACCTCTGTGGCAGGATCATCCGTAACGGATTTTTCCACTGGAAAACAACCTACAGTAGGGAAAAAATCAGCTACTCCCCCGGCTAAAGGAAATAAGCCCTCCTCAGTTACTCCGGCTGCCGCTGCGCCCACATCGTCTGTACAAGCAGCCAGTGCCGCGATGCCAGCTAATGCTGATCCAGCGACTATGATGCAACAGGTGCAGGGTATGATGCAAAATATGCAAGCCCTAACAGGGGGGGCTTCACCGGCCACTGGCCAAGCGGGAGCACCGGCCATGCCTGCCATGCCAGATATATCGGCCTTAATGAACGGGATGATGAACCCTGCAGCGGCTACTACAACTCCGGTCAAAAAATAAGGTATTTATGAAACGAATTTTACTAGCTAGTGTATGGTGTAGTTTGACTGTCGTGGTTACGCAAGCGAAAACACCGAATACTGTGGTGCCCACAACTCGTCCATTTTCGAAAGTGGCCGTCACGCGGCCGCAAACGAACGTGTCTGTTTTTCGTCCCACTTCAAATGAAGAAGTACGCCATCCGCAAACGCAGGTGCCTGTTATTCACCCACAAACAACAGTTGACGTAAAGCACTCCTCCACTCAGGCCGTTGTATTTCACCCCACCACGCAGGCGGAGGTGTCTCATCCTACAACTACTGTAACAGTGGTACACCCGCAGACCAGCGTAGCTGTTTTTCATCCGCAAACCCAAGAGACGCAAGCCGCAGCAGGAGAGGGTTCCGCTCTTGATAAGCAAGAAGGGGGGAAAAAGGGTTTGTCTTCTACACAAGCTACTACCTCTATGAGTGATTTTAAACCTAAGCAGGCCAAAAATTTTACGGCTTCAGTTCCGGATAAAGCGACTCCTGTGGGTGGGGAAAACATGAACCTAGGAAACACTACCAATCAAGCGGAAAAAGATAGTGCAAATAAGTCCAGCCTGCTAGGTGCTCAAAATAACCAGGATATGCAGCTTGATCCCAAACAAACCCAATTAAAGGGATTGGAAAAACTATTAACAGATCGGGCCAAAGTGCAAGAAAAAAAGAATTAGCGTACTTATGGCCACGTGGCATAACAGGAGCGCTATATATAATAAAAAAGGGGAAGAATTTCCCCCTTCTTTATGTGTAACATTTTACACGCCACTATTTTTCTCTTCCCATTAGCACATTTGGCACATTAACACAATACTTTTGTCGTGCCTATTTTCCCCTTAATAGACGTTTATGTATGTGATCCACCTTTAGGAACACATATAGATTGTGGGGCTATTATAGACGTTTAGCTCTCCCTATAGTTTCTTTTCTGCTAGTTTCTATTAACATAAGTTGTAAGAAACAATTTTGGCTTTTACCCTACCTGTATCATTTATCCCTATCCCTACAATGCGCCTAGAAGCCCTGGATATGGATCGTCTTTTTATTTTTCCCGGGTACTTACATATCCTCCAAATCGTCCTGGGGCGTTTTCTAAAATTTTAGTCTGTTCATTTTAAAACGGCTTTTAAATTTTTTCCATACCCCAATATCCCCCAAATCGTTTTAGGGCATTTTATAAATTTAAAAATTTATATTTTTTTTAATTAAAATCGTAGGGGGGAGAATAAAATTTAAAATGAGTATGATTTTGAGATTTCAAATTATCAAATATTGAAATTGAATTTTTATTATTTTTAATACTCCTTAAATGATTTATTTTCAAAATTTAAAAAATTACATTTAAATTTTATGCTGGTGTTTCATCAGTCTAAATGCTAGTATAAAAAATTTATAAAATATATTAG
>JAZUNI010000016.1:0-109128 GCA_045604045.1 Elusimicrobiaceae bacterium | reverse complement strand
CGGATTACAACTTCCCGGGACGACGCCTTCCCTCCAGGGCGAGGAGGTACACAGTGCGGTTTTACCGCCCGCTCCGTCATCCCGCAAGGTCGGTATGCGGGATATAGCGGGCGTATAGGTTTTACCCTCATTGAACTCTTGATTGTTGTGCTCATCATCGGTATATTGGCTGCGGTAGCTCTGCCGCAGTACCAAAAAGCGGTACTTAAAGCCCGTACGGTGGAACTAATCAACGTATTAAACGCTGGACAAAAAGCTATAGATTTATGGGTGCTAGAACACGGATATACAGACGCTGGCAGCGATGATTTTGTACTAGATATCCCGCTCCCATCTACATTACTGGTTGGCATGTCCTGTGAGGAGCATTATCAAGACTGTTCAATAGCTGCGGTTCCCGATTTTGGAGGAGATGTTTCGTTTACGAATAGTAATTTTGAATGGACTAGAACGTGTTCTGTGGCTACCGACAACGATGAAATAGTATGTAATCAGCTCAAACAGACATACCCGGATATGACTATTGATGACTTGCGAAATTAAAAACTATTTGGCAGCTTGCAACCGGTCTATATGTGCTTGGAGCGCTTGCATTTGCGGGTTTTCCCGGTGGCGGGCTAAAAATTCTTCCTCCGTTACACCGCCCGGGCCTTGGCAGTAGGCATTCACCCAGTTTTGGGCTTCTTGTACGTCGTGGCGGAAAAGGGCCATGTTAATAAGCATCAAATACGTGTTTGCATTTACGGGGTCCAACTTGAGGGAATAAAGCAGAGCCTCTTTGGCTTGGGTGAAGTTTTCCGTCGCCAGTTGGTTATACAAAAAGGCTTGAGTGGGGGCTTGTTGGGCAAGCCCTAGTTGCCGCATTGCCAGTGCGTAGTACAGCTGGCCTAAATCCTGGTGCAATAGCGCATGATTGGGATTGTGTTTTTTGACAAAATCAAAATCGGCCAGCGCGCGTTCAAAGTCGGTGCGGGGGGAGTCGGTATCGCCTAGTGCCGGGGAAAACCGCTTGGATTGGTCCAGCGTCATGGCAAAAATATTACCACGGTATTGACGGTATTCAGCCGAAAATGGGTTGCGCTTAATGGCGTCTGTAAACGCTGGCAACGCAGCGTAGGGTTGCTGTAGGTTGATTAGTGCCACGCCCAAACTATAGTAGTGGTTGGCCGTCAGTAAATTAAAAAATCCTACACACACGGGAACGGAAACAAGTAGCGCTACACACACGGCCACGCGGGTGGTTTTGCGCACGGTTTGAAAATACATATATCCTACGCCCACTACACATCCCATAAAAGTAAGTACGGCTAAGGCTAGTAACGTTCCTTCCCCTAGCGTGGCAGTTGCCATGTGGCGCAGCATGCGGAAAAATTCCACCATCGTGTAAATCAGGGCGGCTAGTACCGCTAGATAGACAAGCCCGCGCCCCACCCACAGCGCGCGTGGAGAACGGGCGGGTGTAGCCAAGGGTAAATCATACGTGCTTTTGGGCATGCACAGGGCTAAGATTACGCCGATACATACGGCTAGCAGTAGCCCACTGGAGGCAAAGTGCAAGCTAATATCTACAAAAGCATGTAGCAATAGCCCCGCCAGTGCCGCGCTGTAACCCAACAAATATAAAGAGCGTTCCCGCTCGTCGTCGCTCGCGGTTTTTTCCTGTTGTACGGCGCGCATATTTTTATACGCGCACGTAAATAAAAACACAAAAATCCATAAGAATAACGCTAGGCCAATCACCCCTGCGGTGGCGGCTTGTTCCAAGTATTCATTTTCGGCGTGTTGGGTTTCGTTGTTGTGAGCGTTTTCTAGGTAGAAAATTTGCGGGCGGCGGTAGGCCGGATAAACAATTTTAAAACTGCCCGGCCCGGTGCCTAAAAGGGGGGAATCTTTCACCATTTCAAAGGCAGAGAGCCACGTGTATGCACGGAAACTGACCGACTGAAAACGCTTAGCAGAATAAATCCCGGCCGCGCCGCATGCCACAAGCAAACACGCCACAGCAATCACATTGATTTTAGCTAAGTGTTTTTTTATAGGTGCGATCCCGTTGGTATAGACAAACGCAACATATACCGCCATACCGCCATAGGCTAGCCAGGCGCCTTTACTCTCGGTAAAAAACAAATTTACTAGGCCCAAGGCAAGTAGCGCTAGCCACTTTTTGTGGCGGGTACGTACAAATTCTATCCCGATAATAGCCGACACAACGACGATAAACGCGCCAAAAAAGTTGGGGTTGGCGTGGGTGGAAAATACGCGCCCGGCAAAGAACCCGTGCCACGGCAAAAAATCAACGGACGGGATCCACTTAGCTACCGCTTGCACAAGGCCGTAGATAAACGAAATCCATGCCGTAATAAGTAGGTATTTTGTAACGGTGCGCACGTCTTTAATGGTAAACTCGCACGCCACCAGTACGCTAATGCCGCCGTACATGAGTAACCGGATAAATTCCTCAGCCGCCTCCAGCTTATATGAAAAACACAAAAAGGATAACGTTTGCCACGCCCCGTATATGAATAGAGGGGCTAAAAAGGGCCAGGTGGTTTTAGTAAAGGGGTTTTGGCGCTCCGTAATTTTAAGGGTTGTCCACAGCGTAAGTAGGAGCGTTGCCCCAATGTGTAATAAAGTTAATTTGACGTGGGCCGAATCGTACGTGGCGGTAAAAAAGCAAAGGCTTACTAGTAAAATGAGCCACCCGGTAGCGGTGGGCAACAAACGGCGCAACCAACTTGTGCACGTATCACAAACCGGGGCTGGTGCCCCTTTTTGGGTTCTTTTAGACATACCTATATTATAGATAATTGTGCCCGGCGTGTGGGTGCAAAATCCGGATGGATGACAGCGTGCGGAAATTTTGTTACACTATAAGTACAATTTAATCTGTTTTTGGAACCGTATGTGGAATACGGCGCACCTATAGTGGTGTGTGTTCCTCTGAAAACAGCCGAAAGTCTAAGCATAACGTGATAGGAATTGCAAGCCTGTTGTGTTATGCTGAATGTTTGTCGTAATGATCGGCAGGCTACGGCTGTTATGCATTGGCGCGGGAACACACACCAAGGTATAAAAGCCGTTTTCATATACTTCCAAGCGGGTAAATTGCAACTTAAGTTAGAGAGGTAGTATATGAAGAAACAACAGTTGTTATTTGTCCCCCTTGTGGGGAAAACGTCGGCTTGCCGACAAAAAGAGGGTTATCCAAATAATGAAAGCATAACCCTCCTACCCCGCCTCGCGGCGGTACTCCCTCCACAAGGGCGGGAGAGGCGTCGTGGCTTTACGCTTATTGAACTACTAGTCGTCATCCTCATCATCGGTATTTTAGCAGCGGTGGCGCTGCCGCAGTATCAAAAAGCAGTCATGAAAAGCCGGTTTGCGGCGCTTAAACCGCTCGCCAAAGTAATTAAAAATGCTCAAGAGATCTATTACAATGAGCATGGACAATACACCACGCAACTTGCGTCGCTGGACGTGCAAGCCCCGGAAGGTGCCGTGTTGGAACTTAGCAATGCGGACCATGCGTTCGTTCGTGCCACTAAGACGGGGTTGAACAACCGCTACACGGTATACTTTGACCATAGCACCCACTTTGCGGGGAATACGTATTGCGAAGCACCTGCGCACGACGGAAATGCGCCTTCCCAAGAGGATGAGGTGTGCATTAGCGACGGTGGGCAGGATGTATCCCTTACCAACGATGGCTATAAGCTATATTTATTGTCCGGTAGCAGCACCGGGGAATTTGCCAGTGCAAGCGCCGCTACCCCGCAAAATATCTTTGCTTCTGTGTTGGACGCAATTGTTGGTAGCCATGATGAGTATAGCGACGGGCCCCGCATTCTGGCAGATCTTGGTGGTACGGAAGAATCTTGTCCTAGCGGGTCGAATTCGGATCCATGTTTTGCGGTGGGGGATTGGATTTACCAAGTTTCTCCTGATTCTACTGGAAGTGTATACGCGTGGGCGAGAGAGGATACAGATGTGCAACTGACGATGATGTATCGGATGTATAATACGTATGCCACCACCCCGGAGGTGTCCTGTCACTATAGCGGAAGGGGTGGGACAGGTTGTACGGATGTGTGCGGTAGTGTAGGAGCCTGTACCTTGGATATGAACTAGCATGCTAAGCTAGGTATAACATCCAAAAGGGGGCCTAAAACCCCAAAAAAGTTTTCACGTGAAAACTTTGTTAGCAAAATAAGTGTTTATTTTTAGCGGTTAAGTAGCTAAAATTTGCAAAACAACTGTTAGTAAATAGGTAAAAAACCGGGGGCCCGTTTCGACGCGGGCCCCCGGTGAGGTTACAACTAGTTGCCCTTGGGTTTCTTCTTAATTTGGTGCATTTCGTTGTTGCGGCCCGCCTTACGTACTTGCAACGCTGTGCGTTGTCTTGCAGACGTACGCTGCGGCGGTTCGCGCCTAGAACTGCGCCAAATTTTTTCGAAACCACCTTGCTACCGGGCAGCAGGAAAAGCGCTTGCCACACGGGCATGCCCGCATGTATGGCCTAACAAGGGAACCGGGTGCTTTTTCTATATTCCGCACACCGACTCAGCGGGATGACGAGAAAAAGCGACACGGGCCATGACTCCTCGCCAAGCCCTTCGCGGTTCGTTTACGTGAGAAGTTCGTATAGCGAAGGCGCGGGCATTGGCAGCCCCAACTTGGGGCTAGCAGCTGACGTTGCGCTTAATAATGCTACGCACAATCCCTTCTACGTGAAAGGCGGTTTGGTCCGCCACGATGGGATTATAGGCCGGATTTTCCGACTGTAAAATGACATTTTTCCCATCTTGCGTAAAGCGCTTAACCATTACTTCGCCATTATTTACACAGACCACAATATCTTTATTTTTAGGCGTGTGGCTTTGTTCCACAATCAGCCAATCGTGCGGGGCAATCATAGTTTGCATGGAGTCGCCCTTCGCTTCCACCATAAAGCCTTTGCACGCCGGGAAGTAAATCATACTCGGGTCTACGGGTACTACGCGCGTGGGGGTGCCGTCCAAAATCGTTCCCTCCGGACCGCACTTGGCCATGCCGTACATATTCAAGTAAATGACGTTACGCTCCGGGTCTTTGAGCACGATATAATCACGCGGGTTAGCCGGGTTGCGTTTAAGATAGCCCTTCTTTTCTAGCTGTGTAATATGGTGGAATACCACGCTTTTGCTGCTTACGTTTAAACGGTCAGCCAGTTCCTCCATGGTAAGCGGATCGGAAATGTTGGCTTTTAAAATTTCTAACAATTCTACTTGTTTGGCGTGTAAGGCTTTCATGGCCTTCCTCCTTTTGTTCTATATATTGTTCTAATAAATTTTTAAGATAATTGCAAGTGTTTTTTAAAAATTATTAAAAAATAAGGATTTTTTATTTACAAAAAGATTTGTAAAATTTGATTTAGTGTTCTATTTTTTAAAAAGTTAGGCCTAATACCGGCGGTGTTGTTCCCAGTTCCAGGCGGTTTCTATAATGCGCGCGAGGGAATATTCCGGCTTCCAGCCTAGCACCTGTTGTGCTTTGATACTGTCCGCCACTAGGACGGCGGGATCGCCTGCGCGGCGTGGGGCCGTCTCTACTTTAAAGTCAATGCCAGTAATTTTTTTTGCTTCTTTAATTAGTTCGGCCACGCTAAAGCCACTGCCACTACCCAGATTGAAACGTTCGCTTTGGTTGTCTTGAACCATTTTTTCAAGGGCGAGGATATGGGCACGGGCCAGGTCATTTACGTGCACATAATCGCGCACGCAGGTGCCATCGGGCGTGGGGTAATCGGTGCCAAACACTTTAATACTGGGGCGTTTGCCGGCGGCGGCTTGCAGCACCAGCGGAATTAAATGGGTTTCGGGCGAGTGAGATTCGCCAATTTTACCACTGTCGTCGGCACCGCTAGCATTAAAGTAGCGTAGTGCGGTGGATTTTAACCCGTAGGCCGTGTCAAAATCAGCCAGCATTTTTTCCACCATAAGCTTGGTGTTTCCGTAGGGATTGATGGGATTTTGCGGGTGTGTTTCGTCAATTTTGGCGCGTACCGGTTCGCCAAACGTGGCCGCGGTAGAAGAAAATACAAAGTATTTAACATGATTTTCCACCATGGCGTCTAACAAATTAAGCACTTGGGCCACGTTGTTGTGGTAATATTTGGAGGGTTCTTGGACGCTTTCGCCTACTTCAATAAATGCGGCAAAGTGCATGACTGCCTCAATGGAGTGCTTTTTAAATACTTCGGTTAAGCGCGCTTTATCGCCTAGGTCGCCCAGTTCAAAGGGATACTTAGCAACAGCCTCGCGGTGGCCTTTAGAAAGGTTATCAAATACAACAGGATTATAGCCTTGTGCGGCTAGCATTTTGACGGTGTGCGAGCCAATATACCCGGCTCCGCCAATGACTAAGATGTTTTTCATAGTTAAAAAGGACTCCTTATCTCTATTTTATAATAAATAGGCGGATTTGTTATAATGAAACTATGAAAAAACTACTCATTGGGGTGTTTGTTGTGGCTGGACTGTTTTACTTTTTTGGAGGGGGAAAACCAAAAATCAAAAATTTCCCCAATAACAACTACGTTGTTGTGGCGTTTGGCGATAGCCTTACGGCCGGTTATGGTGCCCCCGCGGGAACCAGTTACCCCGATGTGCTGGCTACCAAAACGGATCGTCCCGTCGTCAATCTGGGTGTGTCCGGTGAGCTAGCCGTGCAAGCCCCCGCACGCTTGGAACAGGTGTTAAGTAAACGCCCTTATATGGTGCTGATTGAATTTGGGGCCAACGACTTTATGCGCCGCAAAAGTACGCAAGCAGCGGTGGACGCGGTGGCGCAAATGGTGGATGCTGTACAACAGGACGGCGCGATTGCTGTTATTATAGATACGGGCGGCCCGGGTATGGGGGAATATACCAAAGCGTATAAAAAACTAGCCAAGGAAAAAGGCGCCCTCTACGTGCCCGGCATTATGAAAGGGATTTTTTACAAGCCCAGTTTAAAAAGTGATCAAGTACATCCCAACGCCGCCGGCTATGCCAAAGTGGCGGATAAAGTGCATAAGGTCATTAAGCCTTATTTGTAAATCTAAATTTTCTACAATATATACATGCATAAATATACCCGGCAGAGTATGATTGTAGTGTCTGTAGCCAACGGTATTTTGCTTTTTGGCTATGGGCTATCACTCCCATTTTTTACTATTTATCTTATTGCGCAGCGGCAGTTAACCCCGGCGGTAGCCGGGCTTATTATTGCGCTAGCGGGCTTGTCGCGCTGTGTGTCTAGCGCTATTTCCGGTGAGCTAGCCGACACGTTTGGCCGTAAACCAGTCATGATGTGGGGGCTGTTTTCCCAAATTATCGCCATGTTTGCCTTGGGGCTGTGTATTGAGTTTCATGCGCAGGCCGCGTGGGTGCTGGTAACTTATTTTTTAACTACGTTTTTGGGCGCGTTTTTCCGTCCGGCGGCTAACGCATGGGTAACCGATAACACAACGGGAAAAAACCGTGTGGAGGCCTTTGGTATTATCCGCATTGGGCTTAATATTGGCTGGGCATTGGGCCCGGCGGTGGGCGGCTTTTTAGTGCGCTATTCCTATAGCATGGCGTTCTTTTTTACGGCTATTCTATATGGCATTACCATTTTGTATGTATCCCGCCTGGTACATGATAGAAAACGGGTATTGGTACACCGGCGTAAGCCCAGTTTTGTGTCTACCCTTTTATCCTTAAAAGACACGCGTCTTGCGAAAATTTGTTTGTATGTGGTGATGATTACGGCGGTAAATTCCCAACTGGTGGTGGGGCTTTCGGTCCACTGTAAACAGTATTTACACATGCCGGAATATTACATTGGTTGGTTTTTTACCATTAACGGTGCGGTGGTGGTGCTGCTACAGGTGTGGGCCACTAAAGTAATGGCTAAGATGCGCCTGTCTACCGCGATGCTGATGGGATGTTTGCTCTATGCGGCAGGGTTTGGTTCCGTTGGTTTTTTTGGTTCATTTTGGTTAATCGGCCTAGGCGTATTTTTGGCGGGCGTAGGCGAGCTAATTGTAATGCCAGGAGAGCAAACCTTGGTTTCCAATATCGCATCGCGCGAAACGCGGGGGCGGTATTTGGGGATGCTGATGGTTTTTTATAATTTCGGTTCCGCGGCTGGGTTTTTTATGGCGGGGATTTTATCCGATGCACTTGCGCCAACGTGGCTGGCACTGCCGTGGCTGGTGGTGGGCGCGGTAGCCGTACTGGCGGGACTTGGGTTTTTTAATATGCGCCTCAGTTTAACAGACACCGAAGACGGAAGACAGGCTGCCCCAATCCCTATTAAAAAAGATACAATAACATTAAGCTAGGTCATATAATAATGTCATGCTGAAGGGTTTTTGTTCAGCATCTCCTCCGCTTCACAAAAACAAGGCGGAGATCCTGAGCAAAAACGGCTCAGGATGACAATGTTTATAGAAGGAGAAACCTTTATGCGAGGACTTGTATTTGCACTTTTAACTTTAATTTTAGGTGGCGTAATTGGCCTGGGGCTGGAATATTGTTGTGGATTCTTGCCCGATAAAATTGGCTGGGCACTCACCCGTGTATATGCGTTGGGTATTCATCCCTTGAGCGCAAGTGTAAGTATTTGCGGGGTACTGGGGCTGGTGTTTGGATACTTAATTATCGCTAAATTTGTGAAGAAATAAGTATGGGAAACAAAGGTAATGAACGTTTGACTCTATGGGGAATATTGGGACTTATCATCCTAGCAATAGGCCTTACTGGAATATATTATCGCGTATTATGGCCAATAATTCCCGAGAATTCTGGGTTATTTGATATTTGCCCTTCTTCAAGATGCATGCATCTTGAATACCTCGTGGTTATTTGTTTTGCCCTTGCTTGTTTTACGCTAGCAAGTTTATTTGAACTTGTAAAAATATATCTTAAAAAACGAAAGAAATAATATGCTCATATTAGCTTCTAAGTCGCCGCGGCGCATTGAAATATTAAAAACATTAGGGAAGAAATTTGAAATTATCCCTTCTCAGTGCGCCGAAAAAAGCACCAAAAAACGCCCGTCGGCACGCGTAACGGAACTAGCCATGCAAAAAGCGTTTGATGTGGCTAAAAAATATCCCGCTGCAACGGTCATTGGCGCGGATACCCTGGTGTTTTGCAAGGGGGAAATTATCGGCAAACCTAAAAATAAAGCCGACGCCTTGCGTATTTTGAAAAAATTAAACGGCAGTTGGCAGAGCGTGTATACCGGGGTATGTTTAGTGTGTAAAGACCAGCATAAATTGCTATACGGTTATGACGTGAGCCATTGTAAGGCGCGGCGGCTTTCTAACGAGCAATTAGCGCACTATGCGGGCAAACACATGGACAAAGCCGGCGCCTATGCCGTGCAAGATAATGAGGACCCGTTTATTGAACGCATTGTGGGGAGCAAAACCAATGTGGTGGGATTTCCCGTAGAATTTTATCAAGAGTTACAAAAGGAGTTTACAAAATGACAGAGAGAGATTTAATTATTATTGGAGCAGGACCTGCCGGGTGTAGCGCGGCCATTTACGCCGTGCGTGCGGGCTTAAAGCCGCTTATTTGCGGCGGAGCTGTGCCAGGTGGGCAGCTGTTGCAAACCAGTGAACTGGAAAACTATGCGGGCTTTGTCAATCCCGTCGGCGGCTTTGAACTAATGGACAACATGCACAAACAGTGCAAACGTTTGGGCGTTGAATTTTCCACCGATGAAATTGCCAAAATTGAAGGCGAAAAAACACCCTTTACCTTGACAACAACCAGTGGCAAACAATACGCGGCTGTGAGCGTGATTATCGCTACGGGTGCCAAGGCGCGCTGGCTTAATTTGCCCGGCGAAGAAAAACTGCGCGGGCACGGCCTTTCCGCGTGCGCGACGTGCGACGGATTTTTTATGCGCGGCAAAAAAGTGTGCGTGGTGGGAGGGGGAAACACGGCCTTTGAGGACGCACTGTTCCTAGCGCAATTTTGCCCGGAAGTGAGTTTAATCCACCGTCGCGACGCGTTTCGTGCTGATCAGGTAACCGTGGAACAGGCGCGCAAAAACCCGCATATTAAATTTGTGCTTAACAGCGTGCCGGAGGCTATTTTGGGCGATAGTGCCGTAACGGGGCTACGCGTGAAAAACGTGCAAACCGGCGAGCTCACCAACATTGATTGCCAAGGGGTGTTTGTGGCCATAGGGGCAGACCCGCAGACGGCGTTTTTGAAAGATTCGCTCGTGGCGCTATCAGACAGCGGCCTTGTGCTAGCCGATGAAAAAACGCACACCACCATTGAAGGTATTTTTGCCGCCGGAGATTGCGCGGATAAGTATTACCGCCAAGCCATTATTGCTGCGGGCAGCGGGGCTAAAGCCGGCATAGAAGCGGCCGCGTTTGTGAATTTGCACCGCCAATAATCAAAATATATCTACAAAATGGGGGGAATTAATTTGGCCCCCTATTTTCTTATTTAATCAATTTTGCTAAATTGCGGCCACTGGGTTGCTGGTAAGCATATAACCCAAACTCCGGTAGGACGGCAAAGAGGTGATCAAAAATGTCGGACTGTAAGCCCTCGTACGCCGTCCACACCGTCGTATTTACAAAGCAGTAAATTTCCAGCGGGATGCCTTGCGCGTTGGGTGGTAATTGGCGCACCATTAGCGTAAAGCCGGGGTCTGCTTGCGTTACGTACGGACGGGATTTTAAGTATTCTTCCGCGTAGTGGCGGAAGGTGCCCAGGTTGGTTAAATGGCGACCATTAATTAAGCTATCATGCACGTTGTGTGCTTTATTGTATTCTTCAATTTCTTGCTCTTTGGCGGCCAAGTAATCTTTTAACAGTTCAATTTTTTTAAGACGAGCTAACGTCTCTTTATCCAAAAATTTAACCGTGTCTGTGTCAATCGTAATGCTGCGCTGGATGCGCCGCGCCTTAGCTACGTACATTCCGTTCCAGTTTTTAAACGGTTTTGAAATAAGGTCGTACGTCGGCACGCTGACAATGGTCATATCAAAGTTTTGCACGCGCACGCTGGTGAGCGAAATATCTAAAATGTTTCCGTCGGCCCCGGCAGAATCTACGGTAATCCAGTCCCCAATTTTAATGAGGTTATTCATGGTAAGCTGAATGCTGGCGGCAAAGCCTAAAATGGGGTCTTTGAAAATTAAGGAAAACACCGCTGCTAACGCCGATAAGCCGGTGATGATATAAAGGGGTTTACGCCCTAAGAGAAGCGAAATTAAAAATAAAGCCGTTACTAAAAACAAGATAATTTTAAAAACCTGCACCAGCCCCTTTATCGGGATTTTGGGGTTGCGGCCGTAGAGTTTGTCTAGCGCGTTTAAGAACGTAAAACCCAGGTAGGAAAAGCTAAACAGGACAAACATCCCGGTGATTTTTTCCATCAGTTTTTCTAACCATACAATTTTGGAGGAAACAAACACCGGGTGTAAGTTAATAGCTACCATGGCGGCAATCACAATGCCAAGCGCGGTAAAAAATTTGTGTTCGGTAAGGGCTTTGAACCATTTTTCGGCCTTGAGTAATTTGACGAGGCGCGATAAAAAATTATTGCAAAACCAAGTGGAAATTTTCGCTAGCACAAACAAAATGACTAAAAAGACAATAGCGGAAATAATTTGCGCGGTTATTGTGTGATAATGCGCGGGTAAACTGGGGATTTTTTGAACGTAGGTTAAAATAAACTCCATAATTGCTCCTTATAAAAACTTACTATAATAAAGTGTATGAAAAAAGTGATTTTAGGCGCAATAGCGGCTTTACTTGTGGGGTGTTATACGCCCATGAATAATTCCGGCGTGGCGACCACTAAGCCGTGGTTGGAAGTGCCTGGCAAACGCGTAGATTTTGATGGAAAACAGTATGACTCCTGTGTGCAGTTTAATTTGCGTTTTTGGCCGCAGGAAGCCGCCCAGCGCCTAAATTTGCAAGAGGCGTGTGTGTCTGCTTGTTGCTGGCGCAGCGAACAAAACGAAATTGTGTTAGACTTTAATAAAAATTTTAAAGAAGAACTGGCACAACAGGGACACGCCCGTAAATACTCTCCGGAGAAAATTACACTTAAAGTGACGCATTCTAATTTAGTCAATGTGACCAAGGTAACTGTATCCCCACGCGGTGCGATTACTAATAACGGGCTCGTGAAACTAGATTATAAAGAAGTGCGGGATGAAAAACGCTTGGCACAGCCGGCCCACGAACGCGCCGCGCAAGCGGCCCGCGCGTATCAGCCCGAAACCATGGAGTCGGGTACCAAAGCTCGTGTGGCACCGACGAAACCGCGTGTGACGACTTCCCAAGTGCTACCAACTTCCGCGCAGAGTGCAGAGACGTTTGCCAAAGTGATGGTGCAACAGCAAGCGGGCGTGCAAATTGATCACTATTTTTATCAAATGAACCAAACCTTCCGGCAGAAGGGGGCGATTTTTCTGTTGAGTTCCCGCTTGCTTGTTCCGCACGTGCAAGAGGATGGGACCTATTTAGTAACCTGTCACGCCAAGGCGCGCACCGGGATTGATGAGGCGCACTTGTTGCCGGCGGATTTTCCGTGTGGGGTGTGGCTAGTTGACACCAACGCGGCCCGTGTTTTTCCGCATGATAAAAGAGCCCGGCAAATAAGCCAGGCCCAGTAAGTAGTTTATACAAATAGCGTTACATCTTAAAATCTTCGCCTAGGTAGAGTTTGCGGGCGTTAGGGTCATTAATCAGCGTGTCTTGATTGCCCTCTACTAAGATTTTACCGTCATAAATTAAATACGCGCGTTCCGTTAGCGGCAGCGTTTCGCGCACGTTGTGGTCGGTAATCAGCACGCCAATACCTTTGTCTTTTAACTTAAAAATCATGTGGCGCAGGTCCGACACGGTAATAGGGTCAATGCCTACAAACGGTTCGTCCAATAAAATAATTTTAGGGTTGCTAATCATACAGCGTGCAATTTCCATACGGCGTTTTTCACCACCGGAAAGCGTCCACGCTTTTTGCTTGGCTAGTTTAGTAAGGCCAAATTCGTTTAACAATTCATCCACGCGCTTTTTTTGGGCGGTTTTGTCTTCTACAATGCGTTCCAATACGGCTAGCAAATTTTCCTCTACCGTAAGCCCTTTAAAAATAGTAGGTTCCTGCGCTAGGTAGCCCAGGCCATGGCGGGCGCGTTCAAACATGGGTAGTGCGGTAACGTCATCCCCGTCAATAAATACTTTTCCTTCGGTAGGGCGGATAAAGCCTACCATCATGTAAAAAGAGGTAGTTTTTCCAGCACCATTGGGGCCTAAAAGGCCTACAATCTCGCCGGATTTTACGTGGATATCCACCCCTTTTACGACCATGCGGTCTTTGTATACTTTGACGATTTTTTCACTGCGCAGTTCCATAAAAACCCCTAAAATTTACTATTTATTTTATTGTTATTCAGCTCCGGCGATACGAGCCACCCTTGTACTTTGCCGTCTAACGTGACAAGGGTGCCCTGCGCATCGGACGAGACGGTATCTGCTATTATAGCAAATGTGCCTTGTTCGGTGGAGCCGGTAGCAAGCGGACGGGCTCCGTAGGCGTGGGCCTGATTGTGGGCCCCATCGTAAATAACGGTGTTGGCTTGCAAGGTATGCTGATCATCCGCTAGCGTGACGTTGCCATCCAAATACAAATAATCTTCCAACTGTTTGAATGTGGCTTTATGGGCTTGCATGGTTTGAGTGCCTTCTGCCGTGGTGCGTTGGGCATATACATTGCCGGTAAGGATAAAGATTTGTTCAATTGTATCAAACGAAATATGCTTGGCACGGGCGCGGATGGTTTGGGTTTGATCCGTTAAAATCAACTTGACCGGATTTTTAGTAGTGCTTTCCAGCACTCCTTTGCCTGTTTTATAATGGTAGCGGGCTTGATCAGCGTAGGCTTCATACGTGGTGCCTTGTTGTACGTCCTTTTGCTTAGCATAGACATTGCCGGATGCGCTAAACGTGTTGTTTTTACGGTCTGAAAGGGCATAGGCCGCTTTGAAAGTATAGATGCCGTTATCGTAAAAAACATGGCCTTTAAATTCCTCTTGTTCTTTTTCTTTATAGATGATCCACTCATCACTTTGCACAATACCCCCTAATACGGGCGGCATTTGTTGGGCATTTTTTTGATGTTTTTGGGTGGCAGCTGCTTTTTTTTGTTGTAGCGTTTGTTTGACCGGGCGGGTAATAGGCGAGGTGTGTGGCGCTTCTACCCGGGTGGTGTGACAGCCGACTATGAATAAGCAAAATAACAGAAGTAAGGAGGTCAATTTCATGGTTGGTTCCTTTTAAGTTCATCTATGGATTGCGGAAGTTGGGTGGCGTGCTTTTTAATGATAATTTTGTTAAGTTTGGAGTCGGTTTCTACCCCGTGAATTGCTACCGAACGGGCCGTTCCGCGGGCAATAACGGTGCGCGCATCGGACCAGATTTTATCTTGGGCTACATCGTAAAAAAAACGGGGGGCGGTAATTTTAACTTTTTCGGTTAATGATTCTAGTATTGCATCCCCTTCAATAGTAACCAGTTGCTTGGTATAATCAAATAGACCCATATCGCCCGAGACGGTGGCACTGTCCTGCCCGTTTTGTTTGAGCAGCAAACGAGGTTCTTTTAGTGTGGCGTTTTGCATATTTTCAAAATTAACGGATTGAGATTGCAACATCCACTGTTTTTGATTATCCTTGGAAGAAAAAATGGAAACGTGGGTGGCTACTTGCGCGTCATCTTCCTCTACAGCAGAGGTCTTTTTGTCGCTGCAGGAAAGCAGTAAAAGACTAGCTAACAATAGGCACCAATATTGCTTCATTTTTTATCCAACATGGCTAAAAATTCAATGAGGTCTTTTTCATCAATAATGCCCACTACTTTACCTGCTTTGTTTAAGACAGGCAAATTATCTACCCGGGTTTGGTGAATCATTTTGGCAGCTTCAATAGCGGGCACGTCTTCAAAAATATGATAGGGGTTTTTCGTCATTACTTGGGTAATAGATTTTTTGAGTACGTTCGTGCCGGTTTGCAAAATACGGCGTAAATCCCCATCGGTAAAGTAGCCTAGCAGTTTGCCTTGCTTATCTATGATACTGCATGCCCCCGCTGCTCCGGTTTGCGTCATTACAAAGAGCGCATCCTGCACAGTGGCAGTTTGCGGTACAGTAGGATTATTTTTACCTTTACGCATCAAATCCTTAACGTGTTGGGTAAGTAATTTGCCCAAAGAGCCACCCGGGTGAAATTGTGCAAAATCACGCTTCTCAAAGTGTTTAATTTCCATAAGACAAATGGCTAACGCATCCCCCACCGCTAAAGTAGCAGTGGTAGAGGCCGTAGGCGCTAAATTGTACGGGCAGGCTTCGCGCGTAATGTGAATAGTAAGGTGAATATCCGACATGAGGGCAAGTTTGCTTTGGGCATGGCCCGTCATAGAAATAACAGTTAGTTTGCGACGTTCTAAAGAGGGTAAAATTTTATTGATTTCCTCTGTTTGCCCCGAAAAGGAAATGGCCAAAATAACATCTCCAGGCATAATCATTCCTAAATCCCCGTGCAGCGCTTCAACCGGATGCACAAAAAAGGAAGGGGTACCCGTAGAGGCCAAGGTGGCGGAAATTTTGCGGCCGATAATACCGCTTTTGCCAATACCCAGCACTACTACGCGGCCTTTGCAATTGGCAATTACGTCTACTGCTTTGATAAATTGTTCATCAATACTTTTGTGGCTTAAAGATAGTGCTTCATGTTCAATGGTAAGCACGTTGCGAGCAATACGTTTTACAGTGGTGGGTTGAATGGTAAATTTTTTCATAACATCCTCTTAATAGTTCCACGGTGTAGTACCTTGGGCGGTAGTACGCGGCTGGTACGGCGGGGGTAACTGTTGACTGGCCCAATATAATGCCCCGTAAACAATCCCACTAAGCACCAGTAATACGCCTAGTGTAATAACATGCCATTTAAAAGTGGGTTGCCATGCGTGCATATTTATTTAAATTTTTTGACGACTGCGTCTATGGCGCAGAGTTCTTTTACCATTTTAGTGGTAAGCGGATAATCCAGTGAATTGGGACCATCCGATAAGGCCTGGTCCGGCGTGGGGTGCGCTTCAAAAAATACTCCTGCAATCCCCAGTGCGGTAGCGGCCTTAGCCAATACCGGGGCTAGCCGACGATTTCCCCCAGTAGCCGTGCCTAATGCTCCCGGTTTCTGTACGGAATGTGTGGCATCAAAAATAACAGGATAGCCAAATTGTTTCATAATCTCTAAAGAGCGCATATCCACAATTAAATCCCCATAGCCAAAACTGGCCCCGCGTTCGGTCAGTAAAATATTGTGGTTGCCGCGGGATTCAATTTTTTTAATCACTTGTTCCATAGCGCCAGGCGCTAAAAATTGGCCTTTTTTAACGTTTACAGCCTTGCCGGTGTCGGCACAGGCTAGCACCAGGTCGGTTTGACGGCATAAAAAGGCTGGGATTTGCAAAATGTCTGCTACTTGGGCGGCCTCTTCGGCTTGCCAGGGTTCGTGCACGTCTACCACAGTGGGAAGACCGGTGAGTTGTTTGGCCTTAGCCAAAATTTCTAGTCCTTTGGCTAACCCTGGTCCACGATAAGCAGAAACGGATGTGCGGTTGGCTTTATCAAAAGAGGCTTTGAGTATAAAAGGGTGTTGGGTACGCGCGATAATTTCTTTGAGTTTTTTTGCGGTACGAATGTAATGCGTTTCACTTTCTATCACGCAGGTGCCGGCCATAAAGGCCAGCGGGCGGGTATTTCCCAGTTGATAAGAACCGATTTTAATTGTTTTTTGCATAGTTACATCATAGCAAATTTACCTTATTTGTAAAAATATTTGATATACTGTTGTCTATAGGAGGATTTGATATGTCCAAAGGATTTACGCTTATTGAATTATTGACGGTGGTAATTATCGTTGGGGTACTGACCAGCATTGCCTTGCCGCAATATCAAAAAGCAGTAGAAAAGAGCCGTGCTGCGGAGGCGATGAATATCGGGCGTACAATTATTGCCGCACAAAACCGTTCGCTGGATGCTTTCCCGAATGATAATGTGGGAACGCGGGCTGCATTAGACGTGATATTATCCGGCGGTGAGTGGACCCCCAATACGCGGGCGTCTAATACGTATAAGACGAAGCAGTTTACTTATACGCTTTCTAATAACGGTGTGACGGCTAGGCGTGAGGGGGGGAGTATGGATTATACCCTTACGTTTTATAACAACCGAACAGATAACGAGGATACTTGTTCCGGTTCTATTTGTAAAACCATGGGAGGAATGGGGTTTAATATTGGTTCCTAGGTTGACTTAGAGTTTACTCTATATGTTACAATAAAATCAGCACTTGATAATATCAGTGCTGATTTTTATGTGCCAAAAGAGGAGTACTTAATATGAAAAAATATAGTTGGATCTTGGGAGGATGTGCGCTTGCCTTGTGGGCCTGTCAGCCTGTTCCCCAGCCTGCTTCAACGGCGATGGTTAAAACGGATAAGCCCGTGGTGTATTTTACACGGAACATTAGCCCAGAAGGACTTGTGAAAATTTATGATAAAATTTCACAACATATTGACGGAAAAGTAGCCATTAAACTACATACCGGCGAGCCGCACGGGCCCAATATTTTACCGCGGTCGATGGTTAAAAAATTACAGGAACATATTCCTAATAGCACGTTGGTAGAAACCAATACATTGTACGTTGGGGGGCGTGATACCACGCAGAAACATCGCGAAACATTGAAAACCAATGGCTGGACGTTTAGTACGGTGGATATTTTAGACGAAGACGGTGCCACGATGCTCCCAGTGAAGGGGGGAAAACGCTTTAAGGAAATGTCAGTAGGAAAGCATATTTTGAATTATGATTCACTCGTGGTGCTGACTCACTTTAAAGGACATGCTATGGGAGGCTATGGTGGAAGTATGAAAAATATTGCCATCGGTATAGCCGACGGAAAAGTAGGAAAAGCCATGTTACACGGTTCGCATCCGGGGAATATGTGGGAGACGTCTGGGGCGCGTTTTCAGGAAAATATGGCCGAATCTGCTAAGGCAACGGTAGATTATTTTGGCGACAAAATTGTGTATATTAACGTGCTGCGTAATATGTCGGTAGATTGTGATTGCGCGGGCACAGCGGCTGAAGCCCCTAAAGCACGGGATATTGGCATTTTGGCCTCTACCAATATTGTGGCCGTAGACCAGGCTTCCCTAGATCAAATATATGCGCTGCCGGAGGATGAGTTGCACGACCTTAAAGAACGCATTGAAAGCCGGGAAGGATTACGCCAAATTTCTTATATGAAAGAACTGGGTATGGGAAACGGTGAATATACACTAGTAGATTTAGATAAATAACCGCGTTATGCGCCGTTTAATCCCCTGCTTATAACGTGGGGGATTGTTTTGTGGGCGTATGGTAAGCCACATCCACAACGGGTAAATGGAAAGTAAAATAATTTTAACTAGTAGCGTGTGTTGCGGCGCTTGGTGGTTGGTTACCGCAACCATACAAGCGGATAATATACAGGCACACGCCAGGAACGCTAATTTCTTATATTCGTACGCGATTGGATAGTGTTTTTGGGTGAAACGAAATAAGGCCAGTGCCATGGCCCCATAACTAAGAGCCACCGCCCAGCCAGCCCCCAAAATGCCGATATGAGGTACTAACGTTAGGTTGGTTGTGATGCTGACACAAGCGCCTAAAAGCGTAATCAATAATAAAATACGCGTTTTTTTGGTGAGTACCGGGCCAATCATAAAGTTAATATAAAGTCCGTAGAAAAAATAACCGGTCAGTACACAGGGAATGACATGAAGGCCACTCCAGTAATTGGGGCTAATTAAATGGAAATTACCTAACAAATTACTTTGTATAATAGGTGGCATTAAAAAGCTAAGCCCTAATAAAAACCACGTCCCTAGAGCGGTAAAACACGTCAGTACCCGGGCAAAGGTTTGCTTGGCATCGGGTTCTTTGGCGTGGGCTAAAAAGAAGGGACGCCAGGCTTGGTCGAACATAGATACAAGTAGCATCATAAATACGCCAATTTTAAAATTGGCTTGGTAGATACCTACTTGGTCAATACCGGCTAAATGTACCAAAATGGGTTTATCAATGACACTAATTAATAGACTGGCTAATCCCGACGGAACAAACGGCCAGGCAAAGCGTATCATACTGTGTAGGAGTGTTTTATCGAGTTGTGGTTTATGGGCGCGTAGTTCTTGATAGACAACAGGTGAAAGTAATAGTAATGAGGTGAGTGAGGCAAAAATATTGGCCCATAAAATGGAACTAATCCCTTTATGAAGCACGGCAATAAAAAAGATGTTCCCTAGTACATTGACGATAATAGAAGCCGTGCGTACTCCCGCAAAATACCAGGGACGGCGTTCCAAGCGCAGTTTGGTAAAAGGGATCATATTGAGTACGTCTAATAATAGTACCCATACGGCGAGGTGTATTAAATAGGCATAGTGCGCGCCAATACCAATTAAGGCGGCAAACGGGCGGGCAAATAACCAGAGTACAACGCAAAAGAGTAGCCCATTAGCTAGTACCCCGTAAAAACAATGCTGAAAAACGGTAGATTTTTGGGCGTGTTCACTAGCAAAGCGTAAGTAGCTTTGATCCATTCCAAATAGAAAAATGACGTTTAATAAGGCAATGACAGCAAATGTGGTGGCAATAATACCATAATCGCCTGGCAGCAAGTAATAAGTGTAAAACGGAACCAGACAAAAATTAAGAAGACGCGCCAGCACCGTAGAGGTGCCGTAAATGAGCGTTTCTTTGCCGAGCCGTTTGATACTTGCTGCCATAGCGATTGATCACTTATAACTTTACAAAGAGAATTTCTAGCAAGTCTTTAAACTTGCCTTCTATTTTTTTGGTTTCGCGGATAGTTTCCTCGTGTGAAAGCGGCGTTTTGGAAATGCCGCAACCTAGGTTGGTAACCCAGGTTAGGCCTAATACTTGAATGCCACACTGACGGGCCACTAATACTTCCGGCACGACGGACATGCCTACAACGGTAGCACCCAGTTTTTTGAACATTTGAATTTCACTGGGGGTTTCAAAATTGGGGCCGGTTACGGCTAAATAGACTCCTTCGCCCGCGTGAATATGGGCTTTTTTGGCCGCTGTTAAGGCTATTTTACGTAGGGTTTTGTCGTAGGCTTCGGTTAAGTCAAAAAACATAGGGCCAAAGGCGGGATCGTGATTGCCAATGAGCGGATTGTTGCACATAAAATTGATGTGATCTCTAAGGATACATAGAGAGCCAGGTTTAAGTTTTAAATCCATCGATCCTACGGCTGCGGAAACAAGTAGTTTCTCTACCCCTAACATTTTTAGGGTGCGGATGGAAATAGCCAAATCTTTCATGGGGTGGCCTTCATAATAGTGAAAGCGGCCTTGCATCACCACAATACGACGCCCTTTATACATCCCGAAAATAAGGTTCCCTGTATGTCCGGGAACGGTACTTTGTAAAAAACCGGGAATAGAAGAATAGGGAATAGTAATTTTGGAGGTAAGTGGAGGAATAGAACCTGCCAAACCGGAACCGGTAATAAGGGCAATTTCCGGTTGGAACTTTTTGGTTTTTTTCTGCAAAAACGTAACAGCTTTTTTTACTTTTTCCAGTTGAGTCATAGCATCTCCTTTTATAAAGTAGCACGGGGCGGAAAGAAAGCATTTTCCAGGTGCTCAATTTCGTCCGGTGATATACCAATTACATCAAAACGAATTTCTTCAAATGTGAGGTTTGTGTGCGTCTTCATAAATTGTACGCTGGCACATACAATGCGCTTTTGCTTAGTTTTAGTAACCGCGGCAATGGGCCCTCCAAAGGCTTGGGAAGTTCGCTTTTTTACTTCCACAAATACCAGCGCCTTGTGATCTAGGGCCACTAGATCAATTTCTCCGCCCGTTGCCCGAAAGTTACGCGCTATAATTTGGTAGCCTTTTTGTGTCAAATAGCTAGCCGCTTTTTCTTCCGCTAACATGCCTTGTATAGTAGTGTTCATGGGAGGGGACTCGTATTTGTAAATAATTTGCGTACTGGCCCAAACGTGCGGCGATGCTCAGGGCAAGGACCTAGTTTTCGTAAGGCGGCTAAATGCTTGGCAGTGCCATAGCCTTTATGCCCGGCAAATTCGTAGCCCGGATAAAGTTTGTCCAACACTTTCATGTACCGGTCCCTCGTTACTTTGGCGATGATACTGGCAGAGGCAATAGCTAAGGATTTTGCATCCCCATCTACAATAGGGGCTTGTTTAAGAGAAAGGCCTTTTACCGGATAGGGGCCGTCCACCAGCGCGCAGGAGTCCGGCATTTGTAAAAATTTTTGAGTGGCGCGGCGCATGGCCAAAAAGGTAGCTTGCAAAATATTAAGTTGATCAATTTCTGCGGCTGTAGCAAAACCTACCCCGTAAATAATACCACTGCCACTTGTCAAACGCGCAAATAATTCCTCGCGTTTGGATTGCGTCAATTTTTTACTATCATTTACATCATCAAAATGTTGCACCAAGGCCGGAGGAATAAAACAAGCACAAGCTACCACGGGCCCTGCTAAGGGGCCTCGGCCCGCTTCATCAATCCCGATTAGAAAATTGGATTCTTGCGAAATGGCCTGCTGCTTATCAAACTCACATAGGGGGCTAAACATACTTTTATTATAACAATTCTTCGTCGGTTTCACACAACGAATTTACTTGCCCCTGTGGAATATTAGGGATGTGAAGCAGCAGTCAGTTGATACGGAGTGAGGGTGAAGGTGTTATCTTCATTTAATTCTACCTTGCACCAAGTCAGCGTTCCAAATAGATTGACCCTGACAATTACTTCTTCAATTTGGCTAGCGGGGATATCTTCCGTTACCACTTCCGTAGAATCTCCGATAAACGAACCGCGGATTTTGACTACAGTTAAAATAGGCAGATCTGTGCGCAGACGGTGGGCTCCCCAGTTGGCGGCGGACTGTGGACCATAGGTTACATTGGTAACAGGATTTTCAATAAAGTGTCGTATGGCCGCATATCCGCCGTGGCTGGCATAGGCAATACGTAAGGTGCTGTTTTCTTCGCCAGCATCTTTTAATAAAAGTCCGTTTGTCATAATGTGACGCAGCGCTTCTCCATCCGCTGCTAGGGCTAAACCACGGAAGGCAATGACTTTGGGTTCTGCTACAAAGGGCATTTCCGGCCGGGGTTGTTGATTATGTATAGGGATAACGTTCGTAAAATCGGAGATAGTAAAAGCAAACTGTGGCAGTAAGGCCGGCGCTGCCGATTTGGCAACTTGCACCTGGGCCTGTGTCTGGGTTTCTTTTAATTCTAGTGCTTGTGAGTGGGCACGTTCCCGTTTGAGCTGCCAGGCTTTAAAATTACGTTGTTGTTGTGAAAGCCACGAACGGTTAGTAGCGCGGGCAACTGATGCAGCAACCGGGGTACTTTCAGCAGAAACTGTTTGGGAGAGGCGAAAGTCTACTCCCATAAGCGCACCATGGCTGCCCCCATAGTAAGAAATCGTTTTTAGCGGGGTGGTGGCTGGTTTTTTAGGTGCTTTACGAGCCCCTTTGCTCACAAGTCTACCCCATCCTTGGGCCTGGGACAGACTGGCAACTAACAAAATAGACAATACAAAAATGAACTTTTTCATATCACTTATTGTAAACAAAAAAATCCTGTAAAAACAGGGTCAAAAGACCTAGAAGCGTATAGGACTTATGGTTAAGTGATGTTTGTTAACTAAGCTGACTTTGGGCCCAGGCGGCTATCTGTGCTTGACTGTGGGGGGCTTGGCTTCCGGTAATTGCTAAGCCTTTGCCGAACGTGGCCCCTTTGCAAAGGGTTTTTAAATCTCGCTCACTGTTGGCAAGGCCGCTTCCCTCATGCGTCATAACGGCTATAATTTTTTTGCCGGTAAAATTTAATTTTTCAAGTTGGCTGAAAATGGCCATGGGGTACGTGCCCCACCAGCAAGGGCCACATACAAAAATGTTTTTATACTTGGAAATATCGGTTAAATATTTTTTAAGTTCCGGGCGGGCGTGAGTGTGTAGTTCTACCTTTGCTTCTTCAATGCAGTCATTGTAGTTAGCAGCATAGGGTTTTACAGTGTCTACTTCAAATAAATCCCCGCCAACTGCTGCTTGAATAAATTCAGCCACTATTTCTGTATTGCCTTTAGCAATGGAGCGGATGGAACCCCCGAAATAGTTTTCGCCTTTGCGTGAATAATAAATAATTAAGTTGTTAGACATTTTATACTCCTATTATTTTAATTTGCTATAGTCTGTATCTGTGACGGGTTCTAGCCATTCGTTGGAGGTGTTTTCCCCGGCAATTTCAAAGGCTAAGTGAGAAAACCAACTATCCGGTGCGGCCCCGTGCCAATGTTTGGTGTTAGCCGGAATGTGTATGACGTCTCCAGGGTGCATTTCTACCGGTTTTTTACCCCACTCTTGGTAATATCCGCGGCCACCGACGGCTACTAATAATTGGCCCCCGCCTTTGTCCGCGTGGTGAATGTGCCAATTGTTGCGGCAGCCCGGCTCAAACGTAACATTGAAAAAAGTGACTTGTTCCGTGGAAATAGGGGCTAAATAGCTTTGGCCCACAAAGTATTTGGCATAGGCATCATTGGGTTTTCCAACAGGAAAGAAAATAGTTTGCTGGTATTTTTCTTTTTCGGTAAGCGGTTCTTCGTTTTCAGTCCATACTTCTTTGGCAATAGTAAAGGTAGCCCAGGCTTTTGGCCAGCCCGCATAAAACGCCGTGTGGGTAATTGCGGCTGCAATTTCCGCCTTGGAGACACCGTTGCTTTTGGCGTTTTGCAAGTGGTATTTAATAGAGGAATCGATAATCCCTTGTGCCATTAAAGCGGTAACCGTAAGTAAAGAGCGGGTTTTTAAATCTAAGTCTGTATTATTCCAATTTTCACCAAATAAAATGTCATCATTGTAATGAGCAAATTCGGGCGCGAAAGTACCTAATTGGTTCCGCCCGGCAGTTTGTACGATTTTTTTGGTCATGGTTTTATTCTCCTGAATGGTAGTATGACGGGCTACAGCAAGTGCGCCGGCCGCCAATAATAACGCGAGTAACGTAAGAGTTGTTTTTACAAAATACCTCATAAATGCTCTAATTTATTATAACAGTTGGAGTGGACTTTAAGTCAAGCCTGAAAAACTAATTAAAATAAAAACTGGTGTGTGAGAAATAGACAAGATAACCTCATAATAAGGAGAAAAAACTTATGGAACAACAAATTTCGGAGCTATTTGAAGGGAATCAAGGGCGTGAACAATTAGATGTGGAAAAATACCAGTTTGTGGAAGAAATTGCCAAAATTTTGCTTAAAGTATTATGTGTGTATGGGTTATTTGTGGGACTAAATTGGCTGGGGGAATTTTTGGCACATAATAAACTTTTTATCAAGGGTGGATTTAATTCAGATGTATTATTTTCCGTGTTCGTACTACCTCTTTTGTATTCGCTCAAAGATGTGAAACATTGTTTGGAATCATTGACGGTAACGGTGTGGAAAGATGATACTGCCATTACGGTAAAGCGTGGGGGATTGTGGTGCAAATATGACAAGTTGTATTTCAAAAATTTGAATAATATAGAGTTTGAACGCTCTTTGGGTGGGAAAATTGGGAAATATTGTACCCTCAAGTTATACGCTGTGGGTGGAATTACCACGGTTCCCTATTTAAAAGACACCGTGAAAAATAAGCAGGCACTGGCGCAACTGATGCAACTAGCGGGGCAGCAGAAGAATTTGGAGCTACAAAATGAAAAAAGAATGTAAATAGAGAGAAACGAAGCGTGCACAAAGAATACGGGTGGTATATGTGCGGGGGATATGGATGCACTTGACTAGGTGAACAGATTTCAAACCATGTGTTTGTCAATTCTTTTTGCAAAGTTGTTTTAAAATTGCTACTACCCGGCAATTAACCGAGTTATATTTTAAGCTACACGGCCCGCAGTTGCGCTCTATTCAATGGGAGTATATGGCTAAACGGCTATTGCAACGGTTTGGCGGTTATACTATGCAACAGCTGACCAGTAAAGAGCTACAGGCTTTTTATAATGAAAAGCGCGCAACAGGTTGGGCCGTAGCTACAGCCCGGCGAAATATGACGCTAATTCGCGCCATTATTAACTTAGCGGAAAAGCACGGGGATTTTATAGGAAGTAATCCGTGCAAGGCGGTAGATATGGAGCCAGAAGACAACAAACGGACCCGGTATTTATCCACGGAAGAAATACAGTTGTTAAAGGATAACTGCCGTGCGGATGTGTGGCCTGTGGTATTTACTGCCTTATGTACAGGTATGCGCCGCGGGGAAATCCTCGGTTTAGAATGGGACCGAGTGGACCTAGTGAATGATAACATAACCTTATTAAAAACGAAGTCCGCTAAAAAGAGGGAAATCCCTATTTTGCCTGAACTTAAGGAAGTATTATTAAGTTTAGGTCCAAAGACTAGCGGGCGTGTGTTTGCCATAAGTACGGACGCATTTATTTGCTCGTGGAAACGTACGCTTGCTAAACTGAATATACCTGACTTCCACTTCCACGACTTGCGCCACACCTTTGCAAGCTACTTTATGATGAGAGGCGGAGTTATTACGGACTTACAGCATATTTTGGGGCATTCTAACCTAAATTTAACCCAACGCTATGCACATTTAAGCCCGGACCACCTTAAAAAAGGTATGCAGGTAATGCAAGGAGCGTTTGGCAAGGTGGAATAAGGTGCGTAAAAATACCAAAAACGGATTTTTATTGCACGAATTTAGCACTGGGTCAAAAAGGCTAATGAAAGATGTGTGGTAAATTAAAGACACAAAAGGAAAAGTCCCCGACGATAAACGGGGACTTTTCTAAATGGTGGACCGGACAGGACTTGAACCTGTGACCTTCCGCGTGTAAGGCGGACGCTCTACCAACTAAGCTACCGATCCGAAAATCTAAACTACCTATATATTATAACAATAATAGGCGCATTTCTCAACTGCTATTTTGTTTTTTCCTCGTGCTGGTGCGCTTTGCAACAGCACGATTCCACTTCCTCTTGGGAGGGCGTGGTGCGTCTCCATTCATCTGCTTCCGGGCCCCATTTAGCTTTAACAGCTTCTGGAATTTTAAATAAAATACTTGTGCACTTCGCGCTAATTGTGCCATCTGGCAAAATAATTTCGCCCTCTACTTGGGCGCGCGAGCCCCCATCTTTTAACACGCGGCCCACCGCACGTAGCGGCGTGTGCGTGGGGGTATTATGTTTATATACCACTTCCATTTTTAAGGTAACCATCAAGCGGTCAAAATTGTTGTCTAGTAAAATAGCGCGTCCGGAAGTCTCATCCAATATAGTGGCAATAATGCCGCCATGTACCGTGCCCGGGTAGGAACAGTAATTATCATCTAATTCAAAGCAGGCTTCTACCTGGTTATGGTCGTAATCGTTATGCCATTCCAATTTGAGGCCGAACGGATTTTGTTTGCCGCATGCAAAGCATTTTAAAGAAGTGGGTTGTTTTAATTTTTTCATAAGTTTCTCCTATTTGTATTATACTTTTTTGCTACACTAGATTTATGAAGAATGTAGAAATGGAATATAAATGGGATGCGAATATCCCGCATGCATTTGTGCGGGCCAAACGGGCATTACACAATTTGGTAAAAGTAAAAAAAACTGCCCTCTTACACATTAGTGATGTGTATGTAGACCATGCTGATTTGCAATTTGCCAAGCAACGCATTGCGTTTCGGGTACGTAATACGGAAGGAGACTGGGAAGCCACTTTTAAAACACGGACGGAAATTAAAAATGGGAAAGCGGTGCGTAGAGAAGAAACACTGCCGTTGACCAAGGTGCGAACCTTGCAGCAGGCGTTGGAGCAGTTATCGGCGCGCAAAACGTGGAAAGGACTAGATGTTAAAAATTTAGTTACGCAGTTTGCGCTAAAAAACAAACGCACTACGTATGAGTTTTATGTTGAAAAAACGCGGATGGAAATGGCGCTAGATGAGGTAACCATTTTAGTGTGTGGACGGCAGTTAAAAATGAAGGAAATCGAGTTAGAATTAAAACAGGGGCGTGTGGAAAATTTTGAAAAATTTGCGCGCCTGTTTGCTGCACAAACGGGGTTGTTGCCTATGCAAATGTCTAAAGTAAAAACAGCGCAAGCGCTACTTAATTTGTGGAAGAAATAATTTTTGGCAAGCCAAAAAGAAAAAATTTAAAAAAATATTTTTTTGCATTGTGTCAAGTGCGAAATAAAAAATTAAAAAAATGTTTCCTCCGACGATAAAATAGTAAAAAATCCTTATAAAACACGCAAAAAACAGGGCTTGATTTTTTATAAAAAATTAGATTTCGACGGAAAAAAGTTGCAATTTAAAAATATTTGTGCTATTATTTTTATGAGGTTAAAACTAGTTGTCTTAGGAGATTAAAAATGGCTGTTAAAAAAACCGTGAAAAAAGTAGCCGCTAAAAAACCGGCTAAAAAAGTAGCAGTAAAAAAAGCTGCCGTAAAAAAAGTAGCTAAAAAAGCCTGTGCCAAAAAAGCCTGCGCTAAAAAAGTAGCTGTTAAAAAAGCTGCTGTGAAAAAACCGGCTAAAAAAGTAACCAAAAAAGTTGCTAAAAAACCGGCCAAAAAAGTAGCAAAAAAGAAATAATTTAGTTTGAAACAAAAATCCCGCCAAAGCATATGCTACGGCGGGATTTTTATATATTCTAATCACAGTACAAAATCAATCCTCCAAAAATGTATATATATGCCAGGACCTTTCTATTATGGCGTAAGGAACCATTCCTAAGGACTGGAATATGCTATCCCAAAGCGGGGTTTTGTAGGACGTATAGCCAAATCTCCACACGGGATGATGACTTGAAAAATAACGTCCAGGACTAGACTTATACACACGGGAATAGTTTGTACAATACGCAGTGCCGCCACAATGCTTCCTTAAAACAATATTCATATTACTCGTCCATATATTTATCCTAATGGAATCGTCCTTGTTTTTCCACTCAGAGCCACTATCTTTTGTTTCAGATATTTTTGTAAAACCCGGAACGGAAATATCTAAATTATCCAGAGTATACGAGTATTCTCCATGTTCCAAATAATATCTTTCTTGAGCGTCCACAATTTGTTCAGCCAGTTGAATTTGGGCAACATACAAACTTTTAAATACTGCTTTTTGGTAGTGTGGCAACGCCACCGCTGCCAAAATACCGATGATTAGAATTACTGCCAAGAGTTCCATGAGGGTAAACCCTCGTTTCTTTCCTACTTTCTTCATAGTTTATTTCCTTTACTTAGTTGGCTTGGTAAGGCATAAAAAAACGACGTTTACCAAAGCACTCGCAATGACCTTGATAATCGTCGCCTGCCCACCCCTTGCGGGGCAGGCAGAAAGCAGGCGACTATTCCCGGCTTGCGAGTAAAAGAAAGTTTCCTTTCTTTCATGTGTAGGCTCCCCCTACACATCCGACAATAATCTGTATTTCAATAGTTAAATTATAATTTGTTTGACTTTTTCTCCTTGTGTGAATTTTTAAAATTTAAATTAGGGGTTCCAGTTCCCGTTCGTAACCTTCGGCCGCGATGACGCGCGCTTTGAAAATACTGCCCACTCTAACGGGGCGTGTAAACGTCACTTTGCCGTCAATATCCGGCGCGTCTTTGTAGGTGCGGCCAAAATCCGGTCCGTCGGCAATAGCTTCTAGCGTAGTGCCTACCAGGCGTTTATTTATTTTATCAATGACGCGGCTTTGTACGTATTCCAGCTCAGCAGCGCGCTGGTGCTTTACAGCCGCGGGGATTTGTTTCATCTCGTAGGCTGCAGTGCCTTTTTCGCGAAAATATTCAAACACGCCCATGTTATCAAACTCGTACTCGCGCACGAATTTTTTAAGCTCGTTAAAATCTTTTTGCGTTTCTTGCGGGAAACCCACAATAAAGTTGGTGCGCAAGGAAATATCCGGCACCTCGGTTTTGAGCATATCCAGCGTGCGGCGGATTTGGGCCGCGTCACAATGGCGGTTCATGCGCTTTAACACGGGGTCTGCAATGTGCTGGAGCGGAATATCAATGTAGTGGAAAATTTTGTCTGTACTGGCCATTAAGCGTGCAATCTCTTTCGTGACGCGGTGTGGATAGCCATACATAATGCGTAGCCGCCCCAGGCCTTTTAATTTAAGTAGTTTTTCCAGTAGGCCCAGTAAGTTGGGCTTGCCATATAAATCCATGCCGTACGACGTGGTATCTTGGGCAATAAGCGAAATTTCTTGCACGCCGTTTTCAATCATCAGTTTTGCTTCCCGCACCACATCTTCCATGGGTTTGGAGCGGTAACGGCCACGAATAAACGGGATGGTACAATAGGCGCAGCGGTTGTTGCACCCGTCAGCTACTTTTAAATAGGCCGTGTGCGCAGCGGTAAGGCTCATCTTGTATTGCGGCAAGTAAAGAGAGGAAGGAAGCGGGGCCAAAATGGTGCCTGCTTTTTTAAGTGTTTTTTCGGCCTCCTCTTGCGCGGAAATAGAAAACACCGTGTTAATGTCCGGAAATTCCTTGGCTACTTGTTCTTTAAAACGCTCTACCAGACATCCCGTTACGGCTACTTTTTTAATAAGGCCCTTGGCTTTTAAATCTAGCGCGTAGCGGATTTCTGCCTTGGCTTCTTTGACGGCTGAAGCAATAAAACCACACGTGTTTACAATGACTTCATCCGCTTGTTCGGGCGAGAAAACTAGTTTGTGCCCTTTGGCAATTAGCCGGGCAGAAAATTCTTCGCTATTGGTTAAATTTTTGGGGCATCCTAAACTAATAACGTAAAATTTCATATGACTCCTATGTTAGACGGCTACATCAGCCTGGGTGACGGGTTTGGGTTTGTCGTCATCATCATCGGAAGCTAATACCGCCATACTAAAGGTAACTACCCCAATGCGCCCAATAAGCATCGTAGCGATAATAATAAGCTTGCCTAAAAAGGAAAGTTGCTCCGTGGTACCTGCCGCAAAACCGGCCGTGCTTAACGCGGCGGCCGATTCAAATAGAATATTTAAAAAGGGTAAATCTTCTGTCCAGGTGAGTAAAAATACGCTGGTAAATAGAAAGACCCCATATAATAAAACAGTGGAAGTGGCCGCGTAGAGGCGCTGGATAGGAATGCGGTGCGACAAAAATTCCACCCGTGGATTGAGACGTAAATGGCTATACACAATGGCAATGACACTGGCAAAAGCCGTCGTTTTAATACCGCCTGCCGTACCGGAGGGGGATCCCCCAATACACATAATAAGTAATAAAATCAGCAGCGAGCAAGAAGATAGCGAGCTGATGTCTGCCGTATTAAAACCAGCCGTAGTAGAAGCCCCCATGGTTTGAAAAAACGCTTCGGCTAAACTAAGCGAAGGGGTAGTGACAAACAGCGTGAAAGTTCCAAAGGCAAGGAGTGCGGTAGTAGTAAGTACAATAATTTTAGTAGTAAACGAAATTTCTTTGGTTTTGCGGCGGATAAAGTTAAATAGATCCGCCGCTACAATAAACCCAACTGCTCCTGCTAAAGACAATAGAGACATCACAATATTGATAGTTTTGCTGTCCGTAAAATCAATTAGGCTATTGTTCCACAGTGTGTATCCAGCCGTACAAAAAGCACTAATACTGTGAAAAATGCTATACCAGATAGCGTTAAGAAGAGTGTAATCGTGATGGCGGAAATAATTAAATAAAAATACAGCACCGATACTTTCGGCAATCGTAGTAAAAACAAGGGCCGACCATAAAAAGTCGGAGAGTTTGAGATTGTCGGGCAATTTGATGTCGGCGGTTAGTGCTTCGGCCTGGCTTTTGCGTAAGCGGTGCTTTTTAGCCAATGCTAAAAATACAAACGAGGAAAACGTCATGTAGCCCACGCCGCCAATTTGAATGAGAATTAACACGACAAGTTTGCCTAAAAAGGTGTAGGAATCGGCAAAGTTTACCGTTTGTAAACCAGCTGTAGAAACGGCAGCGGCAGCGGTAAACAAATTATCTAGCAAAGATACCCCGTCGTTAGTCATAAACGGAAGGGATAATACAATCCATCCCAGAAATGTGTATGATAACACCGTCTGAGCGACGTTTTGGTGGGGCGTGAGGTGCAACAAAAATACTAAGTATTTTTTGAGCGATACTTTGATTAATTCCTTTACTTTATCCAAACTGGTACGTATGTTTAGGCTCATACTAACATTATATAAAAAGCCACTGTAAAAAACAGCGGGGGAAATGTGTGGTGACAGAGGAAGAATATCCGCGACGCCATTAAAGAGAGAAATTTAATTGCGCTGCCGCGCATTAGCGCGAGGTATGCGACCGAGTGAGCAACAACGAAATTTCCCAAAATAGGCCGAAAAATGCAATAAAAATATTCAAACAAGTGTTTGAATACTATGGAGGTGAAACTTATGAAACTTCTTACCCCTGCGTTTTTATTAACAACGGTAGTTGTACTGGACGGGTGTACCGCTACGATTACTCCCCGTGGTGATATTTATACAGAAGCCTATTTCCCGTCCACCGTTGTGGTAGAACCGGCCCCTGTGGTGTGGGTGTCTACTCCGCACAAACACCATCCGCGGCCGTTGGGCCCCTACGCCTCTAGGCATCGTCCGCATAGGCCGGTGGGAGGCCCTGGCCCGCAAGGACCAACGCGGCCGCGCGGGCGAAAATAGTCTTAATAAGCCTGATAGTTTCTACTCCCCGGTAGTTTTACTGGGGAGTATAAATGTTAGGTGGATGCCAATCGTCTTCCACCGGTTTTTGAAGTTGCGGCTTTTGAAGGATATATTGGTCTGTATGTGTCCAGTAATACCAAGCACTATAGATAGCCAGTATGAAAAAGAGGGCCGCTAAAAACATAAAACTGTAAGCGAGCCATTGGTCGTAATCCAATAAGTTTAACGGCTTTAGAATGTGGTGCCAATCCCCGCAGATTTCGCCCGGTTTGTAGTTGGTCATCATGTCTGAAGACGTTAAAGGCATGGAACAGGCACGCGCATCCGCGACATATTCTCCCGCCCCGTAAAAAGTACTGGCAAGCCAATAAAGTACGGGGGGAATTCCCCAGCGACCCCCTTGAATTTGCAAAAGAAGCAGCAATAGACCAAACGGGATGAGGGTTTCTACGCCATTGCCGGCCAACGTGGCAATCCACTCCCCCAGGGCAGGAAAATGTAGTGCATAACACAGGCGAAAAAATACATTGCCTACTAAATTATGGCCCAGCATTTCGTGCGTAAGATAGTTGGGAAAATAAACAAATATATTGTTTAGTAAGGTGTTCACCCATTCACTGCGCCAATGCATCGTAATATATAAGCTGGCTGCCAGCACCCCTAACAGGGCGAAAAAATTCCATTTAAAAAATAGAAAACTTTGCTTGTGTACATCTATCCATAAAATAAACCGTTTCATATAGTTCATTATAACTTATATTTGCTACAATAAAACGGTATGAATAAATATTTTGTACTCATCCTTGGGGTGTTGGTTTGTTGGTTGGGGTTTGGTTATCATCATGTGCTAGTTAGTAAGCGGGGTGCGAACCTAGTAACAGATGCCTATTATGGGGATTTAATTGGCGTAAAAAATGATGTAGAACAAGGGGCCCCGCTACATTATATATATACGTTTGAAGAACCGGAACGCGCGTATGTCTATCAAACCTTTAATGCCTTGCAAGCGGCGGCCTCTAGCGGCAATGAGGATGTGGTGTTGTTTTTGTTAGATCAAGGAATGCCTATTGATGAACCGACTGCGCAAGGGTGGACGCCCTTATTTATTGCGGCGCGTGACGGACGGGCGGAAGTGGCTAAACTGCTTGTTTTTAAACAAGCCAATTTAAATGCGCAAACGGATTTAGGAGCAACGGCCCTAACCATGGCGGTGACGCAGGCGTACCCCAGTGAAAAGGCGCGACTGGATTTACTGGAATACATGCTAAAACGCGGGGCTGACCCGACGATAGAGGATATTTATCATCATACACCACTTTATTATGCCCGGCAACAACAAAATGAAGCGGTTGTAAAATTGTTACAGGAATATGGATCAAAAAAATAAAAAAGGATTTACAAAAAAATTTTGATTTACTATAATAGATATGTACTAAGAATTTATTCGCCCTTAGCTCAATGGTGGAGCGACCGGCTGTTAACCGGTAGGTTGAAGGTTCGAGTCCTTCAGGGCGAGCCATTTAAAACCCCAGCATTTGCTGGGGTTTTTTGTTGAAAACTAATCAATAATTAAATAGCCTAAGTTTTGATTTGCCTAGATTAATTATATACAATGAGGACTGAAGGGGGAAAACTATATGGCAGATTATAAAGATTATTACAAAATTCTCGGCGTGGGGAAGACTGCGTCCGAGGCGGAAATTAAAAAGGCATTCAAAACACAGGCGCGTAAGTGCCACCCGGATATGCACCCGGAAAACGAAAAGGCCAAATGGACCGAAAAATTTAAAGATTTAAATGAAGCGTATACCGTGCTTTCTGATAAACAAAAACGTACGATTTACGATCAGGTCGGACAGCAAGGGTATCAAGATTATGCCCGCGGAGGGGGAACTTCCCGCGCGTCTGGCGGCGGTAATCCCTATCAGCAATACCAACAATATACCTATAATGGAGGCCAGGGCTTTGGCGGGTTTTCAAATGCGGGAGGACAGGGGTTTTCCGGCGCGGATTTTAGCGATTTCTTCCAAAGTATTTTTGGCGGTATGGGGGGAGGATTTGGCCAAAACTTCGGCCGTAGTGCCGCGGCCGGGCAATCTTCCGGCGACGTGGAAGCGGAGCTTACGTTAAATTTGGAAGATGCTCACCGGGGTGGTAATATGCAAATGACACTACCCAATGGGCGCACGGTTACCGTTAAATTGCCTGCCGGCGTAAGTGAGGGCAAAAAAATTAAACTAAAAGGGATGGGCAATCCTACCCGCCGGGGACAGGGCGATTTATATTTAATTGTAAAAATTCGTCCGCATGCGATGTTTCAACTGGAAGGGGATGACCTACACGTGCCCGTAGTAGTAATGCCGTGGACGGCGGCGTTGGGCGGTACGATTTCTGTACCGACGTTAGACGGGCCGGTGCAGGTAAAAGTGCCCGCGGGAACGCACAATGGAAAAAAATTAAAATTAAGCGGTAAAGGGCTTAGCAGTAAAGGAAGCTTATTTGTTACGCTGACCATTGATGTGCCGCGTACACTTTCTAAAGAGCAAAAAGATTTATTTAATAAGTTGGCGCAAATTAGCTAGGAGGGAATATGACCACTATTTCTTGTACTTATACCGGGGACGGAACGACGGAGCTTATACACGGACCGACCGGCGAAAAAATTCTAACAGATTTACCGCCGGATAATGGCGGGCAAGGACGTAAATTTTCACCGACGGATTTGCTGGCGTCTGCGTTTGCGGCGTGTGTGCTGACCATTATGGGCAAAATGGCCCAGGCACGTGGTGAAAAGCTGGATGGTGCGCATATTGAAATAGATAAAATTATGGCGCAGAATCCGCGCCGCGTGGGTGAGTTTAAAATTGTGCTTACGTTTCCGGCTCACTTTTCCCCCGAACAAAAGAAGTTCTATCAAACGGCGATTAACGCCTGCCCGGTACATCAGACCTTACACCCTGATGTAAAGGTAACTGTAACGGTTCAATAGGAGGAAATTATGTTAAAAGCAACACTTGGTAAAAATTTACAAACCACTGTAGCAGTGGAGGGTAAAGCTCCGCTACATACGGCGTTTAATGACCCGCGCTTGGATATGAACCCCGGTGAGGTGCTGGCTAGCGCACTGGGCGCATGTATGCTGACCATGATTGGTTTTATGGCGGGCAAACGCGGCGAAAATGCAGAAGGAACTACGCTGGATATTCGCGCGCAATTTGATGACAAGCACAGCCGCATTACTGGCTTTGAACTGACGTTTGCATTCCCGGCGAACTTTACGCCCGAGCAGAAAGAAAAATATGCCAAATTGGCGCAAGGCTGCCCGGTGCATAACAGCTTGCGGGAAGATATGGAATATACTGTAAAAATTATCTAGCATATTTGTTGTTGTTTTATTGAAAAAGCCCACCCGTTATAGGTGGGCTTTTTCCCCTCCTTTATACATTATTACGGGTCTTGACTTGTTTTTTTTTTTGATATCTTGAAATAGTTGTGGATAATGTGGGTAATTTTTTATCTGCGTAAAAATAAATATGTCATTCCAAATTTAATTTGGGATCTCACTGCTTGTAGAAAAATAAGGAGAAAAAACCCTGGATCAAGTCAAGGATGACACAATTAAACAGGAGAATAAAAATGAAAAATAGGAGTGCGTTTACATTGATAGAGTTGTTGGTAGTAGTCCTTATTATCGGTATTTTGGCCGCCGTAGCCTTGCCGCAATACCAAAAAGCTGTAATAAAGGCGCGTGTAAGTAGTTTTTTACCACTTATGAGTACGATTGCTCGAGTAGAAGAAGTGTACTATGATGAATATGGGTCTTACGCGGTATCTAATGCCGTGAAACAGTTGGACATTACGCTACCTTCCGATTGCGTTCAGTTCAACAGTAGTAATGGATGGAAATGTGGTACAGACTTAATGCTTGATTTTGCGGGCAGTTGGAAACAGCTAAAATTATACTTTTGCCCGGGGAAAAACCACAATTTTGAACAATGTAGAGAGAACTATGATTTCGTTATTGTCAAATTTTATAGCCATTACACCGCAGACCCCACTAAGGGGGGAAAATGTGACTGTTTCACACGAACAGAACTCGGAAAACGCATGTGCAAAACTCTGTCTTTATAAATAAACCCCCGGCGTTCGAGGCCGGGGGTGTTAAGTCTTGCGAAGAATTTTTGTCGCTACTATTCAAATAAACTTTCGTCTTTTTGAATTTTGTTGCAGATGCGGTGGCATTTGCATTTTTCACTGCACACATCTGGCAGCTTTAATAAAATGCGGGTGTCACAATCGTTAAAGTCATCAGCCATTTCACTAATTACTTTGGCATCTTTTTCCTTCATATGGATAAATTCAATCCCAATGGTGTAGACGTTTTCGCGTTGTTTTATCCAGGCCAGTTTGGCGTCTACTTCCATTTTATCGGTGCCGGGTAATTGTAGGCTAATAGAAAATTTGTCTGCTAGTGGTGCGCCTAAAAAGCTAATCAGCCGCATACCGGAAGCGGATAAATCGGCCAAAATGGCCACTAGAGCAGTTTCTTTGCCGTCTTCTGTTTTATAGTGCAAATTAACAGGTTCAATTAAATTGCTAATGACCGGCATACGCGGATGACGGCGTTTTTCAGAGTATTTTTTAGTCATGTTCATTCCTCGCAAATAATAAGGTGTCTTCGGCTTTTTCAATCGTGCAATGCACGAGGCTTCCAACGGGAAATGCTTTCAGCGTTTTTACCCAAAAGTTACCGGACGAGCGCCCTTTTGTAGGTTCCTCCATTAACACTTCTTGCACGGTGCCAATTTGGCGTTGGTACGCCTGTTGCGAAAGACCCCTTACTTGATTTAACAAAATATCAAGCCGTTTTTCCAGTATATTTTGAGAAAGTAATGGCATTTGGGCGGCCGGCGTGCCTTGGCGGGGGGAATATTTAAAACAGTAAGCTGCAAAAAATAGTGCTTCTTTAACAAGAGATAGTGTTTGGTGAAAATCGTCCTCCGTTTCCGTCGGGAAACCAACGATAATATCCGTAGAAACATTAAATCCGCAATCCTGCAAAGCGTGTACTTTTTCTAAAAAAATTTCCCGTGTGTATCCACGTTTCATTTCTTGCAATACTTTGGTGGACCCGCTTTGCACGGGTAAGTGTACATGCCGGGCAATTTTAGGGTTGCCTTTAACGGCAGCTAAAAATGTTGGTGTGAAATAAATGGGATGTGGACTAGTAAAGCGTACCCGCTCCACCCCGGGGATGTCACTGACACGGTTTAGTAGATCTGCAAAAGAGGTGTTCCCGTCTTGATAGGCATTGACGGTTTGCCCCAAAAGCATAATTTCCTTGGCCCCAGCCTTTGCCTTACTCGCAGCGTCTTGCAAAATATCCTCAGCCGCCAGACATTTAATCGGTCCGCGCACGCTGGGCACAATACAATAAGTACAATGAAAGTTGCACCCGCGCATAATGGTAACATAGGCAGATAACCCCGTAGACGAAACAACCGGCAGGCCTTTGGGAGCAAACAACCCACTTTTATCAAGGGTGTTTGAAAATTGTTCAATTTCTTTAGCTCCCGACACAATATCCAAAAACGGATAGCGCTTTTTTACTTGCTTACCTAGGCGCTGTGCAGCGCACCCGGCAAAGATAATCACACGTTTTGGGTTTTGCGTTTTCCATTTTGAGAGTCGTCCCAAAAACGAAATAGCACGGTGTTCGGCATGGTCCCGCACAGTGCAAGTGTTAATAAGTACCGCATCTGCTTCGTCCAGCTTATCTGTGCGTACAGCTCCACGGGCGGAAAGGTGTAAAAACATCTCCTCTGAATCCGCTTCATTCATTTGGCAGCCATACGTTTGGATAAAAACTTTTAAAGACATATGAAATAGGGCGGCCAAAAGCCGCCCTACATCCTTTAGAATAATTCTGTAAGTTGGTTAATTCGCTGCGCAATGGGTTGCGAAATATGCAGCTTAATAACGCGGCGCCCTTTATCTTGTAAGGCTTGGAAATCACCCAATGCCTGTGCATTACAGAGTTGGCCAAAAGTGTAGCTTTGACCTGGAATTTTAATATCTTCTTTTGGGTCGGCCGATAAGATTAAAAACACCCCGTTGTTGCCATCACCCTTGTGCAGCTGCCCCGTAGAGTGTAGATAGCGTGGGCCATACCCAAATAATACCGTGCGTTTGGTTTTGTTCATAATTTTTTCGCGTAAGGCTAGCAGGGCTTTTTCTACATCCTCAGATGGGTATAAGTACGGTAAGATGGCTACATAGTCGTTGCTTTCTAGTAGAGAATAGACGTCTTGGCCTAAAGTTCTTAAATCTACCGTTTCTTTCAGATCAGTAGAGACTAATAGGGGGGCAGCTACTTCCGCTGGAACATTCCCTTGGGCTAGTTGCGCTAAAATGGCTTTAGTCATGGTTTTAGCGGCTTGCACATTGGGTTGATCAAAAGGGTCGATGGCTAAAATGGCGCCCGCGGCAGCGGTGGCAATTTCCCATAACAGGAACATGGCCCCTAGCTGATATTTCTCTTGCAGGTAGATGGTAAATACCGGCATTCCATTTTCAGTTAAAGTTTGGGCATAAGCACTCACGTGTTTATCATCTTCGCTACCTGTAGAAAGATGAACAAAAAAGCGGTCATCCCGGTAAGTAAAATTGGGTATCAATGTTTCACCCGCTACCGGTACAATTCCTTTTCCTTCTTTACCGGTGGATTCGGCCACTAGTTGTTCGGCCCATAAACCAAAGGTTTCAAAATCTTTGGGAGTCAACAAGGTAAGTTTGTCCCGCGTTTGATTGACGGCGCATGCTCCCATAAAGGCCCCTAGTTGTACGGCGGCGTTGTCTTGCCAGTTGGTTTGCGGGCCGAAAGTTTCAGCTTGTTCTTTGGCTACTTCTAATAGCTTTTTAATGTCAATGCCCATAATAGCTGCAGGGACCATACCAAACATAGAGAGCGCAGAAAAGCGACCACCAATATCGGCAGGGTTTAAAAATACTTTGCGGAAGTTTTTTTCTTTGGCTAACTTTTCAAGCCCAGTTCCTGGGTCGGTAATAGCGATAAAGTTTTGGCCGGGTTCTTTGACACCCGCTTTTTTCACTTCATCATAAAAATAGGCAAATTGGGAGGAAGGTTCCACCGTGCCGCCAGATTTGCTGGCAAAAATAAATAAGGTTTCTGCCGGGTTGATACGGGCGCGGGCAGCGCCTACCCAATCGGGCTGTGTGGTATCTAATACAATCAGTTCCGGATATCCGGCTTGTTTACCAAAAAAGGTGCGCAATACTTCAGGGGCTAACGAGGAACCTCCCATTCCCATCACCACGCAATGTTTAAAGGCTTGCTTGGCTTCTTGTGCAAAATTGAGTACGTCATCTATACGTTCCAGCGTCCAATCATACACTTTTTGCCAACCTAAAAATTTGACGATAAACTCTTTGTGTTCTTTATCTTGTTTCCAAAGAGTGGGGTCCTTGGCCCAAAATTTGGTATTAAACTCAAGTGCTTCTAGTTTAATTTCTCCTTCACGGATAATTCCTTGAGCTAAGGGATTTGCTTGTGTCTTCATAGTTCCTTCCTTCATGATTAGTTTATTTAAAATGAGCGTTTTCAAACGCGGTTATTTTATTTAGGCGTTCTTCGTGACGGGTGCCCGTTTTAAAAGTAGCGCTTAAAAATTGTTTAACAAGTTCTTCTGCCAGTGCCGGGCCTATAATGCGTGCCCCTAAACAGAGTGCGTTTAGGTTATCGTGTTCTACCGCTTGGCGGGCAGAATACGCATCGTGGCAAACACTGGCGCGGATGCCTCTTACTTTATTGGCAGCAATACACATGCCTACGCCGGAGCCGCAAATCAAAATGGCGCGGTCGGCTTCTCCGTTGGCCACCTTTTGGACAGCCACAAGGGCAAAATCCGGAAAGTCCACGCGTTCACACGAACCTGTGCCGCAGTCTATAATATCGTGACGCAAGTCCTTTAATACCTGTAAAACAGTATCTTTTAACGCAAATCCGGCGTGATCGCAACCTAGGGCAATTTTCATATTAGTAAGCTTGATCTACCAACTCACACATGCAGTGCCCCATAAAAATGTGGCAGGCTTGAATGTGGGGGGTATTGTTAGATTTTACCACAAGGGGTAAGTCACAAATATCTTTAATGGTACCGCCGTCTTTACCTAGAAATGCTGCGGTAAAACAACCCTTGCGTTTGGCTAAGCCCAACGCCAGATAGACGTTTTTACTATTGCCCGAGGTAGAAATGCCAATTACTACATCTCCCTGTTGGGCAAAGCCGTCAATTTGACGGGAAAAAACCACATCATACGAATAATCATTGCCAATAGCGGTCAAAGTAGATGTGTTGGTATTAAGCGCCAACGCCGGTAGAGAGGGCCGTTCTTTTTTAAAGCGGCCCACAAACTCGGCGGCAATGTGTTGGGCATCTCCGGCGCTTCCGCCGTTGCCCATTAAAATTACTTTATGGCCATTTTTAAAGGCCTTAATGACTTCTTCCGCTAATTTTTCTACTGAAGACGACAAATGATCCTTCACATAGGTTACAGCAGTAATTAATTCATCAGCTTGTTGTTGTACAAACATAATTCCCTCTCAAATTCGCTCTAAAGCGGTTTGTTCCATCCATCCTTTTAGACCCTCTGAGCGAACAATCACTTCTTGCCAGTTGTCTTTTGTATCCAGCACTTGTACCAAGTGGCCTTGTTGCACTGCAGCACTGGCTGGGAAGTTTTTGCCGGGCCCGCTGCGCAGTTCTACCACGGGGGCAGCTACTACTGCCAAAGGTTCATTTTCCCAACTGTAACGTACGTAAAACCATCCGGATATTAGCGCAAATATACATCCAAGAATTAGCGTTAGTTTGCCTGTTTTGCGGGTTAAAAACCACAGCCCTACACTTGCACAAAATACCCATCCTACCAAACATACCAGGCCTTTTAACGACGTTAAGGGCAATCCAAACACCCAACGGTGTAAGGTAGGGGGCATTCCGGCAGGCACTAGCGAATCGCCACCTTGTGCCAACGTGAGGGCCAAGTTGTGCCGAATATCACTATCCTGCGGGCGTAGCTTAAAAGCGCGGTAATAATTGGCTGCCGCTAAGCCTTTACTTCCCATTTTAAAATAGCAATTACCTATATTGTAGTAAAGATAAGGGTCGTTTGGGTGATTTTTTAAATCTTTTTCATACACAGCCAGTGCCTGTGCGTATTGCCCAGCTCGGTAAAAAGTCTCTGCTTGGGACGTGGCATTTGGGACGGCAACAACCGGTATTAGGCTAATAATTAACAAAACAGTTAGCAACCACTTTTTCATTTGGTTTCCTCCCATTCTTTAAGTAGTTTTAATGTGCGTTGAGCGAATTGGACCAGGGTGCTATCTGCAGCCATAGGGGCAAAACGGGCAGATTCTAACGCTTTCCATAAGTCAGCAAATTGGGTGCAAACCGGTTGTGATACCCCTTTTGTTTGCAACGCAGTCACTATATCACGCAGCGGTAAACTAGCGGTGGAAATATTCCATTTTTTAAGCAGGTAAGAAGAAAGCACCTCGGCAATTTGTTCATAGGTTGTAGCTTTTTTAAGCGCGTTTTTAGCTTCCATATAAGCATGTTTTTTGGCAACAGATTTTTTACCGATACTGGCCATAAAAATACAAATAGCCAGCCACACAAACGCTAAAATATGGGCCCATTTCCAGGAAGGCAGTTTGCTTAGCCAAGAAGGCTCTGGGGCATAGGCGCTAATGACGTATCGAATATCTTTACCAATAGTTTGCACGCCGTTAGCGGTTTCGGTTGAGCTAAAATCCAATTGACTTGTTGTATGAGAAGATGGAACAACCGCTAATTGTAGTGGGGTAGAAGCTAATGTTTTATAAGCGTTAGCTTGAGGGTCAAAGTACGACCAGTGCAAAGCGGGAATCGTGTAAGTACCGGAAGACGCTGGAACCAACTCGGTTTTAAATACTTTATAACTACGCGTCGTTGTGTTGGGAAAATAATTGACTACAGGGGCCGCTGGATAAGAGGCAATGCCGTCAATTGTTGGAAAGGATAAATCCGTGGTGGTTTTTAGGTTACCGGGGCCTTGTACTGTCGCGGAAAGAGTTACCGCTTCCCCGGCTTCAGTTTGGGTAGGTTTTAGTTTAGTAGTAAAAGTATAGCCTGTTCCTACAGCCCCATAAAATGAATTCGGTTTTCCGGCAGTAGGTAAGGGACGAATTTGTAACTTAATGGGGGTAGAAGAAACGGTTTGTTCTTCAGATAGGGCAGCCCCGCCGAAGAAACGGTCTAACACGGACAAAGGCGACGAGCCTGGCCGGTAACTTACGCTAGCTGGCCCGATAGAGGCCGTTCCCGCGCCTACGCCACTTAATTGGTAGCGTTTTTCTTCATAACGATAGAAAGTACCGTTGATGGTTTGTTGGCCTTGGGCACTGGTGGTTTCTTCCATAAATAAATTACTTACCTCGGGATTTTGGTAAGGAGCATCATAAAATGCTTGGGAATAATAGAACCTTACACCTAATGTAAAAGATTCGTTGACATAGGGTTTTTTGTTACTTACTGCTGCTACCATAAAATAAGGTTGTCCATGATGCGCATAGGCCCGCGTGGCGAGTTCTTTTTCTAGCGGGGGTAATTGTGATAAACTCGTATCTTGGGTAGTAGCCGTATTGGTCGTAGTGACGGCTGAACTTTTACCCGTATTTACGGGAGTTGTACGATAAATACGTACAGCAATTGGAGCCGTTTGATAGGTTTTGCCCTGATACTTAAAAGTAATTGCGCCAATAGTAGCGTTACCCACAAAACGGGGTAGCATGATGTATTTAAATTGTAGGGTCGTTTTGCCGTTGATGGTTGATTGAGCGGCTTCGCGCGAATAGACGTTAAAAGCGGGCAGACTGGGGAGTTGTGGCATAACCATATTGCCGCTCACACCCGATACCTGTACTGTTAGGGTAAGCTCATCATCTAAAGCTAGGTCAGTTTTATCCGTAGTAGCAGTTAACTGCACTTGTGCCCACGCCAGTGAGCTTATGAGTAGACTAATCAGTAAAATCAAAATACGCTTCATTACCAATCCTTCTCCACGTTGTCATCCCCACTGTTTTGGCCCGGTTGTGTGGGACGTTTATATTCATTATCTCGCGCCATTTGCATGATCCGTTGGGCGGCTTGTTTATCCAGTTGCGACTGTTGATCTTGCGGTTGTTGCGGTTGCTGGGGTGGCTGCTCTTTTTGCTGCGGGGCTTGGCCCTTATTATCCTGTTGCTCTTTGGCGTCGTTATTTTGCGACTGCTGGTTTTGATTTTGATTATTTTGATTGTTTTTGTTTTGTTGATTTTGTTGTTCCTGCAATACAAGTTGTAAATTGTGAACGGCTTCCTTATCATCAGAATTTTGTACAATAGCCCGTTTGTAGGCAGCAACGGCTTGCTGTTTGTCACCAGCGCGGTAATAAGTATTACCCAAATTAAATAATGCGTCATGCCCCAGCGGAGAGGTTGTGTCTTGCGATACGGCTTCAAAGGCCTGGGCTGCTTGCTGATAATCTTTTAGCTGGTAGGCGGCTGCGCCAGCTCCAAACGCAGCCTTGGAATTGGTGGCGTCTTCCTGTAGGGCTTGTTGGTAAGTTTCTAGCGCTTGACCATATTTTTCGTTATCATACAGTTTACCGGCTTGACGCAAACGGGAATTAACCCCGGCGTGCAGAGGAAGAAACGTAACGATTAAAACAAGTAACCCAATATATCTCATCATCTTATTTTACCTCTTTTGTTTCTGTTTTAGACCGCAGGGCCATAACATATACCCCATTAAACACATCAGTGCCAATGAAAGGGGCCATGCATAGCGGTTTTTGTAAGTAACGTGACGGCCCGTAGTACTGGTGGACTTGTCTAATCCTGCAAGGGCTTTTTCAATTTGGTTGGCTACTTGAGCCGGTGCCGTGTAGGGGATGTAAACTCCGCCGGTGGCTTGCGCTAACTGCGCCAACGATTTTTCATCTAATTTAGACACTACCGTTTTACCGGTCTTGTCCTTTTTATATTCCACCACATTGCCTTGTGCATCAGTGCGAGCCGGAATTAAGGAGCCTTCAGCGGTGCCAATTCCTACCGCAATAATACGGATGGAATGTTGCAGAGCTACGTCTTGAGCTTGTTTTAATTCTTCAGGGGTGTGGTCTTCCCCATCGGTAAGTAAAATTAGCGCTTTGTGTCCGGGATAAGTAGAAAGCATACGGGAGGCTAATTCTACCGGGGCAGCGAGTGACGTGCCAGCCACAGGTAGCATATCCGGCTGTAAAGACGCAATGAAATAATTTAAGGCATCTGTATCAGTGGTAATAGGGCATTGGATAAAAGCTTTTGAAGTAAAGGCCACAATGCCGATGCGGTCTTCGCGCAGTCGGGTGACTAGCATTTGCAACATGCGTTTGGCATTTTCTAACCGGGTGGGTTTAGTGTCTTGCGCACGCATACTGGCTGATACATCCACCGCAATTACGGTTTGGGCAAAAGAACCTTGCGCTTCGGTAATTTCTACACCCCATTGGGGGCCAGCTAATGCGATGAAAAATAAACAAACACTTAACAGTAAAAGCGTGTTTTTCCATTTAGAGACAGGACGTAAATGCGCAACAAGTTGTGCATAGGTGGGTAGATTAAATAAAGCATGGATATAATGCTGTTTTAGTTTGGCCCCAAGCCATAGAATCCCTACCACCAGTCCCAGGACTAAGAGTAGATAGAGTAAAAATACAGGTTTGGCAAATAGTTCCATATTAAGGTATCCTTATCAAAAGCAACTTTTCTAAAATAAGGGCCCCCAACAAAGTACACAGGGCAGCTAGTAAAAACGGTATAAATTGATCTTGCATGTGTACGGTTACTTGGGGGGAAAACTTGGTTTTTTCTAGTTCGTTAATCGTATTGTAAATTTCGTTTAATTGTTGCGCATTTTGCGCGCGGTAAAATTGGCCACCGGTGGTTTGGGCAATTTGCATGAGTAAGCCTTCATTAATTTCATCTTCCTGGCTAGAATACATAGTTTGTCCGGGCGCGCTAGCTGCTCCAATGGCATATACGCGGATGCCGTACGTGGCAGCCGCTTTGGCAGCCATTTCAGGGGAAATGGTACCGGCATTTGAATCACCATCTGTAAGCAAGATAATGATTTTGCTTTTGGCTTTACTGTCTTTTAAATGATTGGCAGCTACTCCCAGCGCATCCCCAATGGCGGTATAATTGGCATCAATCATCCCTAAATACATGGCGGAAATATAAGCTTGCAGCGCTTCGTGGTCTAGCGTAAGGGGGGCTTGTAGCATGGCTTGCTTAGCAAATACCACTAGGCCAATACGGTCCGTAGGGCGTTTTTCCACAAAACGCTTGGCTGTTAATTGAGAGGCTACAAAGCGGTTGGGTTCAAAATCTTTTTGCTGCATGGAGGCGGACGCATCCATGAGTAAGATAATATCAATTCCTTCTGTGGGTGGCAGTTGCGTGCGGTCTACTTTTACAGGGCGTGCTAAAGCGACAATTCCCAACACAAGCGTAAGCGTATACAATAAAGTAGGTAGCCACCGGGTAGCTAAGAGTCGTAGAGACACTTGTTCTAATTGCAAATGCACAAGCGGGTAATGAATACGGCGTGTGCGGTTACCTTGCCCAAGGACCTTAATTACCAAAATAACAACTGGAATCAGGAGTAGAAGTAGTACCCAAGGATGGCGAAAGGTAATTGGAAAGCCAAATAATGACGTCATAATTTCACCTCCACGTTGGGCGTTTCCGGTTGCGGTTTAGGGGCAGTTTGAATAATAAATTCCCGCAATACCCAAATATCTTGGTTGCGGGTTTGTTCGGTGGGTTGCGCCTTAGCAAATTTTACCAAATCGCCCGAAGCCAAAAAGGCCCGTAGAGACTGCACAAAATTTGTCAGTTGGACCTCATTTTTAATACGGCGCAGTAATTCGGCGGAGGTGTCTGCGGAAACATCTAACCCAAAGGCGCGCTGTAAATAGTTACGCAAAATATCAGTAAGTGTGATATAAAAAATCTTGTATTGTTTGTTTTCCCAAAGGCCGCTATCTACCAGTGCGTCTAATTGGCTAAGAGCAATTACGTGGGCAGGTCGGTTATCCGGGGTAGTTGCCAAAAGCGTTGTTTGTTGTTTGATACGGCGTATCCACCAAATTAAGAAACATACTAGTGCAAATACTGCTACTAAAATACACAGCCACAACACCCAATCCACTAATTGATGTGGCGGACGAATTTCTTTAAGTTTATTGTCGTTAAATAATTTAACGGGGGTAATCGTAATCGGTACGGTTACCTGTGCGGTTTGCGACGGATCTACTTTAAGCGCGAATGTAGCGGTAAAGGTGGATTGCTGCAGCGCGAGTGGTAAAACGGTTAAATCCGCCTGGGTTCGTTCGGGGGTAAGTGCATTCCAGGTCAAGTGAGTTACCGCAAAATCCGTTGAAACAGAGTCCGGCACTAGTTCCAAGGATTTCCCCTGTGGATGGGATAATTCCACCTGCGCCGTAAAAGGTTTTGCAAAAGGAACAGCGGTGGGCGCGTGGGTTTGCAAAACGGATACCCCTTGAGCTACCAAGGGAAGCGTTGCCGTTACTAAAAGAAGGCTTGTAATATATTTTCTCATACTATTTCCTTATCTTTTTGGCGCGCCGTTTAAAAAACGCAATTACAGGATCGGCCAAGTCTTTATCTGTATCCGTTATAATAGGTTCTATTTTAAAAGGGGTAAATAAAGTGTGCAGGGCGTGGTGTTGCTGCTGCCAATAAGACGCTAGTTGCCGGTTTAGGCCGTCTGCTGATAAGCATAGCTCATCCGTTTGGGCGGTCTCCGGGTCGGTCACGCTCACGCACACGGGCACGTTGGGCAACTCGTGTTCGCGTTTATCTTGTACCAGCACAGGGATTAAGTCAAACTTTTTAGCCGCTAATTTAAAAGGTTTGTCAAAGGAGTCAACGGGGGACACAAAGTCCGAAATTAGCACCACAATTCCTTGGTGTTTCAACACTTTTAAAAGGGTTTCTAAACATAAACCAATATTTGTTTTGAGGTGTTGGGGCTCAAACGCAATTAATTCTCGAATAAGGCGCAAAATATGTCTTTTCCCTTTTTTGGGGGGGACAAACAACTCTACCTGGTCTGAAAACAATAAAAGCCCCACTTTATCCCCGTTACGCAAGGCGGAAAAAGCAAATAACGCAGCCAGTTCCGCAGCCGCTTGTTGTTTGAATTTTTGTGCCGAGCCAAACTGTTGGGAGCCGGACACATCACACGCAATGAATACGGTTAGTTCGCGCGTTTCATTAAATTTTTTAATATGAGGTACGCCGGTGCGGGCGGTTACGTTCCAGTCAATACTGCGCACGTCATCCCCTGGGATATATTCGCGCACTTCGGCAAATTCAATACCTTGCCCTTTAAAGGTGCTTAAATATTCCCCGGCAAATGTTTCGCTCACAAGCCGGTCCGTTTGGATTTCAATTTGGCGGACCTTTTTTAAAATTTCCGCGGTATCCATCCTATCCCCCTTACACAACTACGGTACATCTACCGCATCAAAAATCTGTTTGACAATCTGGTCAGCAGACACATTTTCGGCTTCCGCTTCATACGATAGTAGCACGCGGTGGCGTAATACATCTAAGCCGATAGCTTTAATATCTTCCGGCGTTACATAGCCGCGCCCATTTAAAAAGGCATACGCTTTGGCGGCTTGCGTTAAGAAAATGGTAGCACGCGGGCTAGCACCATAGGCAATAAACGAGGCTAGCTTTTCTAAGCCATAAGCCTTGGGGTCACGCGTGGCAAAGACCAAATTCACAATGTAATTTTTGATTTTTTCGTCCACGTAAATATTGTCCACTACGCTGCGGGCTTTTAAAATCATTTCCGGCGTTACGTTGGTATTTACCTCGATTTTTTGGTGGCTGGCCATACGTTCTAAAATTTGTTTTTCTTCTTCTTTGGTAGGGTACGAAACCAGCACTTTAAGCATAAAGCGGTCTACCTGTGCTTCAGGCAGCGGATAAGTTCCCTCTTGCTCCACGGGGTTTTGGGTAGCTAGTACCATAAATGGGGCGGGCAGTGGGTAGGTTTGATCGCCAATCGTTACCTGGCGCTCTTGCATGGCTTCCAACAGGGCGCTTTGTACTTTAGCAGGGGAGCGGTTAATTTCATCAGCCAGTACAAAGTTCGCAAACACAGGCCCGCGTTTGGGGAAGAAAGACCCTTCCTTCGGGCTAAAAATCAGCGTACCGGTAATATCGGCAGGCAGTAAATCGGGCGTAAATTGAATACGGTTAAAGTTTCCGTGGATTGCCTGGGCCAATGTTTTTACGGCTAGTGTTTTGGCTAAGCCCGGCACCCCTTCAATCAGTACATGCCCGTCGGCTAGTAAAGCAACTAGCATTTTTTCCAGCAATGCTTCTTGCCCTACGATTACTTTACTAATTTCACGTTTTAAATCTTGCAAAAAAATACTTTCTTGTTGTACTTGCTGATTAATTGCGGATATTTCCATAATGCCCCCTTATTGGTTGTGCAGCTTGCGGCCGCTACTATTATTATAGATAAATTAGCAGGTTGTGAAAAGTTCAGCAAGCAAAAAAAATAATTAGTTTTCTTTTTATTAAGCCGTTAACGGCTACTCCTCCCGGTTGCCTTAGCTACTAGTAACTATACCCCGGTTTTTGATACTGGGGTGTTTTTGTTTTTCTCATTTGTGCTATCTCGTTGTTGTTTTCAATTAAGTAGCGTTTCCAAAGGCCGTAAATTGGGGACATAGCATGTACGTTATTTATAGATGTACACAAGTAATGCCAATATCTAATAGCAACACGCTGAAATAGGAAGCGAAGATTAAAAAGAAAAATGTTATAATAACTTACATTAACGAGGAAAAACAGATGAAAAAACAGGGGTGGCACATTATATATTGCATTTTATTGGCAGCGTTTTTTATAAGCGGCTGCGCCAGTATGCACCAACATCCTTTATCATCTTGGAACGATACGGCCCCCGCCAAACAGGCCTTAACGCAGTATGTAGCAAGCGTTACCAACCCAAAATCGCCCGATTTCATTCCCGTGGAAAACCGCGTGGCTGTATTTGATTTGGACGGTACACTGATTTTGGAAACAGCCCCCACCTACTTTGACTGGCAGCTCTTTGAATACCGCGTATTAGAGGATCCCCATTACAAAGCTTCTGCGCAGCAACTGGCAGCGGCCCGAGCCTCGCGCGAAAAAGGGGTATTTCCCGAATTAAACGCCGCGCGCGAACGCATGGTGGCTGAAGCGTATAAGGACCTTACCCTAGATGAATTTTACGCGTTTGTTTCGTCATTTATGCAGCAGGATCAACCCGGTTTTGTGGGTATGAAGCGCGGGGATATTTTTTATAAACCTATGGTAGAAGTGGTAGAATATCTGCTTAAAAATAATTTTACCGTATATATTTCTAGCGGTACAGACCGCTTTACCGTGCGCCCCTTGGTGGCAGCAAACCTGCCACAGATTCCGGCAAAGCAAATTATCGGTTCGGACAGTACCCTGGTGGCACGCAACCAAGGGGATACAGATGGGTTATCTTATACATTTAAGGCGGGGGATGAAATAGTGCTTGGCGGAAAAAACGTAATCAAAAATTTGCAAATGAATAAAGTTTCCACCATTGTGCAGGAAATTGGCGTGCAACCCGTCTTGGCATTTGGTAATAGTTCTAGTGACGCTAGTATGCTAAACTACACCATTAACGGCAATAAATATAAAGCGTTAGGTTTTATGATTTCGTGCGATGACCTAGAAAGGGAATATGGCAACTTACAAAAAGCGGAAAAAATGCGTGCCGATAGCCAAAAATACGGTTGGGTTTCTATTTCCATGCGCAACGATTGGAAAACCATCTACGGCCCGCATATTAAACGTAAATACCCCATAAGATTTGATATAAGACAGTAAGGAGAAAATATGAAAAAAATTGTGTTATTGTTGATGTTTTGTATAGGGGGGGTAAGTGTTGTTCAGGCGGAAACCGTTTCGGTGGATAAAAGCGGCTTTGATAAGATATATAACGTCATTGACGATGCCGTGTTTGATTTGCGCTATTACTCCCCGTACAATTTTACCGGTCAAAAAATACGGGGTTATAAGGCTCCCGTAGCGTATATGACCAAAGAAGCTCTGGCCGCGTTGGCCGTGGCGGCCGCGGATTTGCGTGCACAAGGATATCGTCTGTTGGTGTGGGATTCGTATCGTCCTCAAAAAGCAGTGGACCATTTTGTACAGTGGATTAACGATCCTAGTGACCCCGGTAACAAAAGCTTTTATCCCACGTTACAAAAAACCGACTTGGTAGCCGGTGATTACATTATGCCTAAATCTGGCCATACGCGCGGAAGCACCATTGATTTGACGATTATTAAGCAGGACGGTTCTTTTGTGGATATGGGGGGAACCTTTGATTTGTTTAGCGAGCGTTCCCACCCGGATTATAAAAAACTAACTAAAAAACAAAAACGTAATCGTCAAATTTTGCGCGATGCAATGCTAAAAGCCGGGTTTGTGGGGCTGGATTCCGAGTGGTGGCACTTTACCCTGAAAGATGAACCCTATAAAGACACGTATTTTAATTTTGACGTAGAATAAGGAAACAAATTGTAGGATAAATAAAACGATTACTCCCCCGAGCTCACGCTCGGGGTTTTTTAAGTTTGTAATTTCATCCGGCCTATTTGATATAGTCATGTGTATTACCACGAAAATGCTATAATACAACTATGCCAAATCCCCTTTTACACGTGCAAGATTTACACATTAGTTTTTCCACTGAAATGGGTACTGTTCCTGTATTGCGGGGGCTTTCCTACTCGTTAGAAAAAGGCAAAGTACTGGCCATTGTAGGGGAATCGGGCAGCGGTAAAACCGTACATGCTTTGTCTATTCTAAATTTATTGGCTTCCAATGCCCGGGTAGAGGAGGGAAAAATCTTATATAAAGGGCAAAATTTGCTAACCCTTAAAGAGTCTTTGTTGCGCTGTATCCGTGGGCGAAATATCGCCATGATTTTCCAAGACCCCGGGGCCAGCTTAAACCCGGTGCTTACGATTGGCGAGCAACTTACCGAAACCCTACGGGCCCACCAAAAAATATCTAAGGCTGCTGCACGTAAAAGGGCAGCAGAACTTTTAACACAAGTAGGTATTGTTGAAGCTTCCAAACGATTAGATGAATATCCTTTTCAGTTTTCCGGTGGAATGTGTCAGCGAGTCATGATTGCCATGGCACTTGCCTTGTCGCCCGATATTTTAATTGCGGATGAACCCACTACCGCCCTAGATGTTACCATTCAAGCACAAATTTTAAAGCTTATTAAAGACTTGCAAACCCAGCGGGATATGTCGGCCTTATTTATTACGCACAATTTGGCCGTGGCCGCCCAAGTTGCCGATGAAGTCCTTGTTCTGTACGCCGGGCAATGCATGGAGCACGCCTCCGCCGCACAACTATTTAAACATCCTTTGCATCCTTACACGCAGGGGTTGTTAGGTTCGTTAGCTAGCGTGCATAAAAAGGAAGAACAACTGCCCGTTATCGCGGGCAATCCACCCCGGCCCGGAGAGGTGCTGCCCGGCTGTCCGTTTGCGCCACGTTGCCCTAAAGCTCTTAAAAAATGTTTTCAAACTTGCCCGCCCCTTTACGAACACGCAGCTCACCGCACACGTTGTTATTTGCAGGAGGGAAAATGACCCCGGCTATCTCTATTTCTAATTTATGTAAAACCTACACACGTAAACCCTGGCTGGGCGCGCGCGTAAATAAGCCGGTGTTAACCGGGATTAACCTAACCTTACAATCCGGTAAAGTGTTAGGGTTAGTGGGCGAGTCCGGCTGCGGCAAAAGTACGCTATGTAAAGTAGTGCTAGGCATTGAACCCATTACGTCGGGCTCAGTAGCTATCAGCGGGCAAAACATAGCTGATTTATCTGCGAAAAAGTGGCACGCACTCCGCCGGCAGTTGCAAGTAGTTTATCAAGATCCTTACGCCAGCCTAGATCCGCGCCTTACTGTGCGTCAGTTAATTAGTGAGCCGTTAGATATTCACCGACTATATACGGACACATCCGCACGCGAACAGAAATTGCGCGAAGTTTTATCCGCCGTCCAACTTGACGCGGCTTTTTTAGACCGTTATCCGCATGAATCTTCCGGGGGGCAACGCCAACGCATTGCCATTGCCCGGGCACTCGTGTTAGACCCTGCCATTTTAATTGCCGACGAACCTGTTTCTGCACTAGACGTTTCCGTGCAAGCTCAAATTTTAAATTTACTCAAGCAAATTCAGCAACAACGCCACTTGGCGATGCTGTTTGTCACGCACGATTTTGCCGTGGCTCGCTTTTTATGTGATGATATTGCCGTGATGCACGGTGGGCAAATTGTGGAATACGCTCCGGCGCAGCAGCTCTTTACGGCCCCGCAACATGCCTATACACGCAAATTACTGGCAGCCGTGCCGTCTGTGGAGGTACAAACCCGATGACCCGCTATATCTTGCGCCGCTTGTGTTTGTTGCCGCTAGTTGTACTTGGGGTTACTTTTTTATTATTCTTTTTGACCCAACGGCTAAGCCCGGAAATGCGTGCCTCTCTCTACGTTAAAGATCCCCGCCAAATGGGGGCACTAGAGGAAGTGATTCGACAATACGGCTTGCGTGATAACGTGTTTAAGCAATACGGCCGCTGGTTAAATAACGCTCTTCGCGGCGATCTAGGCTATAGCCCCAGTGCCAATATGCCGGTAGCGCAAGCGATTAAGCAATATCTCCCGGCCACCATTCAGCTGGCGCTAGTTACCATGATTTTGGTCGTCTTTTTTGGCGTTTGGTTTGGAGCGGTTTCCGCTGTACATAAGGAAAAATGGCAGGACGTTTTGGCCCGGTTTATTTCCGTGGGAGGGTTTTCCTTACCTATTTTTGTGTTGGGACTCCTGTTGCTGATGGTTTTTTACGGTAAGCTAGGCTGGTTTTCTCCCGGCGGATACTCCATTCAAACCGACGTGCTTATACACTTGCCTTCTTTTAAAACCTATACGGGCTTTTTGCTGATTGATAGCCTGTTAAACGGCCAATGGCGCGTGTTTTGGGATGTGCTTTCCCACCTCGTGTTGCCGGCTCTTACCTTGTGTATTGGCTCGTTTGCCCTCATGGTACGCGTGATGCGTTCTTCTATGCTAGAAGAACTGGGCAAAGATTACGTCCGCACGGCCCGCGCTAAGGGTCTTAGTAATGCTCAAATTATCTATAAACATGCCGGCAAAAACGCTATTATCCCGGTTATTACGCTAGCCGGTATCCAATTTATCCGCCTGTTAGGAGGTACGGTCATTGTGGAGACGATTTTTGATTATCCCGGCATTGGTCGTTTTGGTGTATTAGCCGCACAGCAGCTTGATATTGCCGGAATTTTGGGTTTTTCCTTGATGGTAGCCATTTTGTTTGTAGTGGGCAATTTATTGTCTGACATTTTATACACGGCGGCCGACCCGCGCATCCGGCTGGAGTAACCCATGAATAAACGCCTATTCAAACGCATTTTACGTAATAAGACTTCCCTCTGTGGTTTAATGCTGGTCGCGTTATTTGCGCTGGTGGCGTTATTGGCGCCGCTGCTTGCCCCGGTGCATAACGCGAATAATCCATATCAATTACCGCAGGATAGTTACCAAATCACGCCGCAAGCTCCGTCCGCCCAGCACTGGTTTGGCACCACCGAGCAACAGTATGACTTGTATTACGGGGTAGTATGGGGTACGCGTTTAGCCTTTAAAATTGGAATTACGGTTACGCTTTTGGCCTTTTTAATTGGCCTAGCCGTTGGTGGGGTTGCTGCTTATTTTGGGGGCAAGGTGGACGAAGTGTTAATGCGCCTTACCGATATTGTATTTGCTGTTCCCTCACTTGTCTTAGCTATGGTAATTGCCGCTATGCTGGGGCCGGATATCACAAATATGATGATTGCCCTTACAGCCGTAGCGTGGCCCTCCTATGCGCGCTTGGTGCGTGGGGATATTTTAGCCGTTAAGCAGCGTGGTTATGTAACGGCCGCCCGCACGTTAGGTGCGGGGGGAAACCGCATTTTTTGGCGGCATATTGTACCCAATTCTATTTACCCTTCCGTGGTTGTGGCCAGCCTGGATATCGGCTATGTAGTCTTAACGGCTGCCTCTCTTTCCTTTTTAGGGTTAGGGGCGCAACCGGGCACGGCCGATTGGGGGCAACTGATTGCCATGGCGCGCAACTGGGTATTAGGTACGCCCTCCCATCCGTTTGCCTATTGGTACACGGTGGTAGCACCGGGCGGAGCTATTTTCTTATTTGTACTGGGGTGGAACTTGCTAGGGGATGCTTTCCGGGATATTTTAGACCCGCGGCAAGGCTAATTTAAGTATGCTACAATATACATATACCGATTTTGAGAGGTGCCTATGATTCGTCGTAAAGACTTATATACTTCGCTCGCGGACAGTGCATTTCGCTTCCCTAATAAAATCGCACTGACGGAAGCAGGTACCGGTAAAAAAGTTTCCTATCATGAGCTCTTAATGCAGGTGGACCGTGCGGCTGATATGTTTTTTGAACACGGCATTCGCAAAGGGGACCGCGTAGCCATTGCCCACCGCAATTCTATTGATACGGTCGTAGCCAATTATGGGCTTTATAAACTAGGGGCGGTGTCTATTCCCATGAATTTCATGGTTACTAAGCCCGAAGAAATTGAATATATTCTAAATAATGCCGGAGTCAAAGCGGTAGTTACGCAAGCCGAATTTTTACGCCATTACGTAAAGTGCCTGCCTAATATGCCCACCGTACAGACTTTATTTACCACAGACGAAATTCCGTCATCGGCCCAAGCATGTGATAAAATCCAGTTTTTCTGGCAAGAAATTGAAAAATCTACCTATCATGATGAAACGGCCTCTGCCCAAGCTACGCTGGATGATTTAGCCTTTATTCTCTACACTTCCGGCACCACCGGGCTACCCAAAGGGGCCATGATTACGCACGGCAATTTGGCTGCCAATGTTATCTCGTGTGCGCAGATTTTCAAAATAACTGATGATGACTGTTTTTTATGTTTACTGCCCATGTTCCACTCATTTGCGTGGACGACGTGTGTGGTTATTCCGCTGTACCTCAACCTAAAAGTAGTCATTGTGGCCAACGTCATGCCGGCCAGCAAATGGCTGGGGGCCATGGGTACGGAAAAAGTAACCCTTATTTTAGCGGTGCCGCAAATTTACGCGGTGCTTTCCAAAGAAGCTAAGGGTCTTAAACGCTTGTACTTGCGTTTTTGGCCGTTTAAAAATGTGCGCTTTGGTGTATCGGGCGCGGCTCCTTTAACGCAAGAAATTAAGGACCGTTTTGAACAAAAAATAGGGGTGCCAATCTTAGAAGGCTACGGTTTAACTGAAACCAGCCCGGTGGTTAGCGTGAATACGGAAGAACTTCAAAAAATTAAGTCCGTTGGCCCGGCTATTCCGGCTGTTAGCACGCTAGTAGTAGATGATGAAGGAAACGAAGTCCCGCGCAATACAGAAGGCGAACTGTGTATCAAAGGCCCGAACCTTTTTAAAGGCTACTGGGGTAACGAAAAAGCCACCCGCGACGCCTTTACCGAAGATGGCTGGTTTAAAACCGGCGATATTGTAGAGGTAGATGACGACGGATTTATTTTTATCAAAGACCGCAAGAAAGACATGATTATTATTAAAGGGCTTAAAGTATTTTCTGCCCAGGTGGAAGCGGTCATCTGCGAACACCCCGCCATTGAAGAATGTGCCGTTATTGGCGTGCCGGATGGACGTGGAGGGGAATTTGTCAAAGTGTACGCTGTTAAAAAAGAAGGTGCGGAACTTTCAGAGGCTGAATTTCGCAAATTTTTGAAGTTGCACCTAGACAATTACAAACGTCCGCGTGATTTTGAATTTGTAGAAGCGTTACCCAAAAATGCCTTGCGCAAAGTATTAAAGCGCGAACTGCGTAAAGATGCGGTAGAAAAACTCAAAAAAGCGGTAGCGGCCGGAGTTGCGGCCCCGACGGAGGAGTAACCTCCGTGCAAGATTTAGCGGATATTTTGGCACAAGTTGCTCCCCACGGACATTACGTGGGGGGAATTGTGCGTAGTAGTTTACTCAAACGTCCCTCTGGTGATATTGATATTACCTTACCCGCGCACGAAGTAAAACCGGTTGCCTTGGCTTTGGCCAAACGTCTAAAAGCTGCCGCCTTTGAAATGGATCCGGAGCTAGGCGTCTGGCGTTTAGTGACGTGTCAAGATAAAATTCAAATTGATTTAACCGCCTACCAAGGCAAAGATTTACAGGCTGATTTGCACCGTCGGGATTTTACCTTTAATTCGCTCGCTTATCCCGTATCAGCCAAACCGCAAATGGTCATTACTGCGCGCAAAAATGATACCGCGCATATTTTACTAAAGCGCCTGCGCCGCACTAAAATTGTGGATGAAACCGGTGGCCTAGCGGACTTAAAAGCCAAGATTATTCGTTTAAACGGCAAAGAGCGGTTTGTGGAAGATCCCTTGCGTATGCTGCGTGCTTTTCGGTGTGCGGCTGAGCTTAAATTTACCATTGAACCGGGCACCCTAGCGCAAATTAAAAAAGATGCCTCCCTTATTAAAAAGCCTGCCGGTGAACGCGTTAAAGAGGAGTTAGACCGTTTATTTGCAGTCCCTGGAGTGTTTTACAAGTTTTTACTTCAAATGGACGAGTGTGGACTGCTTACCGCCCTATTTCCTAAGTTAGAAGCGCAACGCGGTTGTGCCGAAATTTATTACGGTACAGGTGGCGTATTTAAACATACCCTACTCGTATGCAAGCGGATGGATTACTTGCTAGAACATTTGGATAAAGCGTTCCCTAAATATGCCGAAAAACTTCACCCCTTTGTTGTGAATAAACCCCTTTATAAAATGGCTGCTTTATTGCACGATATTGCCAAACCTAAAACCGCCAAAGAAAAAAAGGGCCGCTTACGCTTTTTTTATCACGAGCAAGTAGGTGCTAAAATGGCGCATTGGATTCTGCGGGATTTACGCTTTAGCCGTAGCGATAGTCGTCTAATAGAAACCATGATTGGCGAACATTTGCGCCCTTCTAATTTAGCCAGCAACCCGCTTACAGAGCGCGGCATTTACCATTTTTATCAAGACCTGGGGGATGCCGCCATTCCACTTTTGCTGTTGTGCTGGACGGATTATACCAGCTACGTAACCGACACGCAACTGCGGCGGATTTTACCTAAAAGTACGGAGCGTATGATGACGATTGCCCAAGCTCAACGCTACAGAAACGTCGGAAAAACGCTTCGCCATTTACAGCTACTTAATTACTTACTGGGGCAATATTTTGATAAGCCTGCCGTCGTCAAGCCGGCCAAACTAATTACCGGGGCGGACGTGATGTTACATTTAAAACTTACCCCTGGGCCCACCGTGGGGGCCGTGTTGGAAGCGGTGGCCGAGGCACAAGTGGAAGGACGAGTAAAAACCCGTCAGGATGCCCTATCTTTTATCAAAACCTGGGCTCTTGCTAAACAGATGCAAAAATAATTGTACAGCTGTTCAAATTTTGCTACAATAAACTGTCTTAAGTTTATGCGGGCGTGGTTCAATGGTAGAATGGAAGCTTCCCAAGCTTTAGACGAGGGTTCGATTCCCTTCGCCCGCTTTTAATAGGACCTCTCTATGCAAAATAATTCCCAAGAAATTGAAACTAAATCGTCTTCCAATAAAGACTTATGGCTTTTTTTGATTGTGCTGGACGTAGTTTTTTTATGCGTCTTTGGCTTTTTCTTGTATAAACATTTTACCGGGCAATTGCTAAACCCAACTCCGGCGCAACCGGTGCACACTGAGCCGCAAAGGTTGGATACATTGCCCAAAGTAGAGGAAGAAACCACCGTTACGGAAGAAATCCCGGTGGTAGTTGTAGATGAACCTAATTCGAAACCTATGCAAGAAGCCGTCTCCGTGCCGGAACCTGCTCCGGTGGCCAAAGAAATGGTTCCTTCCGTAGTAGTAGAGGAAGAAAAACCAGCCGAACAACCTTCGCTCAAAGAAAGTATTGTGGTGACTCCCACGGGGGGCAAATATCGCCGCGTTACGTTCCGTTGGTATGAACCGGCTGAGACCGTGTCTATTGTCAGCGGTTTTACCAACCGCAAACCGCAAGCCCTTAAAAAAGTGGGGGACTATTGGGAAACCACCCTATCCATTGCTCCTGGCACGTATAAGTTTTTGTATGTAGTGGATGGCAAAAACACGCCGGACCCGTATGCCGAGCAAAAAGATGGCCGTTCGGTACTTGTGGTAAAATAATTTAGCAAATAGTGTATAACGCAAGGGCACCTTCGGGTGCCCTTTTTTATGTAAAATTTTGGCCGCTGTAGCACTGCCGCAGTATCAGGTAGCGGTTAAAAAAAGCCACTATCTGCAGATGATTGCATTGGGGGATGCCGTACACAAAGCCGAGGAGCTTTACTGGTTAGCAAATGGAAAATACACTAGCGATATTACGCAATTGGATTTGGATGTATCCGTTCCTAGACAACAGATGCAAGGCTTTTCTATTAACCCGACGGATCCCTCTGTATGGATGGGGATGGCAGGCTTACCCCGCTATGTCGTTTATATGAATCATCATCCGTCGGCTAGTTTTAGGGGGCATAGAGAGTGCCGTACAGGCCCCAGTCCATCCAATTTAGAGCAGCAAATATGCCACTCGTTAACTGGCGACAGCGGAAGGTTAGATAATAAAAAGACCTATATGGTATGGCGGTTTTAAAGCAAGGGGATGACATCATTTTTTCCGTACGCGCGTACAAAAAAACCAAAAACAAACTAGATAGGACTTGATTTTACACGAAGAACGGGTATACTATCAATAATGAAAGTATTTGCGCATAGGAGGGAATATATGAAAGGATTTACTTTAATAGAATTGTTGGTCGTAGTGCTGATTATCGGTATTTTGGCGGCGGTAGCCTTGCCTTAATATCAAAAGGCAGTAGAAAAATCGCGTGCAGCAGAAGCTATACAGCGCATAGGTGATTTGGCTACTGCTGAGCAAATTTATTACATGACCCATGGCGGTTTTGTGACGGATCCTGCCGAAGCCTTAACGGATTTTGACTTATCCTTTGGAGACAGTCTTAATACGCCTAGTTATACTATTTCTCTGCAGGAACAGGGGAATAATGTGGTGGTACAGGCAAGCCGTGGTGTGGGGGGTAACGGCGGGCGATACTCTGGGGCCCTATTGCAGGCCCAGGTGGAACCCTCCGGAAAGATTACCAAACGCTGTGTAGAAGGTGCAACGGCCGGTTTGTGTGAGGTTGTTGTGCCAGCAGAATATACGAAAGGATCTTCACTGATTCCAGCTGCAGATGAAGAAGAAACACATGAACTCTCACCGCTTGGTGGATGTTTTCCAGATTCTTCAGGGCAGATAATCTGTCCCAATAGTCCTCGTCATGACTCGTGTGACTGGGATGAATTGGGGAATTACGTCTGTAATGGTAGGTAGAAATATAATAACCATGGTGGTTCAAAACCTCAAAAAAGTTTTCACGTGAAAACTTTGCTAGCGTTGTAAGCTATAAAACAGGGGCTATCTTTCCCAGGTAGCCCCAAAAATGTTACAATACAACAAAGATCTTACGCTGCGGAGAGAACGATGAAAGCCGTTATTGTAACCATTGGGGATGAACTTTTACTCGGTCAAATTCTAGATACCAATTCCCGCTTTATGGCGCGGGAGCTAACGAAGCTAGGTGCTGAAACCGTAGAAATACGCTCTGTGGCTGACGAGCGAAACGCCATCGTGCGCGCCATTAATGATGCTTTCCTTCGCGCCGATGTAGTGCTTATGACTGGCGGTTTGGGCCCCACCAAGGACGACCTCACTAAAAAAGTACTAGCCGAATATTTTGACTGTCCCCTCGTGCAAAATGACGAGGTTTACCATTGGTTGGAAGAAATGTTTGCCGATATTCCCAGCCGTATGAATAAATACAATATTTCCCAAGCGTTACTACCCTCTAAATGCACGCCGTTACGTAACCGGAAAGGTACGGCTAGCGGTATGTGGTTTGAACATAAAAAGAAAGTGCTGGTGTCCTTGCCGGGGGTGCCTTTTGAAGCGGAATACCTCATGCATCAAGAAGTATTACCCCGATTAAAAGAGAAATTTACGGACCTGTTTTTACGCTTTAAAATGGTCACAGTATTTGACGTTCCGGAGTCCGAAATTGCCTTAAAACTGGCCGATTTTGAAACCACCCTGCCAGAAGGGATTGCCCTAGCTTATTTGCCCAGTGAAGGATACGTCCGCTTGCGCATCACGGCAAAGGGTGCCTGCGTGGAACAGTTGGAAAAATATTACGAAAATTTATTAAATGCTTTGCAGGGCCTTCCCTATCAGCCCTCTACAGAAGGCGATAGCCGGGAGGACCTCTTACGTCGTCTAAAAAATGCCCATGTAACCGTAGCCAGTGCTGAGAGTTGCACGGGGGGAAATATCGCCCATATGATTACGGCCGTGCCCGGGGCCTCCAGCTATTTTCTAGGGGGCATAGTGGCTTACTCCAATGAGGTGAAGAAGAATATCCTTGGTGTAAAATCAGCCGATTTAGAGCAGTATGGCGCCGTGAGTGAACAGGTAGCCCGCCAAATGGCAGAGGGCGCACGCCGTGTTTTAGGGGCGCAGTATGCTGTCTCCACAACGGGCATAGCCGGCCCAGACGGTGGCACCCCCGACAAACCCGTTGGAACGGTGTGGGTAGCCGTGGCTGGCCCACATGGTACCGTTGCAGAAAAGCTTCTTATTTCGCACACGCGCGAGCGCAACATCGGGCGGGGGACAGTACATGCGATTCAGTTGCTACTTACTCAAATTGAAAAGGATCAAACAGTATGATTAAAAAACTAAGAGATCATATATATAATATTGGACTATTTGCCTGTATCCCAGCGGTAAATGGAGAGGATGTAGTCCGTGCGGCAGACGCACTGGTGGCGGGGGAAATCCAGGGAGTAATTGTTTCCTGGAATAAGCACGCATTTACCGCCGTAGAGCAAATCCATGCCCGCTATCCGCATCTGGTAATTGGGGTACAAGGCCCCTATGAAAAAGCCGGCCAATTGTTTGCCAGTGGCGCGGCCTTTACCGTAGATACAGCCGGCGTACCGGTGCGGATTCAAATCCCGTTTTTACTGCGCCAGGGAAATGATTTAATTGATGGTAAAGACGTATTGGCCCAATGCTCTAATAAACTAGTATTTGTAACGGATATTAAGCAACAGCAATGGGAAGATATTACCCAACGTACCGTGCGTGCCTTGCGCGATATGCTCGGTTTTGAGTTAAAACACGTGGGTATCAATCATCCTGATGCTGCCGCTGCCGAAAAGACGGCTAGTCAATTTGAACAATTTTTTAGGTTTCCTAAAATAGATAGGGGGGGCGCCTTTTTTGCAGGGCCCTATATCGAATGTATGAAAAAAGTGTTTTATGGTACCCAAGGACATATTGCAATTGCTACCAATCATGCGGCCCGTGCGGCCTGGTATCTAGAAAAGCGCGGTGTGCAGTTGAATTGGGATAGTGCCGATTATAATGCTGACGGATCTTTGCGGGTGGTGTATTTGAAGGATGAACTAGGCGGTTTTGCGGTACACATTGTGCAAAAATAACATAATCTATACTGATTATTTATAGCCAGGCGAGGAGTTTCGTACAATAAACATATGAAACATCTTGCTTGGCTTTTTCTTGTGTTATGTATGAGCCTGCCTGGTGCGGCGGGACCTATATATCGGGCGGGTCAAACGCCCTCGACGGCTTCTTGGTTGCATGGAGAACTGTCTGCGGACTATCAATTTTCTTCCCAAAAAATGAAGATTGTTACGGGAGAGGATGAAACCTCCGCCTTAAAAGGTTGGAATATGCGCGCGTTATGGGCGCCATTATCCTGGTTGGCAGTAGGGGCGGAAATGACACGCTTTGAGGAGGAAGATTTAAAAAATTTATTTGTATCTTCCTATAAAACAAACCGCGTGGGGGCTTTGGTTAAAGTTACCTTTTCGCCTAATACTTCCCCGCGTGTATATGCTGTTGCGGGGTACGGACGCACAAGCCATAAACTAACGTACGATCATTCGTCTTTAATCACTAATACTTGGCCAGGTCATGATAAGAAAAATATTCATTATTGGATGCTGGGCCTTGGTATAGAAGTGGATGTGTGGCGAAGTGTTTTTATTGGGGCCGAGGGAAATTGGTTGCATCATCAATCAACGCGGTTGGCTCGTTATTACAAGGCTGATTCAAAAAATGAAACCACACTGCGGATTCGTGCGGGGGTGCGTTTTTAAAAATCTTGCAACGATACACACAAAATGATATACTAAATAGGTAGTCAGTTTGAAAAGTATTTTTCCGCACGATTTAATACGCTTTTCGCGCCCATAGCTCAATGGATAGAGTGTCAGCCTGCGGAGCTGAAGATACAAGTTCGATTCCTGTTGGGCGCACCATTTAACAGTACCGTCTGAATTAGTAGTTTTCAGACGGTATTTTTATGTAATGACACACTGAAACTGCACCCAGTCTTGTTATAACCAAGCTACACGGATTTTAACTGAAATACACCAAAAGTGGACAGAAAAACGGACACCCTGTTTGCAGCACATATCACACGCACAGCGTCAACAAAAGTGCCCCCAGCCATGACATACTGCAAAAATATAGGACTTTCTGCTACGGAAAGAAGTTTGAATTTATCACAGTCAAACACAACAATTGTTTGCGTACGGCTTAGGTATGGACTATCTTAAAAAGAACGCTACTTATTAAAAGCAGCGTTCTTTTATTTTATTTACTTCTTTCACGTACCGTTGTTTTCGGATTTTTATCCGCATACTTTTCTGTTACATAACGGCCTGTAACAGCACTTCTATGTTTATACGCCATAATCACCTCCTCTGCTAAATTTCTCCCTCTAGGAGATAGCATTAGTATATGATTTTTGCTTTAATTATCAAAATGTAAAAAAGACCTATAGAAATAACACGAAAATATAAGTACTTTCATATTTAGCATAGGCCTTTGTTTCGTATTGTAAAAGAATGGGACTAAAGTTCAAGTATTGTGCGCATTTGTAAGTCAGCGTGGATTGTTTGAATTTAGTAGAGAAATAAAACCGTCCCTTACGTGTTATTATGTAAAGGACGGTTCTTAAAATAAACTGCTACCATTCTATGTGTTAGTATCCAGCCTCCTCATCCATGGGTTGAAGGCCAGTTTGCATAACTTCTGTATTTTCTCTTAACGTAAGTGGAACAGTAAAGTGTATTCTATTCGCTTGAGAAATAACAGCTCCTTCCTCAGATTTTCCACCAGCTTGCAAATTAAGCCAATTCCATACTTTAACCGCAATTTGGCCATTTGTGCCGGATGATTTATCCGTAGTGCTTGTAATTGCCAAATCAAAGTCTATGTGCGTAGATTCACTTCCAGTACACATAGGTTCATTTACTTTGCGTTTACCTTCATTTACACCACTATGTACATCTTCAATTACTTTAGCTACAAAGTCTTTCAAACTAACAGTGTCATTTGTCATAAATTCCTCTCAATCATAAATGTTTTATAAACGCCTCAATTGGTATTTATTTTCTCTTTTTTACACGATACTTATATGTACTCTCTCCAAACGCATAGCGGATACCTGCATGCACACCCCAACCTTTCACTTTGTCGCTGGCTTCATAACTACCTAATCCATACCAGTACAAGTTATCAGTTAGTTGCATATTAAGTCCAGCGTTTATTTCAGCTGTACCACCTCCTAAATCACTTTCAGATTTGGCTCCTGCGTAGGAAACATTGCCTTTGCCGTCAAATTCGTACCGGTAAGCCAATTCTAAGAGCGGCTCAATCAATAATCCGTTGCTACGAATCGCATTGTATGAGAGCAATACTCCTGCTTTGGCATTGATGTAATTAGCTGCGTCATACTTAATTTGATTGCTTGTATTCCCCACATCTGTAGTAGAAGCCGCCGCATTCATATACCCCATTTCCACTTTAGGTTCTATGCGAATAAAGCGGTTACGGGAAAGCTCACTGTTAAAGCTCTTTCCTACTTCCACACTGGCCGCAAATACGTTCCGATTGGGTTTGTATGCCAGCTCTGTTCCATCGCTGGCATGGTTCTTCATGTCTAGCTTGCTCCAGAAGTTACGCGCCGCTATATCCACAAACCAGCCATTTTCGTTGATTAACGTAGCATAAACACCCACGCCGGGAGCTTCGCCATCGCCGTTGTCATATATTCCTCTGTTATTTTCGGTCTTAATGCTGTTAGCAGCTACAAAACCGACTAATACACCCGCATACAGTTTGGTAGGTTCGTCAGCTCTAAACAGCCAATCGTACCCGGCCTCGGCACCAAACATGCTCATATCCGTTTTAGCAAGGTCTTTTACGGTCATGTCCTTGTAATAGCTGCGTACCCATACACCTTGGCGGGCTTGTGTATTATCCATGGCTCGTAAGTCCCCTAAACGTCGTTGTAATGAGTTCATACCCGTTTGGGCTATCATAGCATTCATTACGGGAATATTGAGCATAGTTTTGAAGGTGTCAGTTAATTCATGAGTGTTACGCAAGTAGTAATCTTTGCCGAGACCTTGTTGTGTACCTTGTTCTAACTTATAGACATAGCCACCTTCGTCCCATTGGCCACCTACTAAATCAAATGTACCATCCACATTAGCATTACTGCCGAACTCCACCAGTTTAATACCATTTCCGATGGTTTCATTAGCACTGGCTGCAACATTAGTTAGCTGGAGGTTGGCATTGCCAGTATAACTTTCGGTAATGTTTAATTTGTCCCCCGTTTGTTCTACTAAGTCCACATTAATATGAAATGTAGCGTTGTTAGCAGATAAGTTTTCTATTCCTAAGGTGTTCATTCCACTACTGTGTTGGATATTTACATTTGCATTAGCTAACGAAATATTACCTTGCAGTATATTATTGCCAAAAGCGTTAATCGTACCTCCATTGGCCGTAAGGCCACTAACTGTCCCTTGATAAACATTCATAATGCCGTTATCATTAAGTGTAGTTCCTTCTGCCGTTCCAGCATACAGAGCTTGAATACCTCCAGCATTGATGGTTGTATTCCGAGCTACTGCCTCAAAATTTACTCCTTGGCTTCCTCCATTCAGTATTGTATTATTAGCTACTGCACCAGAGTGTAAATATTGGCTTCCACCACTATGTACGGTTGTGTTATTAGCTACTGCTCCATGGCTACTTATAACTTGGTATCCCCCACTATGTACAATCGTATTATTTGCCGTACCGTTGAATGTTATAGTTTGACGTCCACCACTATTTACAGTCGTATCATTGGCTATACCACCTTCAGATATATTCTGTCCACCTGTGTTAATGTTTGTGTTACTAGCTACACCACCAGAAAATATAGCTTGAGCTCCACCATCTATAATTGTACCAATAGCTATACCACCAGAAATATATTGCCGTCCGCTAATATTTATAGTTGCATCGTTAGCTGTACCACCAGAGTATATGTATTGACTCCCTAAACTATTTACTATTGTACTGTTAGCTATGCCGCCAGAGATGTACTGACCTCCATTAGCATTTATGCTTGTATTAGTTGCTACACCACCAGAGAATACATGTTGATTTCCTAAACTATTTACCGTTGTGCTGTTTCCCATACCACCAGAAGAGATAATTTGCGACCCACGATTGAGAGTTGTATTAACAGCTAAAGCACCGGAAGAAATAATTTGTGTACCTTTGGAATTGATAGTTGTATCGGAAGCACTTCCACCTACAGACAATACTTGAGAACCAGCATTTATAATTGTAGAAACGGCTTCACCACCTGCAATAACAACTTGACTCCCAGTTCCAACACTTTGACTAATCCCTCCAATCTGTGTGCTTATAGCACTTCCCGCAGAGGAAACCAGCTGAGAGCCTCCTGAAAGCAGGGTGTTATAAGCAAATCCTCCGGACAAAATTTCTTGTCGTCCACCGTACATTAATGTGTCCCATGCTTCTCCTTTAATCATCTGAGAACCAGTTCCTTGGATATTTGTTTCTAATGCAGACCCTCCGAAGAAAACATACTGGCCTCCCTTGCTATTTATGGTTCCACTTGCAATACCACCTGAAGAAATTTCTTGCCATCCACCGTTTATTCTAGTGCTAATGGCAAGACCGGAAGCAGACACTACTTGGCTTCCAAGTGTATTGAGAACAGCATTATATGCAGTACCATGTACTATTTGCCTACCTTGTGAATCAATTCCACCGCCATCTGTATTCCCACCAGCAAACACCTCCTGCCGCCCTCCAGAAATCAATGTTCTACTAGCATTTCCACCAGAAAAAACATTTTGAACTCCTCCTGAAAGAATAGTTGTAGAAGTTGCATTCCCTCCAGAAAATACTTGCATAGTTCCTTCGGAAGTTACAAGCGTAGAAATAGCAGCCCCTCCTTCATAAATATTTTCTGTACCAAAGGACTTAATCGTAGCTTTTGAAGTAGTACCATACACATCTACAACGGTTCCACTGCTAATGACTAAATTTGTTGAAACGACTCCCGGAGATATTGTCATAGCCTTTGCTGGAATTGCCATATTATTAGCCAACATTGCTCCAACAGCGGCCGTATATACTACCTTACGTCCTCCATTATAAATACGTGATACAACCCGTTCTCCAAAGCCCATACTGGATACCAAGCAAGGGCTAACCACGGCGGCACTACAGCTGGAGCAATACTGCTGCTCAAGTGCTTGCACAACAGCACTGGAATACATGTTTTCAGTTTTGGTATGACGTTTAGACATTTCACTTCTCCTATTCTTTATCGCTCTTTGGAGCGGTTAAATTATGCTCTATCATCAGTTGCTTAATGTGGCCAATGACTTGCTTGCCCGTTATAAGACGAGTACACTCGTACTGGCGGTCAGTATCCTTAAATTTAGGACACCAGAAATAATCGTAATGGTCAAAGTTGCAATTTACATCATCCCAACAACCATTACATCCATGCGAGTTAAACACACGATACGGCGTGTAAAATTCACAAATCGGTAACGTAAAGCCGCTAATAAGTACTATGGGCACATGCGTACACCACGCCAGCCACGTTAGGCCAGAGCTCAGCCCAATGAAGAAATCTGCGTGTTCTAACAGTTCAATACGCTCTTGCAATGGCTTCGCACCTGTGAAATCTTCGGCGTCATGCGGCATACGGTTCCACGTGTATTTGAATCCTGTTACAGGTTCTTTGTCAATGCAAATCACACGGTATCCCAAATCTTTGAGGTACGCTACTACTTGTTCCCAGCCATAGCCATTGTTCCAAAACTTAGCTTGCGAGCTGGACTTAGTAGCAATACATACGTAGCGTTCTTTGATTTTACGCTTGCTACCCAGTTTGACACGCGGGGCTTCTTCCCGAGGGTCCACCCCTAAAATATATCCGGCAGTACGGTGCAAACCTACTTTCCTAAAATCAATGGGTTGATGAGTATCATTTCCCTTAAAGAATAGCCCCAACATATAACTGGCATAGGGTTTTTCAAAACGGACTTTACCGGGCAGGTGTGTAAAGAATAGATTAGGGTATTGACCTTCAAAAATAGTAGCTAAATTGTCAGCCATGGTAATTTCAGCCACACATTGGTGCTTCTGTTGGAAGCGGTCTGCATACGTCATCCATCCAATGATGTCGCCCAGTGTGCCAACGGGAAACTTGATTTGTACTTCTTTACCCTTTAGGTCTAAGGTATGGTTGAGAATAGGTTCTTTCTCTCCGCGTACCCAGACACGAATACGGAACGAGATATAATACTTCTTGGTACTAAGCACCCAACCTTCGTCAGCGTCACAGGCAAAAATGATGTTGTCGGTTTCGTCATCTTCAATTTGTACGTGCCATTTGCCTTTAGGAAGTAATACACGCGCCCCGTCGTTAAAATCGTAACGGATACCCATAGGCCCTTCTTGTGTGGGAATAGCCGGGGCGTTGACTACAAACGGGTTTTGAACCTGTTGTTGATTGATATTTACGGAAGCCGTTACATCTTGCGGAGCTTGTGCTGCTGAGTTAGCAGCTGCTACCCCTTGCGACTGATTAGGATTTGAGCTTGTATTGTTAGTTACACTTTGCGTCTGTTCTTCGGACATATATTTCCTCATTTGCCGATAAAAAAGCGGCGACCTCGTTAAAAGCAGTTCTCAATGACCTTTAACAAATAATCGCCGCCTACCCAATCCCTGACTTAAGAGAAATGGGTAAGACTCAGGCGACTATTTGCTGATTGAGAACTTGCGCCGGAAAGATATTATTCTTTCCATTGCTCGGCGTGGTCTTCCTCCACGCTTCAACAAATAATCTTTAAAGCAAATTGTGTGTACTACGTTATTATGTGTTCGTTTTACTCCTTACAATAATCTACTTTCATTGTAGCATATCTACCCAAAGTTTGTTCTTTCCTTTAACCTCTTATTGCTGTGGCAGGGGCCGCCGATGCGGTGTTCGCTACGCTCGCACCTGCTCGGCGGCACGGGCTGTTTGCACTGTTCGTGCGCGCACCCCTCACCTGCCACAGGGTATTAGTTATTAGGGTTACTCATTATACACGCACTGATACTGAATCCATCCGTTACGCACTATTATGTTATTAGGTACGTACGATTAGCTATAGGCTCTTTACACTGATTCATAGTTAATGGGACATGGGTTATTAGTATGTGTTCCCACTGTTTCTTTGCGTTTCTTCACCCACATCATCTATGATACGGCTTAATCAGACTAAGGTGTTGCTGGTGTCTTAGTAGTTAGTCGGTTCACTGGGTTTCTTTACACGTCTTTTTCGCTTCATCATCAATCAAGGTCAATCATTCTGCAGTACATGCTCAAAATTCCCCTGTGAATTAGGGTTTTGAAACTTGTGTCATCACGCATAAGACACCTGATTTGTTTGTTGTTTCAAAAGGGGTCAAGGTGTATTTTTGAATCCAAGTTGGCGAAAGTGGGCGCAGGCACAGTGCCTGACAGGGGCACATAACTTCATGCTGATTGAGCTTGTTACGACGGTACAGGGCCTAACCTACCTAAAATAGAACAGATAAATTGAATTATAGAGGGGTATAAACAGCACCAACTACCGGAAAGCAAAATTGAACGTTTAGGTTGTATATAGAAGGGTTCAAAGCAGTTAAACCCTCAAAAAGCGAGCAAGTTATGATTAATACCGTCGGTTTATTACTGCAACCGTATGCAGAGTTTGAGCTAAGTTCCAAGGCCTGTGTGGATGACATGGTGGCTAACTGGAAGTATTTACGCAGACAAAAGGACTACTTTCCGGATGTAGAGTTGTTGCCGGATGAAAGGTTAAAGATAGAATTTTGTCCAGCTAAGGTGTTGTATGGGAATAATTTATATGAGATAGCTCCCAGCGATATACCACAAGTCCTGCTCCGTCTAAATACGTTACTGAACAAAGCCCATGTGTTAACCTGTCCGGCTATCCTGCTATATGCTCATACGTACCGTATGGACTACGCCAAAGAGGGGTATGTGCCGTTTAGTAGTCCAACGATGTGTTCTTGTTTGCAGGAACAACATCGTGGCGGGCATTACAGGCAAGCGTTTACGTTCTATATAGATGACGGACACATGGCTGCGGGCTCCTTAAAACGTCGCAAAGTGTGCTTCTATAACAAGACGGCAGAGATACTGCAAGATAAACGCAATACGGACGAATTAAAAGACAAAATCAGGAATCTTCCCGGCACGTTCTATCGGTTTGAGTGTTCCCTCAAAACTGCGAAAGAAATTAAGCGTGAATTAAAGGTGTGTGGCGTATCGGTAGAGTCCTGTTGTTTGAAAGAATTAGTCCGGGAAGATGTCGTTAAAGCTGTCCTGCAAAAGAACCTGGAAAAAACCATACAACACTGGCACGTACCGGACAAAGCCAAAGCATTGGATAAAGTGCGTATGTGGTTGGACCAGAACCAATATGAAAACACCCGTTCATTACTAACTGATATGCTGCATGTGATTTCTTGTGCGTATGTAGGTGTGGAAGCTGTCCGGCAGATAATAGAACAGAAATTGGGCAAGCGTAGAGCGAGGGAGTTCATGCAACGATTTGAAAAGTTACAGCTGGAAGATGTGCATTGTCTGGCTGTATTTAAGGAGTTATTTATGAAAGAAGTTCAAACCCTAAGTCCTCTTAACAAGAGTTATTTGGACGGATTAACCCGCAAAGAGATGGTACGTGATGATATGCGTCTTTTTGCCCCAGTACTACTAGCAATAGTAGAGCTGTTAGTTGCAACCCCATTAGGGTAATTAAGAAAGGAGAAGTAAAGATGGAAAAATTAATAACCGTAGAAGAAGTGGCAGAGTTCCTGCGAACCACACCGGGAACGGTCTATACTTGGAAAAGTATGGGTATTATCCCGGCAAAGTGTGTAAAGAAGATTGGGCGTAAATTGTTATTTATTGCCCAAGAGATAGAAGCATGGGTAAATAGCCTGTAAAGCCAAGTAACACTGCACAGAGGGCGATTTCGGCCCGGCATTAGGTGCTAAAACACCCTTTGTGCAGGTAGTAAAGCAGTTCTATGTTATCCGGGGAGAAATTAAATGTGCAAATACGCTTCCAACGCCTTACGAATGAGCCACGAAATACTGCGTTCTTCCGTTTTAGAGCGTTTCTCAAGAGCTTGCACGATTTTCGGGGTAGCCACGAAAGCAATTGTCGGATTCGGTTTCTTTGATGTTTGTTTTTCCATGGTTATATTATAACACATTGGGTATTGAAAATCATAAATAGCTATTGACTATTGATAATTTATATATTATACTTATATATATTGGTACATATTGATAATTATAAACAAATTTAAGCATAGAATAGAGGAGCAAAGTATGGGTGTAAAAGTAAATCATAAAGAAGGTACAGTAACGCTGGATTTTAGAGTGCATGGGAAACGTTACAGAAAAACATTGAAAGGCGGGCGTACTTTAGGCGAACACATGCTACACAAGCTAAAGGCTGAATACGCCGAGCTGGACTATGTGCCGCAACGCAAGAAACAAACGCTTACGTTTGCGCAAGCAGCGGATAAGTATTGGTCCAGTCATTTGTGTAAAAAGAAGGGTGCTAAGAAACTTAGGTACACGTTAGCTGCTATTAAAAAGTACTTCGGTAATAAGAAGCTAGCTGACATTACCACTGATGATGTACAACAGTTCTATAACAAGCGACTTGAGGAAACTAGTCCGTCAACGGCAAACAGACATTTTACCACGCTGCGTGCTGTGATTAACAAAGTAATAAAGCTCAAGTTATACAAAGGGGAAAATCCTTGCAACGGTGTGGACAAAGAGAAAGAAAATCCTGCCCGGACAAATTACTTGGACACTAAACAAATCCGCGACATCATCAATTTTGCTCCGGAACGTTCCAAAAACTTGCTTGCTTTTGCTATTGGAACAGGCATGCGGCGTGGCGAAATCCTACGTTTGGACTGGAGCGATATTGATTTGGACTATGGTATTATCCATGTTCATGTGTCTAAGTCCGGCTCGTCGCGTGATATACCGATTTTATCCTCCTTAAAATCAGTGTTGCTAGGTATGAATCCTCAAGCAAGCGGACGGGTCTTTCCGCTGTCAGAGAAACAGGTAGAATATGACTTTAAGACAGCCCGCAACAAAGCAGGCATCAATGGCTTACACTTTCACGACCTACGCCATACGTTTGCAAGCCACTTTATGATGAGCGGTGGTTTGCTTAGCACGTTGCAGCTTATGCTGGGGCACTCGGACATTAGAATGACGCAACGGTATGCTCATTTCAGTCCTACGTACTTGCAACAGGCAATTAAAGGTGTAGATAATTTGATTCCGCAATTAACAAATAATAATCATGGTTAGTTTGTAGTTTGCAACGTGTGCAAAATAGGCACACGTTGCTTTACAGTATGTTCCATGTAATATGTGGCAATCCGTCTAGCTAGGATTTGTAGGCCTTGACAAATTATAATACATAATATATTATATGTTATATGGAAAATAATAATTTAATAACTAATATATCAGTTGCTAATTTGATGGAAGATTTCAATCCTAAGGCCTTGGCGCAAGGGATTGCAGCACGTGTACGGGTCAGACGGCTTGAATTAAACCTTACGCAACAGGCACTTGCTAAACGCTCCGGGGTTAGCCTGGGGTCTTTACAACGCTTTGAAAACCAAGCGGAAATATCCCTCAAGTCATTGTTAAAACTAGCCGTTGCCCTAAATGCTACCGCCGAATTTAAGCAGCTATTTAGTGTAGCTAATTATCAACATATTGAAGAAGTAATTGCAAACCAGCAAAATAAAACCCGTAAGAGAGGCCGCAAAAATGATTAAACCCGTTCAATCTTTACAAGTATTTTATAATGAGCAGCTGGTGGGCACTTTGGCCTTACGGCCCGATAATCTATGCGCCTTTGAGTATGACACAGCATGGCTACAACATGGCTTTTCCATTTCTCCCATTATGCTCCCGCTACAACCAGGTGTTTTTACCAGTAAATGGGAACCTTTTGACGGGTTGTTTGGGGTATTTAACGATAGTTTGCCGGATGGCTGGGGGCGTTTGCTTATAGATAGACTCCTTCGTCAGCAAGGTATCAATCCGGGCACTTTATCGCCATTAGATTGGCTTTGTATAGTGGGCCCTAAAACAATGGGGGCTTTAACTTATAAACCTACGCAACCTATCGGGCAAGATAATCAAGACAAGACACTGGCTTACCTCGAGCAAGAAACCCAAAAAGTATTGCATGATGAACCCAGCCAAGAGTTATCTTTATTGGCAGCCAAAGGCGGTAGTTCCGGCGGGGCGCGGCCTAAAGTGTTATTAACCATTGACGGAGAGGAATGGCTGATTAAATTCCGTAATACCCAAGACCCATCAAATATGGGCGAAATAGAGTACCAATACTCGCAAATTGCTCGTAAAGCGGGACTTATTATGCCTGAAACACGTTTGTTTGAAGGCAAGTATTTCGGTGTAAAACGCTTTGACAGACAGGGAAACAAGCGCATCCACATGCATACAGCTGCCGGACTATTGAACGCCGATTTCCGCATCCCGTCTTTGGACTACAAAACCCTCATTGAAACCACCTTGTTTTTAACGCGTGATGTACAGGAAGCGGAAAAGATGTTCCGCTTAATGGCCTTTAACGTAATTGGTAAGAATAAGGACGACCACGCTAAAAACTTCTCATTTGTGTATGATAGTGGCCGCTGGCAGGTATCGCCTGCGTACGATTTAGTGCCTTCTGAAGGGTTTAACGGCCAGCATACTACCACGGTATTGGGGCAGGGCTTGCCTACCGAAAAGGACATGCTAGAACTAGCCCAACAAACGGGATTAGACCAAAAGCATGCATGCCAAATCATTGAACAGGTGCAAAATGCCTTTAAGTAATAGTGGGCTTCAAGCAGCATTTTACCCAAATTCAGCACAAAGTGGACAGAAAAACGGACACCCTGCTAACCACAAATGGAATTTGGCATAATTCTACGACGAGAAATCAGGTGCTAATAAAAGTGTGTCGTCAGCCTGCGGAGCTGAAGATACAAGTTCGATTCCTGTTGGGCGCACGTCTTAAAATATGCCCGTTCTCCGTCGAGAGCGGGTTTTTTCTTATACTTTCTCGACGACACTTTTTGAGCAAAATGAGCAAAATTACGCAAATCTTGTATATTGTTAGTGGACCCTGTATGGTACACACTTAATGCCCATATCTTTTATTATTCCTCGTCCTAGAAATCCGTTTAATACTCCAAAAAATAATTGCTACCTACCGCAAACCAAAATCTTCTGTTAAATTTCCTCATACTATAATTTCTCGTTCTCGTCGGTAAATAATAAGAACTACTAAAACTTTTTCGCATTTCTATAATTATACTGGTCACAGTTTGGACACTGTAACCACGGCTCGTTCTTTGTTGTTCTGCAAAATTCTTGCGATTTTTATAGTGACCTTTTTACATACTTTTGGACACTATAAAATCCAGTTAAGTAAATACCCCACCACAATAAATGCTATTATTAAATACCCTAAAAATAACCCGATTAACTTCCATGATAACACTTTCTTTAGCATCATAATTTCCGGCAAGGATATCGCCGTAATGCTCATTAAAATAACAAGTGCAGTTCCCACAGGCACACCTTTTAACAGTAACGCTTGGACTATGGGCACTACTCCCACGTGGTTAGCATAAATGGGTGCACCGATTACGGCGGCAAGTGGTACAGCAAATGGATTAGACGGTCCTAAATACTCCCCAAAGAACTCCACAGGTACATATCCATGTATGGCGGCCCCTACGATTAAACCTAATAATACATAAAGTTCTATGCTCTTTAAGGTATCCCACGCAAAGTAATGTGCGTATTTAAGCAGATTAACAAGTTTTTGCGTGCGGCTCTTTTTACATCCACACCCGCAACCGCACGAACAACCCCCTTTCCTTGTGGGCTCACTAGGAACAAAATCCAAATACTTCTCTAAATGTAATAAATCCACCAAATAACCGCCTATAACCGCAATAACCGCACCCACGAGTACATATACAAAAGCCACTAGCGGACCCGCCCCTTTCATACCTACAAGCATTACGGTGGCAATTTCACTAATAAGCGGCGAACTAATCAGAAACGCCATTGTAATGCCAAACGGAATACCTGCGGCTAGAAACCCGATAAATAACGGGATGGAGGAACAGGAACAAAACGGAGTTACTACCCCTAAAAATACCGCAAGTAAATACCCATACCAACGGTTTTTACCTGATAAATAAGTGCGTACTTTGTCTGCTGATAACTGGGAACGGAATAACGATATAACAAAAATCAGCACATAGATAAGTACAAAGATTTTGACAATGTCCTCTATAAAGAAATGTACGGATGTACCTAATTGCGTAGTGGTATCTAGTCCCATCAGTCCTACTGTCCAATCAGCAAGTTTTGTAAATACTTGTAACATACGATTCTCCTTTTATTCATATATCTAAATATATGGATATGACTAACAAAAAAATATAGATTATCTGCTTTCTTTATCTGCAAATCCCTGTAAGATTTTAATTGCCAACATGAGGGATTTTTGGTTAATCATATAGTGTACCCATTTACCGTCTTTACGAGCGGAAACAAGACCGCTATCGCATAAAATCTTCATATGGTGCGAGAGAGTGGATTGCCCGATATGTAGCATATCTAACAGGTGGCAGGCGCACTTTTCGCCGTCGTGCAAGATATGGAAGATATGCACACGGTTCGGGTCGCAAAATGCCTTAAAGATTTGAGAGGTCTGTTCATAATCCATAAAATAAGTATATTAAACATATCTATAATTGTCAATATGTATAATTTCTCCTGTACTCCTATATGATTAGAAATTTTATCCGGTCGTGTAAGGGGCAAGTGCCACCTGGTATATGGCACAGTTTGGACACTATATCCGCGTGATTTTTCCGGTTACTAGGATACGATTTCTTGCGCTTTTATTATGCCTTGTGCGCTTTTTGGGCACAGTAGAAGTGATAAAAAGCCCCCTACGGTTAAGTAGGGAGCAAAGAGTTGATAGGTAAAACTAAAAGATTATTTTTTCCATTGTTTTTTAATATTCTTAAACACCTCACTATATTTATAACCTATCATCACGGTAATGGTTTTCTGCATAATCACAAAGCACACAAACATAACAAATGCGCCAATGAGATAGTCTGTAGCCGCCAAAATATGATGTTTAAGCAGGTATGTGAATAAAACAATGCTCACAATGGCCTGCATTTCGGCAGTTACAAAACCGGCAGAGTAGCATGTTGGACATTTGAAAAGTTTTATGGCAAGTATATGCACAATTCCCTCAAATAGCGCCAGAAATGCGAGAGGCAAAATAGTAATCGGATGATGAGGAAAAATCAAAGGAATAACGGTAAAAGCGAGTAGCAAAATGCTGGTAGGGATACGGCTGGCTCTTTTCATTTCCGGTGTAATCTTTACCTCTAGCATCTTGGCAATTAAATCTGCAAAACCGCCCGGGTATTGCATCTCTTCCCATTCGTGCAAAATAAACAAAAAGATATAGACCAGTACGAATTTTTGAACAAGGGATAAACCTCCTACAATGCCAGCTATCACAAGCAGCAAGATGGAAATAACCGTATAGATTTCAAGTGCGTAATATTTGATAAATTTAGCCATCATATTCTCCTAAACTTATTGTAGCAATTATACGAGAAAATGCCCACTTTTTATTATGCCAACCTACATACTTGTGGACACTATAATTTAAGCAATATAAGCAACATTATGTATCATAAGCTATACAAACGCTCGGCAGAAAAATGGCAGAAAATGATTCTGTCATATTTCTGCCATATCTTTAAGACAAATAAGCAAGATTAAGCAAATAAGCTATACGGAGAATGGACAGAGTTTGGACACTATAACTTTTAACACACCTGCTACAAGAGCGCATAGAATTGCCCGAAATATAGTGTCCATTTTACATACTTTTGGCAGAGCGCACATTCTCATTAAGAGTTGGTAAATTGAGGTCATTTCAAACGTGGATACTTGGTCTGCAACTGTTGCCTGGTATGAAGAAAAGCACATTCAAACACGGAAGGGCGCTTAATACAATATATACGGATTTCCTGCCGAGTAAAAAGGGGCCGCAATTGTTGTGCTAACTCAGGGTCTTTATTTGCCAAGAAGTCTTTTATAAATATAACCTGATAGTGTGGAAACCCTAAACACAACTCAATATTTCCCATAACACTTTTAGACATGATATCTGCTACGATATCTAAGTTTGTGTTAATTTCTCTGCGATAAATCAGTGGCACAAAAAGATTATCACTATCGGCCCTTTCGTGTTTTAATATTTGAAGAGCTATATTTTCATACATCCCTAGAGAGTAGGGAATGCTGGAAGAAACGGATGCCCGCCAAAGCAAAGAAATGAAAAAGCGTCTGATATTATTATAATTAAAGTCTCGTGGCTTTAAGAGTAAAAACTCCAAAAGTCCATCCTGGCAACGCTCCGCTCTTGGAACATCATGAAATAAAAATTGATAGGCGCAATTATCTAAATATCCTAGTTTATTGTCGCATGCCTTACACAGTAATGGTTCTTTAAACCCATTTTGGCTATGAACTTTGTCTAGGAGTATTTGTTTAGCATCAATGCCAACGCACTGTCCCCACTGTTTTAGCAGATAAAATGATTTTGGAATAATGTGAGAATCGATCAGCTGGACATGTTGACCACAGTATTTACAAATACCTTCTTGCATACTTATTTTACCAACTCATCGCTAATGAGTTCTGCTTGCTCTAAAACGCGCTCTGTGGCGGCTTGTTGTTGATCGGGCGGATAGTTATACTTACGCAAAATACGCTTCACGTGGAGCATAATTTGGGCTCTCACACTCTCGCGCTTGCTCCAGTCCACCTTTACGGATTTGCGCAGGTAATCGGTCAATTCTTGGGCGATTTGTTTTAGTATGTCATCCCCCAATTCACGCACAGCCGATTCATTTTCTTCTAGTGCGTTATAAAATGCCAGTTCTTTCTCTGAAAGTCCCAAATCTTCGCCCTGTTTTACAGCCGCATTCATTTCTTTAGCTAGTTTAAGTAATTCTTCAATTACTTGGCTAGTCTGCAGGGACCCATTATTGTATTTGTTGACGGTTTCTTTTAGTTTTTCCGAGAATTTTCTCAGTTGCGGCAAGTTTAACTTAAACTGGCTCTTAATTTTCCCTTCCAATAATCGTTTAAGCAGTTCTGCCGCCAAGTTCTTTTGCGGCATTTGTTTGATTTTGTCTAAAAATTGCTCATCTACAAGAGACAAATTGGGTTTATCCATCCCGGCAGCCGCAAAAATATCAATCGGCTTAGCGGTAATTACGGCTTGAGAAACGAGCGTATCCAATAATGTTTTCCAATCCTTCAGTTTATGCCCTGTATTAATCTTTTTATTCATGGCCGAACGAATCAGCCCGAAAAATGCCAATTCATCTGTCAGTTGGGCGGCTTCCGGCAAACTTTGGCACAAACCGTATGCTTTTTGAACGGCTAGCACGTTATCACAAAAATCTTTTTGGGCGGTTTCTCTGTTGGGGGCATGAGACAAAATATAATCCCAAGCAGGCGGTACTAAATCATACGCTTCCGTCTCAAAATGGCTATAATCAAACCCTTTCAAAAACTTACGACACACATCCATGTAGGACTGCAGAAGTTCATAAGCACGTTTAATATCAGCCGCCACATCGCCTCGTCCGCCGCCTTGGGTATAATCACGCACGGCCTGTTCTAACGCTCTTGCCATGCCGATATAATCCACCACTAGGCCCGCTGTTTTGCCACTAAACACACGGTTCACGCGGCTGATAGCCTGTATCAAGTTATGTGCGCGGATAGGTTTGTCCATATACATGGTATGCAAACTGGGCACGTCAAAACCCGTCAACCACATATCACATACAATTACCAACTTCATGGGATCGTTGGGATCCTTCATGCGGTTTTCAATCTCGGTTTTTACGGCGTCGTTGTAAATATGCGGTTGGAAATTAGCCGGGTCTGCGACACTTCCTGTCATCATTACTTTAATAAACCCTTTTTTCGGATCGTCCGAGTGCCACTGCGGGCGGATTTTAACTATTTGATCGTACAAATCCACAGCAATCTTGCGGCTCATACACACAATCATGCCCTTTCCGTCTATCGATTTAAGCCGCTTCTCAAAATGCGTCACAATGTCAGCGGCTAAAAGTTCTAACCGCTCCGGTAGTCCGGCCAGTTTTTCAACGGTAATCCACTCGGCCTGCGCTTTTTCGTTATCGTCCATATCTTTCATGAGTTGCGCGGCTTTTTCGTCCAAATATTGCAAGATGGCTTCACGCGTATTTAGTTGGATATGGCGTGCTTCGTAATAAATCGGTACGGTGGCACCATCACGGATGGCGTCCTGCATGTCATACACGTCCACATATTCACCGAAAACGGCTTGCGTATCTCGGTCCCCTTCGGACACAGGCGTACCCGTAAAACCCACAAAGCACGCATTGGGCAGACCATCACGCAAGTATTTGGCATAGCCGTATTTAAGTTTGCCTGTTTTGAAACTAGCCCCAAAGCCGTATTGGGTACGGTGTGCTTCGTCGGATATTACCACAATATTAGAGCGGTCCGAAAGCATCGGGTAAGTATCTGCGCCATCTTCCGGCAAGAATTTCTGCATGGTGGTAAAAATCACACCGCCGCTCGGTTTATTTTTAAGGAGCGTTTGTAATTCTTCGCGGTTCTCAGCGGCTACAGGGGCCAGTTCGGGCACGCATTGGGCAAACGTGTTAAAAAGTTGGGTGTCTAGTTCGTTGCGGTCGGTCACCATCACAATCGTGGGGTTTTTCATAGCGGGCGAGCGCATAATTTTGTGTGCAATACACACCATGGATAAACTCTTGCCCGAGCCGGTAGTATGCCACACCACACCGCCTTTGTTACTATGGGCATTTAAAGCACGTAAAACACTTTCTACCATCTTACGCCCTGCAAAGAATTGGTGGTAGCCAGCAATCTTTTTAATCGTTTTGGCGTTATCTTTTTGAAATACCACAAAGTATTGTAGAAAATCTAACAGTTGGGCCTTATCAAAGAACCCTTTGATTAAAATTTCGGCCTCGTGTTCGGTTTGCTGGGTGCGTTTTTCGCCATGCAAGGTGCGCCAGGGCATATAACGCTCTTCATTAGCGGAAAGAGAGCCAATCCGCGCCACTACGCCGTCAGACAATACACACGCCAGGTTATAGTTGAACAAATCGGGGATGTCCGTCTTATAGGTTTGGATTTGGTTATACGCCGCTGAAACGTCCGTTTTTTCATTAGACGGGTTTTTAAGTTCCACTACTGCAATAGGCAGACCGTTCAAAAATGCCACAATATCGGGGCGGCGCAGATTGACGGGGCCTTGAATAGCAAACTGGTTAATAGCTAGAAATTCGTTATTTTCGGGGTTATTAAAGTCCACAATTTTCACATCGGTGGCTGTATCTTCGCCTGTGGTGGTTTTGTGGCAGATTTTAATGCCGTCTGTTAGGTAATGATAAATGGTTTCGTTTCGGGCGATTAGCGTGGCCTCAGACGGGTTGGCTAATAGTTGGTATGCCTCATCCAGTACCGCTTGCGGTACGCCCGGATTTAAGCGAACAAGCGTATTTTTGACGTTTTGCGGCAAGATAACTTGGCGGATATCTTCGCGCAACGAGTTTGCACCTTCGGGCAAGATATCCGGCCCAAACATAGTTTGATAGCCGATTGCTCGGAAGTATTCCATACAATAATTTTCAAGAAATTGTTCGTTAAGTAAGGGCATAGTTATTTCTTCTTCAATTTTTTAAGCAACTCATCTATTTCATTTTTGCGTTTCACGTTATCTTTAATCAAAACACAAAATAAAAGCAGCTGATACAATTCATCATACCACTTTTCTAGTTCCTTATCGGACATATTAGCAACAACTTCTTTTTTATCTTTACCTGTTTTATTATTATGACGAAGGTGGATATTGTTTAATAACCCTGTTGCCATACTGAAATAATCTTTAAATCCATCTATCGGTTTTTTTAGTAGTGGCTCATATTCATTGGCAATAGATAAAAGCAATTGTCTCTTTCCTTCCAAATCCCCTTTTAAAGAGGCATGATTATATTTAAGAATAGCAAAAGAAATGTCTTTATTGTCTGTTATTTCCGCTACGGCTGTGGCTGCTGGATTTTTAGGAACCAAAATAACTTTTTCTTCTTCGTTAAAAATTATCTTTTCATAATTGAGATGTTCAAGTAAAATTTCAATATTATCATTGAGTAGCTTATAAGTTGCCGGACAGCCAAAATTAATGTTTTGGGTAAGATTCAATTTGCTATTTAACATGACAAGGAGATTTATGTAATACTCCAAAATTTTAATAATATCTTGTTCCTTTGTTACTATTCCTTTAGGAAAATCTAATGCTTTTTTCATTTCGTCGCAACTCAAATAAGAACCTCTTTGCTTCCAGTTAGTAAAGCAAAAAATCTCAAAAAGCTGTTCAATACTACATTCATTAACATTAAAATTTAATGGATTGCGGGCAACAATTTTAATGTCATAAAAAAGCATAGAAATTTTACTCATTTCTATTGGTATCTCATATTTGCTTTTTAGTATTTCAAATATATTTTTTCTGGTCATATCTTTACACTCGTATTTTGCCGGAGATGAGGGGTGGTAAAAGCGTGTCGCGTAACTCCGTCAATGTTTGTATTTGTTTTAAATTTTCTTCAATTTTATTAAATAGATATTGGGTTTGATTGTCAAAAGCCAATAAAATGCCTTTCGTTGCAACTAACATATTCATACTTTTAATTGTATTTGAATTAATAGCAGTTGCAATAGAAGAAGTGCTTCCTAGTAATGAAAAATTGATATGTTTTAATAATAAATACAAATATGTAATTGGTAATGAAGAATCTTGAAACTGGGCTATTGCTTCATTAGAACACATATTTTTTGTAGTAATGGCAACCCTACCCACCGTTAGTTTAAAACTTAAAACCACGGTTTTTGCTGGAATTATGGGGATACGAAATTTAGATACGGCTTCTTGCGTTAAATATTCAGAAGAATCACTAATAAATACGCTACCATTTCCTAGGTCTTTAATAGAAATCCATGTTACATCCGAAGAATTGGTAGAGAACCATTCCGTTTCTTTGCGAGGTGGGGTTCTTCCAATCGTAATATTGGCAATTTCTTGTGCCTTTTTCACTTGCCAGCCGGAGGGAATGGGACCAAGAGAGGAGCTTTCAAAATCGGACGGGAATAAATCGTACAGTTCGTCGGTTAAGTGATACTCACGCATGATATCGGCTTTGGGGAGGCCTTTTTGTTTGGCGTGAACGACGTCAAAATCTACAAACCAACTCTTAAAGATGGCCTTTGCCATATCTTCCAGCGTTTTATTTTGCTTTTGCAATAGTTCTATCTTATCATCCAACGCCCCTAAAATCTGTGCAATCCTCTTCTGCTCTTCAATCGGTGGTAAATTGATTTCAAGTGGATGAATATGGTTTCTATTAAGAGTTGGAACTGCACTACCGGCGGCATAACTTCCCAAATCCATAGTTTTTAGTAAGTAACAAAGAAATTGCGGACTATTTCCTTTAAAGTCATCAACATAAAGTGTTGTGTTGTGTGCCCAGCAAGGATAATTATATATTGCGGGCTTCCCAGTATTTCCACTACGCCCAATAACCAAGCACGGCGCAGAAGTAGTGTATTCATCGTGATACCCTATGATGCCATTTGAACCGACGACGGGATACCCTTGCCCGGTCATTTGATCTTTGGGCAAGTCATATCCTCTATGAAAATTCAAGGTATCCCCTAATTTACACTTTTTCCAATCACTCTTTTGCATTTTAGTACCAACAATCCTTCCCTCTAAAGGCTTTCCATAACGCCTTCGGCATTCTAGGATAATAGAAATATCGTTCTAGAGAGAAGATAATTATGATAAACAAAAGGTATCCACATAACACCCATCCTAATATGCTCACATTTAATTGGAATATTTTATTTAAGAATATAAAGGGCAAGCTTAGAGCTATAAAAGGTGCAATTGTGAGAATTTTTCCCCTTGTATAATCCACCTTTTTAATGGAATTATTTTTTATTTCTCCTTCCACATATGCACTTTCTCTATCTGATATATAGGAAATCAAAATTCCACCCTTTGATGGGAAAAAAGAAAAATTTATTTGTAAATAATATTTTTCTATTATTTTCATGCTCTCTGTTAGGCACTTATCCGTATAACTAACTATATGAAAATCTTCACTGTTTCCTGTGGTTACGCGAATAGACTTAGTAATTTCATTTTCACTAATATTCTGGTACGTTGGATTCCATAATACCATCAAGTGAACATACTTTTTACCGCTGATAGGATATACTTTATGAGTGTAATACAATTTTTTTGAACACAAGCGGAAGTATAGCCATCTAACACCAGCGACAAGAACTCCTAACCCGGAAATAGCTCCAAAAACTTGCAAAATAATAGAAAATTTTGTCATATTTATCTCCACCCTAATTTAGCCAAATTCTCTTTAATCTGGGTGTCTAACAAGGTGCTTTGAGCCATTTGGTCTTGTAAATCTTTGGTCAGGCGGGCCATTTTAGCGGAAAAGGCCTCGTCATCTTCGGCGGTATCAGCTACGCCTACATAGCGGCCAGGCGTGAGTACATAATCGTTGGCTTTGATTTCGTCCAACGTGGCGGACTTACAAAAGCCCTTCACATCCGCGTATTCTTTTCCTTTAGGAGCGAATTCATCGCCACGCCATGCATGGTACGTATCGGCTATTTTGGCAATATCGCCGTCCGTAAATTCACGGCGTGTTCTATCGGCCATAAAGCCCAAGTTACGGGCGTCAATAAATAGCACTTCGCCTTTGCGTTTTTTCTGTTTGCGCAAGAACCACAAGCACACCGGGATTTGCGTATTAAAGAATAACTGCCCCGGTAAGGCCACCATACATTCCACTAAATCGTTTTCCAGCAGACGCTGGCGGATTTCTCCTTCTCCACCTGTATTGGAACTCATAGAGCCGTTGGCAAGCACCGTTCCCATTACGCCCGTAGGAGCCAAGTGCGAGAGCATGTGCTCAATCCACGCATAGTTGGCATTGCCTGTGGGTGGAATACCATATTCCCAACGTTTGTCTTTTTGTAATTTTTCACCACCCCAGTCCGACACGTTAAACGGTGGGTTTGCCAAAATATAATCGGCGCGTAAATTGGGGTGTTGGTCATTGTGAAACGTATCAGCCGGCTCTTGCCCTAAATTAAACTCAATACCGCGAATAGCCAAGTTCATAGCGGCTAAACGCCACGTGGTCGGGTTGCTTTCTTGTCCGTAAATAGACAGGTTGCCTGTGCCTTGGTGGAGTTGCACGAAGCGTTCACTCTGCACAAACATACCGCCCGAGCCACAGCAGGGGTCATAAACTTTGTGGTTTTCAGTCGGGGCCATGATAGCCACCATGGTTTTAACCACCGAAGCCGCCGTGTAGAATTGACCGCCGCGTTTCCCTTCCGCATCTGCAAACATACCTAAAAAGTATTCGTACACTTCGCCCAGAGCATCCGGCGCGGTTTGGCCATTTTCAAAGCCAATCGTAGAGACAGTGTTAATGAGGTCTGCCAAGCGGCCTTGCGGCAAGGAAAGACGAGCGTAGTTTTTGTTCAAAATGTTTTTGAGTTTGGGGTTTTCTTTCTCAATGGATAACATGGCGTCGTCAATGAGCTTGCCGATGTTGGGCTGTGGGGCGTTATCGCGCAGGAACTCCCAGCGGGCCTCTTTAGGAACCCAAAATGCGTTGTGCTCGGTGCAGTAGTCGCGCATATCCTCATCGATATATTGCGGGTTTTTCTTGTAGTATTCGTCCTGTTGCATTTTGCTACGCAAGGCGGAGAAAGAATCCGAAATGTATTTCAAAAAGATAAGGCCGAGAACAACGTGTTTGTATTCGGCTGCGTCCATGTTGGAGCGGAGTTGATCGGCGGTTTTCCACAGTTTTTGTTTGGTTGCGTTATCCATAAAGTTCTCTAATTAAAATGGTATATACTTGTAATATATCAAATAGAACGCGTAAGATACAATACAGAAGCAAGTTTTAGGTCTCTTTCCCGCATTTGATAAAATAGACATATGGCAAAGCAAAAGACCTACCTGGCAATTGATCTCAAGTCCTTTTATGCGTCTGTGGAGTGCGTGCAAAGGGGCTTAAACCCGCTTACCACCAACCTGGTGGTGGCCGATGCCAGCCGTACCGAAAAAACCATCTGCCTGGCCGTATCTCCATCCCTTAAAACCTATGGAATCGGGGGCCGTGCCCGCCTGTTTGAGGTGGTCCAGCGCGTCAAAGAGGTCAACCGCAAACGCCAAGCCAAGGCCCCAAATCGCCGTCTAACGGGCAAATCCATCCACGCCCCTGAACTAGCCCAAAACCCCAGTCTAGCGGTGGATTACGTGGCCGCTCCGCCCCAAATGGCCAAGTACATGGAGATTAGCAACCAAATTTACGATATTTACCTCAAATACGTAGCACCGGAGGACATCCATAACTATTCCGTAGACGAGGTGTTTATTGACGCTACGGACTATCTAAAGCTCTATAAACTCTCCGCGCACGACTTTGCCATGAAACTCATCCGCGAGGTCCTGCAAACTACCGGCATCACCGCTACTGCCGGGATAGGCACGAACCTGTATCTTGCCAAAGTAGCCATGGACATTGTGGCTAAACACATCCCTGCTGACAAAGACGGCGTGCGCATTGCCGAACTAAACGAACAAACCTACAAAGAAACCCTTTGGTCTCACTCGCCTATTACGGACTTTTGGCGTGTAGGTGGTGGCATTGCAGAGAGACTGGAAAAACTGGGGCTCTACACCATGGGCGATATCGCGCGGTGTTCACTGGGCAAAGAGGATGAGTTTTATAATGAGGAACTGCTCTATAAAACATTTGGCATAAATGCCGAGCTTTTAATAGACCATGCCTGGGGCATTGAGCCCTGCACCATGAAAGAAATCAAAGCCTACAAACCCTCGGGCCATAGCTTGGGTTCCGGGCAGGTGTTAGATAGACCCTATAACTATGAAGAGGGCCACTTAATCACGCGTGAGATGACCGATTTACTGGTGCTTGATTTAGTAGAAAAAGGGCTTGTAACCGACCAACTGGTGCTAACGGTGGAGTATGACGTGGAAAACCTCTCTAACCCGACTATCGCACGGGGTTACACAGGGGGCTATGCTGTGGACCGCTACGGACGCAAAATGCCAAAGCCCGCGCATGGGAGCGTTACGCTGGACGCATTTACCTCATCTACTAAAATCATCATGGACGCTATGAGCCAGTTGTATGAGGAAGTGGTGGATGAGCACCTGCTTGTGCGTAAGATCTATGTGACTGCGGGTAGAGTCATCCCGGCCAGCCAAGTTGAAGAGCAACCTGTTTTGGAGCAACTTGATTTATTTACCGATTACGAAGCACTTGAAAAACAAAAAGCCCTGGAGCAGGAAGAACTCCAACGCGAGCATGACCTGCAAGAGACGATTTTAGACATTAAAGAGCAGTTTGGCAAAAACGCTATTGTCAAAGGCATGAACCTGCAAAAGGGTGCCAAGGCCATGGAGCGCAACAAACAAATAGGGGGCCACAAAGCATGAGTGATACAGAATACAAGGACATTATGCACTTGTCTCGTCCGGTTTCAAAAAGGCACCCTAAAATGTCGCTTTTAAACAGGGCGGCGCAGTTCTCACCGTTTGCTGCACTTAGCGGGTTTGAAGAAGGTATCCAAGAGACGGCCCGCAAAACCACCCACAAACGGGAACTGGACGATAGTGAAAAGAACCTCATTAACGAGCACTTGACCCAACTGGCTGAGGTACTTGCTACCACCCAACACTCGCCACGCGTAACCCTGGAATACTTTGAAGAGGACGGCTACAAAACAGGCGGCGCGTACCGTACCTACACAGGCCCTGTTAAAAAGATGGACCTCTACAAACGCCTGCTTGTGCTGACAGATGACACGCGCATTAACCTCGATGACTTAACCCGCGTGGATATACTTTCCTAATACCCAAAAATCATCATAATTAACTTGACTTCTCTGCCTAGAAGAAGCGTGAATGTGTATGCAGGCAAGATGCCTGACATAAAACCACGCTGACGGATAACCGAAAACAGCGTTATTTAAGCGTCTTAAGCATGGGGCGGTTGGTAATCTCGCACCAGTCGCCCCAACACAAAGGAGAGAGAGAGTATGAGTACAAGATGCCAAATTAAAGTAACTTACCTTCAACGGGAAGTCCTGTTGTACCACCATTGGGATGGCTACCCAGCCGGTGTTGGGTGTGACCTTACCCGTCGCCAAAAGAAACTAAACACGTGGGACGGCAATATCCTGATCAACGACCTTGTCAAAGACACGGCGGAAGAATACGAAATATCCTATCAAGTACATACGGACTTGGATTACTGGTACGAGATTGACTGTAACCGCAAAACCATCCGCTGTTGGAAAGTAAGTGGGTTTAACCTCTCGGACCATGCGGAGGTCATCAAAGGGGAAGAGTTTACCCTGTTACCAGTCGTGGAGTTAGGCGGACGTGAGGGAAATAAATGGAAGGCAAACCGTTAGTCCCTGCACATAACCAAGCAGGTGCGCCCCAAGAGGCGCTTACGGCCCAAAAGCTTAGGGAGTACCTCAACATTGCCGGGGTGGCCCCAAAGCTCAGCGAAAAAGAGCGTATGAACTTTATCGAAATCGCTCAAGCGTATTCCCTAAACCCTTTTAAACGGGAGATTTACTGCGTGTCTTATGGGGTAGGAGAAAACCGCACAACGTCTATCATCACGGGCTATGAGGTCTATATCAAACGGGCCGAGCGCACGGGCAAGCTGGACGGTTTGGAAGTAGCTGTAGAGGGGAAAATGCCGGAGCTAAAGGCCGTGGTGACCATTTACCGCAATGACTGGAGTAGAGCGTTTAAACATGAGGTGTATTTTGAGGAAGTGGTCCAGCGCAGAAGGGACGGCCAAATGAACGCTATGTGGGCCAAGATGCCGAAGTTTATGCTACGCAAAGTGGCCATAGCGCAAGGGTTCCGGTTGTGCTTCCCCGATGAGTTAGGGGGAATGCCTTACACGGCAGATGAAATTACGGAAGGGTGTCGTGCCGACAGTAACGGCTACACCGGTTAAGGAAGAACCCGAGCTTACGCAAGCGGAAAAAGAGCAGATTGCCCAGGCGGCCAGTAAAGAGGAACTTATTGAGATTTGCGCGCAGTTACAGCAAACAAAAGGCCGCTTGTACCGTCCGGCCATAGTCAAATACTATAACCAACGGCTAGCCGTTTTACAAGAAGAGGCGGCTGAGAAAAGAGAAACTAAATAAGAGAGGAAACAATGGCAATAATAAAACTTAAAAACAAGAAATCTTATTATGCGCAGTTTATAGACAGGTCTGGTCGCACGTGGCAGTTTTCCTTGCATACCAGAGATTTGGAGAAGGCACGCAGACTGCATGATGACCTCCTGCATCGGTACCGTGCCATAGGGATTGCCGTGTTAAATGTGACTGAGCGGCGCGTTAGTGGGCCCGGTAAGGCGTGCAAGCAAGTCGGCTTGGATTTTGGGGATTTGATAGGGAAATAGCCACTTATTTATGGTAAAATAAAAGTAGGTAACCTTATGGAACAAAACAAAATTGACGAAGCAAGTTTGGCAAACGCTCGACGCTTATACGAATCGGGCGATATTAAAAATGTGGAAGTAGGCACTACAAAGGGCCTACAGCAAATCCACGCCTATTTGTTCCAAGGGTTATATCCTTACGCTGGTCAAATCCGCGAGAAGAACATCTCTAAAAGCGGGTTTCGTTTTGCTAATAGTCTTTATCTAAAAGACGTGCTCAAAGCCATTGATACAATGCCGGAAAGCACATTTGCCCAAATTATCGCCAAGTATGTGGAAATGAACATCGCCCATCCGTTTATGGAAGGTAACGGTCGCTCTACCCGCATTTGGCTAGACCTAATCCTCAAAAAGAACTTGGGCAAAGTGGTCAATTGGCAAAACGTGGACAAAGACCTCTACTTGCAGGCCATGGAGCGCAGTCCGGTCAATGATTTGGAGTTACGCGCCCTTTTAGAGCCGAATTTAACGGATAAAACCGAAGACCGCGAAGTTATCTTTAAGGGTATTGACCAGTCCTACTATTACGAAGGGTACGGTCAAGGCAAATAAACCCTCTATAAAATAAGAAAGCCCCGCTATTTGCGGGGTTTTTGCTGTGTAAAAAATGGTTTAGAATGGGTTTTTATCCGTAAAGGATCCATCCGGCATTTGCCATACATGCTTGCCGTTAATCACATATACATTGGGTATCCCGTTCTTGCGGTTTTCTTCTTGAGCTTTACGTACAGCTCTGCTAGCAATACGGGTTAATTTAGCTGTTAAATCAGTCATAGATCCCTCTCAAATACAGTATAAAGGTTTTCGGCTAAGATTTCAACTTGTTTTCCTTTATCTTGTTGTGCAACTAATACAATATCATCTCCACCGTTATAATACAATAACCAATGATCTGCTAATGCCGTATACGTGTTCCAAAAATACTGTTTGCTACGAGCAAAACGTCTGATAACATCCTCTTGTGGAACCGGATGCCCTCCGTCCTTTACGCGGGCCTGAATACGTGTCAGACACACATCGGCATTGTCCACAAATGTATAGACAATAATAACACTATAACCTAGTTTATGGGCGGTTTCAATGGTCTTGATATGACCTACACCGGACAATGTGCTTTCCAAAGCGAACGATTTGCCTTCCCCAAACAGTTTATCAATCCGAGCATGGAGTTCCTTGCCCGCTTGAATGCGTACTGATTGCATGTTTTCGGGGCAAAGTTCCTTGGCAATATCGTCTGCATTTACGTAAACGATATTTTCTTCCGGCAATAACTCTTTGGCAATGGTGCTTTTGCCACTACCATTGGCTCCGGCTAAAATAAACAAGGTCTTCATACTTTTATTATAGCAATTTGCGAAAAAGGCTTACACTTTCGCAATAAATATTTCCGAGCGGGAAAAATTAACAAAATTATCTGCATTATATGCGCTTACTATTTTTGAAAAATCATTAAAATTTAAGTATTTCAGTAGTTTTTGTATGAGAAAATGGGATTAGATAAGGCCTGGCTCGTCGTGCAGACTTTTGGGGGCAAAAAAAAGTCCAATACCCAGCCATAAGGATAGGGGGACTGGGTGAAATTATTGGACAGAAGTTTATTCCCAATTGGTACAATATTGTTATATAAGTTTTTAGGAGAATGATCATGGCAACCGTAACGAGCGTATTAAGCACCATAAACACACCGCAAGATGTAAAAAAACTAAACCCGCAAGAACTTAACCTTTTGGCTGAAGAAATACGGGAAACCCTTATTAAACGGGTGGACGTAACGGGGGGACATTTTGGCTCTAACTTGGGGATTATAGAGACGACGATTGCCCTACACTACGTGTTTAATTCTCCCGTGGATAAAATTGTGTTTGACGTTTCCCACCAATGTTACGCACACAAGATGTTAACCGGGCGCAAAGCGGGCTTTACCGACCCTAACTCTTACGCCAAATATACGGGCTATACGGCCCCCGAAGAAAGTGAGCACGACATGTTTAAAGTAGGGCATACATCTACCTCTATTAGCCTTGCGATGGGGCTTGCCAAGGGGCGCGATATGCTTGGTCAAAAAGGCAACGTAATTGCCCTCATTGGTGACGGCTCCCTTACCGGGGGTGAGGCCCTGGAGGGGCTCAATAATGCCGCGGTGTTGGGCAGTAATTTTATTATTGTACTAAACGATAACGATATGTCTATTGCCGAAAATCAGGGCGGGATCTGCCATATGCTTACACAAATGCGCCAACAGAAAGGCAAGGTTGAAAACAATTTCTTTAAAGCGCTGGGCCTTGAATATTTCTATTTGGATGAAGGGAACGATATTCAAAAACTGATTGCCTTGTTTAAACAAGTCAAAGATACGGACCACCCGGTCGTTTTGCATATCCATACACAAAAAGGCAAAGGGTTTACACCTGCCGAAGTAAACAAAGAGCCGTTCCATTGGATTATGCCGGGTACGATAGCGCACCTGAGCGACGCCCCTAAACCGGCTGAGGAAGATTACAACTCCATTACCAAAAATTATTTATTGCAAAAAGTAAGCGAGGGGCTGCCTATTGTGGCTATTAACGCCGCTACGCCCGGAGTGTTTGGGTTTAATAAAGCGTTTCGGGACAAAATGGGCGCACACTATGTGGATGTGGGTATTGCCGAGGAACACGCGGTGGCCATGACATCCGGCCTAGCCAAAAGTGGTGCCAAACCTGTGTTTTGTGTGTCCAGTTCCTTTGTGCAGCGCACTTATGACCAACTATCACAGGATTTGGCCCTCAACAAGAGCCCGGCCACCCTGCTGGTGTATTGGGGCGGCATTTCAGGGGCAGATGCCACGCATCTCACGACATTTGATATTCCGCTCATTTCCAATATTCCCAATATAGTGTATTTGGCGCCAACCTGCAAGGAAGAATACGTGCGGATGCTGGACTGGTCTGTACAGCAAAATAAATATCCGGTGGCAATTCGTGTGCCCATGAATTTTGTGTCTTGTGGGGCAAAGGATGAAACCGATTATTCCATGTTGAACAAATTTAAAATGGTAGAAAGAGGGAGCAAAGTGGCACTGATGGGTGTGGGAACGTTCTTTGAAAAAGCGCGTGAAGTAAAAGCCTTATTGAAAACTACCTGCAACGTAGATGCCACGCTGATTAACCCGCGGTTTATAACGGGGCTGGACGTTGAGATGTTAAACGATTTAAAAGCAAACCACCAGGTTGTGGTAACGCTGGAAGACGGCGAGCTTGACGGTGGTTTTGGCGAAAAAATTGCCCGTTTCTACGGGAGCAGCGACGTAAAGGTGCTTAGTTACGGTTCTTTCAAGGAATTTACGGATAAGGTTTGCCGTGAGGCCCTTTACACTAAGTACCGTTTAACGCCGCAGTTGATAGTGGAAGATATTAAATCGGTTTTATAAACAAACACCCCGCTAAATGCGGGGTGTTTAGTAGATTGGAACGCTGGAAACGCCTTGTGCTTAAGTAAGGAGCTTTCCAGGGAGTTATTTATTTTCCATAAATGCTTTTACACGCTGGGCTACTTCCACGGGGCTTTCCATTAAAATAGTGTGGGTAGTATTCGGGAAATCTTTTTCCAGCACAAACTCACTTTTTACGTTATTTTTGTAGAAGTTAACCGTTTCCATGGAGTAGAGCGGTGTGTCCGGCATGACGTACGTAAACGGAACGGTAATCTTACTAATGTGCGGGCGTTGGTCTGTGCGGAATAGCGACCACCACAAACTTGCCATGGTGTAGGTATCGTTTCCGGCACCGCAGACCGTAATCATAGTAGCGTCCATTTCTTTGGGAGAGTTCTTTAACGCAGGGTTCATCATGTTTTTTACGATGTGCCAACTTGCTTCACCCACGTCATTAAACATACGGTCCATATCTTGCAGGAAATCTTCGTCCGTCCAGTTTCCCTGCCCGATACCGCCTTTCCACACACCGTTACGCATGTAAGGGGTCATGTCTACGGCTACAATTTTCTGAAGGCGTTCACAGCCGTATTGCCCTACATAACTAAAGATAGTAGCGGCCCCCATGGAGTGCCCTATCACAATGATATCTTTTAAGTCCAAATAAGTAATAAGTTCGTGCATGTCTTGCCCGAGTGTTTTTACGTTCATGTGCTTTATGGCGCGGTCGGATGCTTCGTGTCCGCGCTGGTCATAGCAAACCACGTGATAATCTGGACGAAATTGGTCTAAAAACGTATTTACTTTTAAGTGCGAGGAGTTAAGCCCGTGCGCAAAGAGTATCGTTTGTTTTTTATCTTTGCCGGTTTCTTCGTAATAAATTTTTGTTCCGTCCGTCATGGTTAAATAGGGCATAAAACACCTCCAAGAAATTATAAATTTATTGTAGCAATTATGAGGCAAAGGGGTTTGCAGTGTGCTAAGTTCTACACTATCCAGGGTTTTACGTGGAATTATTTTTCAAAAGCAAGGCGCGGCATATTATCTTGCGCCACGTGGATAATGCCGCAACGCGTAAAGCCTAGTTTTATCAGCAGACGTTGCATCACTTGGTTGTCCGGGTGGGTGTCTATCCGCAAGTGGTGGCATTGTTCATAGCACCAGTTGATGCAATACGCTCCGATCCCTTTTACAGAGCCGTCCCCTGCTAAGCGGTGAATCACTCCATACGGGCTATCGTTTTGCCATTTTCCGTCAGTAATGACGGCATAGGTGGGTTCAATATCTTTTCCGTAGTTAAAAAAGAAAGTACCTACTACGTGCGCCCCGTGCAAGCATACATAACTATGACCGGAGCGGATATCCTGTTCCAGTAAAGAGACGGGCAGCCAGGTACTCCCCCATTGGGTGGGGTTGCCGCTTTGTGCCATAAACAGGCGGGCCGACTTGTATATTTCCAATAAACGCGGTAAATCTTCGTGGGTAGATTGGCGTATGAACATATTTTGATTGTACCAGTTCAGCACTTGATTGTGAACATAATAACAGCCCCTTACGTGCAGTAAGGGGCGTTGTTTTTAGCAAGAGAAGAGAGGGTTAATCCTTCATCTTATCGGGGGCTAGCATTTTAATGACTTTGGCAGGTACGCCACCCACAACGGCATAATCGGGTACGTCTTTGGTTACCACGGCTCCGGCGGCTACCACGGCGTATTTGCCAATGGTAACTCCGGGGCAAATGGTGGCGCCTAACCCCAGCCAGGCGTTTTTCTTAACAAGCACTTTACCATAGGTGTAGGTCAAGTGACGGTCGTACATGTCGTGGTTAATGGTGGCAACTTTAAGCCCGGGGGCTGCCATCACGCCGTCTTCAAACTCAATGCCACCTGAGGCAGACAAAATAGCCGAGTGATTGATAAACACGCCTTTGCCAAATTTGACGCGGTTGCCAAAGTCGCACGTGAACGGCGTGAGGATGCGCACATCCTCCAACTTGCGGCCGAATAGCTCTTCCAAATCAACCACATAGGTGGGGTCGTCGGGCAGTTTGGCGTTGGCTTTGGCGCATAGCGTGCGCGCCCGCATCATTTCATCTACGGCTTCTTTAAAGTACGGCTCGCGGATGTCGGTAGGACCGCCTTTATCCATCAGTTCGTACACATATCCTCTTGGGTAGTTCATTTAATCTTCCGGTTTCCAAGCACCTAAGTTCCGTTCCTGCTCTTCTAAGGTCATGGTAAAAAAGCGCTTGCCGTTATCCAGGGCGCGGATTTCGTTCATTTCCTCGGCGGTAAGTTCAAAGTCAAAGATGTCCAAATTTTCTTTCATGTGCACGGGATTCATCGTGCGTGGGAAAACAATCGTTCCTTCCTGGATGTGCCAGCGCAAAATGATTTGCACATTGGTTTTGTGGTACTTTTGGGCAAGGCGCGTAAAAAGCGGCTCGTGGATGAGCCCTTTATCCCCGTGCCCGATAGGGTACCAGCTTTCAATGACGGTGCCGTATTTGGCAATGCGTTTTTTAAGTTCGTTTTGCTGATAGTAGGGGTGACATTCTACTTGCAGTACGGAGGGGGGAATTGCGGCGTGTTCCAGCACGTCTTCTAAGCGGTGGGATTCAAAGTTGCTAAGCCCAATGGATTTGACGCGCCCATCTTTGACAGCACGCTCCATATCTTTCCAGGCGCCTAAATAATCGCCAAATTGTTGGTGTAATAAAAGTAAATCAATATAATTTGTGTCCAGGCGTGTGAGCATTTTATCAATGGCTTGGGAGGTAATTCCTTCGCCGTATTCGCTGGGCCAGAGTTTGGTGGTAATCCAAATTTCTTTTCTGTCTATGCCGCTTTCTTTTACGGCTTTGCCTACGCTGCGTTCGTTTTGGTAGGCATGGGCGGTGTCAATATGCCGGATGCCTAAGTTAAGGGCGTTTGTAACTACGTCAAAAGTTTCTTTTCCGTCGGGCACTTGGAATACCCCTGTGCCAAATTGCGGGATTAAATGGCCGTCGTTTAGTTTAATGGTTTTCATAGTTTCTCCTATAAAAATATTGTATCAGTTAAAGTAAACTCTAAGTCAAGGGGCCGCACTGGGCGGCCCTCATGTTTAGAAAGCACCTGTTTTAATGTGCGGCACGTAGGGGGCTTCTAGGGCTTTAATCGTTTCATCGGAGAGTTTAATGTCTAACGCGCTGACAGCTTCTTCCACATGTTTGGGGTCTGTGCAACCCACAATCGGGGCCGTAATGTAGGGCTTGGAGAGCATCCACGCCAAGGACACTTGCGCCATGGAGTAGCCTAACTCTTTCGCGATTTTTTCCAAGTTATCCACTACCTTTTTGTCTTCGGCTTGCGTGGCACCCCATACCATGGGAGATACTCCGTCAATTTTACTGCGGTCCGTTTGCGTGCCCCAAGGGCGGGTCGTACGTCCGCCGGCCAGCGGGCTCCACGGCACAACACCGATTTTACGGTCCATGCACAGCGGCATCATTTCCCGTTCTTCTTCACGGTAGATGAGGTTATACTGGTTTTGCATCGTAATAAACTTCGTCCAATTGTGTTTTTCGGCAATGTTATTTAAGCGTTCAAACTGCCAGGCAAACATACTGGAAGCACCGATATAGCGGGCCTTGCCGCTTTTGACTACGTCATGCAACGCTTCCATGATTTCTTCCATGGGGGTATTGGGGTCTAAACGGTGGATTTGATAGAGGTCCACGTAGTCCATCCCCAGGCGTTTTAAACTGTGGTCAATCTCGCTTAAAATCGCCTTGCGCGAAGAGCCCGAGCCGTTGGGCTTGCCATCGCGCATAGCAAAGTTGACCTTGGTGGCTACTACAATATCGTCGCGGTTTAGGCCAAATTCTTTAATTAAACGGCCGGTAATTTCTTCGCTTGTGCCCAGCTGGTACACGTTGGCGGTGTCAAAGTAGTTAATGCCCAGCTCCACCGCTTTTTTGAAAATGGGTTTAGCGCCCTCAAAATCTTTCGCCCAGGGGAAAACACCGTTTTCGCTGCCCGGTTTACCAAAACTCATACAACCTAAACAAATGCGGGATACGTCTGCCCCGCTATGACCTAATTTTACGTATTGCATACAGCCTCCTAAAGTAAGATAGTTATAGGATAGCGGTTTTGTGATATAAAAGTCCAATTGAAATATGCTATAATCAATTAAATTATTTTATTATGAATACAAAACAAATAGACGCTATTTTGGAACTGTCCAAGACCTTAAACTTTAACCGCGCGGCTGAAAAACTCTACGTTTCCCAGCCTACGCTCTCTTACGAGATTAAAGAGGCCGAGCGTGAAATTGGCTTTGCCATTTTTGAGCGTTCGGGGAAAGGAGCGGTGCTCACCCCGGCAGGCGCGCAGTTTTGTGTGGCGTTGCGTGCAATACGCGAAGAGTTAAAAAATGCCATAGAGCAGGGGCAGAACTTTAGCCAAAAATATGATGATGATTTATCTATTGGCCTTCCGGTGCGCTCGGTACTGCCGTATTTGCCTAAGGTCATGCAACAGTTTGCCAAAAAATTTCCGCAAGTGTCTGTTTCGCCCAAATTTAATGGGTTTTACGCAAGCGAGGCTTTTTTGCGCGGGGAGCAGGATATTTTGTTTGCCATGGATTTTGAAATGAAGCATGTGCCCAATATCACAGTCCACCCGCTCTACACCAGTCATATCCAGTTAGTAAGCCGCAAAGAAGACCCACTTGCCAAAAAGAAAGTAGTTCAAGAAAAAGACCTGTATGGACGCACCCTGTTGGTGGGAGGGGGAAGCCCGCCGGCTTTGGAACGCGTGCAAAAACGCCTCATTCAAAGTGGAAAAGTGCATTATTTTAATAGCGCTAATCACGATACGACGCTCGTGCAGGTAGCGGCCGGGAAAGCGGTGTGTTTATCGCCCAGTTTCTTTAATGATTTTACCGGGGAGTTTGCGTGGACGCCTTTTGCGTGTGAGGAGCATTTTAACTGTGTGCTCTGCACGCACGCAAATGATAAGCGCGAAAGCACAAAATTACTTGTGGAGTTGTTGTGCGCAAGCCACAAACCAATGAAATAAAAGGCCTATTGCACCCCGTTTGACACTAAAAGTCCATTAACTAAGTAAGGGGGGAATAGTTGCACGGGCGCACGGGAAGAGAGGTTAAGGCGACGTATTGTTAGCTTGCCTGGCTACTTTGAATACCACTCTTTCATAAGTGCCAAGAGTTTATCGGCGGTCTCTTGCTGTTTTTGCTAGTAGGTGTGGCCGGTTTTTTCTATAAAAATAAGTTTGTTTTTATCGGGACGGGCAAAGTGATTGTTGATGTTTTGCAAAAAGCCGACCGGGTCCCCGTATGTAAAATTATCGTACGTGCCAATGAGTAACGCGCCGGATTGCGTAATGTGCGCCACTTGGGAAAAATCGCCGTCTTTTTCCACATGCACGTTATCTAGTATATTATTAAACACCCAGCCGCACGCAGTGCGGGCAATACAGGGGATCCAACCCAATAGTTCAAAGGGTAAATGTTCATCACCTCGTCCGTTTTCTACTAGCTGTTTGATATACTCTTTTTCTTGGGGAGTTACAACACTTGTTAAGTATTTAATGTTAGCCGGACTTAACAAAATAAAATGTTCCACGCGCTCATCGTGGTGGCGTGAGAGATAATAAATGACCTTGTTGGCCCCTAACGAGTGGCCTGCCAAAATGATGTGCTTGTACCCTTGGGCGTGGGCAAAGTCCAGGTATGCCTCAATGTCTTCGTCTGTGTTAGCAAAATCTTCGTTCCAAGAGCCGATTAATTCTTGCTTGCCTGTTTTAATGTTTTGGGTTTGTATTTCGCCAAAAGCGTCACAGGTTTGGGCGTAGATAAAATCTATATTGCCTTGGTTTAGGGTAGCCCCAAAGTTGTAATAAAACGGGTTGGAGTAAAAATTGCCATGGATGCCCGTAATAGCAATCATCACCGTGTCGGCGTGTGTAGTATCGTTAAATAGTACGCCGTCTAATAAAACCCCGCGACGGGTGGGCACGTGCAGTTCTTTCATTGGGCTTGCTCCCGGGTGCGAAAAACGCATTTGTGTTCTTTTGAGCGGTAACACGCGTTGCAGGACACACATTTGGAAACGGTAGAAATGCCTTGCTTGAGTTTGTGCGGAAAATCCGGCTCACAAAGTAGCGGACGGGAGAGTGAGAGCAGCGCAATATCGGTTTGATTGAGCACTTTTTCCATGACTTCTTTACTGCGTAGGCCGCCTACAACCATAACGGGGATATCCACCGCTTGGGCCAGTTGCGCGGCAAACGGCACAAAATAGCCCTCGTTTCGGTGCGTTACAATGCCCGCCACCGAAGTACCATTGCCGCTTGCTTCCACGCTATCCAAGCCGTTTTTAGCAAGCAGTTGGCAAATTTCCAGCGCGTCTTTTTCGGTAAGGCCACCTAATGAAAAATCTGATGAGTTTATTTTCATAGTAAGGTGAAGTGTGGGGCAAGCATGGCGGATACCGCCTAAAATGTCTAGCAAAATTTGAGCGCGTTTGCGGTTACTGCCACCGTAGTTATCGGTGCGGTGGTTTACAAGCGGGCTAATAAAGCGGCTTAAAAAGAAAAAATGGGCCGCGTGTATTTGCACCCCGTCAAAACTAGCCTTTTGGACGCGCTGGGCCGCGCGTACAAACAAATCTACGACGGCTTGAATATCTGCGGCGGTCATTTCGTCCGGCTCTATTTGTACGTCATCTTTATAATACGCCCCCAGGGCTAGTTGGGCAATCATGGGGCAATTATGTTGATGAACAATATCCGTCAGCTTTTTATAACTAGGGATCAGCGCGTCATTAGACAAACGCATCATGCCGCCAAAATAATGGTCATTATCCGCTACGCTGGTAAACCCGCTGATAATCAGCCCCACGCCGCCGCGGGCTAATTCATCATAAATTTGATACGTATTTTCGGTAATAGTTCCGTCGGGGACGGCGATCCCTTCCCACGTGGCCGAGCGGACCAGGCGGTTTTTAAGGGTAAGGTGGGAGAGTGTAATGGTTTCAAAAAGTTGTTTCATAAGTTGTCCTTTACAAAAGAGTATATTTATATTACACTTTTATTAGTAGTAAAAAACAAGTAGGAAGTTATTTCTTTGTTAGTATATATTATATACTTTATCAATACGAGGGCCGTTTATGAAACAAATGCCTTTACCTCAAAACAAAAATATTTATAATACCCCGTGCCCTATTTTGTACGCGATGGAAATAATCGGACAAAAGTGGAAATTGCCTATACTGTGGTACATTGGCGAGCAGCAGAAACTGCGCTACGGGGTACTTAAAAAACGGGTGGTGGGTATTACGGCCACCATGCTGACTAAATGCCTGCGCGAATTGGAGCAAGACGGGCTAATTACGCGCAAGCAGTATAATACGATCCCGCCGACAGTAGAGTACGCCATGACTGCTAAGGGGCAAAAACTGGTGGAGGCACTAGCCCCCTTGTATACTTGGGCGGCCAAACATCAAAAGAAATAAGGGCGTAACGCTAAAAACCCTTGCACGTAAGGAGAGGGGGCTATTTGTGAAATTTGGGGCACCACATGGGGACTTTTTTCTTGTTGGGGGCATGAAACTATATCTTTTGTAATGGCTAAATAACAAAAAACCTTAAAATTTTAAGTATTTTCAGTGGTTTTTGTATGAAAATTATCGGAAGGATTACGGACTGCAACCGTCGTAGCTACAGCCATGTTGGTGCACTTTAACCTTTTAGCTGAATGCCTTCAAGATTAAGTAATTTAATTTTTGTTTTTATACCACCCGCATATCCTGTTAAATTGCCACCGGCACCTATTACGCGGTGACAGGGGATAATGAGCGAAATAGAGTTATGCCCCACGGCCCCGCCAACGGCTTGCGCAGACATCTTTTTTATTCCTCTTTTTTGGGCAATCTTATCTGCAATTTCTCCGTATGTCAACGTGCGTCCATAGGGAATTTGTAGCATAATTTCCCATACTTGTTTACGAAATGGAGTAGTGCGCATGGCAATGGGGGGTGTAAAACCCGGATTTTTACCGCTAAAATAAGTATCCAGCCAACGGCAAGTATCCTTAAAAACAGGCAATGATTTTTCCTGTACAGGCCCACGCAAAGCGTCAGCAAAGTATTTTTGCCCATCAAACCACAGGCCGATTAAATGGGTTCCGTCGCTTGCCATAGTAATACTGCCCAAAAACGATTGATAATGATATGTATAATCCATCGGTTACATTGTATCAATTTACTCCCTAAATTTACCTAGACTTGGGGGAATAGGGAAATAGAAAGCCCCGCGTGTGCGGGGCTCTTTCATGTTAAGGAAACGATTGTATTTGTCCTATTTCCCGGACAATACTGCCATCACAAACGTCCACGTGTTTTCAAAGGCGGCATGGGCTACGTTCTCCCAAAAATTTTCGTACTGTTGCGCGTTATTGGTTTCTTTACCAACTACGTCGCTAATTATACGGAAACTCAAAAACGGCACCTGATACATATAGCATGCCTGCGCAAATGATGCCGATTCCATATCGCACGCCAACGCATGAGGGAACCGCTGCACAATAGATTGCAACGCTTGCGGGTCGGTAATAAACTGCTCTCCGGTACAAATCAACCCCGTGTGTACCGGGCGAGAAAAACGCCCTTCTTGTTGCAACGCTTCCACGGTGGCAAGCAGATTTTTATCTCCCTGAAAAAAGGAAGGAAGTCCTTGCACTTGGCCCCACTCGTTTTCCGGGCCGCAAAATACGTCATGATGAACGTACTGGCTGCCGGCTACCACGTCTAACGAATTTAATTGCGGGTTCAATCCTCCGGCCACCCCCGAATTGATAATCGCATCCGGGGCAAAGCGGTTAATTAATTCTACCGCACACGCAGCCGCATTGACTTTGGCAATTCCGCTCTGTGTAACAATCAGCTCGTTACCGTTTTGGCAAAAGCGGTAAAAAACAAACGGACCGAACTTCCGTTGTTGGGCACCCGGTAGCCGGGCCAAAAGTTGCTTTTGTTCTTTTTCAAGCGCACAAATAATTCCTATTTTCATACTTATATTGTGGCATAATTGGTGCGTAAGTACAACAAACTTCTAGAATATATACAGGTTACGGGTGAAGTCACATCACGCAATTTAAAAGACCGAAGGAAAACCCATGTTATCTAAAGCGTATGAACATATTTTGATTGTACCAGTTTAGAACTTACTTGTGCACACTATAAAGCCCCTTACCTAATTGTAAGGGGCTTGTTAACAAATAAATCGTTCCCTATCCGCAACATCCGCAAGAGGCGTAGGCATATTCTTTATTTTGGATGACATCTATTACTTCGCCTACATACATGCGGTGGGCTTGATGTTCGGGCGCATAAAACTGTTTGGCAAGTTCTTGTGGGATGGACGATTTAACTAAATCTTGGGTATATAATTTCTTGCAGATAAAAGAAAGTTCTGCTTCTTTGTAATGCACCGCATTGTCTAAAAAGCACGGGGTGAGAGAAGTCCCTTTTAATCTGTCTCCGTCTCTGCCGGAGCGACTGCCCATAAGCCCCAGTTCTTTGCGATATTTGGCTGGGAAAAAATCCACCGTAAACAAATCATTTTTATTCATAAAGTCATATGTGTAGCGTAAGGGGTTTACATAAACGGTAATAACGGACTTATTCCATAGGGTTCCCATCGTTCCCCAAGCAATGGTCATGGAGTTAAAATCCTCTTTATTGCCGGCCGTAAGCAAGGCCCACTGGTTTAAAAATAATTCAAATATATTTGCGTTATAATGAGTTAGGTCCATATTTATTCTCCTTTTAATTTAAAAGCACTTTTGGGTATGGTGCAAACCGGGCAGGTATAATTTTCAGGTTCGCTTTCCAAATCGCCCTCGTACTCGTAGCCGCACACAGAGCAGACATAGCGTTTTTTATTGTTTTGTTTCACGGCTTGCGGGGCATATTTTTCTACGAGTTGGTGGGTTACCTGTGCGTGGTATTTGTGCTGGGCGGCGAACGTTTGAACGGTTTGTGCAATATCTTTGTGCCCGGCTTCCTCCAGTTGGCGGCTCAAATCCAAGATAGCTTTCTCGCCGTATTCTTCGGCTTTGGAAAGGCCTTTAATAAACTGCCATAGAGCCTGTGTCTCTTGCGGGTAGCGGTTGGAAGCCGTAAAGTAGAAACTGGCTTGGTCGGCGTGTTGGTTGGCCAGTTCGGTAAATTGCATGGAAACATCTTCTAACCCGTGTGCTTTGGCAATGCGTGCTAATGTAAAGTACATCCCCGCGCCGGACAGTTCCGCTTGCGCTTGGCCTTGTAGTGTTTTTTTATAATCTTTCATAAGCCTCCTTTCGTGTTTGATGAGCAGGTATCACAACCAGGTAATATATTTTCCTTCTTCATTTGCTTGACGGCCCACTTGCCCATTTCGGTAAGTACGGGCAAAATGGTTTTTCCTTCTGTGGAAAGCGTGTATTCCACATGGGGTGGCACTTCATTATACTGCTTGCGGTAGATGATGCCGGACGCTTCTAACTCTTTTAGCGTTTTAGAGAGCATCATGTTGGTAATGGGGCCAAGTCCGCGTTTGATTTGCCCATAACGCACGGGGCGGCCGTTAGCTAGGATACATATAATAGGCAGTTTCCACTTGCCACCAAATACGCTAATTAAATACTTAATGGGGCATAGTTGCTGGGGGGATTTTTTAGTCATAGACAGTTTGCTTTTACCCTTTTTCTGAAAATTATAGTATTAAAAAAGATACTACTTACATAATAAGTATCTATATTTATATAATACCATAAAGACAGCTAATTTATAAATAGGGAGATACTATGAGCATTTACGATTATAACGTTCCCACCGCCAATGGCGAAAACTTGGCCTTGTCCACCTTGAAAGGCAAAGTGCTGGTCATTGTAAACACCGCTACCGGATGTGGATTTACGCCCCAGTATGAGGGGCTGGAAAAAATGTATGAAAGCTACCACGAAAAGGGCCTGGAAATTATTGACGTGCCTTGCAACCAGTTTGGGCATCAAGCCCCGGGTAGTGATGACGAAATTCATCAGTTTTGCACATTGCACTACAATACAAAGTTCCCACAGATGAAAAAATCCGACGTAAACGGCTCTAGCGAACTGCCCCTGTACACTTACCTAAAAAGCCAACAAGGTTTTAAGGGGTTTGGGGAGCATAAGCATAAAGAGATTCTGGAGAAAATGATGGCAGAAAAAGACCCAAACTGGAAGAGTTCGCCGGATATTAAGTGGAATTTCACCAAATTTGTGGTGGACCGTCAAGGGAACGTGGTAGCACGGTTTGAACCAACGGCAGATATACAAGAAGTAGAAAAGTGTATTGCCGCTTTAATCTAAATAAATTACAAGGAGAAACAATATGACAGGAATTGAAAAAGGTTATCAATTTTTGGATGAATCACACACTTACTACCTCGCTACGGTAGAAGGCGACCAACCCCGCGTAAGAGCATTTGGAACAATTCTTTTACACAATGGGAAGCTCTATATACAAACAGGCAAATCCAAACCTGTTTCCAAGCAAATTGCGCTTAACCCGAAAGTGGAAATTTGCGCGTTTAAAAATGGGCAATGGTTACGTGTAGCAGGTAAACTAGTGAATGATGATAACCGTAACGTCAAGGTAGCTATGCTTGAAAAGATGCCGTCCCTTAAACCGCTTTACAACCCCGATGACGGCAATATGCAGATGTTGTATTTTAAAAACGCTACAGCTACTTTTTCTTCATTTACCGAACAATTAGAAACTGTAAATTTTTAACAAGCTACACGTTAAATAAAATTATTAGGAGATGAACATGACAAAAATTGAATTCTTAAAAGACCTTGCTAAGGGATGGTTTGGCAACTCCCAACAACACTCTATCCATGCGCAACTGCTGCGTAAACGCGGGTATGTGGCACTTGCCGACAAAATTGCCGCTGAATCTGACGAAGAATGGGAAGAAGCCAAAACCGTCAACGCGCGTTTAATTGAATTGGGTGAAACACCGGAAGTGGAAATTGCCAAATATCCCGTAATTACGGATATTAAAAAGATGCTGGAATATGATTGCAAAGATGCGGCAGAAGCCTTGCCTATGATGAGCAAAATGCTTAGCCTGTTTGAAGATGATTATGTATCTAAAGACATGGTACAAAAGTTTATTGTAGAAGAACAAAACCACTACAATTGGGTACGCCAACACTTGTCCCTAATTGAAGAGATTGGTATGGAAAATTATTTGATTGAACAATTGGGCAAATAATTTAACGTGGAAACAGAGAAAGGCCGCTTATGGGCGGCCTTTCTTTTTATGCTAACTTGCCTGCTTTTGGGTACTAAAAAGCCGCTCTAAATTTTCTAAAATATAATTATGATCATTCTTGAAAAAGAATTAACCCCCGTAGAACAATTTCGGCAAGCGATGGCCTCCGGTACGCATGTAGTGGAGGGGAGCGCGCTGTTTGCCCAGTTTCATAAGTATAGCCAAGAAGCACTGCAAATTACCATGGAGCTAAATAATAAGTATCACACCCCGCAAGAAGTGCGCGCTTTATTTAGCCGCTTAACTGGGCAAGAGATAGACGCTTCTTTTGGGTTGTTCCCGCCTTTTTACACCGATTGTGGTAAAAATATCCATGTGGGTAAAAACGTGTTTATCAATGCGTGTTGTCGTTTCCAGGACCAAGGAGGCATTACCATTGGGGATAACGTACTTATTGGCCATAACACGACGATTGCCACCTTAAACCACGACATTAATCCCTATACGCGTGGCAACTTGACGCCGCGTCCTGTTCACATTGGGGACCGGGTATGGATAGGGTCGGACTGTACCATTTTGCCGGGTGTTACGATTGGAGAGGGGGCCATTATTGGGGCCGGAAGTGTGGTAACCAAAGATATCCCTGCCAATAGTATTGCCGTGGGAAACCCGTGTAAAGTGTTACGCACTATTTCTGAAAAAACTGCAAATAAGAAGGCTTAATATATACTCCCTGATTATAAATTCCAAAAGTCGGTACCTGTTTCGGGGCATCCTTCCGGCCGGTTGCCTTATTTGTACGCAAAAACGATATGTGTATGCGAATAAAGCTCGTTTTCAATACTAAAGAAATATCGTATATAATCTGCTATAATACCTAACGTAATGTTTATAGTGAATGTTGAAACTCAGTGATTCTATAATTAGTTTTAGTGTTCTATGTAAAAAGCAGGACATAGGGGGTAGGCTACTCCTGCGTGCTGTTTACGAGTCCAAACATGACATTTAATTCACATATTTTTATTCTTGTTTTCTTGCCAGCCTTTGTGTGCCTATATTTTTCGCTTGGGAAGATAAATAGGTATACCCATAAAATGTTGCTCATTATTGGGAGCATAATCTTTTATGTCTATGCTGGATGGCGCATTGCGGCCATTTTGGGGCTGAGTATAGCAGGAAATTACCTTTTATCGCTTACTCTAAAAAAAATACGGAAAAAGATGACGCTTTCCTTGGCAATTGCGTTTAATATTGGACTTCTCTTTTATTTCAAGTATTTTAACTTTGCCGTTGACATTATAAATGATTGGAGCATATTTTCATTCCAACATAAAGATTTAATTTTACCTTTGGGTATTAGTTTTGTTACTTTTCAGCAAATAATGTATGTCGTCTCTGTATGGCGTGGTAAATGTACCACAAGGCTTGCTGATTATCTGGCCTATATTTTATTTTTCCCCAAACTTGTGATGGGGCCACTTATGGAACCAACCGATTTCTTTGCGCAAATCAATGACCCATCCAGAAAAAACATCAATTGGGAAAATGTGGCCAGTGGTATCAAAGTATTTAGTCTGGGATTATTTAAAAAAATGATTCTGGCAGATACTTTTGCTAAGGCTGTCACATGGGGATTTACACACGGGGTGGGTACTGCTACAGCGCTTCCAACTGCTACAGCTAGTGATTTGTTCCTGGTCATGTTGTTCTATACGTTTCAAATCTATTTTGATTTTAGCGGCTACTGCGACATGGGGGTAGGGGTATCCAAGATGCTCAATATTGATTTACCCATTAACTTTAATTCCCCTTATAAAGCAACCTCTGTGCGAGACTTTTGGAAGAGATGGCATATATCATTAACAAATTTTCTGATTCAATACATTTATTTCCCCTTGGGAGGAAGCCGAAAAGGCCCTATGAGGACATATGTAAATATAATGCTTGTTTTCCTTATAAGCGGCATATGGCATGGCGCAAATTGGACTTTTATTTTATGGGGTTGTATTTATGGATTATTATTGGTTTTTGAGCGTTTTTGCGGAAAGTGGTTTAATAAAATCCCTAATGTGTTTCGTTGGGGATATACTTTCTTGTCTGTAAACATCCTATGGCTTTTGTTTAGAGCTGACAGTATTAAAGACTGGCTTGGAATGTTGTCAACTATGTTTAGTTTCAAAAACAGGGACATCAGCACAGGAGTTATCAAGGTATTTCAACTTCCGGAGAATAATTTTATTTTCAGTTTTATTCACGTAGAATCATTGTATATTCAAGGGTCTATTATGTTGATATTCTTTACGGTTTTGGCATCCTTTATTTGCTTAGTGCCGGAAAATAATTATAAGAATATGAAAAAAATAAACGTTTTTAATATGATTATGTGTGCAATTGCTTTTGTTTGGAGTTTTTTGTGTTTGGGAACAGAATCAGTTTTTGTCTATTATAATTATTGATACGAATATATATTTATGAAGAATAAATTGTGGATAATTGGATATTTCTTCATCGTTATAACACTACTGGTTATTATTGCTTCTAAAACGATAACTGTGGATCCATATTTTCACTTTCACGCGCCAAATACGAAAGACTACTATTATGATATAAGCAATCCGCGCAGCCAAAACGACGGCATATTAAAACATTTTGATTATGAAGGGATTATCATCGGCACGTCAATGGTACAAAATTTTAGGACATCAGAGGCGGAGGATATTTTTGATGTCAAATTTGTGAAAGTTCCCTATCCAGGTGCTTCTTATAAAGAGATAAACGCTGCGCTTACTATCGCGGCTTCCCATAATCCTAAACTGAAATATATCATACGGGGACTTGATATGGAGATGTTCCTACATGATAAAGAAAAGATGAGGTATGAGTTGGGAAAATATCCGACTTACCTTTACGATGATAATTTGTTTAACGATATTGAATATCTGTGTAATAGAGAGGTATTTTTTTCAAGAGTATATCCAATGATCCTAGCTAAGGAGAAGCCCTATTCACAGGGGAAGGGGATCACTACTTTTGACGAATATTCCAATTGGATGAAACGCTATAAATTTGGACATAAAACATTATTTCCAAAAGGATTAACCGTAAAAAAACCTGCAGCACCTATTTTGCTATCTCCACAAAACATGGATACTATTAAGGGAAATATTCAACAAAATGTAACAAAATTGGCGGAAAAATATCCAAATATAACATTTTATTATTTCTTTACACCGTACAGTGCAGCATGGTGGCGTTCTTTACGGGATAAAGGCAGACTCGAGCAGCAAATTAATGCAGAGAAAATTATTATTGAGGAAATCTTGAAATTTGGCAATATCAAGCTGTTTTCGTTTAACACGCTTTTTCACATTACAACTGATTTAAATTATTATAAAGATTACACACACTATGGCGAATGGGTAAACAGCCTGATACTTCATGATATATACGATGGTAAAGGTCAATTGACGTGGGATAATTACCTAGATTATCTAGAAGAGGAGCGACTATTTTATGCAAATTACGACTACACCCAACTCACCAATCAAGAAGATTATGTAAATGATTCTTATGCAGTTGCGCTATTACGGGAAGCCATTACCGGAATAAAGCCGCATTCTATCAATCTTAAAACAGATGATTCGCTCAAATTGTCGCACGCAACTATAAAGGAGGATCAATACCGGGGAGAAAGTGGTATCGTTTGCACAGGACGTTTGAAACGTTCTACTAGCGAGAATATTCCGTTATCGTATTTTTTGCAACAGGTTGAATACATTGGTGCAAAAATACAACTACCGGATTTAGCACCTTATAAATATCTAATCTTTTACGGGAAAAAAATAGCTAATCAGGGGCAACCAACCGTAAGATTATATGATGAGAGTGGAAAATCAATTATATCTTATAATAAAAGTTATCATGAGCTTGATAATGAATGGCACCGATACATCCTTGATATTAGTAAAGTAAATGGACGATGCACGCTGATTCTGAATGGTGGATATATTGATAACACAGGGAGTCCTGATTCGACATATGTATTTAGCAATATTACCTTATACTGATGTAAGCCATGCGGTAATATCTGTGTATATCAAAGGAGTGTGTGATTGGTTGTTTTTTGAATTTTTTGAGAGTTTTTAAAATAAATATCTCCTATGGAGGGGGGAAAAATCTTTTCCTACAAGACTTTACCTGGCTTCCACGCGCAATTACTTACTATTATAAAATAAAATTTATCCCCGAAATCTATCGTTGGGGATCTTTAATTTATTTATCTTTGTAATACAAAAGATTTTCCTATTTCTTACACTACTCCGCGGAAGATTTTTGCTAGAGGCTTTCGGAAATAACAGTTTGTATAAGTAAAGGATTCCCAATAAAAAACATTTGGGAATGACAAATTTTATAAAGACCTTTTGCTCTAATGCGCTACGTGTCCCTACAGTAATATCCTTTATCTGCCGAATAAAACCCAGGTCTTCCAGCGTGCCTCTGCTCCACTAAACCTTGAGAAATTGAAAGCAGCGGTTCGAAAATCACGTAATTGTCTATCCAATTTCAGTTTGGCCTTTTGAGTGCTATTTAATCGCGTTTGAACAAATCGCGTGTATAAACTTTGTCTTTTACATCATCCAATATCGCGTCATCGCGATTGACGATAATAACTTTACAACGTGTTTTAAATGCTTGTAGGTCGTTTACCACCTCACTGCCAAAGAAGGTGGATCCGTTTTCTAAAGTAGGTTCATAAATGATCACAGTGGCCCCCTTGGCCTTTACTCGCTTCATAATACCTTGGATAGAGGATTGGCGGAAGTTATCACTCCCCGCTTTCATCGTTAAGCGATATACCCCAATAGTGGTGTTGTGTTCTTTGGCACTGTCAAAGGTGCTGTTGCCCTCGTAATACCCAGCCTGTTTAAGCACTTGGTCG
>JAZUNI010000015.1:0-15144 GCA_045604045.1 Elusimicrobiaceae bacterium | reverse complement strand
AATTGGCAGATTGTAGCTGTGATACAAAGGAAGAAACGGAAAAAGCTTGTGAAGAAGGAACCGGCACCCAAACGCGTACAGTTTCGTGTGATGATAGTACCGGCAAGTGGGAATATGGAGAATGGGACGCCAGTGCGTGTACACAACCGGAGGAAGATTCTATGCCATGCTCTGAGTTGGTAGGTGAAAATGACTGTGGAAGGCGGGAATTTTTCAGAGATAAAGTAGTTACGGCAAGCCAGGTGGAACAGGCCGTAGAGCAAGGCATGACGGATACGGAATATTTTCTGTTAACTTGCTGTGGTGATAAGGAATATGACTTTGTGAAATTATCCACGAAAGGATATGCCGCCCCGGATTACAACGTTTATCTAGCTAAACGTACAGATACGCGCAATGGTTGTGAACGTATTTTAGAAAATCCGGTTCAGGTGGCAAAATGTTCCAATACGTGCAATCATAAGCAGCCGGTATGCTACAAAGAGTCGGAAGTAAATTTTAAACCCGCAGGGGTTAGTGGTTCGTGTGGAACGGCTGTCTTAGTGGAAGGCGCGCCAAAACCTGGATATGTGGTACATCCTAAATGGTATGGTGGAGACCCCTATGTTCCTGCGGGGTACGAATTAGCAGGGGTAGACGCTGTATCAAAACAACTCGACGAATTATTTCCTGATGACGATACCCTCAAGGCACTTGTTGGAACTAGTAGAATGTGTGGAGATGTAGACTATTATCCTCTATATGATTCTACCATCGTGAGTCTATGTACTACCGAATGTGTTCCGACTCCTCCCCCTACAGGGACAACGATGAATGATAACCTTTACAATTTGGTTGGGTATTGCCCAGCAGACTCTGCTCAACTAGCGTATTGGGTAAAGCCAATCTACCCGGAAATCGCATTGTATAAGTGTGATTATCCGGAGTCTTAGTAAAGTGTACGTGTTTGGGGCAGTGGCGGTTGCCTAAAATTAAGATAGAATAAAATTCAATAATAGGAGGACAGCTTTACAAGTTGTCCTCCTATTATAGTGCAATCAAACCCGGCTTGGCTGGGGGATTGTTATTTCCTACTCCTTTTATAAAACTCCACAATGCCTTCATACAGTGCCTTTACAAACGCGGCACGCCCAGCTTTGGTTTTCGCCATTTCTTCTTGCTGTGGGATCATTAAAAATGCGTTTTCTACCAAAATACTTGGGTAATCCGGCATCCGCGGAATAAACAGCACGTCATTGGCAATTAAGCCGTTATCGGCCAATGGGACATGTTTAATAAAAGATTTATGAACACTTTCTGCCAAATCAAAACTATGCGGGTAGGTATAATACACACTAAACCCGCGTGGTTTGGCTAAGGGGTTACCCCCTTCAGGCAATGCATTGTAGTGCAAGCTTACAAATAAATGGGCTTGCTGATTTAGGGCATAGTCATAGCGGTCCTGCAACGACATGGGGAGATCTTTCACGCGTGTTAGCAGCACCGTGGCTCCAGCTTTTTCCAGCATGGGTTTTAGTTCACTCGCTAAAGCTAATGTCCCCTCATATTCTAAATATCCCGTCGGGCCGACGGCCCCATCATAAGGGGTAGTTCGTTTAGGGCTGTGCCCGGCATCAATTACAATGCGGGCCCCCTGGAGGGGTTTTGTATCCGTTCGTTTTAGGGCAGGTTGGTGCATCAGGTCCAAAATAAGTTGATTGTTTTCAAACCGATACGCATGTCCCCACAAGCGCGCGTCTGGCCGCAACATTATCCGGAACGCCACCGCCTTTTCAGCAGGCTCGGCCCACTGAATATTCGATACCAGTGGGCTGGTGTTATCCAAACTAAAGTTTTGTGTAAACTGGTCTACATAGTACAACGTCAGTTCTACGTAATTCTTATACTCGTGAATTTGAATGGGTACTTCCCGGTTTAACGTGAAAATAAACCGTGTGCGTTCGTCCGAAGTTTCCGTACGAATAAAGGATAATTCATTTTTTTCTTCGGGAGCGTCAGCCGGTTCTAGGTGTGTATTTTCTAACCACGCTGTTTCTGTATTGCTAAGCCACAAGCGGGATTGGTTAGCCATTTGGCCAGTTACACGTACCCGACCATACGCCCGGTAATACGGATATAGATTGCCCGATGAGGTAGGCAATTTTCGTACTTTTACGCCGGGCTGTATCACTTGGGCGTAGGAAAATGGCTCCTGCGGATCCCGCACGGTAATTTTTGCCGGAGCCGTAATTTTATCTTTACTATGTTGCGGTCCTTGCATCATTTTATAAACTACTTTGGTGCTTTTGGCCGTCTGTTTGGGGAAAATTTGAAACGATCCACGATAGGTTCCAGGCCGGGAAGCGTCTTCTGTGAGGGAAATTTCTTTTCCTCCTTTTAAAGAGGATAATTGCGCCACCACTTGAGCCCCGGGGGTGCCACGTACATACAAATTAACGCTATCACCCGGTAATAATTCCACGGGTCGCTGTGGGAAAGCGGATGTTTCTAGTAGTGTTGCCTGTTCATCTAGTGCGGGCTCACTTATATTGCCTACTTTTACGTGACGTACTGCCTGGAGCGTTTGTTGCCCGTTGTTGGCAGTTAAGACAAATGTAAACTTGCCTTTTTCCAAGGGTACAAATGCCACAAAGGCCCCGTTTTTATAAAGGGGTACGGCTTGTCCGTTAATGTCCAGGGAGGCTGGTTGTTTGATAGTTACTTGTCCAAAGATAAACGTATTTTTCAGCCCATCCGGTAACTGCATATTCTCATAGGGATATTGCACGGTGATAGGGGTCTGTTGCAAGGAAGCTTGTTTAGCCTGTGCGGGCAAGTACGGCGCTACGGGTGTATCCGGCTGCGCGCATAAAGGGAAAAAGGAAAAAAATACAAAAAAAATCAAAAAAAGAGTTCTTTTCATACGTATAAAATGATATCATAAATTTATGGTCAAATGCGACGAAGTTTTATCCTTTTGGAACACGTATTTAAATAGTGCTTCTATCCCGGATGCCAGCTACAACGGCCTGCAGGTACAAGGGCCGCAGCGCGTGCGCCACATTGTCTTTGGCGTATCGGCTAGTTTAGCCCTATTTGAAGCCGCCACCCAAGCGGGGGCAGACCTTGTTTGCGTACACCACGGTTTATTGTGGGGGCACGAACAACCGCTCACGGGTCTATTTGGCAAACGCGTCCAATTTTTAATGCAGCATAATATGGGGCTAGCCGCTTATCATTTGCCGCTGGATAAACATCCCAAAATTGGCCACAATGCTTGCCTGATGCGCAGCTTAAAAGCTACGCGTGTGCGGCCGTTTGCCGATTATCACGGCGTTACCATTGGGTACGCGGGGCAATTAGCAAACGTACCGTTAGAAAAGGTAGTGTCCACGCTTGAAAATTTTGTCCACACGCGGGCTAGTGTGCTAGCCTTTGGTCCGCAAAAAATTAAACGCGTGGGGATTGTGAGCGGCGGCGCATACAGTATGTTGCCACAAGCAATTGACCAACAATTAGACCTGTACGTTACGGGTGTATTGGATGAGCCTGCTTATGAATGGTGCCGCGAAGGGCATATTAATTGTATCGCCCTAGGGCACTATCATTCGGAAAAGTGTGGCATAGAAGCCCTGTGCCAATTAACCGCACAAAAATTTAATGTAAAAACACAATTTATAGATATAGAAAACCCATTATAATTAGGAGAAGAACCATGGAAAAAGCGTTATTTAAAAAAATTGACACGTATCAGCAAACGGTCCTTGATTTGCAAACGCACATGATTGCGTGCCCGGCCGTTTCCCCGCATGAGGGGGGGCTGGGCGAACACGCCAAGGCTGCGTATTTACTGGGCGTATTAAAATCCATGAAATTTGATGAAGTAACTGTCATTAAAGCCAAAGATTCCAAAGCAAAAGACGGCTATCGTCCTAACTTAGTAGCTAAATATTACGGACAAAATAAAAAGAAAACCTTGTGGGTGATGGCACACATGGACGTCGTTCCTCCCGGGGATTTAAAATTATGGAAAACGGACCCTTTCAAAGCGGTTGTCAAAGGTGACAAGATTTACGGCCGCGGCTCGGAAGATAACCAGCAAGGTTTGGTGTCGGGCTTGCTAGCTGTTAAAGCTATGATGGACCTAGGCATTCGCCCGCCGTGCAACTATGCACTTTTGCTAAATGCGGATGAAGAAATCGGTAGTGTATACGGTATTGTGGATATTTTAAAAAATCACCGCAAATTATTTACCCAACAAGATGCCTTCTTAGTGCCTGACGGCGGCAACCCGCAAGGCACCATGGTGGAAATTGCCGAGAAAAATATGCTCTGGCTCAAATTTACGGTAAGTGGCAAACAAACACATGCCTCCACCCCGCACAGCGGCAACAATGCCCACCGCGTATCTGCTCACTTAATTGTAAAACTGGGCGATTTGTACAAGAAATTTAACAAAAAAAATCCGCTCTTTGCGCCCGAATCCGGCAGCACGTTTGAACCAACTAAAAAAGAAGCCAACGTTCCCAATGTAAACACCATTCCGGGTACGGATGTGTTTTATTTGGATTGCCGGGTATTGCCGTGCTATAAAAACGAAGACGTTTTGAAAGAAATTCGCAAAATTGTAGCGGGCATTGAAAAACAATTTAAAGTAAAAATTAAGGTGGATATTATCCAATCGCATGCCTCCCTACCAACGGACAAAAAGGCCGAGCTTGTGGCTCTTACCACGGCTGCTGCCAAAGCGGTGTACAAAAATAAACCCCGCCCCATGGGGGTAGGCGGCGGTACGGTAGGGGCCTATTTACGCAATGCCGGTTACCCGACGGTCGTATTTTCTAAGTTAGATGATATGGCCCATCAACCCAACGAATACAGCAGCATCAAAAATACGTTGGGGGATGCCAAAGTGTTTGCGCACATTGCTATGCACTTAAAATAGAGGTCTTATGAAGAAAGGTTTTACGATAACAGAAATTGTCGTTGTAGTTGTGGTGTTGGCCCTGTTACTTGGGTTTACCATTCCCAAGTTTATGACGCTACTGCATAAAGCGCAGGAAGGCAGCGCCAAACATAAGCTGGTGCAAGTGAGAAGTGCCATTGCCGCCTACTATGGGGAACATCAAGGCATGTACCCAACGGATGATTTATCCAGCCTGGTACCGGCTTATCTTGAAAAAATTCCCACAGTCCAGGTGCCGGGCTATGCGCCTTCTTCCCATGTATCTACGGGTACGTATGAAGAATGTTTTACCAAAACCGGGGGCTGGGCTTACGTCAGCAACCCCCAAGACCCCCGCTTTGGCGATTTCTTCGTCAATGTGGACGAACTGGATAGTTACGGCAAACATTGGGCCTCTTTATAAATATGGACACACTGATTCTTATTTTCGCCGGGCTCTTGGGCCTTATTTTGGGAAGTTTTTTTAATGTTTGCATTTACCGCATTCCGCAAAACAAATCCATTGTTTGGCCGGGTTCGTTTTGCCCCAAGTGTAACACACCGATTAAATGGTACGATAATATCCCCGTACTAAGCTACCTCTTGCTATTAGGCAAATGCCGCAAGTGCAAGGCTCCTATTTCCTTGCAGTACCCTTGCGTGGAACTGCTAACGGGGTTGTTAACGGTATTATTTGTATGGCATAACGGGCTAACGGTATGGAGTTTTGCTTTATTAACGGCCGTGTACTTTTTGATCATTCTCTCCGTAATTGACCTGGAATTAATGATCATCCCGGACCGTTTTTCCCTGGGTCTAATTGTGCTAGGTGTGGCCTTTGCGTGGTGTAACCCTAATTTTACGGGAACGTGGTGGCAGAAAGAACTCGCCTCCCTGTTAGGGGCCGGCGTGGGCCTGTTTGGCGTACTAGCTATTGCACTTATTGGCACGTGGATTTTTAAGAAAGAAGCCATGGGCGGCGGAGACGTGAAACTCATGGCCGGTATAGGCGCTTTTATTGGGTGGCAAGGTGTAATTACTACGGTAATTATGGGCTCTTTTTTTGGCCTTGTCTATGCGTTGTATGCCATGATTCGCTATGGCAAAAAAGGGGGGGATGCTATCCCCTTTGGGCCGTTTTTAAGCTTAGGGGCATTAGTGAATTTTTGGCACTTAATCACCCCCAGTATGCTCATGATAGTGTTTTAGAACGTTCTTCTAAAAAAGTTTTTGTAAAAAGGTTGGTTTTTGCCAACCTTTTTTATTATACTATAAATACAATTTGATCTGTTTTTGGAACCGTATGTAGAATACGGGAGTTTGCAAACGCAAATACTCGGTCACTCTAAAAAACAGCCGCATGAGGTGCAAGATAAAGGGCCTTATAACCCCTTTGTATTGTGCCAAGTGTTTGCCATTTTTGTGGTAAACTACGGCTGACATGGTGAGATTTCGTGACAGAGTATCCCCTATCGCAGCCGTTTCTATTTGGTTCCATGAATAGCAAATTGGTATTTAATACAAGGAGAGTAGTAATATGGAATCAAACAGAGAAAAACGAGGGCTTGCCCTTAACTGTCCTGAACTTGATTCAGGATCTTGTTGTTCTATGAAAGGGTTTACCTTAATAGAACTATTAGTTGTAGTACTCATTATTGGTATTTTATCGGCGGTAGCACTGCCGCAATACCAAAAAGCAGTTATGAAAAGCCGCTATAGTACCCTTAAATATTTAACCCAGAGTATTGCCAATGCGCAGGAGGTATATTATTTAGCAAATGGTCAATACGCCGATGACTTTGAAAAATTGGATATTCAACTTCCTTCTAATTATACTTCAAAACCTAATACTCATACTTATCAGTATGCTTGGGGAGACTGTGTAACTTATAATGTTGATGGCAGTACTCCACTCTATATGGTGCGCTGTAAAAATGATTTGATTAAATTAGGGTATCAAGTGTTTTTAAAACACACAGGGATGTCCGGAGTGCGGCGTTGCATCGCTTACGTTAGTGAAAAAAACTCCTTGCAAAACAAAATATGCCAACGCGAAACTCAACGCACCTCTGGAGAAGATGTAACTACATATTGGACTTGGCGATATGATTAATATTTTCGCTATATAACAAAATTCCCCGGCTCTATATACCGGGGAATATGATACATCAAAACGCTCATCGAGCACTATCTAAAATTAGCTGTTCCCAATTTTTGCTGTAGGTAAGTTTTCAACCCACCTTGGTCGCTAGAATGGGAAAGTGCCATTTCGTAGCTAATTTTCTTTTCCATATACAGTTGTCCCAAGGCCTCGTTCATCGTGCGCATCCCAATGCTGGCATTGGTCTGCATGGTAGAAATAATCTGCTCGGCTTTTCCGTCGCGGATCAAGCTGCGCACGGCGGGGTTTGCAATTAACACTTCGCACGCCATCGCCCGTCCGCCATTAAGGGCCGGGATGAGCTGTTGCGATAAAATAGCCTCCAGCACGAAAGACAACTGCGTGCGAATTTGCGGTTGTTGGTTGGGGGGAAATACGTCAATAATACGGTTAATAGATTGTACGGCATCGTTGGTATGCAAGGTAGCAAACACCAAGTGCCCCGTTTCAGCCAAGGTCAGGCACGCTTCCATGGTTTCGCGGTCACGCAACTCCCCTACTAAGATGATATCCGGGTCTTGACGCAAGAAGTGTTTTAACGCGGCGGCAAAGGATTTCGTATCGCTGCCTACTTCGCGCTGGTTAACAATACTGCGTTTATGCGGGTGCACAAATTCGATCGGGTCTTCTACGGACATAATGTGGTTGCTTTCGTTCATGTTGAGGTAGTTTAACATGCTGGCTAACGAAGTAGACTTACCGGACCCGGTAGCCCCGGTTACTAGCACTAATCCCTTATTTAGTTTCATGATGTTATAAACTACTGGGGGCAAATTTAGCTCTTCAAAAGTTTGGAAGGTATTAGGAATAGAACGTAAGGCAGCGGCAATGCCCCCTTTTTCCTTATATACGTTTACACGAAGACGGCCGAGTTCTTTAAGCCCAAAGGAAAAGTCCAACTCTAACTCTTCTTCAAATCGTTGGCGTTGTTCATCCGTCATGATGGAATAAATTAAAGTCTGCGCACTCTCCTTAGTTAGTGCTTCAAATTGCGTAGCGTATAATTTTCCCTGAATACGTAATACAGGCGGTACACCAACCGCCAAGTGAATATCCGAAGCATTTTTAGCCTTCATTAGTGCAAATAAGTCATCCATCAATATCATATAGGTCATCCTCTTGAAACTAAATTTTCCCAACTAAATCGAGTGAAATATTATTCAAGGCCCCAGTCAATTTCTGGGTTATCACATCAGCCTGGAATACATATATGATAGGTTCTTTTCGGGTTTTGGTCAACTGATATTTTACCACATATGTATTTTTGTAGAGCGGTTCTGCTGCCCAGGAAGCCGTGTACCCCTGGGACAGCTGGGTTTGATAAATCTTGTTTAAATAGGCTGCCAACGTGCCTCGTGCGTCACTGAGCGGGTAGTTTTGTACAATTTCCAATGCCTTTTGCTCAGGCGTGGGGGCCACAGGTGGTGGTGCCACGGGGGTTGGTTCATTTAGTAGCTCCTGGGCGTGGGTAGTCACCGCGGCATCTGTCTGCGTAGCTATAGGGGCCGTTTGTTTGATACGGGAAAATTGTAACGTTAACAGCAAAGCCCCCACAATTGCCAACGCAGCCAGTAGCGTTACGGTAAACAGGCGTTGGCGGTATTGACTATCTCTCAAACGGGAAGATTGCGTTTCTTGCAAAAAATCTTTTATTTCTTGGGTTTGTTTTAGTCGCGCGCGCACGCTGCTGGTTTGTATTTGTTCGGCCCGCAATAAAGCCGGGTCCGGGATAATCGTTGATTTTTCCTCTTTTTTCGAGGTTGTGGCCGGAGCCGTTGTTCTTTTTGTTGAATTATTTTCTTTCAAAGGGGGAAGGGTTTCTTTAGGCGCAGGTTGTACATTGAGTGGTGCTAATTCCTGCTGTGGCTTTGGCGAAGAAGGCTTGTCAATGGCTACAATGGGCATGGTGGCCGACGGGAGCGTGGGCAGCGTAGGGGTTTCTTCGCGCAAAGGGGCCGGTGCGCCAAACACTTCTGTAGCGGTAGCTACATGGTGGGTCGCTTCCAACTGTTTTACAGTTTGCTTATCGGTTTGGCTGATTTGTTCTTGCCGTTCTTTTCGACGGGTAGAGGAGGTGTTAGCCAGTTGCTTTTCTAGTGCGTGGGCCAGGTCCATGTCCGAATTATCATTAGGATCCGGGATCCCCAAAATATCCCCCAAATCTTCCTTTTTAATATGGTTAAAATAGTCTTCTATGGGCCCTGGTTTAGCGGGCTTTACCGGGATTTGTAACCCCGGCCCATCCGTGGGTTCTTCATCAAAGGATAAGGGAGAACGCTGTTTTAACAGCGTGTCCATTTCTTGCTCAAAAGTTTCGGGATTGTCGTTATGATCCGTTTCTTTGCGGGCAAGCAGTTCTTTGATTTCGGCAAACAAGGTAGCCGGTTGCCAATGGTCACCGTCGTCGCTAAAATTTTCAGGACAAATAAGGCTGGTCGCGCCGAAAGACTTGTTTGCTGCCAGCTCAGCCGGGGCAAACGGCCCTACGACGTCGTTCCCGTCAAAAAACCAATATTTCATGCAAACCCTGTACTACTTGCTTAATGACAGTATTGAAGCGCTTTTTGCAGGCGCGCCAATACCGTGTCTTTCCCCATATATTCTAACATTTTAAACAAGGTTGGGCCGTGCGTGCGGCCGGATACTGCTACCCGCACCGGGTGGAAAATTTGGCCCGCTTTGTAACCGTTTTCTTTGGCATAGGCACGGGCAGCCGCTTCCAAGTTTACGTCCGTAAATTCGGTAATATCGCCATAGACCTTAATCATCCCTTCCAGCACGGTTTTGGCCTCCGGTTTGGCAAACACTTTGTCAAGGGCCTCTTGTTCCATTACGGGTTCTTCAAAGAAGAAGCGGATGAGGTCCGGGATTTCGGTCAAGAGTTTGTATTTTTCTTGTTCTAGGCCAATGATGCCTTCCAAGCGGGCGCGGTCCACGCCAGCAATGTTGATATTTGCTTTCTCAATAAAAGGTAACGCTAGGTCCGTTAGGCGCGATAGCGGTGTTTGGCGGATATATTCCCCGTTCATCCAGTTTAATTTCTCGGGGTCCATCACAGCCGGGCTAGGCTGGCAGCCGGAAATGTCAAATTTTTCTTCCAGCTCACCGGGTGCAAAAATCTGTTGGGAGTCGCTCGTCGCCCATCCCAGTAACGCTAAGTAGTTCTTCAAGGCTTCAGGCAAATAACCCATATTGCGAAACTCCACCACGTTGGTAGCCCCGTGGCGTTTGGAAAGTTTCTTCCCGTCGGGCCCGTGAATCATAGAGAGGTGCGCAAAAATAGGTTCTTTCCACCCCAGGGCGCGGTAGATTTGAATTTGCGCCGGCGTGTTAGAGATGTGGTCATCTCCACGGATGACGTGCGTCATGCGCATCAGGTGGTCATCTACCACCACGGCAAAGTTATACGTTGGGTAGCCGCTGGTTTTTTGGATGACTAAATCGTAGAGGTCTTTGCTAGCGAATTTGACGTGTCCGCGGATGAGATCATCCCATTCTACGTCTCCTTCGGTGGGCATGCGGAAACGGATTACATACTTGCGGCCTTGTGCTTCCAGCGCGGCTTGTTCTTCTTTGGTTAAATGGGCACACTTGCCCGAGTATTTCGGCGGGCGGTGTTCGGCTAGGCACTTTTGGCGGTTAGCTTCCAGTTCTTCTTCAGTGCAATAACATTTATACGCTTTGCCTTCGGCGATGAGCTGGTCAATATATTTTTTATAAATGCCTTGGTCGGCGCGGATGGCCTGATAATAGGGCGCGTCGGGGCCCTTATCAGTACCGTCTGGCATGGGGCCTTCGTCCCAGTTTAAATTCATCCATTGCATCCCTTCAAAAATAGCATCCGTAGAGGCTTGGGTGGAGCGTTCCTCGTCGGTATCCTCAATACGCAAGAGGAACGTGCCTTTGTTCTTTTTGGCAAATAAATAGTTAAATAGCGCGGTACGTACGCCGCCAATATGTAAAAATCCCGTCGGGGAGGGTGCAAAACGAACACGAACTGTCATAGATAATCTTCCTTATAAAATAGAGATACTTTATTATACCTTTTTTGGAGGGAGTTGTAGAAGGCTGTTTTTATGGGTCGGTTGTTATTTTTTAATAGGCCTTGACTTGTTTTTTTGGGTAAATTTGAGGCGTAACAAACGAAAAACTTATATAAATGAGGAGTATGTGGTATGATAAAATAGCTGTTAAATGTTGTTTTTGCTTAAGTAAAGGCTTTACCTTAATAGAGTTATTAGTAGTTGTACTCATCATTGGTATTTTGGCGGCGGTAGCGCTTCCCCAATACCAAAAAGCGGTAGAAAAAAGCCGTGCTGTACAAGCGAAGATTTTGGTAAAGGCTATAGCCCAAGCAGGACAGCTACATTTTTTAGAGAGTGGAAATGACATTTTGCACCTATGGCGTAAATTTTTTACAATATAATTATGAGTGCTTTTTATTTCATTTTTTGCGCCGTGGCGTTTGTCATGCAGCTTGTAGTCGGGGCGTGGTTACTAAAGTGCTTTCCGTTGATAAGTGCCAAATGGCTGCTGCTTAGCATGGGGCTACTTACGGCGGTGATGTTTGCCGGGTTTACCTTGACGCGTACCTACCAAACCGGGCTATTTTGGAGTACCCTTTACTACTTTGCCTATATTTATTTTGGGCTCGTGTTTTTGACGTTTTGCCTAAGCATAGGGTTTTTCATGCTGTTAATATTGTTAAAAAGTTTTCACGTGAAAACTTTTTGGATTGAAAATGCTAGTATTGTTACGTTTTTAATTGTGTGGGGCATGGCGTTTTGGGGCGGGTTTAGCGCTCCTAAAATAAAGCATATTGCGGTGCAAATCCCCGGGGCGCCTAAGATGAAACTAGCCCTCCTTTCCGACACGCATTTAGGGATGGGGGTATCCTTGGCCCGGTTTGATAAGGTGATGAGCCGTATAGAGGCAGAGCAGCCGGACGGATTACTGGTACTGGGGGACATTTTTGAATATGGCCCCAACCGCGATGCCTATGCCCGGCGGTTAGCTCGTACGCGTACGAAGTTAGGAAGTTATGGGGTGCTAGGCAATCATGAATACTATGTGGGGTATGGTGATAGCAAGGATTTTTTTGAAGCGGCCGGTGTAAAATTGCTGGAAAACCAAACCGCCTTGATGCCTAATGGCGTGCAAGTGGCCGGACTAAAAGACATTAAAACTGCCGGGGTGCACGCAGCAGGTGTAGCCCAGTTGTTAGATGGATTAGATAAAGATAAACCCACCCTTTTACTCAGCCACACCCCTTCCTTGGCCGAAGTAGCGTCTGCACACGGGGCAAACTTAATGCTTAGCGGGCACACCCACAATGGACAGTTGTGGCCCTTTACGTATTTGGTGCGCTTACAGTTTCCGCGCGTATATGGACTTTATGACGTAAACGGTATGGCGTTTTATATTACCTCCGGTGTGTTTTATTGGGGAATCCCCTTGCGGTTTTTGGCTCCGGCTGAAATCGCATTTATTGAGGTAAACCCGTGAAGAAACTACTTTCGTTTTTTCTTGCGTTGTGGGCGGCCCCGTTATGGGGGGCTGTGTCTTTTGAGGACCTTACGCCCGAAGAACAACTGGGCCAAACGTTAGTGGCTTTTGTAGATATTGACAGCGCTGAACTGGTACGCCCGGCCATTGAACAAGGGAAAATTGGGGGGGTGCTTATTCAATGGGGAAATTATTCATTTAAAGAAACGCGACACCTGGTTAACCGATTGCAAAGCTGGGCCGAGAAAAGCCCCCATAAAATTCCGCTTTTAGTAGCCATTGACTACGAAGGAGGAACCGTATACACGCCGATTACCCTGGGGTTTGACTATTGGCCGACCAATATGCTTTTAGCCGCTAGCCAGGATGAGGAACGGGCGGCCGCGCTAGCGTATGTGGCCGGGCAACAGCTGCGCCGCGCGGGAATTCATATCAATTTTTCCCCGGTGTTAGATGTAAATAGTAATCCGCGTAACCCAATTATCGGCGTGCGTTCCTTTGGGGGAAATCCCGCCATGGTTACCAAAATGGGCATGGCACTGCTGAATGGATTTAAGGCCGCGGGGGTGATGCCGATTGTAAAACATTTCCCCGGCCATGGGGACACCACGTTAGATTCTCACTACGCGGTGCCGGTGGTAACGGCGAGCCGGACCGAGCTATTTCGTACGCACCTAGCGCCGTTTGCTCAGGCCATTAAGCAGGGAGTGCCTGGCGTTATGACGGGGCACGTGCTGTATCCGGCCTTAGACAAAAAAGAGGTTGCCTCTTTTTCTAAACCCATTCTGCAAGATTTGTTACGTGATAAAATGGGTTTTAACGGGCTTATTGTAACTGATAGCTTAGATATGAAAGGTGCTACCTCTTTTTGCACAATTGCCGGCTGTGCTGTGCGCTCGTTAGAAGCCGGAGCAGACCTTATTTTGTTAGGACGCTATATTAAGCCGGTTACGCTTTTTAACCAAATCAATGAAAAAGTAACCCAGCAACAGTTGCGTCCCCGAATAACCGATGCGGCCCGGAGGGTATTTGAATTAAAAGCTTCGTTAGGATTACTGGAAGATACCCCCCGCTGGCAACCAACACCCAGTGAACGCGCCTATAAAACTACGTTAGCGGAACTGAGCCAAGAAGCCGTTACCCTGGTGCGGGATGAAGACGGATTTATTCCCTTTTCCTCTGCCAAACAGCGGCCTACGGTTTGTGCGGTGTTCTTTGCACCGTCCCGTTTTGCCGATCAACTCATGCATGTAAGTAAGCCTTTCTTAGCACGTAATTATCAAGTACGTACCTATAACGCGCCTTTAACTCCCCAAGAAAAAGACATGAAACGCGCCCTTAAATGCGCCGATGGAGCAGACTTAGTAGTAGCAGCCAGTTTGCAGTGGGCCGACAAAATAAATTTAAGTCAAAAACGGACGATTGAAAAATTGCAAAAAGCTAATCCCAAGTTAGTCTTACTTTCTGTAATGAGTCCGTATGATATCCCGCACTACCCACAAGTGGGAACCGTGATTGCCACCTATGGGCTTAATTCGTTTGCCTTGCAAACAGCGGCCGATATTATAGTGGGTAATACACAAGCACGTGGGGTAATGCCTGTGGAATTGCCCAATACATTTGAACGGCCCACAGTACTGGAACAGGGAAAACGCCCTATGCCGGAGCGGCCGGCACATTCATTACACCCTTAACGGGATTTGCGGCGTTCGCGCCAGTATTCAATGACAGCGGGCAATACGGAAATAATAATGATTGCTAAAATAACAAAGTGAAAGTGCGTTTTTACCACCGGTAAATCCGCAAAATAATAACCACCTACCACGAACAATACAACCCACGCAGCGGCCCCAATTAAGTTATAAGAAGCAAAGTGTAAATACGTCATTTTACCAATGCCCGCTACAAACGGAGCAAAGGTGCGGATGATGGGAATAAAGCGTGCTAAAATAATAGTTTTGCCGCCGTATTTTTCATAAAAGGCATGTGCTTTTAACAGGTGGTTTTTATTTAGAAAGCGGCTTTTGTCTTGTGTAAAAACCTTAGGGCCAATCCACTTGCCAATTTCATAATTGCAAAAATCCCCCACCGCAGCCGCGACAAAGGCAACCGGTAATAACCAAGCTAGGCTAATGCCGCTTGCGTCTGCTGCGGCTAACGCGCCGCAGGCAAATAACAGCGAATCACCCGGTAAAAAAGGGGTAATCACTAGGCCGGTTTCACAAAAAATAATCACAAAAATACCGACGTATAGCCACGCCCCGGCACTGGCGGCCCAAGCGTTTAGATAAACGTCTAAATGAAGAAAAATATCTAGTAGCTGTGAGAGGATTTCCATAAATTTATTTTACTAAATCTGGTACAATATATATTATTTTTAGGAGGATTTTTATGCGTAAATGGATATTAGTGATGTGTTTGTGCGCATGCGCGTTAGGGGTGCGGGCCTATCAAACCGGAGACGTGACTATAGGGGCGGCGGCGGTGTTTTCTCCGCTAGCGTTGGGGACCGATTTTGGAGAAATGAATGTGGACGACCGGCAGGCACGCATTG
>JAZUNI010000014.1:0-10711 GCA_045604045.1 Elusimicrobiaceae bacterium | reverse complement strand
CTCCGAAAAAACTAATAATTGTATTGGCCAATCTATTCCGACTTCTTACCGCGTGTTTAGTTTCCCGCCAATCTATGGCGATTGGTTTTTCACCTAAATTAATTCTGATTATTTTATCAGGCGGCAAGCTCTTTTCGATTTCTTTTCCCATTTCCCCTTTGGCAGGATCTAAGCAAAGCGCGCCAAATCCATTTCTAACCGCTTGAACGATTTTATTTGCTCCATAACCCCTGGTCTTTCCTTGACCCATTCCACCAACTACGGCGCAAGGTAAACATAATTCGTCCCAATTAGCAACCGGATAGTATACACTTTGTTTTTTTCCTTTTCGTTCATGGGTCCCTAATAATAGGCCGCCCTTCGTAAGCGCTTCAGGCACGTTTATTTCAAGTTTTCCTATATGGGGTATGTCGTACATATCTTGAAGCGGTCCCGTTGGTAATATGGTCAATCTGGACACTTCAGGAATACTTAAATAATCTTTTTGCATTTGGATAGATTCTTTCCGCTCTTTCATCACCTTAAAAAGCTTCCCCGGATCCGTTTCATAATTGATTAAATGATTATCCCCGTCTAAATCCCTGAAGCTCATAGACGCCATTCTGGATAAAGCCGCGGCCCGTTCTGAATCATCACATACAATTCCAACCCTTATAAACGTTTCGTATGCTTCACCCCGCGGTTTTTGTAAGGTTTCCCGCTTCAATTGTCCATCCCTTAATATTAGGCCCCTTTCTGATTGGTCTATATCTTGTTTTTCAGGTTCGCCGCCGGTTACGGTTACTAATCCGTCTATAACGGATAAAACTGTTTTTGTTGCCCCTTTTAACGTGTAATTAATGATCCCTTTTTTATTTAGATGTACTTTATTTGGCATATGCCCCTCTTTAAATCGCTTGTAAGCTTCAGACGCGCCTATATGCCAATCTTTGTTCCCAGGGTAGCAAAGTACCTGTATATATACTTTATCGCCGTATTCCATGGAATTTAGGGTTTCTAGTAACGATTCCAAAGCCCCGTTTGTACGTCGGTCCACTCTAATGGCAAACATGTAATGGTTTTCTAGCTCTATTTTTGCCGCCATGTTCAATTCCTTTTGAAAAGGATCTTCCACCGCTTCCACGGATACTTTTGGCCAAGCCGATTCTATGGCCTTTTTTGCTACGGTTTCCGTTTCTTCAGGAACCGTTAAATAAAAGGCGGTATTTTTTGTTTCCAATACCGTTTCAAAACTAAAGAATGGTTTTTTATTAAATCCCTTTCCATTCCATCGTTCTAACATGTTTTTAAAATGGAATAATGTTTTTGGTAGCCGCTCCGCGTTCTGATTATCTAACCGCCCGTCTGGAATGATTTTTAAATGTATCATTTCCCTGTTATCATTCCTTTCCCAATATCCACAATGATTGACATTAAAGCCGGTACAAATTGCATTCCTACATAGCCAATAGCCGCCCATTTCATCATATTTAAGCCCCTATGTTTCTGGCCAATCATAACAAGTAACATTCCCCCGGATAGCATTAAAAAGGCAATCGGATAGCTCACCCCTTGCACTAGGTCAATAAGGGGACTAAAAGCGGTCATTATTCTGTCTGTTATAAATCCGTCTGCCAAGGCATGATCCGCTCTTAATAGGGTTGCTACTGGCATCAATGCCACACTTGCCGCCGTTGTTTTTTCTTCCTTGGTCATTTTATAGCTTCCGTCCATAAAACTGTTAAATGGGATAGTTTTAACTTTCCGTTCAAATATTGCCATGAGTATCCGCCCCTTTTCGTTTCATACTAAGTTTAGAAAGAAGGTGATCCGCCATGATTTCCGCCGTTGGTTATATATTAGCCGCTTCAGGTTTTACCATTGTAATGGTAAAGGTCATTTCAAGTTTATTTTAATACCGCCTTTATTTACTTGCCGCCGCTCCTTTGCTTCTCGATCTTTTTGGATTAATTCCTTAACGTAACCACTAAAATTCTTTGTAGTCATAGCAAACTTTAATAATTTTTCTTGCTCTGGATCCGCCATGTTAAACGTAACACCTTTAGTCTGCATCATAATAAAGCCCCCTTAATAAAACTTCATGTAATGTAATTTAATCTTATTCGCCGCCACGCCTGGCATATTCCAATAAATAAAAAAATCCCCTTATTAGGGGATTAAGCGACTTATTATATTTTAAGCTTTTTCAGGGTTTCCAATTCTTGTTCTAACTTTAAAATCCATTCCTTTTGGATTTCTCTGCCTTTTTCTAATAGCGGCTTACGTTTAGCGCATATATAAAAACAATCATTAAAACGGGTGATTTCTTCTTTATAATCTAAATCTAACAGTGTTTTTCTAGCCTTTGATACTTTGATACTTTTTTCCCTTTCCGAAAAATACAAAGTGTACATTTTCCTACCCCTTTATAATCCGTAATCCTTTTTGAATGCTTTCACGTTCTCAATAGCTTCATGAAATCGCGTATCATCCGGGCTTAACGTTAACAGTTTTTCGTTTTCTAATAAATACAGTTCCATTTCTGCTTTAGTCGGTACGATTTCCCCTATAGCCATTTCAGTTACTTCCAATAATGCTATTAATTCTTCCGCGTTCAATAATTCCGCTTTTGTTTTCGCTTTATAAAGCGCGCTATGTGCTAATTGGAATGTATTCAATTTGTTTTCTCCCATTACCCCTTCACCCCTATTATTAGATTTTGCCATGGCCCGGCGATAAACTTATATGTTTTGGTTTTTCGGGTATTACTTTTGTTTCTTCAGAAAAACGATCTTTTATTTCTTCTATCGCTTCTTTTTCGTCATAATCACCCCACCCGCTACCCTCAAAAAGCGTTGTATGGCATTCTTTACATTCAAAATCATATTCGTTGTAATCTTCGCCTTCTTCGTTTGTACTGTTGTAATGATCTATTTGTTCTTCCGTATTGATATATCCACACGAAAAACATTTGATTTCTAGTTTATTTTTTTCTTGGGACCCTGGCATAATTCCACCCCTTTTTTATTTGGCTCCTTCATTCAAGTAAATTCGCTTGTAAATTGTTTTGTTCCTGCCTTCTTTATCGTCGGTAAAGTATTGAATTGATTTTTCTAAGAAGTTTAGATCTTCTTCCGTTAAATCAATTATTTCCCGGTTTTCGTTCACTTTTGCAAAGATCGCATTCCCGGCCAAAATGGTTTTAATACGTCCTTCAGGTGTACATATCAGCATGTTAGGCGCTTTTTCCATCCTGTAGGCTTCGCTATCATGCAATATGTAAATATACGGCGTGATAGGGGTACGAATGATAAATTCCCCTATGATATTTTCAAATTCTTTCAAATCGTTTTTAATGTTTACTACCCGATTTTTCACACCGGCCACACTCAACAAAACTTTTACTTTTCCCATCGTTGCCGCTCCCTTTCTGAATCGTTTTCTAGCTAATCCCATTGTACCCTTTATAGTTTACTTTGGTCAATATCTATATACAAAAAAAGGACTAAATTAGTTTAGCCCTTGCATGATCTATATTCGTTTTTAGGGAAATTACAGGATATAAAGAAGTTATAGTGTAGGGGATATTAGAGGATTAAACTTGATTAAGTGTATGGCCCCTTTTACGTTTTTATACTTCCTGAAGGAAGTATATGAAAAGTTGGGGCCGCTTATTCCGAATCCATCAAATTTATTTTAATAAAGTTTCTAACCAGGTCCCGTGGATTCTCGATTTCAAAGATTGGATTATCTCGCATAACTGAAAAGCCTATGGAAAACACCGCTCCATTTTCTAATTGGATAACCGCTTCTATTTCTTTGGCCACTATAGAAGCTTCAATGGTTCCCAGGTCTTCGATGTCAATATCTTCCGTGAATTCCTTGTAATCCTTAATGACAATCCGTTGTACTTTCATGCTCGGCCCCTTCCTTTGCCAATCGTTCGATCCTGTTGGTATGCGGCTTACTGAAGTCTCTAATCTTCCCGTATGCTTCCACTTGATCTTTTGTATACAAGTAAATTCGGCCTTTGGTTTGTGCCGCTTTCGGAAATTTATCGTCCGTATTCTTCAGCTTGTTAATATACTGTTTTGTTACGCCGTAATGTTCCGCCATGTCTTTAAGTGTGAAAAGCTCCTGTAACATTTCTAATCCCCCTTTAACGTCCAAATGATTAACCTAATTTATTATAACCTGTTAAGTTTACTCTAGTCAATGAGAAAGTTAAAAAGCTTATTATACTGGCCAAGTATATAACAAGCTCTTAGGTTTTTAAAACTTATGGTTTTTGCCACCCTGTCCATATTTTTCCTAGATAAACCGATTCCCCGTATACGCTTTCGGTCCCGTTTTTCTTTACGTCACAATAGGCACTTAAAGGACTGAAGTTATGTATCTTAACAACGGTTCCCCGGTATAATTCGCCTTTTTCACGGTACGGAATGCGGTAAATGGTTACTATGTCCCCTTCTTTTAGATCCCTTCTAGGATATCCCTTATTAAATTCAGTTAAGTTAAACGCCTTTTCTTTCGCTTTTGCTTTAGTTGGCAAAGCTTCCCCGTTTCTTCCTGCCTTTCTGTTGGCAAGGAAATTCGTTTCCAAGTGATGTTTTTAGTCTACCACTTTTATTTATCCCGGTAAACTGTTTTTAAAATTCCCCAATCTACCAAACTATGCACGGACATAATATTTATTCTTTATATTTATTATGTATATATAAATAATATATATATATTATGTCCGTGCAAAAACCAAAACCGCGTCATATCAATGGTTACGCACGTAAATTTTTATGTTACGTAACGTTACGTAACATGGTTACGCACGTAAAAATAAGGTTTGTTCGCTATGTTACGTAACATCTTTTTAACGTGCGTAACTATGTGCGTAACTTGTTATGTATTGTTACGTAACGTTACGTAACATCTTTTTAATGTGCGTAACTATGTGCGTAACCAATAGAGGATATTTGGGTTTTAACGTGCGTAACGGACTATTTTACCTTGTTACGCTTTTGTGTTATTATGTACGTAACAAGTACGTAACCAATTTGAGAAAGGATTAAGAAAATGGCAAAAATAAACTTTTTTGTTAACGAAAATAACTGTTTTGTGGTCCCAACTAACTCCCCAATTATTTCCGATAAAAGAAAAATTAACTATCCTGTCACAAAAATTAATGGCCGTTCTGTGAAAACTAGGAAGCTAGTCTATGAGGAATGTTTTGGCCCGGTTCCTGAAGGTTGCCTAATCTCAAATACTTGCTCTAATCCACGTTGTATTAACCCGGAACACTTAGCCGTTATTACAAGGGAACAAAATACTGAAAACTTATTAAAAAGCAGGAAAAAGGAATGCGCGGATATTATGCCGCTACCCAATAAACTATTAACGGAAGAAGAAAAGAACCTTGCCCGCGTTCTATTGAAAACAAGAACGCCTGAAGAAGTAGCCACCATATTCAATACAACCGTGGAAGGGTTAAAAATAGATCTTACTTCCCCGTTCTAATAGCAAAAAAAGAAGCGGTCCCGATGATACGGGGCCGCTAAATTATTGCCGATTATTGGACGGAAATAGGAAAAAATATAGAATTAACGAAAACCGTTTCCGCGGTATATCGTTACTGTAAATTTACCAAAATAAACCAATATTGTAAAGTAGAATTTGCACAAAAAAAGGACCCTTAACCGTGGCATAATTAAGGGTCCTTTAAAAAGGGTAAAGGTTGAACAATGGCAAGCATTATTTAACCAAAGGATTTATATTTATTTTACTCTTTTTTCATTCCATTTACTACATTTTTACCGATATCGTATATCTTGGCCGCCGATAACCCCGCCATTAAACCGGCCCATAAACGATAAACCGCCGGTAAATCTGTAAAGATCCACCCGATACAAGATAAAGCAATCGCTATTACAATTGTTATGATTGTATAGTATTGATTCGGTATATGTGTAAAGGTCCTCTTTATTGCTTCCATTATGCCGCTAATAAAGGGGATTAAAACCGTTGTAAAGATAGTCATTTGTAATAACATAGCCTTAACCGCGGGATCCGTTACCGCATCAAATTCACCCATTCATTTCACCGCCTTATTTTTTCTTATATTTTACATATTTAGAATTAGCCGTTAAATAATTTCCACTTTTGAGCTTCAGCATTTTAGAACCGTTAACAGTTAGTTCTCCTACCACTGTAAACACTTCACCTTTTTTAACTTGATCTTTTTTTGCGTCCCAATCCGGTTTATCATAGTACCAAAGTTGATCTACTAATACTGTAACCGTTCCTACCGTGCCTGTTTCTTTAGGGGCCGTTACGGGCTTTTTAACGGGTTTTGTTACGGGCTTAGCTTCTTCTACATATTTCTTATTAAAGTAGTTGCAAAGGCCCTTAGCGGTTTCTGTAGCACATTCCTTTTGATAAGCCGCGGATTTCATTAATTCAGCTTCTTTTTTTATGTCCATGAATCCAAATTCAGGCAAAGCGGCGGGCATGTTGCTTTCGCGTAACATATGAAGGTTACTAGATTTTACGCCGCGATCCTTTAATTTGGTCCCTTTGGTAATTTCCTTATGGATTGCTTCAGCTAATTTTTTGCCGCTTGTAGATCCAGGGTAATGGAAAGTTTCGATTCCACCCTCTCCATCTCTCCAATAATCTTTCAAGGCGTTGTAATGAAGGCTTACAAGTGCATCCGCTCCCCACGTGTTCGCTTTGTCCGTCCGTGATTTTAAAGAAGCATCCGCATCCCCCGGCGCGGTTAAAAGTGTATCAAATCCACAACGTTTTAAAATTGTATTCAAATAATCCCCCACGGCCTTATTAAATCTATTTTCTCTGTAGCCGTCTGGTGTACTTTTTCCGGGTGTTAAGGCTCCGTGGCCATCGTCGATTGCTATTTTAATTTTTTTCGCCATTTTCTTTTTCCCCCTTGTTTTCTTCAGGAATATTTTTTATTTCCACCGCTCCGCCTTTTTCTTTAATTGCGATTAAAGCATTAGACCAAAACGCCGGAATAGGTAGCCCTAATTTGGCCGCGTTTTCCGTTAAGCTAATTCCTTCCGTGGCAATGAGTAACATAAGTACGTAATATCTTAATTCGCCATTTTGTTGTGTGAAAATTATGTCTACCTGGTTAACAACAATGATAAAGAGTAACATTGTTACTTTTTTTGCAATCCCTCTATACGCTCTTTGACTTGAAATATTTTTTTCTCCATAAGCAACCATTAAGCCTGTCCCAAAATCCACCAACATTAATATAGATAAACAGATTAGTAGATTATCAACCCCGCCCATTAAGTATGCTATGGAAGTAAAGAAGCCCCCTACTAAAGCGGTCCAAAGCGTATCCGTTTGGGCTCTTACCATGTTCTCCCCTCCTTCTCCCTGCTACCAATTATATCAATACTTGGCAATAGTTTACAATAATAAACAAAAAATTATAAGCGGTTGTTATAACCCGCTCATTAGCACGAAAGATGTTAATGAATCCACCGTGGTAGATAGTCTTTCATTTTCCGCTTGTAATTTTTGCATAATTTCTTGATCGCTTGGCTTATCCCTTTCTTCTAGTCTCTTTGCTATTAATTCCGCTTCTCTATGAATATCTTTTACTAATACCCCGTTTTCCACTTTATAGCTCTGCATTGTGACAATTGATTTAAAAAAATCATGATCTTCCGGCAAATCTATTTCTAAGTCTCTATCATTCCCACGGGTAGACCCCCAACCCTGGGTATAATTATCATCGTCTAAACTAATAAAAACGTTCATATCCCCGCCCCTTTTACCATTCTAATATTCTTACCTAAACAATATCATTTAATAAGACCGCTCCATTAACGTCCTGCGCTTTAATTGAAGTGTTATTTATATAAAGGCCCTTTGCTACCACTTCAGTTTCTGAAGCCGCCACAACTATATTAGTGTGCTTCCCGCTGTAATATCTTACATGCGATTTATGAACGTAAGTAGGCACATAGTTGAAATCATCCGCTTTATCATTCCCGGCATAGTCGGCCCAATATAAAATCCATCCGTTCGCGCATTGGTCTAATGGCTTATTTGGGTATATGGTTTGGTTCTCCTTCATCATATGCGCGCCTGTCCATATTGAATTAGCCAAATTTGTATCTCTAAAAATAGCTTTATCATTTAAATACCCTATACCGTCTAATACTCGCAAATTATCATAATCCGCCGTATTCATGGATTTTTCAGGTTTTCCGGTTTTTAAAAAATGAAATCCTTCCCCGTCTGCATTTAATACGTCGCCAAAGAAAAGCCCATTCAAATTTCTGAAATCCCCGTTATTCGCATCTATTGCCGCATCTTTACCGTATCTATTTGGCGCAAATTTTAATTTTCCGTCTATCGTAAAGGTTCCCGCTTCATCTGGAAAAGTATTAAATCCTAGCGCGTCCAAAATATCGTCTATATGAAATAATGGCCGCCCCTTCCCTACTAAAGCAACATAAGTGGTAGACCCTATTTTATCCTTCAAAACCAATTGAACGTCATAAGCAAAATCTTTTTGTAAAATAATTTGAGTGGATCCGCTTATTTTTCCATTTGCCACGGTTAAGGGTATAAGTATTTCGTCCCCATACCCCTTTCCAGGCCGTACTTGCACTTGATATTTTGCGCTAATTGTATCCGGGCCATTCTTAGCCGCTCCGCCGATTATTAACTGTGAATACGTCCCATTCACCTTTATATTGGTAGCATCTTCAAACCCGTTTATCCGCTCCGCCGTAAAGGTGATAACAGGGGCTTTGTATGGTAATATGGTTAACGTTTTGGAAGCGGAAGCGGAATTATTTCGGCTATCTATGGCCTTCACTGTAATGGCTACATTGGCCGCCGCGTTCACAATCCCAAAATCAATTGTGATATCTGAAGTTTTATAAGGCGCGCTCTTTTCTACCCCGTTCACGGTTACTACATATTTGGACATGGTAGCATAATTTTTCGCCGTTGCTTTGGAAGCGGCGGGGATCGTAACGGATACTTTACTTTGGCCCTGTATAATTTGTTGGTTGTTATTTGTAATCTTAACCGTTACATCATTTATATCTTTATAAGTGAATCCGCCGGTAAATGTCGGATTAGAGTTAACTACTTTGGCCGTTATTTTATAATCTCTATGGCCTTGAACCTGTACACCGTTAAGCATCGTATAAACGCGCAATGTATAAACTTTACTATTTGCCTTAATCATATCTTTATAAAGCGTGGCCGCATCGTCCGACGTTTCCCATTCAAAATTGGCCCCTGCTCCCGTTGCCACTTGCGCCAATTTAGTGGATCCGTCTAAAAGGTGAATATTATGAACAAAATCTTTGTTATTACGGATTATCTTCCCGGTCACTTTTGCCCCTATATTGAAAGTGGACGGGAAAGTAATTGTGGAAGGGGACGGCGCTTTCACGGTCCCATTTGTATAATCTTTGTTACCTATATGAGTATTACCGCTAAATGTTTGTACTTGTACCATGATATCCGCGGAATATCTTTCGTCTAAATGCCTGAAAATTGCCGTTTTCTCCGCAAGCGTTGGGTCATACGTTTTGGACGTTTGGGAAGCCGTAAGCGGAATCATAAATAGCCATTGCCAATTCCCATCTTTTTTCTTGATAGAGTATTCTAATTCATGCCTGAATTTACTGGAAGCCCTTGAAACGGAAGGTGATATAATACTTCCCGCCGTAAAGCTTTGGCCGCCCTTCAGTGTAGAAGCGCGGGGAATCGTGTTAAGTGTGATATTATCGGAAGCTGTTACCCTTCCAACCCATTGGCCGCTTAACGTTACTTCAAAATCAAAATAGGCGGATATAGTTAGGTTTTTTCCGCCCTCTGAATTATGAGTAACCGTTTTAACGATTTCATCCAAATACGTTTTTTGATTCCCATTATTACTTATCCCTGTTTTGGTTATGCCGCCGCTTTGCCCATCTATGGATATGCTCCCATCCTTTTTAGCGCTTGCGTACATGGTCCCATATTGTTCCGTATCCAAGTAAGCTTTTGCCGTTATGGTACTTTTATTATTAATTTCATCTTGTACGGCTTTCCACTCAATCAAAAGTTTCCAATCGCTACCCGGTCCAAACGCTTTATAAAAACTACCTTGTAAAGCCATATTTCCTTCCCCCTATTCTAATATGTCCCCTACGTTTACAATCGGAACAAATGACCAACCGGAATGACCGCCGCTATTAGTCGTTACCACTTTTATAGATCCCATTGTTATTTCGTCTATCGCTCTTAGTTTTTGGCTTACGGTTTCATCTTTTCTTAACATGAATACCCTTTTAAAATATTCTTGTCCGTTTTCATTCACTCGTTTTTCGAATCCCTCGAATCCATCCGCACTCATACCGGTATATCCTATTACCCCTTCTTCATCCCTTTGAATAACTTGGATTCCGTTTGTATCCGTTCTAACAGTCCCGTTATATAGCTCTGTTGGGTGTGTAGTCCATTGGAAAGCCGTTTCCCCTACATTTAACATTAAGGCCGTTACATAGGCTTCTAGTTCGCTATAACCCATAATCCTAATCGTTAATTTACCCGTTTCTTCAGGCGCTATAATTAAACTGTTTTTTTCCCATCCATCTGTTAAGGCTTCCGATGAATACCATTTGGATAGTATTTCTTCTTTTCCTGTTTCCACTGTTTTTAGAACCTGGAAAACCAAAGCCCCTTCCGTTCCGCCTGT
>JAZUNI010000013.1:0-21738 GCA_045604045.1 Elusimicrobiaceae bacterium | reverse complement strand
GCGTATGAAGCTACAGCATGTAATACGGGGTATGAGGTCAATAATGGGGTGTGTGAAGAAATCCCAACATGTACCGGCCCTCAACCGGCCGCTAAGGCAGCTTGTGATAAAGGGTATGCTGGTACCAAAACAGGCACGGTGTCCTGCAAATCCGGTCAGTGGGTAGTGGAGTGGGACACGAGTATGTGTGTGGAAGCGAATGGAAATACAAATTATAATTCGCATAATAGTTGGCCCACGGATAGATGTACTGCCAGTGAAACAGAGAGTTGCTCCGGGGATAATACTTTTCGCAACTCTTCTTGTGACGCCAATGAAGAAGGCACCTGTATTGGCAATACGTATGGCTATGGTGCAAAATGTGTTGCCAATGCCGAATATACTTGCTCTGGCGGGATCTATAATTATGATGCCGCTTCACCAAAATGTCAAGGAATAGCGGACAATTCTTGCAGCGGAAATAATACTTTTACTGGAGGTTCTTGTATCGCTTCCGGGGTAAATGCTTGTAACAACAATGAATTTATTCATTCTGGGAATGCGCCTCTCTGTAAAGGTCAGGGAGTTGATTCTTGCAGTAATAACCTATACCAAGGCATAACAGGTAGTTATGTGGCTTGTGAAGCCTCGGCAAACGGAGCATGTAGCAACAGCACATTTGATAAGGTTTCTTGTCGAGCGGATGCCCCGGGTACGTGCTTAAATAACACCTATATAAATGGGGCTCGCTGCAGAGGAAGCTACTGCCCTGCCGGTTCTCCAAACGGAACAACTAGTAGTGGTAAACCTATCTGCTGGGATGGTAATGGCAACAGTGGGCCGCAATATTGTGAATAAAAGGAAGTGCAAGATACCGCAACCCTCAAAAATATCCCCCGGCTCTGCCGGGGGAACAAAGTTTACTTCTTTTTAAAATCTTGTTCGGCAAGTTTAAAGGCTTCCGAAAGGGGCAGCGGTTCCGGCCCGGAAAAAACTTTACTTAAAAACATTTCGTGGTTAGACACGGCATGGATGATTTCATCCATCAAAAACCCTTTATTTACTTCGCGTTCAATGGCGTCAATGACAGGTTCTGCTTTGTGCGGGGCTAAAATGTTTTCAATTTTGCAGTGCAGCATTTTTACCGCGCTGGGACCTTCGTATTTTAACCGGCCTTTAAATAGCGGAAAGCTAACCACGCAACCTTTGTAGTTCAGGCGTTTTTTAAGTAACCCTTGAATCATTTTATCCGAAAGCATGGCCTGGTTATCATTATCAATATTGGGGAAAATCATATCCGAGGGCATAATGGCATCGGCCCGGCGGAACATATGTTTATAGGGGATAAATTCCGCATCTTCTAATTGGGCTAGGGTTTTAAGCGCGCCCGAAACGCCCGGAAAATATTTAATACAGTTGAGCGCACCGCCGTTAGAAAGCCCGGCGGTAAAATCGCCTGCCATTTGGGTAACTTTTAACGGTTCGTCACTAAACGCGTAGGAGTTATAACCCAGGTCAATTACGGGGGCCAGCACCCAGTTAATCCCAATGGCTAGCGCCATACGGGCGGTTAAATAGCCCTTGCGGTAGGCGGCATCTTGCGGCAGTGAATACTGGCTAATTTGCGCATTAGTAGGTAACGCGGGGGCATCTATAATGACTTCTTTTAAATTGTCCACAATATCCGCGCAAAATAAAAGCCGATCGTAGGGGGAAGCGTCCTGCATGCGTTTAATAAAATCTTGCGCTTGCTTTGCTGTAGCATTATACAAACAAAACCCACCCACCCCTAAACGGGCCAGTTCTTCGGCTTTTTTAATATCACTTTTGCCGAACCAAAAACCGGGGAAAACAATGCGGGCGGGTTTCATAATGCTCCTATTCTACTAATATGGAAGGCACGAGGGCTTGTTCCGTTTGAGAGGGGGGGATATCGGTACCGCTGGTTTGTAAATAGGCGGATGCGGCCGAAGCTTTGGCATCCGGCTGTACTTGTGGTTTTTCGGGCGTAGCAATCCACTGTAGAACGGCCGGTGTTAAGTATTTATCTAACAACTCGTGGGAAGCTAATTCGTACGCGGTTAAAAATGTGACCTTGCCCTCGCCTGTAGTCAAAAACGCTACGTTACGCAGAATGCTGGCTTCTAAAAATCCCTTGCGTTCGGCACCGCTAGCGGCTATAAGTACTGCCCCTTTATAAGCCTGTAGCGCGGGGACGGGCAGTACGTCGCGAATATTGGCACTGGGGCTAATTAAGGCAATGCCGCGCAGATTAGGTAGCGCGCCGGCTGTTTTGGCGGCTAGGTTGGCCCCCAAGCCTGTGCCTAATATAAAAATTTGATCTTCGGGAATTTTTTTAGCTTGTAAAAACGCAACAGCTGCTTGGGCATCTTGCGTCATGGCATTGAAGGGGTTGTTGGCTCCCTCCTTGGCAAATGTTTTGTACAACCCTTTGCTAGTGCTTTGCCCATGGCCGCGTAAATCTAAGGCTACATAGCCAAATCCGGCGTTGGCCAAGGCTTTTTTGAAAGAGGAAAATTGTTCTTTGTTTTTGCCCAAATCGTGCAGCAGTACGACGGTAGCTTCCTTTTTAGCAGGCAGATACACGGCCGAAAGAGGCCAGCCGTCTTTAGCGGTTAGAGAAAGGGACTGTTCTTGGGGGGCGGCCCCGGCTGTGCCTGTTAGCATAAACACCAAGGCCGCACTCCCTATTAAATGACGCAAACTGCCTAAGCGCATATTACGCGTCCAGAACCTCTTCGGGTTTGAACCACAAGGCAATTTCTTTTTCGGCATCTTCCGGGCTGCCGGAAGCGTGTACGCAGTTTTGCATTACATCGCCGATAAAGCGGCCAAAGCTGCCGCGGATGGTCCACGGAGCTGCTTTTTCGGGGTTGGTGCTGCCAATTTCCTGGCGGATTTTGGCAATGGCGTTTTCGCCTTGGAACACGAAAGCGTAAATTTTGTGGTTGGGCACGTTGTTAAATTCACCCATCATATAGCGGATTACTTCTTCCAGGAAAGGTTTGCCCTCTAAGTTTTTGTAATGGGCGCGTGCCAAGTCTTCCGTGAGGGAGACAATTTTGGCCCCGGTCATTTGCAGGCCGAGGTGATCAAGGCGGTCCAAGATTAGGCCGCTGATGCGTTTTTCAATCGCATCGGGTTTAATTAAAACCAAGCTTCTTTCTAAGTATCTCATATCCACATTATACCAATCTTGGGGGAAGTGTCAACTAAAAAAGAGCGGTTACAAAATGCCGTTCGGCGCGTAATTAGTACGGCAATGTATAAATTCTTGTAGCGTTTTTATATTTGGTTCCGCCTAAAATCTTTTGGCAATAATCTCCGTCTGCCCCATTAAAAATTTTCCCATAATCTTTTCTTTCGTAACATACAAATTGATGAAGAGGGAAAGTTCCAGAAGGGCGTTCTAGCCAGTACATAAATCCAATTCCCTCATACGGGCCTGAAATTCGTCCTAAATAGATAGCATTACCGTAAATAGAATTATATAGTTGTAGGGACCATTCTGCGTTAGCACGTGTGTCAGCTGCGTCATTTCCCCATTTGTCTGTTTTCTTCCAGCTAGACATGTCTACATCCAATTGATCAAATTTGGTAGCATACTGCCCATTGGCCAAATAGTAAACGTGTTGTGCTTGCGCCAACGATTTAAGGAGTGTTAAGGCCTGCGTAACACGGCTTCTTTCTACTGCTTTTTGATATTGCGGTAGCGCCACCGCTGCCAAAATACCAATGATGAGTACCACGACTAACAGCTCTATGAGCGTAAAACCTCTTGCGTCGTCATGCTGAACTTGTTTCAGCATCTTGTTGTTATAACGACTAGATCCTGAAATAAATTCAGGATGACGGCAGGAGATGAATCCGTGGGCCGTTGTGAAATAAGACAATCCCTGAAATTTTTTCAGGGTCTTCAACGCTTGTTGTTGCGTAACGGCTTGCGTGGAAAACCCCTCACCTGCCCTGCGGGAACCCCCTCCCGCAAGGGAACCCTCGTGATTAGTATGTAGGTCAGGTTGTACCTGACAATTTAATAAAGCCGACGTCCTGAGGAGTTGTTGCTCAGGACCTACCACGCAACTATTATTTGTTATAAGGTTTTTCCTATTGTCAGGCAATGCCTGACCTACATCCTTAGACGAGGCGAAACGGTCGTTGCTCTCCCTCCCTTGCGGAGGGAGTACCGCCGTTAGGCGGGGAAAATTCTCTATTAGTTTTAGCCCCTCTTTTTGTCGCTCACGCGACGTTTTCCCCGCAAGGGGGACAAATAACGACGTGTTTTTATTTTCTTTTTTCATACATTTCTCTCCTTATATTTTGCCTGGAAACGTATGAAGAACGGCCGGTATACCTATAACTATCTACAGGAATAAATATAACAGCCGTAGCTACCGCAAGAAAGCGATAAACGTTCAGCACAAACCCGCGGGGTTATAAGACCCGCACCTTTGTGCTTGTATGGGCTGTTTTTGGCGTAGATAGTTCCCTAATGGGCCTGCGTTTCTTAAACGCTTCCAAAAACAAAATAAATTTTCGTTTACTTCCTTTTTATTCTAACATAATTTGTAATGATTTTTGTGCAGGGGCTCCGCTAGATGAAGTATAATAATAACAAGAGGTACGCGTATGGCAGAAGCTTCGGCCGCCGCAGCGGCACAACCAAAAACTGTTTTTATTTCCGCGGGGGATGTATCCGGCGATATTCACGCTGCCCATCTGGTGCAAGCATTTAAAGAACTGGACCCGGCTTTGCACATCATTGCTATCGGCGGACCGCGGCTTAAAGAAGTAGCCGATGAGTTTATAATAGACCTAGCCAGCCAAGGTGTACACGGGTTTATTGAGCCTGTTAAAAAACTGCCGCTTTTTTTGGATTTACTTAAACAAGTGCGCACTACTTTTCAAACGCGCCGCCCGGCGTGTTTTATTGCGGTAGATTTTTATGGCTTGAATCACCAGTTTTTAAAAATTGCAAAAGAAGAAAAAATCCCTGCCTACTATTATGTCACCCCGCAAGTATGGGCCACGCGCCAGTATCGCGCTAAACGTTTGGCAGCCTTGACGCGCAAGATGTATGTTATTTATCCCTTTGAGCCGGAATTTCATAAAAAGCGTGGCGGAAATGCGGTATTTTTAGGAAATCCCTTGCTAGATAATATGCCCGCGCCGCTACCTAAAAATTACGATGTGGCAGACCCTAAAAATCACGCGTGGAAACTGGGCATTTTGCCCGGTAGCCGCCCGGGGGAAATCGCTCGCTTAACACCTGTGTTTTATCAAGCATTTAAAGAAGTATGCAAGGCGTTCCCTAACACGCAAGCGTATGTATTTTTGCTGCCGGATGCTGATGAAAAAACTTTTATTCATTTAATGGGGAAAAAGGTCCCGGCTAACTTACATTTTGTCAAAGAAACGGACTATAAAATGCGCAGCCAAATGGATTTTTTGTTGGCTTGTTCCGGCACGGCTACGCTGGAAAATGCCCTCTTGGGGGTGCCGATGTTAGTCGCCTATCAGCTTTTTTGGCCGACGTATGCTATCGCGCGGATGATTATTCAAGTAAAATATATTTCGCTGGTTAATTTACTAGCTGATAAGCCGCTAGTCAAAGAATTTATCCAACATTTATCTGCGGAAGAAATGGCGCAAGAAACGGTAACTATGTTTGCGCATCCGCAACAACTAGCTGCCATGCACGAGGAACTATTAAAACTACGTGCTAGCCTGGGCCAGCCCGGCGTAGCCAAACGTGCAGCACAAGATATATTAAAGGAAATTGCATGAACACACCCGCCCCCGATTTGAATTTTTTACTTCATAAATTTAAAGAATATAACCCCAATCAGGATACTTCTTTAATTGAAAAAGCCTATCACTTTGCCCAAAAAGCGCACGAGGGTCAAAAGCGCGAAAGCGGGGAGCCGTTCTTTACGCATTGTTGTCATGTAGCCAGTATTTTAATGGATTTTAACTTGGACGCTGACACTATTTGCGCAGGCTTGCTACACGATACCGTGGAAGATACCCCCATAACCTTAGAGCAAGTGCAAAAAGAATTTAATAAAGAAATTGCCCACATGGTTAAAGGCGTTACCAAAATTAGTGACTTAAATTTTTCCTCTACGGATGAAGAAACCGTGGAAAACTGGCGTAAAATGTTGGTAGCCGTAGCCGAGGACGTGCGCGTTATTTTAATTAAACTAGCCGACCGCACACACAATATGCGCACCATTGATGTAATGCCGCCAGAAAAACAAAAATTTAAGGCTTACGAAACCATTTCCCTTTACGCGCCATTAGCGCAGCGGTTGGGGATGTTTACTATCAAAACTGATTTAGAAGATTTGTCTTTTAAATATCTCCACCCCGAAGAGTATGCCGACATCAAAGCCCAAGTGGAAGCCCGCACCGCCGACCGGCAAGCCGCATTAGAATCTTTCAAAGCGGCGTTGGCCCCAGCGTTAAAGGCGGATAATTTGGACTTTCGCATTTTAGCCCGCGCCAAAAACTATTATTCCATCTATCGCAAAATGCAAAAACATAATTGTACGTTTGCGGAAATTCAGGACTCGCTGGGCGTGCGCATTATTACTAAAACCGTGCCGGATTGTTACCGCGCTTTGGGACTAGTGCATAGCGTATTTAAACCCATTGCCGGTACGTTTACCGACTATATTGCTACCCCCAAAGCTAATATGTACCAAAGTATTCATACCACGGTGTTGTCGCCCACGGGGGATATTATTGAAATTCAAATCCGCACCGAAGATATGCACAAAATGTGCGAGTACGGTATCGCCGCACACTGGCGTTATAAACTAGGTAATGTAAAAGCCGACAAAAATTTTGATGAAAAAATTAACTGGATCCGCCGCTGGATTGAATGGCAGCAGGATTTAACCGCCCCGCGCGAATTTTTGGAAGGTTTTAAGACGGACGTTAATTTGCAGCAGATTTTTGTGTTTACACCGCGGGCGGATGTAAAATCCTTGCCGGAAGGATCCACCCCTATTGATTTTGCCTACGCCATTCACACCGATATTGGCGACCACTATGTAGGGGCGCGTGTAAACAACCGCATGGTGCGTATGGATTACAATTTTAAGACGGGCGACGTGTGCGAAATTATCACCCGCAAAAACGGCGAACCGAAACGCGATTGGCTGGAATTTGCCAAAACGGCCAACGCCCGCAGCCACATTAAACGCTTTTTGCGCAGCAAAGGAGTGGACCTGTAATGAACCCAGTTGCTACTGAGCCGCAATTTTGTGCCCGTTGCCGGGCGGAAGTGCGCGCGGAAGATAATTACTGCCATAACTGCGGCAAAAGTTTAAAACCGGGCCATGGGTTTTTATTTACACATGCGGGGATTATTTTGATGGCCTTGGTACTGGGGCCGCTGGCGTTGCCGTTTGCGTGGTTTTCTAAAGTGATTAGTCCGCTGGCGAAAGTATTATATACGGTCGTTTTGCTAATCATTGGTTTTTATTTGGTTTATTCCTTGGTGCACGCTTTTTCTTTGGCGCAGCAATCCATGCAAATGCTCTTGGGCGACACGAGTGAACTAAATCGCGGGTTATCTGCCTTAGGCAACTTTTAAATTTTCTGCATTTACCTTCTCATAATTTTGTAAAATATAGTGTACCCTGTTAGATTAGTAAGGAGATAATATACATGACTTCACAAGCAGTGTCCGTGAAAACGGATAAACAGCCTACGGGACTCTATGTGCTGTTTCTAACTGAAATGTGGGAACGCTTTAGCTATTATGCTATGCGCGGTATTTTGGTACTGTATTTGATTAAAGTACTGCAATTTTCCGAATCCCACGCCAGCAAATTATACGGGTTAGTAACCAGTTTAATTTACTTAAGCCCTTTAATCGGTGGTTATATTGCCGATAAATTTTGGGGCCAACGCCGTGCCATTATTGTGGGGGGCATTTTAATTGCCATTGGGCAATTTGCCTTAGCGTCTAATCCTACGTTGTCGTTCTTATACGCGGGGTTGTTCTTTTTAATTTTGGGCAACGGTCTGTTCAAGCCGAACATTTCTACCATTGTGGGGGAACTATATGAACATAATGATCCCCGCCGTGATGCCGGGTTTACCATTTTTTATATGGGTATTAACCTGGGCGCGTTTATCTGCAACTTTGTGGCAGGTACGCTAGCGGAAAAAGTGGGCTTTGGCTGGGGCTTTGCGGCCGCTGGATTTGGGATGATTATTGGTCTTTCCATTTTTATTTGGGGAAAAAACAAACACTTGCAAGGTCAAGGCAAAAAGCCTAAAAAATTAACCAAAGCAGAAAAATTGGCCCACCCCAACGCGCCGCTGACTACGGAAGAAAAACAACGGATTGCCGTCATTTTTATTATGGCGTTTTTCAGCATTTTCTTCTGGTCTGCCTTTGAACAAGCAGGGGCGTCCTTGACTATTTTTGCGGAGAAATTTCCCGACCGCGTCATTTTTGGTTGGCAAATGCCTACGTCTTGGTTCCAAAGTGTAAACCCGATGTTCATCATCTTGTTTGCGCCTATTTTCTCTAAAATGTGGTTGAACCTAGCCAAAAAAGGGATGGAACCCTCTACCCCGGCAAAATTTGTGTGGGCCTTTATGTCCTTGGCGTTTGGGTTCTTGATTTTGGTGGCTGCTTCTTATGTCATTCAAACTACCGGCGCCAAAGTGGGCATTTTCTGGCTTGTATTTGCCTATATGTTCCACACTATGGGGGAATTGTGTTTAAGCCCTGTTGGGTTATCTTTGGTAACCAAGCTGGCTCCGTTACGCTTTGCCTCCCTTTTGATGGGAACGTGGTTCTTAGCTAACGCCCTGGCCAACTTTACCGCGGGTTTCTACTCCGGTTATTTTGGGCATATTTCCAACGTGCGTTTCTTTACTACGCTTGTGATTATGCCGGTCATTGGCGGCCTGCTACTTTGGTCTATTAAGAAGTACGTCATTAAGTGGATGAACGGCGTGCGCTAAGCAGATAAAAGTATTTGGATAAACCGCAGAAGAACTTTTCTTCTGCGGTTTTTTTAAAACAAAAACCCCGCATATAGCGGGGTTTTGAGCAAACGAAAAATTTTATTTATCTTCGTCTTTTTTGAATTTGGCTACTACTTCATCTTTGCGGCGGTTAAATTCTTTGAAGGCTTTGTCTTTGCCTTCGTTGAATTTTTCGCGGGCCGCCTCAAAGTGTTCTTTGGCTTTTTCTTTCATATCGTGGGCGTGTTCCAGCATGAGTTCTTTGTTGTCCTCATAGGTATCGTTGGCCCAGCGTTTGAGTTTTTTGCGGGTGGTTTCCCCTTTGGCGGGTGCCAATAGTAACCCTGCGGCCGCTCCTACCACCGCCCCCAATAAAAAAGCCGCTAATCCGGCACCAGCTTCTCTGCATCTATTGCACATAGTTTCCTCCTGTTTTGCTAAATTTCTATATATATTTTACAATATAATATATCCATAGTATAAGGTAAAAATAACTTTTTTGCCAGTTTATTTTTAATTAGAGGAGCATTTATGCCAAACCCAGCTGCGCCGCGCAATAACGGCCACCAAGAAGCGCCTGAAGTGCGCAAACATACCTTTGACGAAGTAGCCCATAGCTTTACGGACGATGAAGCCCAGGCCGAGGCCAACCGCTGTCTGCATTGTAAAAATGCCCGCTGCCAGGCCAACTGCCCGGTGGGGGTGCAAATCCCAGATTTTATCGCCTATGTAAAGGACGGGAAAATCGGCGAAGCGGTAAGCAAGATTATGGAAACCAGTCTCTTGCCCGCTATCTGTGGACGCGTTTGCCCACAAGAAAAACATTGCGAGGGCAACTGCATTCTAAAGGAAAAATTTGGGGCTGTAAATATCGGCATGCTGGAACGCTATACCGCTGATACAGCCCGCAAACAAGGATTGTTAAAAGCCCCGCAAACGGCCGCTAAGACCGGCAAAAAAGTAGTTTGTATTGGTTCCGGCCCGTCTTCCATTGCGGCGGCGGCCGAACTGGCCCGCGCCGGGCACGAAGTAACCGTGTTTGAAGCACTCCACGCCTTTGGCGGGGTGCTGCGCTACGGGATTCCGTCTTTCCGTTTGCCGCGCGAAGTAATTGATCACGAAATTGAAACGGTTAAATCCATGGGTGTGAAATTTGTGCCGGATGTACTCGTTGGCGCCACGCAAGCCGTGCAAGAATTATTACAAGAATTTGATGCCGTGTACGTTGGCAGTGGGGCCGGCCTGCCCACCATGACCGGGATCCCCGGTGAAAATGCCGTGGGCGTGTATAGTGCCAACGAATTTTTAACCCGCATTAACCTTATGCAAGCCTATAAATTCCCGGCGACCGATACGCCCATTAAAATTGGCAAACACGTCATTGTGCTGGGGGCCGGCAATAGTGCCATGGATGCGGCGCGCTGTGCCATGCGTTTAGGACCGGATACAGTAACGATTGCGTACCGCCGCAGTGCCGCTGAGATGCCTGCCCGCGCGGCCGAAGTGGAACACGCCAAAGAAGAGGGAGTCAATTTTGAATTTTTGCTCACGCCCAAAGAAGTGCTAACGGATGAAAACGGGCGTGTAAAAGGCCTTAAATTTACCCACAACGAGTTGGGCGAACCGGACGCCAAAGGGCGCCGCCGGCCGGTGGAAATCCCGGGTTCGGAATTTGTAATGCCGGCTGATACGATTATTGTAGCCATTGGGCAGCGGCCCAATCCCATTATTGCCAAAACCACGCCGGAGCTGAAAACGACCGAGCGCGGTGTGTTGGAAATGGACGAACAAGGCAAAACCTCCGTGCCGGGCGTATATGCCGGGGGGGATATTATCCGCGGCGGGGCGACGGTGCTACTTGCCATGAAAGACGGCATAGAAGCCGCTAAACGCATTAACGCGTACTTGGAGGGAAAATAAGATGCAAGAAAATACGATTTTAGAACGGGTGCAATTAAATGACGTTGTCGTCAAATTTGTGATTTACAAACCGCTGATTGCCAAGTCTGCGCGCGCCGGGCAATTTGTCATCTTACGCGGGCGCGAAGGTGGCGAACGTGTGCCGGTTACTCTAGTGGATTGGGATACGCAAAAAGGTACCATTACGGTGATTATCCAAGCCATTGGCAAATCTACGGCTATGTTTAATAGCTTGCAGCAAGGCGAACAATTTTTAAACGTGGCCGGGCCCTTGGGCACACCGGTTGAAATTAAAAACTACGGTACAGTAGCGGTGGTAGGTGGCGGTGTTGGAATTGCCGAAGTCTATCCCATCGCGCGGGCACTGAAAGAAGCAGGTAACAAAGTAATTGCCGTGCTTGGTGCGCGTAATAAAGAGTTGCTCATTTTAGAGCCCGAAATGAAGGCATTGTGCGACGAAACGATTGCTACAACTGACGACGGCTCCTACGGCCTAAAAGGCATGGTAACGGATGCCATCCAGCAGTTACACGATAAGGGCGAAAGCATTAACGCCGGGTTTATCATTGGGCCGATCCCGATGATGAAGTTTACCTCACGCTTGATGGATCAGCTCAATATGAACCCGCACGCCAGCTTAAACCCCATTATGTTAGACGGTACCGGCATGTGCGGTTGCTGCCGCGTAACGGTGGAGGGAAAAGTGAAATTTGCCTGTGTGGATGGCCCGATGTTCCCTTCCAAAACGATTGATTTTGACGAGCTCATCCGCCGCACCAGCGAATATAAGCCGCTAGAAAAAGAAAGCCTGGAAAAATACCAACACGAAAAAGACCACGTCTGTAAGTGTGGGTTGCATTAAGAAAGCTATTTTTAGTGTAAAACGCCCCTGGAAATTTACCTGGGGCGTTTTGCTGTGCAACTAAATCCTTATGCCGATGGACAGTTTAGTGCGCTTCCCATCCGTTGGGTACTAACGATTGGCAAAGGTAATCCTCTCCTGTGCAGTCTTTTGTCCATAATCCCGTTGCCGAATCTTTCTCAAGCAGTAAATCTGGGTAGGGCGCAGCACCTAATAACTGTATCTGGCACCCACTATCGGAACACCCACAATAATGACTTTCCAAGGAACCGTCTTGTAACCTTTTTGCAATGATGCCGGAAATATCGACATCAAAATCCGTCAGACAGTTGCCATCCCCCGTGTCTAATTCCTGCGGAGAATGGGAAAGTAAATATAAGTCCATTCCCTTTTGCATTTCCGTAGCCAGTAGTACGGCTTCCTGCAAGCGTGTTTTTGCTACGGCCCGTTGGTATTGAGGGAGCGCAATGGCCGCCAAAATATCAATGAGAAGTACGACTACTAATAATTCAATCAGGGTAAACCCCCTGTACCACTTGTTTTAATTGCATCTTATAACTCCTGTGTATCGAGGCCGCCACAGCAGCAAAAACGGCTGCTACAACGGACCTTTCTCACATAGCCCTTATAACAGCCGCAGTCCCCCATTACGAAAACAGGAAACATTCGGTATGCAAGGCAAGCGCTTGCCTTGCATACCTATGCACGACTATTTTTGGCGTGAGAAAAGCCCCTACGGGCTATCCGTACTCTTCGTACGGTTCCAAAAATATCTTTAAATTGTAATTACAGTTGCGGGCGGTTCCTCCTGTAATTGAAATATAAAATCTAGTGCGGCAAGCGGCCCGCTAAAAATTCTGCCACCGGACGCGTCAGCTTAATTTTGCTTAGTACAATTTTAATAGAGGCGGTAATCGGGACCGATAAAAAGGCTCCCGGGGCGCCCCAAATAAGCGTCCAAAAAATTAATGAAGCTACTACCGCAGCCGGGTGCAAGTCCATCCCTTCGCCCAAAAAGCGCGGCTCCACCAAATTGCCAATAATAAATTCTATCGTACTTAATAAACCAATCACGACAAAAAACCTCGGCCCAAACCCAAACTGTAAAAACAGCACGGGGATTGGTAACAACACGGCCAAAATGGAACCCACGCTGGGAATAAAATTTAACAAAAAAGCGAACAAGGCAAAGAGCACTGCCAACTTGACATTAAACCCCACTAATACAATAGCCGCCAGCACGCCTGTAATTAAAGAGGCCATTAACTTAACCGACAAATATACAGACACGTTGGCTAGCATTTCCTTAATAGCCGGGTTCGTGATGGGTGGCGTTTTTTTGCTGCCAAACAAGAAAAACGTCATAAACAAAATAATCAGGGTAAAATTAGACAACACACTAAATAATTTTCCTCCCACGTTTCTGACCCAGTTAAAAAGCGGCAAATTATGCAAATATTCTTCAATAAAATTTTTATCCAGGGTAATACCGTGCTCTTGCAACCGGTTTAATAAATCCGAAATAGTGGCAATTAAGTTTTGACGGTAGATTTCCGTCCCTTTTAAAAATTCTCCTACGGAGTTTACCGTAAATACAATGACCCCGGTAAAAAAGGCCGTAAACAACAAAATAGCTACCGTTAATGCCAGCCACCTGGGAAAAGAAAACTGCTGCCGCAAAAACAGGGTCATTTGCGCCAAAATAGTATAGAAAAAAATAGAAATAATCAGCGGGATCATCAGCGCTTTGGTATAAGCCAAAAAGGCAGCCACAATCCCAGCCGCGATAATAATTAAACACACGGTGCTGGTTTTAGAAAAATAATACAAGGGTTTATTCTGCATGAGGGCTCCTGTTTTGTTCGGTCTTGCGGGAAAGTTCCCGGGCCAAAAAAAGTATTTTACCGGTCAAGCTGGAAATATCCGCTTGGCAAGAAGTCAGTAACCATACATTAAGCTTAGCAGCGGTAAAACCTTTGTAATTTTTACAAAAATCGTCATACTCCGTCTCAAATTCATCACAGGCACGGCTGAGGGCTTTGGCCCGGCTATTAAGGCCCTTGGCAGGCAAGGCCAAATCACCGGTCCACTCCTTTTGCGGAGTTTGGCGAATATGCGCCCGCAATGCGGTCCACACCGGTTCGCGTTTGTCTAAATGATCCCGCAGTTCCTTAGCATAGGTATTAAAATCTTCCGCAAGCGAATTATCTCTTACCTCTATATTTTTGCGTAGTTGCTGGACTACCTGCGCTAACCGACGCCCTAAATCCGCCAGCGCGGTGGTTTGTTGCTGAAGCAGCAACCGCAGTGAATCGCACTGCGCGGAAATTTGATCTAATAACTCTTCAGCGTTCATAATGGAAACGAAAGTGTGAAAATGGAACCAAGGCCTCGGTCCGACACGACACTAATAGACCCGTTGTGCAAATCCAAAATGCGTTGCACCATCGGCAGGCCTAACCCCCACCCGCTTACTTGACCGGTAAAATAGTCATCTACCTGGTAGAAGGGTTCAAAAATATTGGAAACATCCTGCGGACGAATCCCGACCCCATAATCCCGCACACAAATAGAAATACTATCGCCGTGATTGATCACTTGCACCTTAATTGTTTTTTCCATTTTGTTATTAAACTTAATGGCATTTTCTAATAATTCTTGCACCGCCAAACGCAGCATGTTTTCGTTAGCGTGCAGGGTAAGCTGGCTAGAGCAATCAATTTCTATAAAGGTTCCGCGCTTGACTCCTCCCCCTTGGGCCGCAGGGATGGAGTCCTCCGCTTGGGCAATTACTTTGGAGGCACACTCTTTAATTAAGGGTTTAAGCGTGACGGCTGTTTTTTCCAAGTGTTCCGCATCGGCAGTAATCACTTGGTTAAAAGCCATCAGTTTATCTACTAGCGAGGACATCCTGTTTCCTTGCTTGTTAATCTCCCCTAAAGCCTTTGTAGTAAAGGGAGAAAACTTTTCTTTTTCCGCTTGCGACAAAATGGCCTCCGAATATCCATTGATGATGGACAGCGGAGTGCGCAGCTTATGGGAAATGAGCGAAAGCGCTTTAGCAGACAAGGGGTCGTGATCTGTCATAGCAGTGTCCTAAAATACAAATTTTAATTGCGCGTAGAAAATATCGCGCTTGTTGTCATTATGTACGGTACGTAAGTGGTTGTAGGCCAAATCACACATCATCCACTCAGCCAAGGCGAAGGTGTTGCCTAACACAACCGAATGTTCCGGATCGGCCGTGTAAAATTCTCCAAACCGGTAACTAACGTACAAGTTAGATCGGCGATCCGTCCATAACCGGGTAATGCGCGCCCCCAACGTATATTTTGGTAACGCGTGTACGACATCATAACTTTGCAAGAAGGCCAAATCTTGCTGATCCAAAATGCCGCGGAAACTCTGCACGTTGGTAATTCCGTCTGGATATTGGAAAGCTGTGCCAATCGCTTCAAAACTAAAAGTACGATAAAAATTTTGGTGAAACCCTAACGAATAAGCGGCTTGCGAATAGTATTCATCCGATTCACCTTTCCCTTCACGGACTAGCACCCCTTGTTGGCGAGCAAAAGAGGCCCCCATAAAGGCGTGAGAGTACATTTCATTCACGGCATCATCTTGCAATGTAAATACTAGTTTGCTCGATACACCAAAGGCATTAAATTCCCGCTTATCGCTTTTGTTTTTAAAATAATAGAAGGGGGATAGGTTAAAAGACAATAAGTCACTATTAAAACTGATCGGTAATTTAAGGGCATAGATGGGGTCTTCAAATGCATCTTCGTCCACCCATCTGCCCTCTAACCCAGCGGACCAATTTAACCCAAATTGCCACAACGCGCGGGCTTTAATTTGGTTAAATTCACTAGAGCCGGTATAATCGACTGCGCCGGTAAATTCTCCGGCGGATAAGGAAAGGGAGCTAACCCCCAGTACAGCTAAGAGAAATAAAATTTTTTTCATACAAGTTCATTTAACAAAATTTAAAGCCCTTGCGGAAGTATTTTTAATAAGAAAGAGGCCTCATTATTTTGCTACAATAAAAATGTGAAGAAATTTGCTTACTTATTACTCATGTTATCCGTATCCGCTAGTAGCGCTTTGGGCGCTCAAATCGTGCGCGGCCCCTATTTGGAGAACCCAACCCAAACCAGCCTTACGCTACGCTGGCAGACCAGTGCTGCTGTGCCCACTTGGCTGGAGTATGGCCCCACCCCTCGGTGTAACCAAATTATGACGTTAACCCCGGCTGCTTATAATCATAAGGTAACCTTATATGGGTTAGTACCCAATCAAGAATTTTGTTACCACTTATATGTAGCCAATGCCAACCAAACGGGGGTGCAAGAACCCTTAAACGGTTCTTTTCGCACGTTATTTTCCCCGGAGCGCAAAGTAGTTACCTTTTTAGCACTGGGTAATACCGGGGCACTACCGGCTGAAGAAGGGCCTGATGAGGCAGCCCAAGCACGCCAAGCCCTTGCACGGGCCATGGCCAATGAAAACGCGGACTTTGTGTTGCACACGGGCAACTTGACCCACAGCGGGTTAAATGCAGATGCGGATGCTGAATTTTTTGCTCCCTTCCAAGCCCTCTTGCAAAACAAACCGCTATTTGTGGCGCTAGGCCCAAACGAATACGGCCCCAACCGTGCTGACGTGGATAGCAAAACATTTTTACCCACCAATTATACCCGCTTTCACGATATGACGTGGAGTAACGCCACCCCTAAATACTATTCCTTTGATACGGCAAATGCGCGTTTTATTGTACTGGATAACAACCTAGTAAACGGAGCCAAATGGGCACCGGAAATTAACGAAGAATCTGCCCAAACTAAATGGCTCAAAACTACGCTGTCTTCGGCCGGAGACAAGTGGAAAATTGTAGTTATGAACGCCCCCGCGTATGCCACCGGGGCCGTAGGCCCTAGCCAAGAAGTAGCGAATGCATGGGTAAAACTATTTGAAACCTACGGTGTTCATTTAGTCTTGCAAGGTGGCGACGCAGATTACGAACGCACCTTCCCCTTGCGCGATGGCCAAACCCACAAACGCGGCGTAACCTATGTCACCTTGGGTACGGCTGCCCTCCCCCCCGGTAAGCGCACCACCGCCGAACCATACACGGCACGCTTTGTATCGGCACGGCACTATGCAGTAGGCAAAATTGTGGACCGCAAACTGACGTTTACCGTATATAGTGACACCGGCAAACAATTAGACAAATTTGAAATTTATTTATAAATCTGCACACAGGTTTGTTGTAGCAGATCTGACGCGAACCAATCATCTACCACCACAACAGGCAAAAACACGCACAGACGTTTGTTTTTGGCTTCCCCAAATGCCGGTAATTCCCGATATGCTTCTTCTTATTATATTGTGCTGCCTATAATGCGTTTGGTTACACGCCCAGCCATATAGATGGGGATCAAGTCCCTAAATAGAAATGTCAATAAACCAAAACTGCAGTAGTTGCATTGTGAAAAAACAGGTTTCCGTTGCGGAAACTACGACGCTGACAAACAATGCAAACACTACGGCTAGCATTTTTACAAACAACGGTATCGTAGATAACAATGCAAAATTGCCGCAACTAGAGAATTTTATAGATAGTTGGTTTAAACGCTTCTTACGCGAAAAGCCAAAAATACACCCATATATCCAACAGTTTGGAGTAAGCAAGCAAAAGGGAATTATCAAACGACTACTATCATATCCAATAACGCGAGATATAGAAAAAACTTTAATCAAACGCATTAAATTAAATCCCAACAAGATAGAAATTACACTATATCAAGAGCAAGTAACTGAACTATTTAATGCCATTTATGAACATAGAGAAATGGCTATTCTTCAATCTGAGAAACTAAAACATGAAACCACTTATACGGAAATATATCATATAGGAACGGTAGCCAATGGGGCTAAAGTCATAGTGGGGCAATTTATCCAACCCATAAAACAATCCAACAAGGAACTTATCGAAATCTTAAATCAGGCCTATACTTGGCACTAAGATATATTAGACGGTAAGACTACCCAAGAAATAGCCAATAGAGAGAAGATATGCGTGCAATATGTGCGCCGGATCCTTAATTTAAGTTTTTTATCTCCTAAAATCGTACGTGCTATCCTAAACGGTACCCAACCCGCAAATTGCACTCTTAAAAAATTGCTACCCATTAAAACTTCAGATTGGCACGCACAAGAGATATTATTTGTTCGTCGTTTGATAATGTAGTACAATAAAAAAGAACAACTGAGGAGGGATAAATTATGAAAAAATTAGCATTCTTAGTAGTTACCGTAAGCTTATTCATGATAGGGTGCAGACCAACTCAACAAACCACCGAAAAAGAATTAAAACGATTGCAAGGGATTGTTGATACAGCTATCATGCACATAGAACAATGCGATGATAATGTACGGAAAGAGTGTTTGGGAATTGTAAAATCGGAAAAATACAATAAAGAGGTCCTTTCGCTATTAAAAAATAATGATTTGGTAAAAAAATGTTTTGAAGACAGACAAAAAAAGTGCAGAAACAACGAGTTTTTGATTGCTCAAATGCCGAAAGCCAAAGATGTATTTGCTTTATCTTTAACTCGTTCTATAGAGTGGACATATCCTTGGGGAAAATGTATATTTGGGGGTGTGAACCCGACTCCTTTCATTGAATACGATAAAATTTCTTGTACATCAACAAAAGAACACATTACTTATATTCGTGAAATTTCCACTTTGGCTTCTTTTCCATATCCACATTATACGTATCCAACTCGTAACTGTATGGCTATGGGAGATAAAGAATTGGCTCTTTCAGTTTGTAAATTGGTTACTCAGGATAAATCCCCAAAGGTTCAGAAAATTCCAAATAGTTCTGAGGATGCTTTTGTTTACACCTATCAGAAAGAGTGAATTTCCATGGGTTCATTCCCATAAATTTACGTAAGGAAAGAGAATGAAACTAAATATCAACTCTCCCACACAAGAAAAGCCATTTGCACATCAAATTGACTTTTTACCCGAACATATTGTTTTACATGCAGACACTGATATTGTGCTTGCATATAAGGAAACCTCTTTAAATTTGTGCCTATATTTAGGATTAACAACCACACGAGACACATATCGAACAAGCCATGGCAGGTTTGATAGAGAAGAGCGTTTAACGACTTATCCCTGTGTACGATATGTAACTTTTGAATTTATTACAGATTCTTTTACTTACCAGATTGCGCATTATTGCACACTGCAAGCCCTCTTTAAATTTATTGATTATAAGTTTCCTCTAAAAATATCATATAGTTTTGAAAATGCAGACAAAGATGTCCTTACGCAAAAATTTGCTCAAAATATATCAGTTGCTTTAAAAGACCATCTGCAATATGGTATTCATGAATACATTGAGTGTCCTCGTATGGTTCAATATGGAGCCCCTATCGGAGTTCCTATCTATTTGGGAATGAATGATAGAGAAAAAAACCCACCTTCCCTTTTTGAAAAAATAATAGCGTATTCTCTTCTTTCTTTATTAATTGTAATAGGTTTGGGATTTGTCATTTGTGTGATGGGCTATTTAATTCCACAATGGGATTCCCATGAAATAGTCCATTGGTTCTTTGCTAGTTTCTGTTTGTTAATTTTAGGGTTATATTTATGGTTTGCTTTTGTTATGTATAAAAACCACAAACTACACAAGAAATTATCTGAGTTAAAACGACTAAAATAAAAAATACTAATTCCACAGAAGTTTGAACCTATATGCAATAAGTATACATTTTGTACGCATGATGACTGGAAATGACAAGCGGAACAAAAGACCCTTCGATATTTCGCCCTTGGTGTGTAACGGCAAGGGGTAATTTGATACTTAACCAGTGAATTCCACACTTAAAAAATTGCTCTCTATTCGCATTTTGGATTGGCAAGAACAAGAGCAAATCTTCCACCAATAATCGCAAGTGCGCGACTTCCTACCTGGTCCAGTCAGCATAAAAACAAAAGATTTTCCATAATTCCCAAAAACAGGCCAAAACCTGCATGCTGAAAGTCGTTCATAAAAAAATCCCCGTCGGACAAAGTGTCAAACAGGGATATATGCTATAAACTCAAAACTAAAATACGGAGGGTGTAGTTTGGGTAGCAGGATGCTATTTCCTATGATTTTTTTAGTGCCACATGGCTCTTACGCGATGGGATAAAAATTGTAGGTGTAGGCCGCAGGGGACTTTAAAGTATGTTATTATAATTAACTTATATCTATTAAAGGAGCAGAAGTAACATGAAAAAATGGTTTACATTTCCTAAAATTACAATAGCATTTTTATTGTTGTTTGCAGGGGGCGTAATTTATAGTAATTTAAATGCTGACCCCAATAAACTCACCCCAAAAAAGTTTGTACAGGACACATTACCACAAATCGTGGGGAATTGGGATGTGGAATATACTGCTCCTTTATTTGCACTTCCAAAGGAGGAAATCATAGAAGGGCTTCGGTTGGGGAAAGAACAGTTGGGAACTTGTGTGGTGAATAAACTCTCTTGGGGTGGGTCAACACAGGTATCTTATACAAATCCAAAACAATCAAGATACGCATATATTGCTCACGCGACATGTACCAAAAACAACCAATCACTCAGTGGAAAAATGTTAATTGTTGTTAATGGCGAATTTAAATATATACAGTTAAAATGGTAAGGGAGATGACAATGCTTATTTGGAATGAAAGATACAGAAGTCGGTTTATTCTTGCAGGAAGAATTGGTCGTAAAGATTTTGCTAAAAATTTAGCATTTATCTTATTAAGCGCAGGTTTGTTATTTTGGATGATGGCAAGTGTAATGGAAACAAATCCTGTTCTTCTCCCATTTGGCATTATTTATTTTGGTTTTTTATTGTGGAACCTATTTTGTTTGATTGTCAAGCGATTGCATGATATGGGGTACAGGGCATGGTGGCTATTGGCTTATTGGTTTGGTGGACTAGTTGCTTCCGTGCTAGTGTCTTTAATAAGTAAAAATCCCATTGTAGACATTGTGGTACAAGGAGCCATAACACTGGCTTTCTATGCTATTTTGTTATCAATAAAGGGGCAACCTCAAACAAATAAATTTGGGGAACCTGTTTAAACAAACTTTTTTATTGATACTTATTAGCAAGTTATCCTTGTTGGTAGTGCCCCAAAAAGTCAAATAACTTGTCAGTGAACGACTTCCAATGTAGCAAGGTCAGCATAAAACTAAAAAATCTGCGAAATCTTGCCTAAACTCGTCAAATTTTCCATGCTATCAGTGGCGCACAAAAAAATCCCCGTCGGAGTTAAACTCTAACGGGGATTTATGCTAATAAATCAAAACTAAAATACGGTGCTTTTAGTTTTCCTAGCACTATGCTGATTTTCAAACAGGCAGTAAACAGGCAGAAAATGGCACTTTTTTCTTTCCAAAGCGGCAATGAAGCGGTAAAAACTGACAATTTTTTCAAAGCGGCAACAAAACGGCAAGAAATTTTCCCTGCAAAACAGGGTAAATACAGGGAAAAGTAATGAATTTCTTTTAAATTTTAAAGGTTTTCTGTATTGACACCCAATACAAATTCATCCAATTCCCTACAATCCAAAACAGGGAACAAGCAGGGAAATTATTTGTTTAACTTATACTTACGCGCTTTTTTAGATGGGTCGGCAACCGCTATAAACCCTTGCTTTACCCACTTTTGGAGCAGTTGGCGTGCCGTTCTGCCAGCAAAGTGGAACAGTTCTTCCACATCTTTTGACGTTATAAATTCGTTCTTCTCAAAGAGCACAAGTGCTTGTTTTTGGCGGGCATCTAGCGCGTTAATGGTTTTACTTCGGTCCTTTTCGGTGCCCTGTAACTGTAAATGTTTTTGCACACTTTGGAACGAATAGAGCATACCGGACACAAAGAATTCAATCCAACCCGTTATATCG
>JAZUNI010000012.1:0-3181 GCA_045604045.1 Elusimicrobiaceae bacterium | reverse complement strand
TGTTAAGGACCTCCTTGTGATTAAATTACCTGCTAGCACAGGTAATTTAATTGTATCACAAGGAGTTTTTGTTGTCTTGCGGAACGGTATAACCAAGATTGAACCCCCTGCCTAGCAGGGGGTTTTCATTACACAACAAAAAGCAAACAGCTTTTGTGTTTGCTTTTTTGCGTAATAAAGTTACTTCGCAGCGTGTTGTTACGGCCGTATTTTGTCCATCATACGCGGGAACGGTATCGTCTCACGCACGTGTTGCAACCCACACACCCACCGAACCATGCGTTCAATACCCATCCCAAAGCCAGAATGAGGAACGCTGCCGTATTTGCGTAAGTCCAAATACCAGTCGTACCCAGCGGGGTCCAGGTCCTGCTCTTTCATGCGGGAAAGTAGGGCGTCATAATCTGTTTCACGTTCGCTGCCGCCGATAATTTCGCCGGCGCCCTCCGGCCCGATCACATCTACTGCCAGCACCACTTTGGGGTTTTTAGGGTCGCGTTTCATGTAGAAAGCCTTAATCGCGGCCGGGTAGCGGTGAATCATAATGGGCGTGTCGTAATCTTCGCCTAATAGCGTTTCTTCGTCGCCGCCAATGTCGCCGCCCCATTCGGTATTATTGCCTTTTTTGTGTAAAATTTCAATGGCGTCCGTGTAGTCAATACGCGGAAACTTCTTTTCCACCGTGGCCTGTAATTTGGTAGTGTCGCGTTCCAACGTTTTTAAGTCGGCCGCACAATTTTTGAGTACCTGCGCCACAATGTATTTAATAAAGTCTTCAGCTAAATCCATATTGTCGTCTAAATCGTTATAAGCCACTTCGGGTTCTACCATCCAAAACTCGGTTAAGTGGCGGCGCGTTTTGGACTTTTCCGCGCGGAACGTCGGCCCAAAGCAGAACGTGCGCCCCAGAGCCATGGCAGAGGCTTCTCCATAAAGTTGTCCGCTTTGAGACAAAAACGCTTTTTCGCCGAAATAATCGGTTTCAAATAGCGTGCTTTTTCCTTCGCAGGAAGCCGGGGTTAAAATGGGAGAATCGGACAAGATAAACCCATTTTTGTGAAAATATTCGCGGATGGCAAAAATAATTTCATCGCGGATGCGCAAAATAGCCATTTGCTTAGCGGAGCGCAACCACAAATGGCGGTTGTGCATTAAAAATTCCGGGCCGTGTTCTTTAGGCGTAATGGGGTAATCTTTGGCCATTTGTACCACTTCTAAATTTTTGACGCCGAGCTCAAAACCCAATGGGGAGCGTTTATCTTCGCGCACCGTACCAGTAACAATAATAGAAGACTCCTGCGTTACTTTATCGCCCAGTTCAAACTGTTCCGGGGTTACTTCCCCTTTAAACATGACACATTGAATAATGCCACTTCCGTCGCGCAGTTGTAAAAAGTGTAGCTTGCCGCTAGAGCGTTTGTTGTAGAGCCAGCCCTTTAACGTAATTTCCTGGCCGAGGTATTGACCCACCTCTTTAACACGAATTTTGCTAGACATATTTGCCTCTTATAGAAATAAAATTATAGTTACATTTTAGCTTTTTAGGAGAGAAAAGGAAATAAGGGTGTTTTTATTTTGGTGGATATTTGCTATAATAAATGAGTCATCGGTAGTAAACCGTTTTTACGGGCGTGTAGCTCAGCTGGGAGAGCGCCTCGTTCGCAACGAGGAGGTCGTCGGTTCGATCCCGATCACGTCCAAAATTTTACAACCTCGCGAAAGCGAGGTTTTTTGAAAATTTGCGGACGTACGAGGCGCTTGATGGCCCCGAAGTGAGCGGAGGAGGTCTAAATAGGTTTGTCCACCGCGTCCAAAATTTAGAGCCCCGCACATTGCGTGTGGGGTTTTGTTATAATATACTTAAAATTTATTTGGGGTATTTATGGATTTACTTACTTTAAAAGAAACATTTGAAAACAATATGCTAGGCCGTGGGGTATTAAAGGCGGCTAGCAAAATGTATGGCGTTGGGGCGTGGATGCACCGGGCCCTGTATGAATACGGGTGGAAGACGGCGCAAAGCGTCAATTCACGCGTCGTGTGTATCGGTAACTTAACAGCCGGTGGCACGGGTAAAACGACCACTGTTTTATTAGCGGCTACTACGTTAGCTAAAACGGGCACGCGCGTGGCTATTGTATCGCGCGGATATAAGCGGCAACAAAAAGCTGACGGACCTATTATTTTGTTTGATAACCCGGACGCTGACTGGCGCTTAGCAGGTGATGAGCCTTTTATGATGAGCCGTGTGCTTAGCAAAATGCAGGTGCCCATCGTCATCGCCAATAAACGTGTAGATGCCGCCAACGAGGCACTGCGCCGGTTTAAAAGCCAAATTATTTTGTTAGATGACGGTCTGCAGCACTTTGCCTTAAAGCGCGATGCGAACATTGTGCTAGTAGATGCTAAAAATCCTTTTGGAAATAAAGAACTGTTACCGGCGGGCATTTTGCGTGAACCTTTAACGGGTTTAAAACGGGCTGACCTAGTTATTTTAACGCATTGCGACCAAGTGTCCGCGCGCCAGTTAGAAGACGTGCGCGACCAAGTGCGTATGTACAATGACACGGTGGAAATTGTGGAAAGTGAACACCGCCCGGAATATTACGTGAACATTTGTACTACCAAACAAATTCCGTTAGAAGAAATTAAAGGGCCAGTGGCGTGTTTTTGTGCGCTAGGCCACCCGGAAAGTTTTGAACGTACACTCAAGGATTTGGGCCTTGTATTGCGTCAAAAATGGCGCTTTCCGGATCATCAGTATTACACGGAAGAAAACCTGCGTACGTTTGAAGAAACCCGCGCGGGCTTGCCTCTAATTACTACGTTTAAGGACTTTGTAAAATTCCCCGATAATTGGCGCGATATTTTGACCAAAGAGGTGTATGTATTGTCGGTTAATTTGCACATCCGCGGGGGGGAGAGTGAATTTAAAAAATTTACAAATGTATTGTACCCCACTAAAAACTAATCCTGTTCTGCTGATGTATTAAGTAATACCCCCGGCGTAAAGCTGGGGGTGTTTTTTTGTGTTGTTTTGTTTTTGGCTGGGTCGTTTAAAACGCCCGTTACTTGACTTGTTTTTTTTTTTTGATACAGTTTCCAGTGCCGGATAAGGGGGGACGTATCTCTGCCTCTATCATGCGATATAAAAGAGATTTGGGCCTTTTAAAGGGGGTCC
>JAZUNI010000011.1:0-2181 GCA_045604045.1 Elusimicrobiaceae bacterium | reverse complement strand
GTCCAATATCTCCAATACCTTTTCCAATTGTTGTTCTTCCAACGTTGCCTTTGGAATACCTGACAACGTGGCCAAAATATTAACGGCCTGATTTGGCAATTGTACGGCTATGCTTTCAAAGGAATTAACCAATGTCACAATGAAGTTTGATTCTGAAGCGGCCATAATGTCCGTTACCTGGTTTGTTGTGATATCTTCCGGGTTTTTATCCCCTGATAACCATTTTTGAGCTTCATCTGAAGATAACAAATCATTGAACAAATCCATTAATGACCCTTCATCCTTCAAATGGACTAAAAGGTCTTTAACGTGTGCTAACAAACTTGTAAACTGTTTCAAGGTAATAGAATCAATTTCAAAATTTACTGTTTTAACGCTTTGTTCATTCCCCTGAGTTTCCTTAATCTTTATCGCCACTGTTTGCGTCATGTCCTTTTCTCCCTTCCCTTTTTAGGGTTATATTTATTCGTTTTCTTTTACTTCTTCTTCTGCGGGTTCTTCTTCATCAACCGGCGGCTCTGGATCCGGTTCTGTTTCCCCTTCGCCTTCTTCCGGCGTTGGTTCTGGCTCCGGTTCTGGTTCTGGTGTAGGTTCTACAACCGGCGGATTTTTTTCTGCTTTAATACTGTCGTATTCTTCTTGCGTGATCCACTTAACTTTCAAAGCATTATCCAGGCCGTAATCATTAATCATGTCATTCAAATAAATACGTCTTACTGTTGAATACATTGCGCTTTCACCAACCATTATTCAGCACCCCCGGCCATCATCGTCATAAGCAATAAACTACTCATTTCGTCCATATTTCCTTTTAACTTACTTATTTCCGTGTCCCTGTCTTCTACTTCCGCCGCGATTTTGTTTTCAATGATAGTACGCAAGAAAGGGGCATGTACCATAATTGCATCAAAAGCCGCTTTCGGCTCCATGTTTTCTAATTCTGTTTGGTCCAAAGTACCTTCATCTATTGCCATTCCCATTACCTCCATATATTTATGATCTGATTTATTTTTGCAACCGTATCTGGCAAGGTTGCCGCGGTTGCCAAGCTTGGTATAGATTTCATGGCCAATTCTTTGTCTGCTAGTGTAAGCGTGGAAGCTAATACACCGTTTAGAGTACTTTCTGCATTTATTACCCTAGCTACTACATTGGTACTATATGAGACTGTTAATTCATTTGGCCAAATCCCGTTCTCAACTGTTACCATTCCATTGGTAAATGAATTGATTGCAGGAATGGTTATTGGTGTTTCTATTGGTGTTAATAATTCATAGTAAACAATTAGATTATTCGCCGCTAACATACTTTTAAATTCTTCAACTGTTTTTGTTCCTTTAGGGAACGTTACCGCCGGGGATCTTGAAGTAATAAACAATCCACTTTTACTTTCTCTTTCAGAAAGGGCAATTGAAGGGAATAGATTACTAATACCGTGTATTTTATCGTTTGGGACGGATTGCATATCAGTAATATTGGCATAAAATTGTATTTGCGTACTCGTTTCAAAAGATGACCAATTTTCTGTCCCTTTTAAAACCACTTTCCCAACCCTACGAATAATCTTTCCATCTTTGATTTCATCGGATATGCCATTAGGTAAGCTTCTTAATGGTTCGGTTAAGGGTATTTCTAGTTTGTTAGGCTCTTTATAATTTGTATAGTTGTCCGTTTTCTCATAAGTGACAGTTACTTGTTTGGCTAAAGATAAATCAATTGAGTTTTGGTATACTATCCTTACCTTTTTAACACCTGGTTCAACTTTGTACGATTTCATAGGAGGTGAACTCGTTTTGTTTCCTACCGCGGTTACACCTAAATAATTCTTATCCTTGTCGTACAAAAAAGGAATAACCATATTAGGAAGGTTATTAAAATACAGTGTTTGACCTTCTATTACATCCATCCAACCTGAAAACATCCTATCGGGATTCGATTTATATTCGGTCCCCGTGGACCATGCCAAGGCCCCTAATTCCCACGTATTAGGGTCGAGAATGTTTTTGGTTCCTGAAATCACACTCAATTTCCCTGTATCTTCCCCAACGGATTTTATCCCCTCAAAATAAGGCGGGACTTCTTTGTTGGTCCAATCTCCCTCTAAAATCATGAAACGGAATTCAATTTCCCCGGTTCCTGCACTTATTCCAAATGCAAAATCATATGGACTAACAGAAAAAT
>JAZUNI010000010.1:0-6534 GCA_045604045.1 Elusimicrobiaceae bacterium | reverse complement strand
TCCCAATGCGCGGTATGTGGTGTATCAAAAGCACAGCACAAACTTCCCGGACACCACTTGGTGCGAAGCGAGTGATGAACGAGCGGAAGCTGTGTGTGTGGCATTGGGTGGTGTGTTGCCGGAGGGATTAGAAGGCAATAGCGGTGCTGATGAAAATTGGAAGGCATATTTGCTGGGTGGACAAGCGCGCCCCGGTGACACGTTTGCCAGCGGGGATGATAATAGCGGCGACGAACCCGGTGCTGGTGACGAACCCAGCGATAATCCCGGCACAGAGCCGGAGCAGCAAACGCCGCAGTGTGAAGGAGATGCCCCGGCGGATATTACCGCAAGCAAAAGCGGTGCGACGGGTACGGCTACGTGTGTAAACGGACAATGGAAATACACGTGGACCGACGGCAAGGTGTATAGAGAGGGTCACTACTGTGTCGGAAATTCTGCGTATGCCTGTGCGGGTTCCACCTTTATGGATGACACCCGCTGCGAAGGGAATGTCGCCAACGGCTGTGCGGGTTCCACTTTTAGTGGAGAGAAGTCCCCTAGTGGAGAGGGTTCCCACTGCTACGGGAATGTCGCCAACGGCTGTGTGGGTTCCACCTTTAGTGGATGGGGGTCCTTCTGCAGGGGGTATTACGCCAACGGCTGTGCGGGTACCACCTTTAGTGGAGAGAAGTCCCACTGCGACGGGAAAGCCGCCAACGCCTGTGCGGGTACGACTATTCAAGCGGGGTCTGTTTGTTCAGCCCAATCTTCCGGTGGATGTGACGGGGCTAAATACGGCGAGGACCCCACCGGCCAACGCACCGGCATAGGGAGTTGTGATGATACCCGGGGTTACTGCCCGACCGGGGTTCCGCTTATGGGTTCTTGGAACTACACCAACGGTTCCTATGACTATACGTGGAAAGGCAATTGCTGTAACCCGGCATATATGGTCAGCGGGGAGTGCCCGTCCGGCGTTGACGTGTGTAGCTAAGTTAACACAATTTGCCTTAAGCGCATATAAAAACGACAACTACGTTTAAGGCTGCCCACAACTACTAACACTACCCCCGGTGGAAACACTGGGGGTTGTAGTTTTCATTTTTTTGCCCCCGCGCCGCCCATATCGGCGCGGGGTCTTCTATTCCATAATGCTCCCTTTCCCCCTTGGCACAAGTTGTGTGCTAAAATCCACTAATTAAGTACCATAAACCCGGCCGTTAAGTATGTGGCAAACATGAGCCACAACCAATACGGCCATAGCAGGAGCGCTGCCATGCGGCTATGTTTGGCAAACGCGCGGTGCATAAAAAATCCTTCCGCTAGCATCAGTACTACCACCGCTAACGCAAGCGGTAGATTGTGCATACCGAAGAAAACCGGCGTCCAGCACGCGTTTAAGATGAGCTGCACCCCCAGCAGCCACGCGGCAAAATGCTTCTTTTCATCCACCCCCCGGTGGAAAACTAACACCGCTGAAATACCCAACAGAATATACAATATTCCCCACATGATGCCAAACAGCGCATCCGGCGGAACCATCGGTGGGCGCGCCAGCGTATGATACCACGTCATATTAGGGTCCACAAACGGCGTACTAATAAGCGCGGGTAACTGACACACTGCCAGTATGAGAACAACCCTGATTATATGCATTATCATTTTCATACACTGATAGTGTAGCGGGAGGGTTTTCCCCTGGGTAGGGGGGAAAAGTAATTAGTTGGTATTTGTGCGGGTTACGTTAAAAATGCTAAAATAAATTAAGTATTTTTTGTGAGGAACTTATGGACACCAAACTCATTAGCGAAGTAACTCAATGGATGAAAACTACCGATTTGGCCGAATTTTGCTACGAAAAAGACGGCAACTGTATTGAAATTAAAACCCAAGAAGCGTTGCCTGAGCCGGCGCAATTTACATGCTCTTTAACGGCGGTTACCGCGCCTGCGGTGGGAATTTATCACATGGCCGACAAGGGCAAAAACTTGGCCTTAACCGAAGGACAAGAAGTAAACGAAGGCGACGCACTGGGACTGGTGGAGACGGTTTCCAAAAAGCACGTTATCACCGCACCCCTTAGCGGTAAACTACGCAAAGTAACTGCCCAAGAAGGGGCCGTAGTAGAGTTTGGACTACCGTTATTTTTTATTGAGAAATAAGTATGGCCGCTAACATCCAAATTACCCCTTTTAAAAAAGTTTTAATTGCCAACCGCGGCGAAATTGCCTTGCGCGTCATCCGTACGCTGAAGGAAATGAATATTAAGTCTGTAGCCGTTTACTCCGAAGCGGACCGCAATAGCTTGCATGTGCGCCTGGCGGATGAGGCTATTTGCATTGGGGCCGCACCGTCTTCCCTAAGCTACTTAAACATAGACGCGCTGGTAACCGCTGCCAAAGTAACCGGGGCCGATGCCGTGCACCCGGGCTATGGGTTTTTGTCCGAAAATGCCGATTTTGCTAAAGCTATTACAGAGGCGGGAATGACCTTTATCGGGCCGACTGCACACTCCATTGAAATGCTGGGTGTAAAATCCACCGCGCGTGAAATTGCTATTAAAGCCGGCGTGCCGATTACGCCCGGTTCCGACGGGATTGTGGGGAAAAACTACCACGCTGTAGCCAAAAAAATCGGGTTCCCGATTATGATTAAAGCTACCCTGGGCGGTGGTGGTAAAGGCATGCGCGCGTGCTTTAAAGAAGAAGATTTGGACCTGATGATGGAAACGGCGCAGGGCGAAGCCCGCGCCAACTTTGGCGACGACCGCGTGTATTTTGAGAAGCTGGTGTTAAACCCGCGCCACATTGAAGTGCAAGTGGCGGCCGATAACTACGGCAACGTCGTGGCGTTTGCCGAGCGCGATTGCAGTATGCAACGCCGTCATCAAAAATTGGTGGAAGAATCTCCATCCCCGTTTGTGGACGAAAAAACCCGTCAAAAACTCCAGGAAGCGGCGGCTAAACTTATTAAAGCAGCCGACTATCGCGGCGTAGGGACGGTGGAGTTTTTGATGGCGCAAACAAAAGAATTTTATTTTATGGAAGTCAATACGCGCCTTCAGGTGGAACACCCGGTGACGGAATCGGTCTGCGGGATGGACCTAGTGAAAATGCAAATTCAAATTGCACAAGGAGAGCCGTTGCACGTTAGCCAAGCTGAAGCCGGCAAGGTGCGCTGTCACGCCATTGAACATCGCATTAACGCCGAAGATAGTGCGCATAACTTTATGCCTTGCCCGGGTACGTTAACCGAGTGGGTGCCCGCAGGGGGATTGGGCGTGCGCGTAGACAGCCATATGTATCAAGACTATACGATCCCCAGCTATTATGATAGTTTAATTGCTAAACTGATTGTAACGGCGCCTGATCGCGAAAAATTATTAAAACGCAGCGAACGCTGCCTAAGTGAATTTACCATTGGTGGTGTAAAAACCACAATTCCGTTCCACCAAAAAATCTTGGCCAATGAAGATTTTAGAAAAGGCAATATGGACACCGGCCTAATTGAACGGATGATGAAAGCGGAGCAACCCAGTGAAAGCAAAAAATAAAATTGTCGGCTTGCGTACGCTAAAAGCCAAAGTAGCCGCCGCACGCAAGGCCGGGCAAAAAATTGTTTTTACCAACGGATGCTTTGATATCTTACACGCCGGACACGTGAGCGTGCTTGAGTTTTCCCGTGCGAAAGGCGACGTGCTGGTAGTAGGGCTTAATAGTGACGCGTCCGTGCGGCGTTTAAAAGGGCCAACCCGTCCTGTCAATAAAGAGGCCGACCGGGCCCTGGTGCTGGCCGCGCTAGAAAGTGTGTCCTATGTGTGTGTGTTTAAAGAAGATACACCGTATAACTTAATTAAAGCCGTTTGCCCGGATGTACTGGTTAAAGGCGGAGATTATAAACCCAGCGAGATTGTGGGTAGAGAATTTGCCGGAAAAGTAGTGCGCTTTGCTTTATTAAAAGGCAGAAGCACAACCGGAATTATTAAAAAAGTAAATAAGAAAGATTAGTCCACGAGGAAAGTATGTCTGATATTTTTGAAAAATGCAGAAACTATAAAGACGCCAAAATAGCCATGCGTATGGGTATTTATGGTTATTTTCAACCCATTGAATCTGCTCAAGGGCCGGAAGTAAAATTAAACGGGAAAACCTATATTATGGCAGGTTCCAATAACTACTTGGGCCTGGCTAACGACCCGGAAATGAAAAAAGCTGCCTTGGAAGCGGTGGAAAAATACGGGACCGGGGTGGCGGGAAGCCGGTTACTCAACGGAAACACCAAACTAGCCGATGAGCTGGAAAAGAAAATTGCTAAGTTTAAAGGCAAACAAGCCGGGCTACTGTTTGCAACCGGATATCAGATGAATTTGGGGGTTGTTTCTTCCTTAATTAAAAAGGGAGATTACGCCATTGTGGACAAACTAGACCACGCCAGTATTTTGGACGGGGTGCGCCTTTCCGACGGGGAAATGGCCCGCTTTAAACATAACGACCCGGCCGATTTGGAACGCGTGATTTCTAAACTACCGCAGGAAGCGGGTAAGCTAATTATCGTGGATGGCGTATTTAGTATGGAAGGGGATATTTGCCCGTTACCGGAAATTGTGAAAATCGGCAAAAAATATGGCGCGCGTATTATGGTGGACGACGCACACGCCACCGGGATTATCGGCAAAACCGGCCGCGGGACCTGTGAATACTTTGGCCTGGAAAACGGCGAAGTAGATTTGATTGTGGGTACGTGTTCTAAGACGTTTGCCACCGTGGGCGGCTTTGTGGTGGGTGACGAAGATATTATCCACTATATGCGCCACAACGCACGCAGCCAGATTTTCTCGGCCTCTATGCCGCCTTCTTGTATTGCGTCTATTTCTAAAGCGGTGGATTTGATTGCGAACGATACGTCCCGCCGGGATAATCTGTTCCGCTTAACCGCGCTACTTAAAAAAGGATTAGAAGATTTGGGCTTTGATTTGGGCACCAGCACTACGCCTATTTTGCCGGTACACGTAGGCAGCAACGAAAATTGCTTTAAAATGTGGAAAGCCCTGCACGAAATGGGTATTTTTGCTAACCCGGTCATTTCGCCAGCTGTGCCCCCCGGCCGTGCGCTGATTCGCCTGACGTTAATGGCAACGCACACCGAAGCACATGTGCAGAAAATCATTGATAGTTTCGCGCAAGCGGGCCGAGCAATCGGGATTATTAAATAATTAAAGCCCCGCAGTCGCGGGGCTTTTTAAAGAGGGGTTATGATTGAAATTCGGGAAGTAACCAGCAGCGAAGCGTTGCAACAATTTATCCAGTTTCCGTTTGAACTTTATAAAAAAGATCCGTATTGGGTGGGGGAGCTCAAACGCGATACACTTTTTTTACTTAAAGAAGAAAACCCCTTTTGGAAACATACCTCCCGCAAACTGTTTTTAGCTTATCAAGACGGAAAACTGGCCGGGCGCTTGTGCGCGCTGGTCAACCGCCGCCATAATGAATATCACCAGGAAAATATTGGCTTTTTTGGATTTTTTGACTGCGTGAATGATGAAAAAGTTTCGGCTGCCTTATTTAAAGCGGGGGAAGATTTCTTGCGTGCGCAGGGGGTAAGTGCTGTGCGTGGCCCGGCAAACCCATCTAGCAACCACCCGTATGGATTACTGGTAGAAGGGTTTGATAGTATGCCTGCTATCATGATGCCTTATAATTACCCGTATTATGCGGACTTGATTGAAAAGGCCGGATTTACCAAGGCCAAAGATTTGCTGGCGTTTAAACGTAGCAAGGAAGACCAATTTTCCGAGCGGTTTTTAAAAGTGTGTGCCCGGTGTGAAAAAAAGGGTGGTATTACCTTGCGGCGCTTAGACCTAAAACATTTAGAGCAAGAAGCGGAAATTATCCGCGATATTTACAACAAAGCCTGGGCGGAAAACTGGGGTTTTGTGCCGCTAGATAAAGAGGAAATGCACGATATCGTTAAAGAACTAAAACCCATCGTGCGCTTAGAAGGTACGTGCGTGCTAGAGGAAAACGGCGTGCCGGCCGGGTTTTACATTTGCATCCCCAATATGAACCACGTGCTTAAAGTACTACGCGGCAACTTGTGGAATCCGTTCGTGCTAATTAAGGCCTTATGGACGTGGAAAAAAATTAAAGACGCGCGGCTTATTATGCTAGGCGTGCTGCCCGAATTTCGCAAACGCGGGATAGATTTAATTCTCATTAAACACATCATTACACACGGCGTAGCGGTATGGCACGAGGCAGAACTTTCCTGGGTGCTGGAGGACAACGTCGGCATGCTACGCGGCATTGAAGAATGCGGGTGTCATTTCAGTAAGCGCTACCGGGTGTATCAAAAAGAAATTTCTGCCTAATTGGGTGCATTTCGTTGTTCTGGGCCTCCCTGGCGGGGGAAAAGGAGTTTAATTTAATTGGCCCCTTCATCGCCCCTACGGGGCACTTCCTCCGCAAGGGAGGAAGAGAACGGCACAAAATGTTTTCAAATTATTTTTCGGAAACTTTGCGAGATGGTGAAAATGTAGGTCAGGCACTGCCTGAC
>JAZUNI010000009.1:0-16625 GCA_045604045.1 Elusimicrobiaceae bacterium | reverse complement strand
GGTTGTAAAATAAGCAAATTCCCTTGGATAACCCCCCATCCCGGCTACGCCGTACTTCCCCCACACGGGGGGAAGCAAACGACCTGGAATGTGTTCAAATCATTTGTCAGACGGTATTATCAACTTTTTTGACCATTAGGTCTTTTTTTACATAAAATACACCCTGGTTGTTGGACCAGGGTGTAAATTAATCTCACTACGCTTACTTGGTTTCTTCTGAGGTATTGGCCTCACTAGTAAGTTGTTTCTCTATTTGTTTTAATTTCTGTTGAGGCGGAATAATTTCGCTTTTATTAATAATGGGTGCTGTAGGAATGGGTTGGAAACCCAGGGGCGTCCCATAGAGCGGCTGCGTAAGATAGAATTGCGGCGTTTGCAATTGCTGTAACGCTCCCGTATAAGAACCGAATATGCCCTTCATCATTCCCAGTGTCCCGGTAGGAATATGGCTTGGAAATAGCCCAATGCGTGAAGCCGATGCCCCAAAACACAGTGCCAGTGACATCACAGGAATCCACATGGACGAATGAGCAGCATCCGCTTTTTGAATCACCCCTTCATCAATTTGACGGTCTGTATAGGCACTCACAATGGTAGGCACGATGGCAATCCCTAATTGTTGTACGGGGAAACCCGTCATAGTTTTAGTAACTAGACTCTTTTCCAGGGCCATTTTTTCAGCTCCGCTTAGCATGCTAGTAAGTTTTTTGGCGTAGGAGCTGCTTTTTACACTAATGTTGGATAGTTTTTGGAAGGACTGGGTCATATTGGCGGTACCAAAGCCCATTAACCCAATGCCCAACATACCTAGGCTACCGTATCCATCAAATCCATTGGCATAAAGTAGCCCGGCCCCGGTGGCATTAAGTGCAAATGAAGCTTGTAGCATGCGTCTATATTCGTCTCCCGCGCGGCCGGTTTCAAAGAATTTTAAGGTGGGTTTTGCGGTAAAACGTGCTAACAGAGGGAACGCAATGACGCTCAAGTTCGTAAGCATAGATACGTAATTTTTACGGTTGCTCTCAGGTACCCAACCGGGCAAGTCTTGGTCTTGCAGGTGGGGACGTATCATTTGGTTGCCCGCTTTACTAAAAGCCCCTGCTTCAAACCCGGTAAAGGCTGTGGCCGCAACTACAAGGGGCAATACTTCTTTGGTAGCCAGTAAACGGGTGGTGCTCCAGGCTTCTTTCCAAGTGGATTGAAAGGCCGTTTTGGTGTTGTGCCCCAGGGTGGGTAACCAGGCAGCGGGGCGGTTTAATTCCAATGATTTAAACGGCATAAACCCATCCACCTTACCAATGTTTCCACTAATGCGGGACGTGGATACCCACGTTAACGCCCCAAGGGATAAACTACCCAGCACCGGGAACGCTAAAGAGAAGTCAATATCCTCATCTAGAAAGTTGGCCACAAACGGCGGTAACAATAAGGCAAACGAGCCAATATTTTTATAGGCCATACTCTTTAGTAGGGTGCCGCCCCCTCCCATGGAGTCAATCAGTAAGTTTAGTCCCGAACGGGATAACGCTGACGAAATACCAATGGCGGTACCGGACACATAGAGCGGCCAAATAGGTGGCAAGTTTTGGTTATCTAATTTACCCGAGAAGCCTTTGTAAGCCGTAAAGAATAACCCGGCCGTAGATACTCCTAACGCAATTTGTAACGTGCGTAAGGCTCCAATTTTCATGACTAAAGGTGAGAAAAGCGGTGCAGCTAACGAGGGTAAATACGGGAAAGCCAGTGAAATCATGGTCTTTTCCCCTTCGGTAATGCGGTCCCCGTATACGTTCTCCAAGGGGGCAATTAGCCCGGTAGAGGCAGAGCTCAAGCTTAACCCGGTCGCCCACATTAAAGGAGTGATTTTATTTTTACCGGATAACCCACTTATCCGTAGCGGATGTTGTAAGTTAGCTTGGCGGGTAATATCTAAGAAGGGGCGGATTTGATTTTTAGGTAACCCATAGGAGAAGGCGGGCATACCGCTTAGTAGTTTCCCATCTTGATACCAAGCCAGTTTTCCCCCCTCTTCCAGTACGGCAGAAGCGTTGCGCAAGCCCAGGTAGGAATCAGCCTTAAAGGTAACAGGCAAGGCTTGTAAGGAACCGTCTGTTAGGCGGATTTGTACCGGAATATCGTGTACATAAATGTTATTTTTTCCACGCAGCCAAGTGCCTAGGGGTAAGAATTTACCATCCGAACGGGCTTGTTTAAAGGCCGTCCAGCGTTTGGAATAAAATGAAGGATTCCATAGCCATTTCCCATCGGTAGAAGTTAATTTAAGTTGTAGGGGTTCCCCCGTGTAACCTTGCGTTGCCCGCAGTAAAGTAGGTACGTCTTCCTGGGACAGGGTTAGTTTAAACTGACTGGGGGTTACCGGTTCTGCCAAATTATTACCAAAACCAAAGGTCATTTTTCCTTTATTATCAGTAATAATAACACGTTGATAGTGTGGGGCTGCAATTCCTTTGATTCCCCCTCGTAACCAGCGTTTACGTTGCATTTGGAAAACCAGCGGCAACGCTTCCGGTGCTTGGTTGGCCCCAACCGTTTGGAACAGCGTAGTTCCCATTGTTTGGAATTTTTCAATTTGAGTGGTGGAACGCCCTAAGCTGCCTAATTGGGCACTCCACGCCGGGGCACGCAATTGTGGATCTACGCTAATATTTTGGACAAGATCCCGGTAGAGCTTAAATTCCGTCGGGTTTGTAAACATGCGGGCGTCTTTATCAAATTGAGCCGCTACGCTATCAAGCAGAAGTCTGCGATAGGTATTCGCTTGCCGGTGAAATAAAAAGCCAAACTGTCTGGAAAACCACCCCCGGTTGATAAATTGTAAGTTAGTTTGTTCTATGGCTTGCTGTAATAAACCTTGCGTATGAGCTAGCTGGCTGGCTGATGGTGCAGCCCCCAGGGAAGTCGTCATCACGCGCGTGAGCGCGGGTACATGGATGCTAGGTACCCCTTGCGTAGATTGCAGCAAGCTGGGAATTTGAAAAGAGCGGATATTTTCCGGTACCGAAAGAGGCATGGAAGATAAGCGAAAACGCACGGTGTTCAGGTCCGCTGCGGAGAAACCGGCAGGGATTGGTAACTCACTTAGTTCTTTAAGCACATATGAACGATACGATTTGTTTTTATTCCACGTGAAGAACCGCTGCCAGGCAGAACGATTGGCAAAGCGCATATTGGCTTGGTTGGCTGCTGTGCCCAACATTTGGTCAAATGCTGTAATTTGGGTAGGTGACAAGGTGCCGGCGGTTGCTTTTTCCATAGCCGCTGCGTCCACGGCCAGGGTACCTGTTTCTGCGGAAAAACGGATGCTGTTAGCAGCAATAGTCCCGGCGGATTCCACAAAATCAGCAAACTTGGGCAAGGCAACAGTTTGCGAAGTAAAAAGCGGCATTTCAGCTAGGACCGCAGGGGCCATGCCGTTTCTAATTTTACCGGAAACATTTACAAAAGCACGTAGCTTGGGTGCAATATTTAAATTGCGTAGCATCACAGCCCGTTGGGCCACTGTGGCCCCGTTGCGGGCCATACGGGAGGCTTTCGTCATGGCACGTGCAATCTTGACACCCGACATGCTCCATTTGGAAACATCTACCACACACCAAATTAAAATACCAACATCGGCCCAACGCCCCACGTTACGGAAAAATTGAGTACGGTCCTGCCGGGCACGCTTGGCGTTGTATTCGGCTGAATTACGTTCATAAGGAGTTAAGGCAAAACCTGCTTTAGGGGTACGTTGCTGCATGGCGGTAGCGTATGCTTTGTATAATTGTGTGTCTACCCGTAGTTCGGATTCTGCATTTAAATCCCCCATGCTTTGCAAAAATAAATAGCGGGCAAGCATGGCCGCGTTGCTTAATCCCATACTGGCAGCATAGTCAAAGAATGCTTGTTTCTGTTGGGCCAGTGCGGCGGCATTGCGTTTGGCTTCTTCGGAAGATATGTAACGGTTGCCATGATTGGTGGCTACGTAGCCGGGTTGGGTCATAGCGTTAGACGGATTGTATCGTTCTGCCCCACTTTTACCACTGGCTAAAGCACCTACTAGAAAAGGCATAATTCCTTTACATTTTACGAACGGTTTTTCTTCCAAAGAAAGAGTGGTTTCTGTGTAGATGGCACATTGTTCCACACCGTACTCACGCAGAATATCCAAGGCTTGGGCCGAGCCATCATCGGCTAAAATTTGGGCGATATCTTCCCACACGTTTGCTAATGCGGTTTGATCGGTTGGGTTTTGCTGCAGCGGGTATTGTCCGTATTTAGAAATTTCACCCAAATACTGGCCATTTATATTAGCTACCCTATTTACGGCGTTTTCAACGCTAAGTAAATCATAGCTTTCTAGGTTGGATTCATCACGTGTGGCCGCGTAAATAAAGCCGCGTAAAAGGCCAAATTGTTTCATGCTTAGCAGGGCTGTTGTACCAGCTAGCAAAATCGGTACGGCAAAAGCAGTTTGCCGGTTTTTGGTCATGAAGGATTCAATTGCATACGCGGCATTGTCTGAGCTGGTTAACATGCCTAAGCCACTAATGGCTGTAAATTCTAAATTACAAACTGTAGAGCCTTCTTTAGAAGTACAGGTAGAGTTGTTAAGAACGTGGATATATTCTTGGGTAAGCCAGTTTTTTTGTTCATCGGATAAAAAGGATTTTCCGTCCAGGGTGCGCAGCTGCGCAATAATCGGGGCTAACTGGAGTAATTGCCGGTGCGCGCGAGGAGCCAGCTCCCGATACTTCCACAAATCAGACACGGCTTGTTTTACTTGACTTTCCCGTTCTTGCAGCATTTGTGGTTCGTAAGTTTCACTAAATACTTTTTTATCTTGGGATATCGCTTTCTTTTTCCATTGGTTGAGGGCGTTTATATTTTTCTTATACCAATCGGTTAGGGACTCATTCGCTTCATTTTTCCAAGAAGATACGGCTTGTTCTCGTAGTAAATATTTGTTTTGTGGATCTTGTTGTATTTGTTGTGTAATGCTTTGGGCCATGGCCAGGGTTTGAGGATCTTTACGGTACTTTGCAAAAATAGGCTCCCACTGGTTAGCTAGTTCTTGATCGGGTTGAATGGATAGGGCTAGGATACTTTTTGTAATTTTATTAGACAAATTTTTAATAGAGGAGGACTCCTCATCCCCTGCGCCTTGCAGCATGGAGCTAACTACATCATGCACCAACGGGGCGTATAATTCTTTGCGGTAAGAAGAGGCTTGGTCATTAATTTGCGTTTGCAACGTATTGCGAGAGGCTTCTAATGCATGTTTTTCCCGTTCATACTCTTGATTTAAATGTTGGTTGTATGCGTCATGGAATAATTCATAATCTGTTTTTTGAGAGGTTTGCGTGTGTAGTGTCGGTGAGAACATGAAATTGATTTGGGCTAACCGGGCTAGTTGTTCATCTGTTAAAGAACCATTAAAAAAGCGAATTTCTGTTTCGTGGAGCGCTAGGGATTGCTGCATGCCCGGGGGCAATTGAATGGCATCATTCGCTGCGGTGAAGGATTTGCGTGTTATTATTTTTTTTAAATCAATAGATGGTTTTTGAGGGGTAGTGGCTATTTGCGCTAGGGCTGGTGAGACGGTATTAAATAACAAAGAGAAACAAAGTACACAAGATAAAAAAGCAGAAGGAGTGAGTTGAATATGTTTCATATATGGTTCCTCAATTAAGTAACAAAATTATACTCTTATAATTCTATTATCCGTTTAAAAACAATTTTACACAAGGGCCAAAAGACCTAGATGGGGCCTAGGGCTTTTGGCCCTTCCATCTACGATCCTTGAAAAATGCTACAATAAATTATCTTTATACAAGTAGACTATTTATGGCTAAAAATTTATCCTTTTCTTATTCAAAAATGGGCATGTATAAGGAATGCCCGCAAAAATATAAATTCCGCTATGTGCATATGATTCCGGAACTGCCCAAATATTATTTTGCTTTCGGTTCTGTCATGCATAGTGTGATGGAATTTATTTATGACCCTACCCGCCAATTTTTTCCTACGCTTAGTGAGGCTCTTTCCTATTTTGATGATCAGTGGAACCAAACCACATATGAACAAAAAGGATATGCGTCCGTAGAAAAAGAACTGGCGGGATATGCGGAAGGGCGCCGTGAAATCGAAGCGTATTATGCCAAACATGCGGCCACGTTTGCCCGTCCGTTATCGGTGGAAATGAGAAGCACCTTAGAAATTGATGGGCTAAGCCTAATTAGCATTTTGGATCGGATGGACTACCTGGGCAATGGGCTAATTAAAATACTAGACTACAAAACGGGAAAAACAGTTCAACGGGAACCGGACCAGTTGTATATGTATCAAAAGGTGGTGGAGACTTCCCCCACCATTAAGGCATTGGTGCAACAGCATGATCCCGACGTAAAGCAAGTGCGTGTAGGACAACTTAGTTTTTATCATTTACCTAGCCTCACCGAAATGACCTTTGAACGGGCCCCCGACAAAGATATTTTGGAATTTTGGCATAAAGTATTGGATGTGGCGGACCATATTCGGGCCGGAAAGTTTGATCCAACCCCCGGCGAAAACCAGTGCCGCTGGTGTGATTACCGCAATATTTGTCCGGTATTTACCGGCAAAGCGTATATGGGGCCGTCTGGTGCGGCCGCTTTGCCGCTACTTAAGGGGCAAGCGCCGGTTACTACCCCTAAGAAAGTAGCCGCAACCGAAACGGAAGTCTCTGTGCAAGATGTATTAAGTAAAAAAATTGATCGTTACGGAACGTTAGAAACAGAACAAAAAAAACTCCGTCAAGAAATTATAGAACTTATGAAACAACAACACTTTTCTCGCCATTTTGGTACCCAATATAAGGCAGAGCTAAGCCAAAAAAATGTGGTTACGTTTCAAGATAAAGAGGCTGTATTATCGCTGCTGCGTCAAAGTGGCTTATTGGCTAAAACATTGGTTCCTACGCAAACTACGATTGCTACATTATTAACGGACCCTGCTGTACCTAAAGAAGTACAACAAAAATTACTGGCGTTATCGGTAAGCCAGTTGCGTGATATTTTAAATGTCGAGGAAGTCACTCCATGAAGCGTTGGCCCACGCTAGATACCCGTAGCAAACTATCACTGCTAGCCCCTTTGGTGCTGATGCTACTTTTTACGGTAGCACGGATTGCTGTTTGGCAACTTAATGGTCCCTTTTTCGCGGGGATCTCTACGGCAGAAATTGCCCGTGCTTTTTTACATGGGTTGCAGTTTGATTTTTATATAACTGTCCTATGCATGGGGCCTGTTATTTTACTGTTAAATCTACCTATAAAAAAAAAGGGTTGGGCAAAAATGTGCAGTGCTGTGTTACTGGCGGAAATAATCGTTGTAACCGTTTTTTTAATAGCCGATATTATTTATTTTCCCAAAGTGGGGCGGCATATTGCCGAAGAAATTATTCAAGTATCCAGTGACTGGAATTACATTGTTTCATATGCAATCAAGCAATTTTGGTGGGCTTTAGCATTGCTGTTAGGCGGATTTATAGCGGCGCTACATCTGCTATTCATATATATAAATGAGGAAAGATATGCGCGCTCTGGCCGATATACGATTATGATGTTAGCCTGTGTGGTGCTACTAACGTTATTAGGATTGCGGGGACATTTGGGGCGTGGCAAATCGTTAGGAGTAGCCGATGTGTACAATTATGTCACATCGGCACCCGGGGCAGCCCTTACCTTAAACGGTGCTTTTACGGCATACCAGGTAGGGCGTAAAGGTACGCAGGAATTTACCAATACGTTCCCGTTGCAAAAAGCCATTGCTACTACGCAACAAATGTTGATTGCCCCTACTGAAAAAGTACTGAACGAGCAGTATCCGCTGATGCGTCAACGGATGAAACCTTATCAACCCCTTACTAAAAAACCCAATATTTTAATTGTACTGTTAGAAGGGTGGCATCCCTACTACATAGATGCTCTTTCGCATCATCATTTTGGGGCGACCCCTGTGTTTGATGAAATTGTAAAAAAGGGCGTTAATTTTACGCAAGCCTACGCAGCTGGCCAACGAAGTATTTTTGGGTTTGCAGCCGTGCTAGCCAGTATTCCTTTAGTGCCGGGGCTACCCATGTTTGGTTATGGGCTAGAAATGGCTAGTTTATCCCCCGCACCTAAACATTTTGCTCAAGCGGGATATTACACTTTCTTTGCGCAAACCTCCCACCGGGATTCTTACCGGCTGTGTGCGCTGGCTTCTTACTTAGGTATGCAAGAAAGTTACGGCTGGGAAGATATGCCCCAGCGTTTACCGTATCGTGAAAAGGCCCCCTTTGGCTATGATTATGACGCTATGCAATTTGCCGCAGATAAAATTAGGCAACACAAAAATCAACCCTTTATGGGAATGGTATTTACCGGTATTACTCACGAACCTTTTGCCTCTACCTTGGCGCAATTTGATAAATATCCGTATGATTCTTGGGAGCATGGTTTTTTAAATACCTTGGGTTTTGCAGATTGGTCTATTGGACAACTCCTAGAACGGGCCAAACAGGATGGTTGGTTTGAGGATACTATCTTTGTGTTTGTAGCCGACCACACGTCGGGTGGGCCGGCGGAAGGTACGCTTAAAAATCACTTTCAAATTCCCTTGGTGATTTACGCTCCCAAATATTATCCACCACAAGAAATTGGGTATGTGGTGTCTCAGTTAGATATTGTGCCTACGCTGTATCACATGGCGGGTATCCGCCCCGCTTACACCGCCTTCGGCCGCGATTTGTGGGACGCTTCCGCTCCCCACGTGGCCATGGTGGCTGAAGGGAATAATATTGGGCTGATTACGGCCCAAGGGGCTGTACGCCATACAGGTAGTAAATTATTAACTATTGAACCATATAGTGAACATTTTGATGCGGTGCAAGCAGAACAGACGCTTTTATCTTTAAATAAGACGGCCTATACACTACTTAAAGAAAATAGGTGGTACCCGCCGCAAGTGCAGCCATGAAAAAATTGTTTATTATTGCGCTAGACCAAGGGACATCCAGTTGCCGCGCTGTAGCCGTGGATGCGCGTGGAGAAATTTACGCGAAAAAACAAGTAGTGTTTTCCCCCAAACGTCCCCACAAAGGCCTTTCTTATTATGACGGGAAACAGTTGCTGGATTGTCAACTGGGGGTCTTGCATCAATTACTAGCAGAAATCGGCCCAGAACAGGTTGCTGCTATAGCAGTTTGTTCCCAGCGCTCAACAGTTGTGTTGTGGGATAAACAGACTGGTCACCCGGTGGCGCCGGTACTTACTTGGGAGGATGGACGATCTGTAGCCCAAGCCAACCAGTCCGAAATTTCACAAGAAGAGATTCATATACAGACGGGGCTGTTTAAAGTTCCTTTTTTTTCTGCGCCTAAAATAGCCTGGTGTTTACAGCACGTGGAAGCGGTCCAGCAGGTTGCCAACCGTGGGCAGCTGCTTATTGCTCCGGTAGCTAGTTTTTTTATTTGGCACCTCACGCGAGGTCGCGTTTTTGCAACGGACCCGACGTTAGCACAACGGACCCTGTTATGGGATATTCACCTGCAAAATTGGAGTGAAGCCCTATGCCAGGTATTTGGTGCGCCGATAGGGTGTCTGCCACCCGTACGCGCGAGTGCGGCTGATTACGGTACGTATCATTACAAAGGGGTTAAAATTCCTATTTGTGCGTGTGTAGCGGACCAACAGGCCGCCACTGTGAGTCATTCCCTCCAGCCCGAAGAAGCTGTCGTCAATTATGGCACTGGGGCTTTTGTGCTATATCATGCCGGCAATAAACCTGTGGTAGTACCGGGCATGTTGTCCTCGGTGGGAGCCACTACGCAAGGAAAAGCACTGCCGTTTTTGCTTGAGGGACCTATTTTTTCGGCAGGCAGTTTACTACAGTGGTTACAAACCCGTGGAGTACAGGTAGAGCCTAACCAACTGGACGCTTTGGCTAAAACCGCCACCTCCCCCGTGCGTATTTTACCCGCACTAGGCGGCCTAGGGGCCCCGTACTGGGATTATCACGCCAAGGTTGTAACGGAAAACGTTTCTTTGTCTACTACCCAAGCTGATTGGATAGCTGGTGCATTACACGCTATTGCCGGGCGTGTAGCAGATATTATGTATTATCTTCAAGCACAGGGATACGCGCTGAAGCGTATAACTGCCACCGGCGGGCTAAGCAATAGTACCTCTTTACTACAGAGGCAAGCTGATTTTTTAGGACGTAGTATTTGGGTGGCCCCTCAGCGGGAAGGAACCGTGTTAGGGGCTGCGCAGTTAGCGGCTATTCAACTAGGGTGGGATACAACCCCTTGGCAAGCCGTATCACAAACTCACGTATTGCCTTGCGTTTCAACAGAAGAGGCGGGCCATATGTATCTACAATGGCGTGAATTTGTGCAACGTGCCCGCGCCGTAAAGACTGTGTAGGGACTAAAGGTCCTATGTCTAAATAGGGACCAATGGCCCCTTGTTATTTTTTCATTTTTGTATTACCCTAATGATATAAGACGGTTCATATATTAAGGAGAGTATATATGCTAAAACTTATTTCGTTGGTACTTAGCTTTTCTTTAATTGTGGGCAGTGTAACCCCTTCATTGGCGCAAGTGGCCCCACGCCGCATGCCTGCACCAAAACGGGTAGGGTTGTCTCCTAAATTTAAAAAATCTAGCAAATTGCCAAGCGTGGCAGCTAAGCGAAGTGCTAAAGAATTAGCGGTGCTAAAAAATATGCGCGTTTCCATGACTCCTCGGCATACCGCTTTATTATCTCCTGAAAAATATGTACCAACAGCGCGCAAAATTTTAACCCATCAAAACCCGACGGAACGCGCGATGTTGCTGCGTTCGGATTTTACGGTACTAGCGTTAAATCATGAAGTAAGCACGCAAGATATGGCTCAAGGGGTGGCGTTTTACCGTGAAAATTTGAAACAACCCATGGGCTTTACGGCGCAGTTACCGCAAAAAACGGTTGAGGAGCTATATACTTCCTTTAACAATGGGGAAGCGGGTGCAATCCGATTGCAGGAAACGTTAGCGGATGTAAGCGCACTAGGTTTACTAGGTACGCATGAAGATGCTCCCGCGATTTTAGAGGTATATCAACAAACTGTAGGAACCGTGGCGGAACCTTTAATGACCTTGGTAGCTGCCCGGGCTTTGTTGCGTTTGGAAGGGTATGAAGAACTTACAAAAATGGCTGCCCAATCCACGCAGCATCCGGATTTGTGGGAAGGTATTTCAGTCTATTTACAATTAAATGAAATCCCGGTGCCTTTACCGCAAGTGGAACGTGCCGTAGTAGATGTAGCTGCCTTCCGCCCCGCGATGGAAGAATTAGGCGAATTAAGCGGATGGTTGCTTAATCCTGCCCTGGAAGCTACGTTTATTTATATAAACGCCGGACGGGAGCTGGAATCCAAGGCGGCCGTGACGGAAGAAATGGCTCCTAAAGTTAAACCGGCCGAAGTTGATTTAGCCGCAGAGGTCGCGTTATCCAAGCCGGCTACCGTAACGCCTGCGGCGGAGCAACCGGTAGAAGCCGCTGCACAGCCTGCCACGCGACCTGTATCTTCCGCTCCCCGTCGTAATACGGATGGGATTGTGTATTCCAGTATTCTTCCTATTTCGCCCAATATTTTTCAACGCATGGGAAATTGGATGAGCAATTTGGGGAAAACGAATAAGAGTGCACGTATTGCCGCTAATAAACAGGCTAGGTACACGCTTTCTATGGTGCAACCAGTGCCTACCAGCTTAAAAGCAATTTTGGATAGTGAGGCCAGTGAATCTTACAAACAAGAAGCTTTACTACATCTCTATGCCCAAGGTAAACTGGGCTCTGCTATCACAGCACTTCCTAAAACGGTGCAGGATAAATTAACAGCAGCAGCCGATGATATTGAACAATTAAAGACCGTCTTATACAGCTTATATTATTCCGGCTCTTTACAAACGGCTTTGGATAATCTGTTAGATCACCCGGTCCAAGTGAATTGGGAGGCGGATTTATCAGCTATTTTAAACGACCCAAGCTGGGCGAGTAAGGCGCTAACGGCTTATAGTAGTTCTCAAGTATTGCCTTCTTCGGACCCGGAAAACTTTGAAGGGGTGGTTCCTTCTGTCCCAGAAGTAAAACAAAAAGAAATTCTTTCTACGTTCCGACCGACTGGTTTTGCGGTGTCAAATTTGGGTACGGCGGTTGAAAAAAAGAATGGACTCTATTATGAAAATCGTATTCCCTTTTATTACCGCTATGCAGACGGCACACTAAGTGCACACCCGGTGGGAATTTTATCCCAAGAAAGAGCCAACCGATATGGACGGATGTTATCAGCACTGCATTTAGCCTCTAAACAAGGTTTTACGGTGCCCAAAGGATTTGTGTTAGCATTAGACGAAAGTGGCCAGTGGAAGTTTTTACCGGCGGCAGGCGAACTTTCTACCATTGAACAAACGCCAGCTTCTATGAAGATTTTGCAACAAATTCGTAAAGAAGGGTCCTATCGTGTAGCGTTGGATACTCCTTATACGTCTTCCGATTTGTTAAGTATTGCCAATATGTTGGAAAATCAACGGGATTTAAATCTGGAATTGGTATTAAATACCCCCCATTCCTTAAAACAATACTTGAAGTTGCATGCGTTTTTTATTGGAAATGATGCCGGGATGTCTCTTGCGGGACCCTTTACAAAAATGTTGAAAAATTTAGAAGGTTTGGGGGCTACGATGGCTAACGCGGTAAGCGGGGTAGGCTATTTAACTCCATGGATTGCCGGCTGGGCAATGCCCCTGATGACTAAATTAGGTAACGTTAAAACCATTCAATATGTATATGGGGCGGCAGCAGCAGCGCTGGCTGTTTCTGCTGGCATGGGTATGTTTTGGGCCGAACCTGTGATTGGTGGAGCTAACGGTATTCCATTGGGCGTTTTAGCAGTACCGACAGTCGCCATGGTGTTAGGGGCCAGTTTACTCAACTCCTTTAACAACACGTTATTAAACTTTTTTAAAGATCCGGCTACTCGTACGGCGGCACACTTATCGTTTGCTGAAAATAAGCAGTGGTCTCGTTTAGCATTGACGGGTGCAACCGCTGGGGCGGCGGCACTGGGTGGTAGTTGGGCTATTGTGGTGCCGGTTGGGTTAGGCTTGTTGGGAATGTCTGAACTGCTTTTCTTAAATACGCCTATCTATAAGAACCGCGCACACCAAGAGAAAAAGGAAGAGATTGATCCCCAAAAATATGCGGCTTTTAAGCAGGCTTATAAGCAACAAATTCGTAAACTAAGCGAAGTAAAGGATATTAACTTCCGCGTTAAAATGGTATATGCTAGCTATGCTGCCAGCTTGATGGCGTTAAGTCAAGGAGCTACGGAAATATTGGGTACTACATGGGGACCGATTATGGCAGCCGTATTTATGTTGGGTACCGCGTTTACGCGTAAAGGGGCTTCTAAGGCGATTGAAAAAAATAAACTGACGGATGACCAAATGACAGGTGTTTCTCTGCCCTTATTAGCCACCACAGGTGCCGCATTAGCTTTCTTACCTTATTCGGGGGCGCTTGCCATTGTAACGGCTATTACCGGTATTTTACACTATGTTGCTACGGCTACCCCGGGGCAAATGGATGCGGCGCGTTTGCAAAATATTGTTTCTGCGGAAATGCAAAAACAGAAAGCGCAAATCTTGGCGGATGACAAACTATCAGCTGAAGAAAAGAAGACTACGTTAGCAGAACTTGCAAGCCAAGAAAAGGTGTGGGCTTCGCTGGCCTCTAAAGATTATTCCTTTGCCAATGGGCATGGATTAGCCGGTATTGCAGTAGCAGCTGGGGCTGCCTATCTGTTCCGTGATTTAGGCCCTCAATGGACAAAAGATATGTTGGGTTTTATCTCGGATCATACCGTCGGAACGACGTCTGATGCGCTTGGGTTGGCCCGTTTGATTTTTGCTTACTCTGCCAGTATGGCGGGGGTGTTAGCTTGGAAAAACCGTGCCTTATTTAAAGACTTTATGCAGGTTTTCCATAAACAACAGATTACACAGGCTAATATTTCAGCTGGTAAAATTTCGCCTTCTACGTTTGGTATGAATAGTAAAAATGTGGCGGTGCGCTTGGTAAATGTAGAAAAAACCATGAAAAAACTGCAAGATACGATGATTCTGTATGGTATTAGCTCCGAACAGAAGCTTACGCAACAGTATCAGGGTTTGGTGGAATCGTATAACCGGTTAGTGGCTGCGAAGTCTATATCGGGGAATGATGAAATGGTAGCCCCTTACTTTGACAAGCTTGTGGCGTTGGTCAAGCAGTATGAAAAAATTCTAGATAGAAATGATAATTCGATCATGCTGCAACGTGCCTTTGATCAGTTAAAAAATACGATCCTGTTGGAAAATGGTACGTTGAATCCCGAAATGCCGTATGTGGAAGAAGGCACGTATAATATTCCTGCGTATTATGATAAATATGAAGAGTCCAAAAATTTAATTCATGAAATTAAACAGCTGGTTTCTCATAATATTTATGGCGGGCAAGTAACGGTAGATACTTATACGGACCTAATTAAATACTACAACCGCGTGCAACAGGCGCTTCCGCAATATAAAGCGGCCAATATGGCCGATTCTCCTCGCGTGCTTGCCGTGGAAGAAGAATTGCGTGATATTTTACGCGGTTTAAAATCACGTCAAGCACAACTTAATGTGTTAGATGAAAATGCGGGGCCCACATCTCCTGAAAATATACAAGCTTTAAAAGACTTGTTGGAAGGTATTAACTAATATAGTTGCTTATTTAAGTGCAAGCTCCCCGTCTTTTACAGGACGGGGAGTTTTACATATGAATAAATGTGAAACAGTTGCTGTTTTTTGCGACGATTTTTGTTATAATGAAAGAGTAGTGGCAATTGCCTGCCACCAAAAGCATTACAATAATAAAACAGAAATGTTTCTCGCCTTTCTAACGAGTGAGCGTCCAGGAGGGAATCCGGTGCCGGAAAGGGGATAGAAGCACGCCTGCGTATTTTATATTAGGAGACTGTATGTTCGCAAAAATTAAAAATTGGTATCAACCAATTCCGGACGCTCAACCTCTTACGGACGAGCAAGAAATAAAACGCTTGTACCGCTCTTGGCGTATTAAGATGTTCTTCTCCATGTATTTCGGGTATGCCTTATTTTATTTTACCCGCAAAAACTTGGATATTATTAAACCAGTACTTATTAACAACGGTGTATTTACCGTAGAACAATTAGGTACCATTGGGTTTATTATTTATTTAACCTATGGTATTGGAAAATTTTTAAGTGGTACGATTGCGGACCGCTGCAATATTAGCTCGGTCATGGCGACGGGGTTATTTTCCTCGGCACTTATTAACATCGCATTTGCTTTCTTGCCTCAAATTCAACAGGTGCTGCCTTTGTCTATGACGATGATGGCAGCCTTTTTATGGGGTTTAAACGGGGCTGCCCAATCTATGGGATTTCCGCCGGTAGCTAAGGGGTTAGTGTATTGGTTTTCCCCCTCTGAACGTGCTACCAAGTGGACGTTGTGGTCTTCTTCCCATACGTTTGGGGCTTTCTTTGTAGCCCAATTGATTTCTTTGTTATTGTGGCTTAAATGCGGCTGGCAGATGGCTTTCTTGGTGCCGGCTTTTATGGGTATTGCCTATAGCATTTTTATGGTGTACTACATGGCGGATACGCCTAAATCGGTAGGGTTACCCGCCATTGAAATCTATCGCAACGATGTAATGCCGGTAAAACAAGAAAAAGCCGACATGACCCAATGGGAAATTATTAAAAAATATGTACTGACAAACCCCTTCCTGTGGGCGTTAGCTATCTCTTACGTATTTATTTATTATGTACGTTTTGCTACGCTGGACTGGGCGACCACTTTCTTAAACCAGGAACGCGGCTTTACGGAAGCGGCAGCTGCTTCGGCGGCGTCTGCTATGCCGTTCTTGGGGATGCCGGGCGGCATCGTAGCCGGGTATTTAGCGGATCGTTGGTTTGGCGGCCGCTGCACCCAGATGAACCTTATTTATTTAGCCATTTTAGCGGCTAGCTGCTGGGGATTTTATGTAATTGCCTCCCCCAATGCGTTCTGGATGACGGCTGTGTTTGCGGCCTTAATCGGCTTCTTTGTAGATGGCCCGCAAAACTTGGCCGGTGGGGTGCAAGCCTCCCGCGTAACGGTACAAAAAGCTACTTCTGCCGCTACCGGTTTTACCGGAATGTTTGGCTACTTTGGGGCAATGCTTTCCAGCAAAGGGGCTGCCTATATTAGCACCCAGTATGGTTGGAAAGGTGTGTATGTGTCGTGCATTTTTGCATGTATTTTAGCCGGCGCATGTATTGCTACTACCTGGAAGAAAGAAGCTGCTTCTACGGACAAGAAATAACTGAAAGTATTTTGACGGACAAACCCCCGGTTTTACCGGGGGTTTGTTGTGTAATGAAAACCCCCTGCTAGGCAGGGGGTTCAATCTTGGTTATACCGTTCCGCAAGACAACAAAAACTCCTTGTGATACAATTAAATTACCTGTGCTAGCAGGTAATTTAATCACAAGGAGGTCCTTAACATGGA
>JAZUNI010000008.1:0-1524 GCA_045604045.1 Elusimicrobiaceae bacterium | reverse complement strand
GGTTTTTTATTTACACGCACGGGCATCTTGGCATAAACAGTAATGAACTAGCAGCGCTTTTGCGTTTTGTTCGTTTACGCCTTCATCCCTATAATCAAATGCTATTTGGCACACGCTAGCGTTTGTAACTTGAACTTTCGTGCAGCCGACGCCTAACATCATTCCCAGTAAGAGAAGAAACCCGCTCCTTAATTTCTTGCACATATTTTTGCTCCTTTTCCTGTTGGTGCATTTGGGTACGGATAGCGTCCAATTGGGCAGCCTTACGGCCTAGCTTATACACCGCCCATAACGCCACCCCAAAGGCTATTGCTAATATGAGTATGCCTTGCCCCTGCATCAGGCCCCCTTGTGACCTATAAAACTTCCATCTGCATTACATAAAGATAACGCAGATAAAATTTTAATGATCTTGCCTAATACCTGGTCATCCCGGGTGGTAGGCGTAAGCTTTACAATGAGCGTAGCCAGCGCCACCGCAGCCCCTAAAATTTGTAATACTTCGTCGTAATGTTCACTAATTAATTGCATCATATATATGCTCCTGTTTTCATCATCTTGGCTAGTTCCGTGGCGCGATATCCCACCTGACTAGCCCAGCGGCTATTTATCATTTCGGCTGCTGCCGTTTGATAATCGCCGCGCTTTATAGCAGCCCACAATTTTTTAAAGGTACGCAACTTGTCAATCCCCATATTAAAACACATGTCTGTTAGCACAAACTGGCGTACTTCACCTAGTTGCTTCCACCCATTCAATTGCTTAGCAAGAACCTCTTCGGCGGCCTGCATATCCTGTTTAAGGATAAATTCTGCCGCCTCTTTACTGATGCCGTTTTCCAAATTATGCCCATAGCCAATCGTTAGGTGCCCGGTGGGGCATTGGTATGGAACAACACTTAAGCCTTCGTAGCGTCGTGTGTACTTGCACCATTTCTCATTCATTTATATTGTCCCTCCAGTTTTGCTTCTATTTTAGCGACCCGGATTTGCAAATTATTGTATTTGTCTTGCTTTTCCTCTAATCTGGCAATATCTTTACGAATCGCCCGCAACTCTTGCCAAAAAGCTCCGGCCGCAAACACAAGTCCCAAAATTTTCCATATGGTTTCCGTATCTAAATTCATGCTTCCTCCCTCCCTATCGTAGCCCCTTGCGGTGCAGCGGTAAACTGTTGTGTACGCATATCCACATAGCCAATGCTAGGCGTAGTGGTTGTACCATATGTATAACCAGCCGGCACAGGGGCTATGTTCTGCGTGGCGTAGTTCTTGCCGTAGAACCATAGTTCATTATTAAAAGTAATATAGGTTTCATGAAGGTCAATAGCACCACCAAATATTCTACTGTAATAGAATGTATTACCAAGATTGAACCGTTTATTAGTCTCAGCAGGGGCGCTTGAGGATGTTCTCGTGGCTGATACCCAATTTGTTTTATCTGCGGAAACATCTATATAGTATTTGGTTTTATCCCATCCAAAACGGACATAATAAACAGTGCTGGCTTCAACATCTAAAGCAGG
>JAZUNI010000007.1:0-35552 GCA_045604045.1 Elusimicrobiaceae bacterium | reverse complement strand
TTTAAGCTGGTGTGTTTGTAATTCTGTTCCATTTACAGTAAGCATTTTACAGCTCCTCGGTAATTACCGTCCAGGTATTAGTAGTAGCATCATAAGAAGATTTAATACCGCCTACTTTAGTGGCTGTGGCGTAGGGAATTTGACCGTCAGTAATTTGTCCTGTGTTGTCTAACGTAGCTACCCCAGCCGCTACACCTTTCTGCGATAAAGGCACATACGTTGCTTGTGCGGTTGCAGGTTGTAAAGCCGTAGCCCCAGCACTAGCACCGCTGCGGATGGTTGCTAAATCGCTAATAACATCTTGCTTGCTCGTTCCTAAAGACGCAATCGAACTTGTATTGGCAGCAATTTGCCCAATGTTCGTAGAGGTTGCCCCTGAGTTCAAGGCTGCCCATTGTACTGCTGTAAAGCTAGAGTTGTTAAGCTCGTACTCAAACGCCCACGCTCCATTCATAGCGTTGTATTTATAACGGTCGTATAGCGTATTTCCTGCTTGGTCAGTTGTGGCCACAAAAGCGTAATCATTGTTAGTAACAGTTCCGCTATATGCCTCTAATTCAACTAAAGAGTTAAATGTCCCAATAAAGTTGGCTGTGTTTGTCGCAACAGTACTATTTACAAATGCTTTATCAGCTAACTGGTTGCTTGCACTGGCCTGCGTGGGGATTTTACCTTCAATCGTAGAAATATCCGCTGCGTTCGTGGCAATTTGGCCTACTTTTGTTGTATCAATACCCGAATTGGTTGCTTCTAATTGTCCCACACTCAAAGCGTCTTGTTTCCCTGCAATGGATGTTTGCAAAGACGTAATATTTTCGGTAATAGGTTGCAAATCAGTCGGAGTAGTTAATCCTAAAGCCATTGCAGTTTTATTCCCTTCCAACGTAACACCGTTTATTTGTGGTAAGTTTTCTAAATCGCTGTAGTTCCCACCAGGAAACCCAATTTGCATTTCGATGTTTATAGGATAATCTTCGGGAGTTTCCAATTCTACCGTATCTTCTACTTGCGTAAACACTTCATCGGTAATTAAAAAAGGAATTTGGTTTGTAACCGTTGCAACGCGCATTTTTTGGTCAACTAGTTGGAATGTGCCACACATAGAACCCAAAGGGAACTGAGCCGTTACTGCAGCAGGAATAATTACGTCCATTTTTCCATCAGCTAAAGAACCAGGTTTGCTAAAGCTGCCTAAAGTAAAAATACCCGTAAAATCGCTTAAATCAATATCACTAGTGACGGTAAATGTTAAAAATTTGCCGTCGTTAAAGTTTGTATCATTTCCTTTGAATATCTTAATTGGGTCCATTTTTTTAATCTCCTATCAATCCTTTAATTCTTTGCGTTTGACAGCCTTTTGTTCTTCCAAATCTGCTAGTATAGCCAAATCTTCATCAGTAGCAGTACCAGCGGCTTTAGCAGCTAAAGACCGTATTTGCTTCAAATCCAACGCATCTAGCTCTGCGATTAGCTCTTTCTTGTGGGCTTCTTTAGCTTGCGCTTGCTTTTCTTCCTCTGTATATCCCCAAGCCTCTAAAGCATTTTCCGTTTCTTTAATCTCATAGCCATTAGTATGATTTTGTTCTACTATAAAATCCAAACGGTCTTTTTCTTCATAAGGTTTATTTAATGTCGCTTTTATTTCCATATTGAATCCTCATTCAATCCTCTTTAACTAATATCCAACAGCTAACCAATCATTGCTTCCATCCCAAAAAAGAGCTAAAGCTGTATTATTTGAAAAACCTTCAGCACAAGAGAATTGTGTAGTTGTTTTGTTATATGCGATATAGTTTCTACCAGTAACTGCTGAGTTACCAGTCGCAGTGCAATTTGAAAACACTTGATAATTTGTGGATGTAAACGGAATCAAAAGAGAAATTGTTGCAGGTTGAACATCATCAGAAACGTGCCCGCCTTGTTCTATTCTTCCATCACTCCACTTTCTATACCAAGAAGTACCATTCATGTAAGATTCGGTTACATATGGAACACTTACGTTACCTAGGTCTGTATCGGCTTTGGTGGTAAAACGAGCTTCCCCTGTTGCCGTAAGGTTTGACAAATTCGTATTCGCGCCTACAATTTCAAGCCCGGCGGCAATAGTCTTAAATGCGTTCAAAAACTGTTCATTATCTGACGCATCAGGCGTAAGACCTGCCGCTGTAATAAACGCCATACAGCTACCGACTAACTGGTTCCACTCACTGGCACTTATACGAGTATTTGTGATCGGCAAATAAATACCGTCTGTTTTGTTTGGTTGTAAGTCCATTATTTTTTGACCCCCAATTTTATTGGTAATTCATATACAAATTGTTCTAATTCGTACATAGGCTCGGTGTTTTTGTTAGAAACATCCCGTAGCGTATATGTAATTTGCTTTTTGCTAAAGTTATAATTCATCCCGGTAATCTTGCACGCCCGGTAATATGTGTTCAAATCCTCATACTTGCTATAATCGGTGTATTGTTCCGGCGTGATTAAATTCATATTGCGCCGCAAGCTCACAATATCCCCCAGTTCTAGGGCTAAATTTAGCTTGCCTGTTGCCTGTATCACGTTTGGAAGGGCAGAATATACTTCTAATAACTGAGGGCCAATGGCTTGTGCTAGTTCCGGGTTATCATAATTCACAATATCGGGTTTATCAATTTCTTTATTGATTACCCCGTATTTATCTATGGGCGTAGGTCTTTCCCCTGTATTAGCGTAAAATTCCAAAGGAACCTGGGCAAAAGTAAGCGTGAGTTTGGTAAAAAAGTCGCTCAAGTTCTTTTTAACGGTATCTACTTTGACAATTTCATCATGGTCTAAAATATAGGTAGGGGTTGTACTTGCTACCCTTGGCCTAAAGAAAAATACGCCTTGCCTATCCACCCCAAATTCATAGCCGGATATTAAAGCGAAATCTTCCAAAATCTCCAGAACCGTTTTGCCACCCAATTTTACTAATCTTAGGAATAATGTACTCGCTAAATAATAAATACTAGGTTGTTTGATGTTAAATTGCTCGGAGTTATTATTTACGCCAAGGATATAATATAAGTAGCGTTCACTTCTAGCTAATTGTATATCAAGGGCCGAATCATTTGGCCCTTGCCAGTTGATATTAGTAGTATTTCTAAAATATGTTTGCAAATTGTATGAGATCTGCCCACTTCCTTCTAGAGTTGCCTGTATTGCTCCCCACATTTCAGCTAAGTTTGGAAGTTCCAAACGACTAGAAATTATACATGGCAACGTAAGGTTTGCACCGTGTGGTGTCATATCGTCATCGTAAAAATTCCACGTCTGTGAACGGACCCGACCCGTTCTTTGATATTTCAAATTCATGCTACCTGAATAGTTACAAGTAGCTATCAAGTTCTCATTATCGTACACGTTGATAGTGCTACCACGCCTAGAAATTCTAAAATTTCCTAAGTTGCGGCCACGTCCACTAACAGATGTGGAAGCCAAGTCAAATAATTGTCCATTTTGGACTAAACAAACATATAGAGTCCAAGTATACGCGCCAGGAAAACCGCTGAAAACATCTATCAAAATACCATTATTAACTAACAAGTAATGTAGACCAGCTGTGGCTCCATTATAGCTATCTCCCAATGCTACGCTATTTATCCCATTGTTCCAATCCACATACCAATTAAAAGAATAATCCCAGTTATTCGGCAAAATATTATAATGCCCGCCGTGTTGTTCGTTCCCATAGTAAGTTTCATTCCAAACACTCTCTGTTTTCCTGCTCCAATTAAAAAGATATGTATTATTGCCTCCTTCTGTATAGCCCAAAGTTGCAAAAACAGGCGTAATAATAGGGGGATTTCTTACGGCTGTATTCCAAGATACAGGTTGTATTTTTGCGTTTTCGGCTACATAGCCACCAAGTGCCGCTACACCTGCTATAATTTGTTCTACAGTTAAATCTGTTTTCCAAGTGTAATAATCGGCAGTAATTGTAGAAGAATAATAGTTGCTATTGATAATTGTTACTACTGCCGGAAGGCCCAACGCGTTTAGTTGGTCCGTTTCATAGTCAACGCCTTCAAAAAGCTTTGTTCCGTTAGCATAAACCGCGTCAAAACCGCCTACGCCTGTGCCTGTAGCGTGATAAACCTTGTGCCCTTCGCTGTCATCTTCAATATACGTCAATGCTTCCCCGGTTACTTTATCGCTAAAATCTTTGGCTTCAATATCCTTTAGCATTTCAAGGGGCGACACAAGTTTTACATCCACTTGATAATTTTCCGGCTTATGTGTGGGAAATTCTTTAATAACGCCTGTAAATAAAGGCGTTCTGTTCACTCCGTCAGTACCGTAGTAAAGCACAATGCGAGATCCGTAAATATGGTACCCTTCAGGGAAATAACTGTTAGGAGTTCCCTCTACGAAGTAGTTTTTAGTATCACTTAAAGTTAAAGTTACGTTATTGGCATTGTACTGTGCCACTTCGTTCACGTCTAACGTCATAGAAAGCGTATTTGGCTTGGCTATTAATTCGCTAATATCAATGGGCGTTTGCTCAAGCTCAAATTTATTGTTCACGCTATCCCATTTATTGCGATAAAGGAGCGCAAACGGTTTGAGCCCGTCTAGTTTCTGTCCTTTCATAAAGTTACTTAATGGCGTGGGAAGTGTCATCATAACTCGTTAAACTCCAAATCTAGCTTAAAAAGACCCGTTTTGCGTTCCAATTCATAGCTATACTCTCGGCTTACTGCACACTCATAAATTGCGTCCGCCTCTACGTCTTGATAGGGCACAACCGTCATTTCCCCTAAATCGGCCTGGGCTGTCAGCAAATTAAATTGTTCCGGCGTTACGTTTTCCATTTTCACTTTGCCAATCCACTTTTTATAGTCAGCCCAATGGATATATACTCCCGAAACGACCCTATAACTTCCCTGGTTGGCCTCTATCTTGTAAGAGCTATCCGTAAGTGCAAACAGATTGCACAAAAAGCCATACACACCGATTCTGGCGGTTATCTGCTCCGGGTTATAGGTGTCGTTTGCAACACTAATTCGTAATGCGGATGTAGTAACCGGGGAAGCGTTTTTCAAAATTACCGTACCTTGGTCGTTTCCTTGCAAATTGAAAACAGGAGTATAGTTCCCTAATCCGTCAGCGGCTTCTACCGTCATGTTTACAATGTTTGTATCTTGCAAAATCAGCGTGTCAATGGTGCGGTTTACAATGTTGCCATAACGGTCTGCGAAGAAAACTTCAGCCGTATAGGGAACTTGCGCGGTTATCGTTCGTACGTTTACCGGGGCAAGCGTGCTATCTTGCGTAAAGTTCAAATAGTTTTGGCTCAAAAAGATGTACGGTTTCATTGTCATACGCTATACCCCTGTTGTTCTTGCCCGGTTTTGTAATTGATATTGGCAAATTCTAACGCTTGCACCGTGCCCGTTCGTGCCGCGTCAGTAAGTTGTTCTAAAATGGCTTCTACGCCGCCTGTTGCCTGTACGTTGATGTTCACTACCACGCCACCCATAGAACCTCCGCTTTCTTCGGCAATAGCACCGCCAATGCGCCGCATGGCTTGGCTATCGTCCAAAGGCAAAACCGCTTCGTCGCTACCGCCTTCCCCGATAACCGCAGGAACACCCCCGGTAACCGCTTTTACAAGGCCACCGTCTGCCATTTTAATGCTTTGAATTTGCCCGACCAATGCGAAACCTTGTGCCAATACGGTTGCCATAGCAGCTAAGTTAGCTGGGAAAGGAAGTTCCAACGCTTTCGCCGCTCCAGTAAAAGTTGAAATTGTTGCTTGCGCTACCCCAGCTATTTTGCCTACGGCGGCTATTTTTTTGTTTTCGCTACCCGCCAAGGAAGCCATAGCTCCCCACATAGACGCATATACTTGTTGACGGGCCTTAGCTTGGTTTTTATCGTTGTTTAATTTCTGTTGGTCATACTGTTGTTCCAAATTGGCTAAGGCTTCTTGCTTTAACTGCTCATCTGTGATTTCATTATTGATATACTCTAGCTTTAGTTCTCGTAAGGCTTCTAATCGTTCGGCCTCTGCATCATATTGCGCTACAGCATCGGCGGCACTTCCAAGAGCATTTTGTCCACCCGCCAATACTTCTAACTCTGACGGTCCCTCTTGGCTTGCTTCTTTGTCCCGGTTCCACCCTTTCAAGTCTTTAGAGCTGGAAAGGCCCATATTATCTAAAATTTCTTGTTGGCGTTTTAGCTCATCTGTAACGATTTTCTGGGCTTCTTCCTCTTTTTTTGCTTCTTCAGTTTTTGCTGTTTGCGCTTGTCTGTTTTTCTCTATTTGTTCTGCTTGTTTTTCTGCTTCTACCCTTTGCATAAGCTGGGATTTAAGGTACTCGTCATTACCATCCATTAAAATTTTTTTTCGACCTTCTAAAATTTTTAACTGATTTTCAAGCTTGGCGATTTCTTTATCAACCATTCCGGGCGCAGCCGCACGCAAACGATTGTACTCTGCAATTTCTTGGTTTATCTTGGCGATTTCTTTGTTAGTATTTTCCATCGCCTCAGTAAAAACAGTTTTCCCGTTATCTCCGGCGAGCGTGCGCAACATCCCAATAGCAGTATGCCCCCATTCAATTAACTTCCTAAAAGCCGGGATCAGATTGTTTCCTATTTCTTCTCTAAAATCGCCCCATTCTTCTTTTAGCGCATTTACCTGGGTTGCCATATCACCCATTGTCGCTTGAGCACTAGCACCAAAACGGTCGTTTATTTGTTTCAAAACAGCATCAAATTTTTCGCCCTCTTTTACCCCATCGCCTAACACAATTCCATAGCGAGAAAGAGCCCCCGTAGAACCAGCAGCGGCCTTAGCAATTTGCATTAAAGAGCTTTCAAAGCTCATCCCTTGTGAAACTGAAAGAGCGTATGCCGCGCGAATTGCCTCTTGTGCCTTAGTACCAACTACCCCGTAGTTAGCCAACAGTCTTTGCCCATCCAAAAAAACCTCATCCGCTAAACCAGTTAGATTTTGCATTTCGCTGGCAAATTTCTTAGCGGCATCCACTGCCCCGCCTGCCGTGTAACCTACATTTTGATAGGCAGCAGAAAGCATATTAACAGCACGTGCGTTTTTATTTGCCATAGCCACGCTTTCGGCAAGCCATCCAACCACGCCACGTACTGCACCCCAGGCCGCCTGTACAAGAGTCAAAGCGTTAGCGTAAAAAGTTACCGCCGTAGCTGCTTCGCGCATGCTATCGCTTGAAGTTTTGCCCGTTTTTGCGGCTTGATTTTCTATGTTTTTTAGCCCCTTTTTGGCATCAACTTCACCTTTGCCGTCGTACTGGCTTTTTATAGTTACAGTTACAATTCGATCATCTGCCACTTGACAAATCTCCTTTCGTTGCCTATACTATAAATATAGGGTATCTTTATGAAGAAAATTTTATTCAGCAACCCACTGGTTTGGCTTTTTTCCAAGATGTACCGGGAGTATATGTACTTGCCGGATTATCTGCTTGGCATACCTTCTCAAAAAGATTAGTTCTTAGAAACTATTTTCTCCCACGTTTTGTAATCTTAAATCCAAAATTCTTTAAGGATTTTAGCGAGTTATCAACACGCTGTCCCTTTTTGTTTGCCTCTCGCTGTGCTTGAATATCTTTTGTTATTTCCAGCACATAGGCATTTATTTGAGTAAAGCTCAAATCTTCTATCTTTACTCCGAAATACTCATTTATGCTTTTGGCAATCCCGCCAAAGCCTGCGTTAGTTTTGGCATTGACGTGATTGCCTTGTAAAAATTTAGCAATACCCTGTCTAGGTCATTAACGCTGTATATAGCCAATAGTAAATCTGCAAATTCTGCTAGTGTCACATCGTCAGCATTTATTTTTTCCCCTGGTATGGCGAATTTTAAGATTTCCGGCAATTTGAGTAATAAAACCTTATTAAAGGTCACCAAATCCGCCCCCGCAAGTTGTACTAACTCTTTTACGTTGCCTAACGCCGCAAAGAGGGCCAACGCCTGCTCTAATTTGAAAGCCTTTATCACTACCGGCTTTCCACCGATAGTGATTTTGGCTTCCTTTCTTTTCAAAGCATCTGTAATATCCAATTCTTTTTTACTTGGATTAAAAAAGAACATATTAGCTCTCCGCCGTTTCAGTTACAGACATAAAGTCTTCGTTTTCGCCGTCAGCGTTCGGGCAGTTTACCACGTACCCTTCCAAAGTCAACGTTTGTGCTTCGGTAGAGCTTAATACTAACCCGTCCGTAGATGTAAACGATACTTTAGCAAAGTAATACTCACGGTCAGCTTTTACGCCTTGGTCATCAATCACACCCTTCGTATCAATCCATACTTGATAGTAAACTTCAGGGTTGATTGTGGCCATTCCAGTCCCAGAGGCCAGGTCAATGTTAAACGCTTTTGCAATGTTGTCTAACGTGATTGAGGCCAACGGGATAGATACCGTGATTTCTTCTTCGGTAATTACGTGGCGCACTGGCAATAGGCTCTGATCTACACGAATTGGGGTTTTGGTCGTGTTCTTGGTGATTGTTACACCACCGCTCGTAAAACCAAGGGCCGTGCCTTGTGCTTTAGTTGCACCCAAGGGCGCAACGGTTACTTTTGCAGGTCCTGCAAGTACTGTATTTTGACATTCAGTTGCCATTTTTTTCGCTCCTTATTGCGCTTCTTTGGCGCATTTGGTATATTGAAAATCAAAGCTGACTATCTTTTCTTTTGCCTGTTCATTCTCTAGCGGAAAATGGTTGGAAACGTTTGCATATACCGCGTGCGCTTCTTTGATAATCAGTCCTTGGCTCATAGCCGTTAAATTGATTTCATCGTATTTATTTAACACTTCGTAAAATCTGTTCCGCACTTCTTGTGCTTCTTTTTCAGTCTTAGCGTAAATTTCAAAAGTCAAATTCTGTGTAAAAAACCAGCGTTGCCCTTGCGGTACTGGACTATCAGCACTCATAATAACACAAGGCAACGCTTTAACTTGCGCTACATCGGGGTAAATTCTTCCGCCAACGAGCTCTGCTAATATGCTATCTGCCTTTAATGTTTTAAGTACTAAGTTCTCTATCATTTCCCACCCGTTAGCGGTTTATAATACTTATCAAAGTAGGCCAATAACCGCTCACTTGTTACTAAATCTTTAATTGCCCACAAAAAAGGCCTTATACCGTCGTCGTTTCTTCCCTGCAAATACTTTGCATATTCAATAGGATTGCCCATAACCCCGCTTCCTACTTCGCTTTTTACATCCCGTTTATGAGCCGTCGTTTTGAAACCGATACTGTTTTGTAATCGCCCTGTATGTTTGTATGGCATATCTCCCTTTGGGCTTGTCTTATATCCGCCTTTTTTAAGCCCTCTTCTCCCCCCGTAATGTGCAAGGCCTCTTTTGAGTTTTTCTACTGCCTGCGTCGCAAGTAGTGTTTGCGCCTTTACCATCGCCTCTGCTTGCGCTTGTGGTTCTTTATCCAAAAGAGCATTTAGCTCTTCAAGTCCACCCAAGGTAATATGGATCACATTAGCCATCTATCTCGTACCTCTCCAAATCAAGGCGAATATATAACTTTCGCCCGCCTAAATCCGTAATCTCACGCACCCGGTACGAGTTCCCGCGCACCGTAATAATATGCACTTGCTTTTTAATTTCAAACGCTTGCGGAAACAAATACAAGCGGTCCGTATTTTCGCTCGTAATCAAACGGGAATTACGGTCTAAACTGCCCCCGCCATGTTGCAAGGCGCAAGGCACATTTTCGGCTAATACCTGGTTTGTAAATAACTGCTCGCCGGTTACCGGATCCACGCTTTCCACGCGTGCCGTAATCGTGCAAGTGTCATTTAACAAACTGGCAAAACTCATAATTCCACCCCGTCTAACATACCGGCAATTTCGGCAGGTAATCCGCGCACAATAGACCCTTTGGAGTATGAGTAATCCCCCAGGTGCTCGCTGTTAAATCCCGCCATGTAGTTGGGATTAAATTTGTACTTCAAAAGTTCTTCTGCCGCCAGTTGGATAATTGCCGGAATGTCCGCCCAACTGTCATACAACCCGGCATTGTAGGTAATCTTTACAGCGCTCACACCTACCGGGAGCGTGCCGATAACCTCTACAATGTGATACCCTAGCATCAGTTGCTTTTGGCTCGCTTGATAGGTGGCGTCGGCGGTAATAAAATTTAACGCACTAACCGAATTTATCGGGTAATGCTTTGTCTTAAACACGCGCGAGTGTTTGTAGGGTACTGTAATCCGTTCATTTTGGAAGTCTTGCTTAATAAGAGTAACGCCTAAATATCCTTCAATAAGTTGCACAATGGCGCGCCCTTGCATACTTGCAACCGCGTCACTTGTAGCACCTGTGATACTCTTAATTAAGTCTAACGGAATAATTGCCCCGCAAATCATATTCACTCCTTATTTTCTGCCGCGTTTAACGGTTTTAACTTTCTTTTCTTCTTTGACTTCTTCTACTACCGGTGCGGCTTTTTTTTCAACGCACACAATAAAGTCCTTAAAGCGTTCGGCGTCGGCCCCGTTAAAGGCCACTAATGCGCCCGGCTGATAACCGGCAAAAGATTTTTTTACTTGATATTTTTTCAAATCAAACATATTCGCTCCTTATTGGGTTTGGGCGGGGGCGTATTTCGCGCCCCCACAACCCAACTACAGGGTTTCCCCCTGTACGATTTATTAAGAGGCAGACGGAACGGTCGCTTTAGCAAACGTGTTACCGGCTACGGTAATATCGGCACGCATTTCAAACCGATAGGCCACTTTGTCCTCTTGGAACAAGCGGTGCGTTACGGCGTTGTCGCCGGTGCCTTCCACAATGGAAGCCACGTCGGTGTATTTGACCGCAAATTCGTTTTTGGGCGAGAAAAGCACGTTGTTCAAATCGCCAAAAACTACGTTGCGAGCACCGATTAAGGAAGCGTCCAAAGCGACTACTTCGCTGTTATCAATGCGCATTACACCGTTTTCATAGTAGAGCCAACCGGGTTTGGCAGAGTTGACCAAAGAGGCCAATTCGCCATAAATGGCGGTATCTACAAAGAATTTACCGTTGCGGCGGACAAAGTCCGGGGTGGCTTGTTTTACCGCTAACAAATCGGTAATAGCGGTTACGGTGGGGGTCAATACGCCGGAAGCACCTAAAATACCGGGGTGGCCTACACCGTTCCCGTTGAATAGCCAGTTATTGGTAAAGTCAATTAAACCGGCGCGGGCCTGGTCTTGGAACAAGGCCGGCAGGTTAATAGAACTATCCGCTAACAATTCTTCGGTCAAAACTACGATACAAGCGGCTTTTACGAGCACTTGTTGCAGGTTGCCAAAGGTCGGGTTGCTTACGGGTTTAGCGACACCTTCCCCGACGTTTGCCCATACGGAACGGGCCAAGAGGTTGGGGATATTGCGGGTATTGCCTTCCGTGCCCCACGGTAAGCGGCGCGCTTGGGAAATAAGACTTTCCGGTTTGGCTAAAAAGTCCAATACTTCCGGTAAAAAGTCAGTATCTACCAAATAAGAGCCGGTAGGGGTAGCGGAAGCCAAAGCGGCTTTGTTACCGTATTTAGCGGCTTTTACTTGGGCTAAAAATTCGCGGAACTCCGCAGATTTTTCTTTTACCGATTTTTCTTTTTTAGCGTCCACAAATGCTACGGAGTGGGCGTTTTTGGCGGCTACTGCTTCGTCTAGTTTCTTTTGCAGGTCCGCGTTTTTGGCTTCGGCTTCTTGCGCTTTTTTGGTTGCTTCTTGGGCCGCTTCTTTGGCGGCGGAAACTTCGCTCAAAACCGCGTCTAATTTTTCGGCTACTGCTTTTGCACCGATTTCAGCGGGCGCAGTACCCGTTTGGGTTTTTTCGTTTTCCATTAGTTTTGCTCCTTGCCCGCGTTTTCGGGCGTGTGGTTTTGTACATCAAATCGTTTTAGTTTTTGCTCCATGTCGTAGTAATAAAGTTTCTCTATGGCTTCTTTGTAATCTTCTTTAGGTGCTTGCTTTTGCTCGGCTTTGGGGGCTTCTTTTGGCTCGCCTTTTACCTGTTCAAACGTGGCAAACGGGTCCGCCGGAATTGCTACCAAAGAAATTTCAAAAATCTTGGCAAGCGTTAAGTGCGTCGGGTTTTGCGCATCTTCATAGAGCCAAATACCGCCAATAGATACCGTTTTCAAAATGCCTTCACGGATAACCGTGCGGGCGTGTTTGAGTTCGGGCCAGTCGCTTTGTGATAGTTCAGCTTCAAAGTATAACCCGCGCTCATCTTCAAAAATCTTGGTTACTTTGCCGGCAATAGAGCCAACCCCGTACCCGTGATTAAGCATTAGTACCGGGTTTTTTAGATATTCGGCAATATCGTAAACAAAGGTACGGTTAAACGGGGTAGGAATATCCCCGTATCTATCCGCAATACCTTTATTGTTGGCGTAGCCGGAAATCTTTACGATCCCGTTTTCTTCTACCGCCTTAAAGTGTGTAAGTTCAAAATCTTTTGGTCCTTTGAATTGTTGCATAATTATTCCTCGTCAATTACAACCGGGTACATATCGCATAAACAGTTAATGTCCTGGTCTGCTACACCGAATTGCCCCGGAGCAGGGGTAAATTGCCCGGTTACCGGGTTTCTAAAATCTTCATCTATCTTTACCTCTTGCCCGTCCATTTCCGGGTGCCCTTCGTGGTGGTCACTTACTCCCATAGTGGTTATCCAACCTTTCCCGTTTACAAAGGGCGTAGAGGTAAACGCTTCCTTTTGTGCTTCACTAATCGTGGCGCGTGTTTCCGTTTGCACAATGGTCTTTACACGGTCATAAATGCTTATGTTTGTACCGTTATCGTTGGGCACTAGCATAGATGGCTCGTAACCTTCTTCACTAAAGAACTGCAAAACAAGGTTATTGATAGCTAGGTTAGACATACCGTTGTCAATGCCCAAAGAGATAATCTTATCCAACCGCTCAAACGTGGTGCGCTCAATGCTATCGGCCCACTTGAAGGCGTACATACGCGCCCACTCTTGCACCCGGTCGCGCATGGCTTTTTTATCGGTAAACTTGTAATCTTTGCTAGGGATTAAACTTTGCAAATAATCTTGTTCAAAGGTTATCCCGGCTTGGTATATTTCAGCCAAAGCGGGTACTTTGACCGCTAACAATAAATCACGTTGCGTTGCTTCGTCGCCAAATACAGCGTCATAGTCAAATAGTTTGTTTTCGTTTTTGGCTACCCAGTCGCGTACTAAATCGGCTTGCATGGCAAAATGGCTCTCAATGCTTTTACGCATTACGTCGCTTTGTGTATCAATAAGGGCCAGTTTATTGGCTTTGTGGCGTTTCATTTGCGCCGGGGAAGGTCTTACCTCACGCACCTTTTTAACGCCCTTTGTGTCTTGTTTCGGCGCGTTTAGGCCAAAGGCGGAAAGGATAGGCGAGGGCGGCTCGTCGCCGCCATCAATATCCGGGAAAGGCAACCCCATAGCGTTCTTTACTACATTGAGCGGATAGTATTGCGCAAACGTGTTAAAAGCCGTGGCAACTTCGTTCCACTCCACCTTTAACGCTTGCACTTGGCTAAAGTCATAATCAATGTAGTATTGTTCGTCCGGGTAGAACTCCGGCACTAACTCCTCACTTAACGCGTCGCTAATAAGGCGCATTAAGGGAATAATGTTTGTTTCGTAGAAAATCTTTTGCTGTTCTTTGGTATTAAACTGCGGTGCATACTCAAACAAACCTACTAGCGCGGGCGGTACGCCCATTGTGGAATAGATTTGTTGCATGGCAAACCGTTGCCCGGCGGCAAATTCCATATCCTTATGCGAGGTCTTAAAATCTTGGATCGTGGCCCCTTGCGTGAGTGCTGCCCACCGGTGCGCCTTACCGCTCCCCTGGTGCATATCGTTAAATGCACGCACCACCTCGGCGGCTTCGTCTTGCTTGACCGGGCTATCTTTAGGGTAAGTAATAACACCGCCTACGCTGGCTCCGTTGCGGAAAAATGCAAGGTTAAACACTTTAGCCGCGCCCATAATATCATTATCAAGCGCGCATTTCTTAAACCGGCTTTGGCCCTCAAATAAACTTTTGGCGTTGCCTTCGTAGATATGGATAATATCGGTTAAAGGGAAACTCTTGCGGCCTTCTTTGGTATGTACTTCGTAATGGTCCGGGTAACCGTTGGCCCCTAGTTTTAAGGAAATGGAAGGTTTAGGGATAGGGATTAAAAGCCTGGGGCGGTTGCGTGTATCGCGTGCGTCTTTGAGAATATAAATATCCCCAAACACAATAGCGTGGCTTACGATAATCTGCTTAAATACGTTTTCGTTAAAGAAGGGCGAGGGTTGGTAAAGTAAATCTAATAGTAAGTTATCCCCTTTCTTTTTGTACTGGATAACTTCCCCGTCACTTTGGTGCAAGCGGATTTCCCCATTACAAGCGGCCCCTACAATGGCCCTTAATACCGCGTCGGCAAACCCGTTTAGCGGCGCGTGTTTGTCGTTATCCCCGTAAAGGGTAGTCCATACCCTAGGGGTATTAGTATCAAGGCCGAAAAATTTTCTTGCCGCGCTTTGTATGCTTTTCTTTAAGTTCATAGTATCAGTAAATCTATCTTCTCTCTACCGCTCCCGGCGGCATATACCGCATTAGCCAAGGACCAAACTTGGTCGTCATGCTTACCGCTCTCGTGGTGGTATTTGTGTACCCCGTTGGCGGTGGTTTCCTTTTGCAGACCGTGTAATTCTGCCCGCAAACTTACGTCGTCCGGCAATTCCAAACGCCCGTCATCTAGCGCAGATTTGAGGTTTACGATTAGTTTTTCCTTTAGCGCGTTGGTATAGGTTAGCCCTTGGGCCACCACGCTACCTAGCGCACGTTCTAAATCTTCGTTTACCTTTTCCCCTACGCCTGTTTTATCGGTAATGTGCAAAGATATTCCGCACCGTACCGCGTCCACTACATAGGCAATCTGCTCGCTGTACTTTTCCCCGCGCCAAATCTTTTTTAGTATCGGCTTTAGTTTCCCGGTGGGCTCTTTTTCCAGTACAAAGAAAACCGCTCCGTCCACTAATTTAGCGGGGTCATAGCCGGAATAAAACGCGCTTTGTGGGTGGTTGTGTATGTACTCGCCTAACTCGCTAATTGTGATGTACTGCAAATCACTATTAGTGGCCTTGCTGATAAGGTCATAGGGTAAGTAACTGGATATTTCGTCCACGAACTGGCACGCATATTCCGTTAAAAAACTTTCGTCCGTTTCGCTTGATACGCCTAGCAAATCAAGGCATTGTTTTACGCTACCTGGGAAACCCTGCTCTATTGCCTTGTATATCGGTATTTCAAACCGCTCGTATTGGCTAAAGGCATTGTCTTTGTTTATCCAAGCGTCGTAAAAGTAACCCAGTTTACCCATGGGCGTACTCGTCAAAGTTAAACGCTTGCGGCTATCTTGGCGGGTTAGTGAGGGTGCTATAGCGCGGATAATCTCTTTGGCGTTACGGATATGCGCTACCTCATCAAGGTACACGTCGCCCGTAAAGCCGCGGATCGTACTTGGGTTTGCCGGAACGCTCACTACTGTCCCCGCACCTTTAATAGTTAGTTGCGTAGTATTATCTACCACTAACTGCGCTCTTGGCTCATAGGCCAAAATAAAGGCCCTGACCTGTGCGAGTAACTTGCGGCTTGCCCGGAAACCTGTACTACCGGCTATTGCGTCGCGCCCACATAAAGCACCGAAAGCCATTTCATGCGCTATGGCAAAGCTAAAACCGATTTGCCTTGCCTTGTTCACAATGCGAAACTGCGACTTGCTTTCAAAGAACTGTTTTTGGTAAGGGTAAAATGTGCGCTTATAGAACTCCTTAAATGCGCTCATTGTTACCCCTTCGGCTTAATACCTAAATCGTCTGCTATCTTGCGCCAATCGGCCTTTAGCGATACTTCTTGCGTTACTGTTTCTTCGGCGCGCCAACCATTATTTTTAAGCCAAAAGATAGCACCTGTTGGCTTCCCATTTTCAAATAACTGTTGCTCTGCAAATTGGTGTATGCGAAGTTTGGCTCTTTTTACTGTGAGGTAAAACGCCGGGTCTTTGGCATACTCGTCCAAAGAGGTACGTTCGCAAAAACCTAAAAAGTAGTTAAGGCCGGATATAGTGGGTGCTTTGATTTGCGTAATAGGTGTACCGTCTTTGGCTACGCCTATGGTAGTAACGCCCACTTGCTCGGCGAAATACTTATCTATTTGGGTTTGTAATTTTTCGGGGGTAGGGTAAAGGCGAGGGCGGCCGATTTTAACGGTCGGCTTTTTAGTAGATTTAACGGATAACTTCTTTGTTTTCTTTTCGCCCATTGTTTCCCCGGTTGTGGGCGGAAGGTTATAGAAGCCGGGGTAAAAAAAATGGATAACCGGCCACGCTCATTGAGCGTAAACAGTTATCCATAGTGTTTGTATAACTTATATATTACACGTTTGTCAAGTAGTTTAAGGACCTATTTTTTAGTTTTTGTTTCTTGGGGTTCTTTCTTTTGCAACGATGAAGCACTCAACACCTTGCCCGTTACAAAAATAGCTGCCATTCCTACTGATGTAGAAGTTGCTATCCAGCCTGCCCAGTTAGCCTGTCCCATAAATAGGAATACAATAGATACAACAAATGAAACACAAGCAACTATAAACCCAAAACATTGGCCTCTACGCGACTGTCGGACCTGTTCTGGAACGACAACATTTTCTAGCTGTATTCGGTGTTCTACCTGTTTTTCTATAAGAGCAATTAAACGGTCGGCTCCTCCAGGGATTACGCGAGCATACCCTTCCAAAGTAGCTACATCGGGCATATTAGACTGTTGTATAATTACGCGCTCTTCCTTCTTCATACTCAATAATTGGGAAGAGGATGGGCGATTATTCGGGGAAATATAGCCTTTATTATTTGCCATTTATAATTCCGTTAATATCTTGTCCTATCATGTTTACATCGTTATTTAGAGCTATTGTATCCGGGTTATCAGATGAGTTAAAAGTATAGAAATTTCCGGGCACATTAAAAGCACTTGCTATGCCAGTTACAAATCCAGTGTCCGAAAAAAGGAAAGAAGTAAATGTTTTTTTCATATGTAATCCCTTATGTTTATAGTATAAATAATTGCTTCAATTTGTCCACTCTTATTTTAGATTAGTATCCAACAGTGCATTTAGCGCAGCTTCGGCATAATCTTTCCACATTTCCCAAGGGTCAGGCTCGGTGCCTGGTTGCACAGCCAATATGCTTACAATACCTTTTGCCATTTTCTCAATAGCCTCTTGGCGGGTAAAAACAATTTCTTCACCGTCTCCACACCATCCACCATAAGGCGGATGATAGTTAATTTGTTTTTTTATTAAAATTCTTTCTTCTTTCTCTGCCATAGTTACTTTACCTCTTCGCGTATAATTATTGTAGAAGTATCTTTTGGGTCATCAGTTACAAACACTCTATCTTCAGAATTACACCACGGATAAATACGCACACTCCCATATTCATCAGAATCTATGCGGTACTCTCCGCCTTTTAAGTGTAATGCTATTGCATCAGCGGATTTAGATAAATACTTTCCATCCATATATGCTTTTATGATATTAAACCAACTCTCGTGTTTATTTTGTGTCGTTTCTATATAAAGAATTTCATCTTTTACTGCCATACTATTTATCCTCCAGTAGTTCGGGGTTTTCGTGGATATTGCCCACTACTTCACAGGGTCCGTGGTCTGTAATAATGTGATATGCTGTACTGCTCAATCCCCCACTCGTTTCTTTCCCGTTCGCAAGGTATTGCTTGTACTCCCTAACTGCAACAGCATCATTACAATACCCGCGTACGCCGCCAATAATCACAAAATAAGTCCCGCCGTACTTCACATTGGAAAAGATTATGTCGCCCTCAAAAATCGGGGTCCCGTTTTTATCCAGCAGCCCGGTGCATTGTTCTAAAACAATATGGGAGTTTGGAAGATACGATTTACTGCCGTCCTTATGAAGTTCATACACGGTAATTGTATTTTCTTTCCAAAAAAAGAAAATGTTGTATATCATCCTGCGAAAAGATTTGTCCCACACTCTAAATCTAAATCTATCGTTCATTTGTTATCCTCCTAAAATCTTGTGATTTTTTTTAGTGTTTCTATAAGAATTTCAATCGCTTGAGCCGCTTTTGCGGTTCTAAAACTGTAATTGGCTGGTCTTAATTTGCAAGTTTTGTTATCTGGCGAAAACTCTTGCGTAACGGTGTAGCCGTACTCCATAAACAATTCTAAATCTTCCAAAACCGCATTTACAAGCGAATGAATTTGTTTGGTAGTATACTTATGCCTATTTAGCATTTGTTGCAATTCTAACATTCCCCATCGCAAACCTTGCTTAAATACAAATCTTTCTGGCGTTAGTTTTTCAATCATTTTTTACCTCCATTTATACGCCCACTGTTTGGGCCATATCATCCAAACCTTATGGCGGTGACTGGTGGGGCGTTTCCTAGTCTGCGTGCAGTTAGCTACTCTGCCTAGGACTTGTGTGATTGGCTTCTCACTAAAATCTTGCCCTATTTAGGGCTGTTTTTGAGCTTTTCCCATTCTATTATTGCAATCTGTGCCATAGCTCTGTATTGGCTTTTGATTCTTTCGGGCCTCCAGCTCCAATCGTCTTCTGTCATAGCACAAAAATCAGCATTGAAGAGTTCAAATGCTACTTTTTCAATCTGCTCTTTTGTCGGTGTTGTCATTTGCATACTCCTATAAAAAGTCCATTTGATATAAAAATTAGGGTTACTGCTACTCCAATCATATATCCAAGCGCAATACATATAGCATCGTGTCCAAAACTTTTCATACTAACTCCTTTTGTTCTTCTTGTAGTAACTCTTATATACGTCGCACTTTCGGCAATCTAATCCAGCAGAACATATCTGCAATCCTGTTTCTACAAATGGGCATAACATACCTTAACTCCTTTTGTTCCAAGCGTCTATGGCTTGCTGCAAATTATCTTTTTCTGGTCCTTCTTTTTCACAGTGTCCGCAGAAAACACGGAATTTGCTGGATGCAAGATTGTACGCTTTAAACAGAACACTTTTATTGCAATCACACGGTTTTAACTCTGCCATAGTCCTAGTCTTTCTTTATTTTTTCTATCACTTGTTCTACTGTTTCTCTTACCCAAATAGACCCATAAATGGTCGCGATATGTGTAAAAAATTTATCTTCATTTTCGCCTATTTCAATAAAAACAATATGCCGTGTATTAACCAGTGTCTTTTTACCTGATGGCCGTGTAAGTTCAATAAATGCCATACTCTCACTCCTTTACTTCCTGCAAGGGACATTTCGGATGCCTTTTGTTTTTATAACTTTTTGAATTTCTACAATAACTATTCACGGTCCTCGCAGTTATGTGACAAGCAAAATCAACCCAACCATCATCAGATTGATATACTCTTTTAATAAATTGACAATCCCAACAACTTTTCGGCATTCCCATCCCGGCTATATTAACGGTCATAATCTACTCCCAACTTTTTAATCTTAAACTTGCATTTTGATATTGGTATATGTTCGCAAGAAACAAATCTTGTATTACCGTATTTGTCTTCACAGTACAAATTACAATTGCCTTCACATTTCGTACCAATCAGCGTTTTGTAATGTATGTACGGACAATTTGATATTTTCATCTTACTTCCACCCCATCACGCTCTATAATTCGCACCAGTACGGCTATTGTATCTAGTGCCTCGGCCTCTACTTCATACCAGGGTAGATTGTCGTTTACAGCTTTTGCCAGTTCGCCAAGTTCTTCCATAGCAAGAGGTAACGCCCCTTTCGGGCTATTGGCAAAGAATTTATGCTTTGCCCGTGCGTGTTCAACGGCCTTTAGGATCTTGTTCATCGTGTTTGGTTTCATAACATCTTTTCCTCACGCGCTTGCTCAAAGAGCATATCTTCATGTGCCAAACGCTCATCAATAATTGCCTGTTCTACAGAGTCATTGAGAAAATCCTGCCTGCTGTCTAAAAACTCTTCACGTTTTATCTTTACCGGGAAATACTTGCCTGTTTTTGCTTGGATACTAGCACTGTGAACTCCGATCACACAACCCTCTTCCACATCTGCGTCAACTTCAAAACTCATACCTGCAAAATCAAAGTTTAATGTCATTTTCTGCCCCCTTTCTCTTGTTTTGGACACCATTTAGGAACCACGTTTTGCAACACTAGGCGCATAGGAACTTCTTTGCCGCACAGCTCACATATCCCCATGGGGTTGTGTTTGCACACCTTGCACCCGTGTGGCTTGTGAGTACGGCGAAGGTTAAAATTCTCTACGCCCATTGACTAACCACTCCCACGTCTGCATTACCCGGCGCATATTTGCGCTTGGCTGTGCCTGTTTTAGGCCGTTTCTTGCGTCCAGCCAAATAGTGCGGTCTTTTTCTTTTGCGGCTTCACAAACCGCGTCAATAAACGCCCCCGGCGTAATCCCGTTCTTTTGCAGTTCGGTCCAGTATTGCATTTTGAAATCTGCATATTTCCCGTTTAGTTTGTAAATGCCCTTGTTCATGCCGTAGTTTTTGATATATCCGCAATTCACGCACCGGGCCACTTGGCAAACGGTTATTACGGATCCGTCCAATTGCGTAATTTTTACCGGGAAACTGGCTACATTGAGCGTCCGGCACGCTAAACAACTTTCCGGCAAATTTAGCGGAGTAGGTTGCTTGACTTCGTTTTTAGTTTGTTTGGTAACTTGCATAATTCGCCTCCAAATTGTCTTTTTGCGCTTGCGCCATGTACTCCGGCAGATTGCGGCAGACCGCCTCGTAGCCGCCGGATAGATTGGCTTTTTGCAAGCGTACGACGCACGCTTCTATAGCCCCTAACGCCAGCGGGATATTCTTTCCGCAAAACGTCAGGATGTCGGTTAGACAACGGCAATTTCGCTTAAACCATATCCGCTTTTGCTCGGGTGTTTGTACGTTCGTTTCAAAGTTTTCAATAACCGCGTTACTGAATTTTTGAAGGTCGTTTAGTTTTTTGGGCAAAGTTGGCGCATGATCCGCGGCTTTTGGCGCGGTAAGTAGTTTATTTATATATTCTGTTTTTGTTTCTGTTTTTGTTTTTGTTTGGCTATGCCGGGCCGGTAATGCCGCGGCTTCGTCGTGATTTTGTTTTTTATCCCACATTTTTTTTGCTTTTTCTTTTTGCTCTTTGCAAAATTTTTTGTAAGATTTTATTTCATTTTCTACAATTTCTTGTACAGCGGCATAGCCAATTTTTGCCCGCTCTGGTAGTTCCAAATCGGCCCATTGTTGGTACAAACCGAAGTCCAAAACCGCTTGGAAAATTTTACCCTTCGTTTCATTATCAAACGGGGCCAAATATGCTGAAATATCCGCTATCGGTATCTTAATGTATGGTATCTTCATTTTCCGTGCCACCTACTCCTACGAAATTACCTACTTCCTTTCTGTGGGCGTTTATAAATTGCTCTACTTGCGCCCATTTATCCCATATTAGGTACTCGTGCCCATAAGCCCTTACACTATCCTCAAACTCGCGCTGTGTGGGGCTTTGTCTGCCTTTCCCGTTGGGGTTTTTGAGCTCTATGAAATACACTTTCTTGGGTAGCAGTAGGATTAAATCACTTACCCCTGCCATCTGGCCCATGGACTTAAACCTGGCCCCCTCTATAGCGTTGTAGCGCGTATTGGGCACGGCAAACACAAAGTGCCCAGCCATACGCAAAAATCGTACAACCCCTATTTGAAAGTTCTCTTCATCGTGCCTCATCCTTAAAAACCCCTAGCACCTTTTGTAAGTCACTCTTCCGGCTGCCTACTTTTACAAACTGCTTGCGCTCATAATTCCGGCCCGCCGCAAACGCGGCAACTACAAATATCACTGCTAATATCAATAGTCCTATCATTCCATCCTCCTAATCATTGGGGGCGGTAGGAGGTGCAAACCGCCCCCTGGGTGTTATTGCGGCCCGAGCAGGTTACGAACCGCACGCAGTTGAAGGTAAAGGGATATACACTCCTAATTCTTCCTGCGCCCACCGTATTACACGGTCTAAAAAGTAGGAAAATTCATCAATAGTGGCCCCACTTTTTGACCGTTTTTGCTTTAATTGATGCACATATTGCACCCCGTTTTTACCTACCCAGGACACCGTTTTAACCGTGCTGAAGAACATTTCATTTAGCATGTCATTGATTTCAGCCCGGCTCATTTCATTCCCCTGCTGCCGTAATGCTTCCTGGATAGCTGGTATTACTACCGCGTGATAGTACCCTAGTTGCTCGTGCGTTTTGGTAGCTACCGATTTAACAGATACCTTGACTACACGCCCTTTCTCTATGGCCTTATTAAGGTCCACATATAAGGGAACTATCTGCTGTTTAATGCCTATGGTATATTCTTTCATTAGAATGGCATATCTGTGCTTTCTTTAGCCTTAGGCTCAAACACGCTAAAAATAACTTCGCCTTTTTCATTGGCAAAGCCTAGCGGGTTTATGTGTTTCTCAAACACAATAAACTTATTCCCGTCATCTTGCGTAATCAGCCGCCCGGCTTGGACCCAATTGTAATGGGTTTTGCCGTCACGTCCTTGATAGGAACGGCCTTTTCCGCAAATGTTTTCTACTTTTGGCATAGATACCTCCCGTCATAGTTTTTAATAATCTGTTGTATCAGCTCGCGCCCATTGGCTATACCGTCCGCTAATTGCGCTTGCACATCCTTGTCAGGATAAATCCTTTTTACATAGATAGGGTTTTTAAACAGTGGATTAAATAACGTGTAATCACACCAACTACGCTTGGATAGTAACAGTTGTAACTGCACCTGAAGGTAGTGGTCCGGGTCCACCCAGTCATTACATACGGCAAATAAGTGATTGTGATCCTGTTTGCACTTGACTTCCAGTAGCCCTTCCGTTTCTACTAGTCCATCCGGCGAAAACCCCGTGTATTCATCCACTTCTATAAATCCTACTTCCTGGACTTTGTTGCCCGTTATTTCGCTATACAAGGCCCTGGCGTGTGGCTCTTGTACGTGCCCCCACTCCATAGCCGGGGTAGTAAACGTATCTGGCAAGTTCCCGGTTAGACAGTAGGCCGCTTTCTTATAGCACAGGGTTTCTAGGCCCTTTTTTGCCTTACCTGTGCGTTTATCCGGGATAAGTTCCGGCGCATCGGTAGCGGTAAACCTTCCGGCCCGTAAATTGAGCCATAGTTCCCCGCCTTGCACGCAGTTATGAATAATCATATTATCGCCCCTGTAACTGTGCCAACCGTGCTTTATAAGCTATGGTGTAGCGGTTGCGAACATCCATAAAGGCATCACCCATGCTGGATTTAATTCCTGCCATTACGTCAACTAGCTCATCGGGTGTTTGCGCGGCTTGTAGAGCTTTAGCATGTTTCGTGTCAATCCCTTTGTACGGGTCGCTTGCTTTTTGCTGTGCGAAGGTTTGACGGTTATCCATTGTGTCGGCGTCCTTTGTGTCGTCAATGCCAAATAAACCATTTAGCGCGTATTTGCGAGCGTAGGAACTGGCGGATCCGGTTATTTGGCTTGCGTCAAAACCTTTGCGGGTTTCCTCCTCACGCGCATAGGCAGTTACGCTTATGCTTTCTTTTTCGGTTTTTAGCGTTGCGGTAGCCTTTACATACCAACGCGATCCCATTTGCACTACTTCGTCGCTCAAAAGCACCGCCGCGCCATATTCGGCGAGCACAGGTTTTAATGCTTCTAAAATATCTTCACACGAGCGGTAATTGTAACCGCTGAAGTTATTTCTTTGGCCTTTGGGGGCCTTTAGTTTGCTTTGAATTTCTTGCAATATCATTTTGCACCTCCCCATATTGCGTTATATACGGCCCGGATAAAATCTAAATTTTCCGGGGTCAATATCTTTTGTTTTTCCTGCTCGTATAGTTCTTTTTCGCTCATAATAACACCTCAAATCTGCCGGGGTAACGGCCCGGCTCCGGGCTTTTAGCTTGGGTGGCAGGTCCACTGCCGTTCATTTTCAAATCTGTGCCTGGCCCTTGCAAGACCAGGACTTTGTATTCTTATTAGGAACTATGCAACAATGACAAGAACACCCGGTTATTTGGTTTATGGCTGGGACCGGAAACCCTCCAAAATCTATTTCGGGTGTCTGTGGACCGTATCATCCACTTCTTATGGTGGTTCGATATCACCCGTCCTACACTGTTTGGGCACTGTTAGTAGGCCCGCATAGGAAATATATTTCGGGGTTGGTAAGAACGTTGTAGGGCTTACGCCAGGAGACACGTATGAACCCAACCCCGCCCGGTTATGTTTAGCCGGGAAATTAAAATCTGTGCGTGCCTAACCCGCACGCTAGGTACGGTAAAAAGTACCGCGACTTATAATGCATATCATTACGCCCGTAAGGACTTGAACCTTAAACCCGCCAGTTATGAGCCGACTGCTCTACCAATTGAGCTACAGGCGCGTAAATTGTCAAATAACACCCATAAACTGCTAAAATCTTGCCCGGATATTTAACCACCACCGGGAGAGTGGACTAATCAAACAATACGGCTTTTAAGTCTTTAATAAAGGACGGTATCGCAAATACAACAAACGGCAAACAACCAATCAACACGCCCTCTAATATCTCACTCATAATTCCTCCTCTTTGCACCCTAAAAACTTTGCTACATCTGCCTTTAAAAACGTCATTTTGCGCCGTCCTTCCGGGCGGTAGTATTTAATTTCCCCCGATAGTGCGAGCATACGCACCCACGCCGGGGAATAACCCAAAATTTCACTTACTTGTTTTGCTGTCAATGTTGCGTTAATCATTACTACTACCCCTTATTGCTTCAAATTTGGTATAATAAAACCGAGTACCTACAAATGGCCGGGAAGCCTTGGTACTCGGGTTATTGTAATGGATAACTGCTTTTCTATGGCTTGCGCCCTAGTATGCAAATTGTTTTTTCTATCCATTACAAACCTAATTAAAGTTCCCGCTTTGATTAGGATTTTTTGTTTAAGCGTTCGGTTTGCCCCGCCGCTTTTTAGGTATTTTGTACCTGTTATAAACTTATTGTACCTGATTTCAGGCAATTTGTCAAGCATTTTTTTCAAAAATGTTTGAAAAATTTTTTCTACGACGTAAAAACAGGATAACAAAAATGAAAAAAAAGGAATTCTTAATGAAAATAAACGGCGGTTTTGAGCGCGGTTCTAAAACAAAACTTGCCGAAATTTTAGGTGTCAAGCCACAATCAGTAACAGAATGGTTCAACGGCAGAAGCAACCCTTCTGAGCAGAATGTGCAAAAAATGTCCGGGCTCTTTTCCATAGAAGAACAAGAACTATGGGATATGTTCAACGGTAAATACGACGAAGAAAAGACCGCACCACAATCGCAAGATGAATTTGTACAAAAAGTACAGGCAGTCCCGCTAATCCCTAGTAATACTATCCAGTTGCCTATTTTGGCAGACGTGCCCGCCGGGTTGCCGGAATTTAGCGACCGGGACGTGGAAATGTTTGTAGATATTCCCCGCTTTATGTTCCCAAAAGCAGATTATGTAGTACGGTGTATCGGCGATAGTTTAGAGCCGAAAATCCACAAAGGCGATTTTTGCGTAATACGCAATATGACCGAGCCGATAGACGGGCGTGCTATGCTAGTACGCACGGAAACTGGCTCGTGTATGAAGGTAATAAAGAAGATTAAAGACGGTTTACCGCAACTATGTTCCACCAACCCGAAATATAAGCCGTTTACGCCCAAATCTTTAGAGATATTGGGTCTAATTATTGGACATTGGTCCCGTGATGACCGAGAGAAATGGTAATGGAGAAAATATGGCGAAGCAAATATGTAAAGATTGTGGCTATCAAGGTAAATCGAAGAAAAAAGCAAAAGGAACTATGGGAAATGAAATATCCCTATGGGTTCTTGCAATTATATTGTTTGTATTGTTCCCCCCCGTTGGCATTGTAGTTGGAGTGGTGGCCGTTTTATACTCTCTGTATCGTATGGTTGCTCCTTGCGAAAAAGTTTGCCCTCAATGTTCACATAAAGACACCATGATCCCATTAGATAGCCCCGTAGGGGAACAAATGGCTAAACAATTTTCTTCCAAAGAAAAACAAGAGGAAAAAGAAACGCCAAAAGAAGTAGAGCAAAAAGCAACCATGAGCAACTTAAATTTGATGGATAGACGTTAATGAAAATCCGCACAGATAAACGCACAGGCATAAAGTTTATTGACTACCGCATTGGCGGTAAGCGCAAGCGCGTGTCTTTAGGCACAAAAAACAATCAAATTGCCCTTATAAAGGCCGCTAAATTTGCCGATAACAAAACCATACGCGACACCGGGGAAACGCCCTTGCAAGCGTTTTTAGATAAATACCGCGCCTATTTATCGGCTACCAAAAGCAAACAAACCGGGGAAATCTTTGAAATGGCCTGGCGTAAATTGGAAAAATTTAACGCACCAAAACAAATAACCGATATTACCCCGGCCTTGTTAGACGACCTACAAATTGCCCTAAAGAATAACGGCACGGGTAACGCCGGAATAAACCGCACTACACGCGCTTTGCGGACCGCCATGAAGCAGGCCGAGTATTGGCGTATTGTGCCGCCGCAAGATTGGCAAGGTGTGGCAAAATTCCGCGAGAATAAAAGCCGCGTAGAATATCACTCCCCACAAGAAATCCGCGAAATCTTGGACGTGTGCCCTAGCGAGGGTTGGCGGCTAGTAGTTTTGCTAGGCGCACGCGCGGGCCTACGGCGCGGGGAAATGGCGCAATTAAAGTGGAAAGACGTGGACTTCGCAAACCGTCAATTATACATTGAGCCAAACAAGACCGAAAACGGGCGGTATGTGCCTATGGTTGAAGATTTGTACAATTCCCTAGAAACGGCCCAAAAGCACGCTAAAAGTGAATATGTGATAATGGTAGGCACGCAAGAGAGCCGGGGGAGCAAGGACTTTATTACGACGTATTATAGCCACTTTACGCGCAAACTTCCATTTAAGTGTTTCTTGCATAAATTGCGCCACACGTTCGCAAGCCACCTCGTCCAAAACGGGGCGGACTTGTACCACGTTAGCAAACTAATGGGCCACGGATCAATAAAGATGACCGAAATATACGCGCACCTTGCCCCGCGTGCCATGGCGGATGTAATAAATTTGCTACCTAAAATTTAGTCAAAGGCGGTAAAATAGGCGGCACTCGTCGGTAAATTTTTCATAGTCCGGAAACCATATAAAAACCCCCACAATTTGTGGGGGTTTTTATATGGTTTCTTCGGGCAGCAACACAAACTGCTTTGTGTTGCGTTAGGACTCGAAAGGCGCAGCGATGTTTTTGTTTGAGGTCGCACAAAGTGCGGACGAAAGGCAAAAACCGCGAGCCCGGCCTGCAGGCATTTTGCGTCAGTAAAATGACCGGAAGGCGAGATCTAGTCCACACGCGGACAAACTGCTTTGTCCGCGTGGGTTCACAACAAACATCCTAATGGCAGGCCACCTGCACACGCTCTTCTATAGGCATAAATTCTTTGGCTGGTGCGTCTTTATGAAGCGGCACGCCAAACGGCATTTGTGCGATTAACTTCCACGTTAATGGCACATGGAATTGCTGATGTACTTCCAAATCCACTAAGGGATTATAATGTTGCAAACTAGCCCCCATCCCATTTTCGGCTAGGGCCGTCCATACGGCTAATTCCGTCATGGCGTTGCCCTGATAGGCCCAAAATGGAAAATGCTCTTTGTACGCTGGGAACTGGTTTTGTAAGCTTTCAATTACGCTCCAGTCCTCAAAAAACAGAATAGTTCCGTAGGCCGCCTCAAAAGCGCTTAATTTCTCTTCGGTGGAGGCAAATTGATGAGCCGGCACAATTTGTTGCAACTCATGACGCGTAAGTTGCCAAAATTGCTTGTGTTTGTCTGCGCATAATAAAAGGGTGCGCGCACTTTGTGAATTAAAAGCGCTCGGGGTGTATTTTACAGCGGTTTGCAAGAGCTTTACAATTTCTTCTTTAGGCAGCGTACTTTTGTTTGTCAAATCATAGCGCGTACGACGAAGCTTCAATAAATCTAAAAAGTTTTGTTTCATAATTTTCCCCCCTTATGTGTTAGTAGCATAGAAGTTTTGCGCGCCCCGGTCAACCGGCAAAAATTGATTAGAAAGTTTGCTATAATAAAGTATCTTAGACGCAAGGAGGACGCGTTTAGACGTAAACACAATTTGATTATGTTTTTGGAAGTTACACTTCGGGTGTAGCGCTACTTTTAGGAAACTAAAAGTCACCAACCAAGCCAAAAATAGCTGATATCAGGCACAAAATGATGGACCTTCGAAACCCATTGTTTTGTGCCGAGCGTTTGTCACGTACGTGGCAAGCCGCGGCTGTTTTGTTTGAGGGCTTGGTTGGTGCTCAGGCAAAATGAGCCGTTTTTGTTTTGCTTGAGCCGACCCAGTAAAAAAGGAAAAATTATGTTCAAACAAAACAAACAAGCGTTTACGCTTATCGAATTATTAGTTGTCGTGCTAATTATTGGTATATTAGCCGCAGTGGCGTTGCCACAATACCAAAAAGCAGTAATGAAAAGCCGATATATGGAATTAGAATTTTTAGGGCGTACGCTGAATAAAAGTATCCAATTATATTTTTTAGCGAACGGTACCTATCCCCAAACTCTAGAGGACTTAGACATAGGACTAGATAACTCTACTTTATCAGGTGACAAAACCTCCTACAACTTTGGCGCACAAAAGAAGTGTACCCTCTATGACAAGAATCATGGTTCTGAAATTTGGTGTTATCATAAAGGAATTTACTTTATGATGAATTACCGCACACAACAAGCCTGGTGCCGGACATATACATCTTCCATGGTGGATATCTGTAAATCGGTAACGGGTTCCACCAGCTCGTGCGTACCTAGTAACGGCTCTTATTGCAACTACTGGTATTGAGCATAAAGTGACTTCAGGCCGGGCTCGCGGTTTTTGCCTTGCGAGGGCACTTGGGTTTTCAAAGTAAACTACCACGGGCTTCCGCCCGTGGCTTTTTTCGCTTCGCGCGTTTCAAACAGTTTCACTGTTTGGCCACGCTAACTACAAGAAAAATCTCCGATTTTTAGCGTGGCTTTTCCTCTCCTCCATAGGCTACCGCCTATGGGTTCCCCGGTATATGCTAAAAATAAAACGCCCGCGACAGCGGGCTTTTTATTTTTACCCCCGGCGGGAGTTGAACTCGCAACCTCTTCCTTAGGACGGAATCGCTCTATCCAATTGAGCTACGGGGGCGCAAATTAGTTACGTTTTTTGGTAGTCTTTTTGATGGGCTTTTTGATCGCCTTTTTAGCAACTTTTTTGGCAGGTTTTCGCTTCGGTTTAGCCGCGCGTTTTTCTTCGCGTTCTTCTTTTGCGGCGGCGGCTTTCTTTTGGGCAATATGTTTTTTGGCTTGTTCTACCTTATGGCGGATAAATTTGGCCAGGGGATTATCATCAATTTCTTCCCCTAAAATATTCGTTTTTACGCGGGTACGCATGGCCGTATGAAATTTAGTGGTACGGTAATTCTCATCGTTAAACTCTAAAATGCCTGCTTTTTGCGCGGCACGGCGCAAGGTGCGGATGGCGCGTTCTTCTATTTGGCGAACCCGCTCACGCGATAGCCCTAATAGCTCGGCCACTTCGCCTAACGTCTTAGGATTGTTATCGTCCAGCCCGTAGCGCATAACAATCACGTTTCGGTCCCGCTCTTCCAAATCATCCAGGCTTTGCTTAATGCTATTTTGGCTTTCATTGGCCACAAATACTTCGTGCGGATTTCCTTTTCCGTCGTCGCTAATCATTTCCTCCAAAGTCATTTCATCTTCTTCACGCACTAAAGAAGTTAAAGAATCCACCCCTTTTGCGGCGCTTAACGTGTCCATGATAGACTTTACCTGCCGGGCCGTTAAATCTAGTTCTTCTGCCATTTCCCGCAAAGACGGGTCGCGCCCGTTGGCTTCTTTTAGTTCATTCCACGCGCGGAACCACTTTTTTAAATTTCCCCACGCGTGAGACGGGATTTTAATAGAACCGGATTGTTCTTCAATATATTTGCGGATGTGTTGCTCAATCCAATAAATGGCATACGTAGAAAAGCGATAGCCCTTTTGCGGTTCAAATTTTTCAATAGCTTGCATAAGGCCTAAGTTACCTTCTTCAATCAGATCCATTAGCTCCATGCCCGGGCGTTGGAAACGTTTTGCCGTCGGTACTACCAGGCGCAAGTTCATTTCCATGAGGCGGTTCTTGGCGTCTTCGTCGCCTTGTTTAACTAGCGCCCATAAGCGCGCTTGTTCATCGCGGTCAATTTCTTTGGTAATTTGGCCCAAATGTTTAAAGTACTCTGTTGTGCTATCCAGTTCTGCGTATTCCATAAAGGTATGATAGCAAATTTTAGGCGGATGTGCTTACCCCCCAGCTTCTACACCCAACACCAGAAAAATTAAAATCCCATACTTTTGCATAAACCATCTACAGAGCTGGAACACGTTACTTTGCCGGGATTGTCGGAATGGTCCAACCATACCTTGTACGTAAATAGAGCTTTTTGCATTGCATCAGTGTATTTAGTAATAGTAGTACCATTTTTTATACCACCATAAAAAAATAAGTTGTATGTTGCACCCGCATACAAATCTGCCACAAAATTATCACAACTTAGTAGATACTTGGATGATGCAGATTCTTTACATCCCGGATAGGTAATAAGCGCTTTCATCCAGTAATCGGGGTATTGCCCATTTTCCAGGTAATACAGCTCCACGGAGTTTTTTAGTACTTTAGCCGCTGTAATTACTTCCGCAAATCGCGCTTTAGCAACTGCCTTTTGGTACTGCGGCAAAGCCACGGCGGCCAAAATGCCAATAATAAGTACTACTACTAATAACTCTATGAGGGTAACCCCCCCATTATTCCATAAAGACGTCATTGCAAACTTGATTTGCAATCTTCCACACACGCTGTTTACAAACAACAACCCGCGTTGAAAATCCTCAATCAAGTTCAGGATAATTGGTCGAAACTTTTTCATGTAATTATTCTCTCCTTTTCAGTCTTTTATTACGCAAGCATTAATGGCCCTAACAGCTCTGTATAGCGGCCGCAACCCTTGGCCAGTACCGGGGTACCCCCACAGCACAAAGGCTGGCCTATCAAAAAAACGCGTCAAGGCCCAATAAAAAACGACTTCTCAACAAATCATTTTCTAATCAATTTTTCCGCTACACAACTGCAAATTTCTTGTTATAATGGAGTTACACACTTTATATAAGGAGGAGTCTATGAAGACAAATACACAACGTCCGCCTAAGACGTTTATGCAGATTATGTATATGTGCTTAGGCTTTTTCGGCATTCAATTCGGCTGGGCTTTGCAAATGGGCAACATGAGTGCCATTTATTCGCGCTTGGGGGCCAGTGAAGATCAAATCCCCATGCTGTGGCTAGCCGCACCCGTAACGGGACTTTTGGTACAGCCGCTCGTCGGCTATTTTAGCGACCGTACCTGGAACCGCTTGGGTCGTCGTCGTCCGTATTTTTTGGGTGGGGCAATTTTCTCTGCCATCGCTTTATTTTTAATGCCGCAAGCCACGGCTATTTGGATGGCCGTTATTGCCTTATGGATTTTGGATTCTTCCGTTAATGTCAGCATGGAACCATTCCGCGCGTTTGTGGGTGATTTGCTGCCCGAACAACAACGTAAAACTGGCTACGCCATGCAAAGCGTAATGATTGGTGCCGGGGCAGTGATTGCCTCTTTCCTGCCGCAAATTTTAACTTATTTTGGCGTCAGTACCGAGGCTCCCTTAGGGCACATTCCGGCTACGGTACGCTATTCCTTTTATATCGGTGCGGTAGTGTTACTCGTTGCCATTGTAGCTACTGTAGTTACCACGCCGGAGTATCCGCCGGCCAACATGGAAGAATTTAGAGCCTTGCAGAAAAAATCGGCCAGCCCGCTCCACTCCTTAAAAGAAATGTGGCAAGCCATGATTACCATGCCGCAAACGATGCGCCGCTTAGCCGTGGTGCAATTTTTCACGTGGGCCGCGTTTATGGTGATGTGGGTCTATTTTACACCCGGTATTGCCAGTGGCGTTTTCCACGCTACGCCCGGCACGCCCGAATATGAAACCGCCGCCAACTGGGGCAGCAGCTGCTTTGGTATCTACAACGGGGTAGCCTTTGCGTTTGCCTTTGCGTTGTTGTGGCTAACCACCAAGTTTTCCGCCAAAATCATTCACATTGTTTGTTTAACGATTGGCGGTTTGGGCCTAGCCTCTTTAGGGCTTACCCTTTTTGGCGTACAATTTAGTAAAATGAGTTTGATTATACCAATGGTCTGCATTGGGATTGCATGGAGCAGTATTTTATCTATGCCGTATGCCATGCTTTCCAACGCACTACCCGCAGAGAAAATGGGTTTTTACATGGGCGTGTTTAACTTCTTTATTGTTATCCCGCAAATTTGTGTAAACCTGTTCTTTGGTCCCTTCATGAAACATATGTTGGGGGGCAGTGCCATTGCAGCTGTTGGGGTAGGCGGTATCAGTTTATTTATTGCCGCTGCTTTTACCTTCTGGGTAAAAGAACATCATGCAACACAACAAGGGTAAAACGAAATGAAACTGTCTTTTAATATTGACTATAAAACGGTATGGGGCGAAACGCTCCATGCCGTTTTATACCGTGCACATGCTGCCGCTCATGAAAATAAAATTAACATTCCCCTCTCCACCCAAGACGGACATACCTGGTCAGGGCAAATTCTATTAGAATTTAACCAAGCGCTCGCCATGTCTTACCACTATGAAGTGCGCAAAGATAATCAAGTCGTCCGGCGGGAGTGGCATTTAGTACCGCGGGTCCTGCCGGTAAACCCGCAAACAGACACCTATATTTTGCAGGATTCCTGGCGGGATCTACCGCGCGAGTCGTGGCTTTATTCCTCAGCAGTTACCAACGTATTTGCCAAGCGTTCTTGCAAGCCCAATAAAGCGTTTACCTTATTTGATAAAACCATTGTATTGCGCGTGGAAGCGGCGCAGCTGACGGCCGACCAATCCCTTTGGTTAAGTGGCGGAGCAACGGCTCTTGGAAATTGGAACGTTGCCCAATCCTTACCGCTTACCGAAACCGAACCTAATACATGGACCGTTTCCTTGGATGCTTCTTCCTTGCCTGAAAAATTCCAGTATAAGTTTTTCATCAAATCTGCTGATTCTATTTTATGGGAAGAAGGGGCCAACCGCACACTTACCCGCCCGGAACTGGCAGACAAACACGTGTGGGTGCAAGAAAATTTACAACCCCACTTTAAAGACAAACACCCTTTCCGCGTTAGCGGCGTAGTGATCCCGGTGTTTTCACTCCGCCGGGAAAATGGCTGGGGCGCAGGCGATTTTGGGGATTTAAAAACGCTGACCGATTGGGCCGTTAAAACAGGCCAAAAAGTAATTCAACTGCTACCCGTCAACGACACTACGCTTACACACACCTGGCAAGATTCTTACCCTTACAATGCCGTTTCTGTGTATGCCTTGCACCCGTTATACGTAAACGTGGATGCTTTGCCCCCGTTGGATAAAAAACTAGCCAAACAGTTAAACAAGCAGCGCAAGGAAATCAATGCGTTAGCGCAAGTAGATTACGAAAAATCGCTACAGTTAAAACTAGATTATTTGCGCCACGCGTATGAAGCCCATGGCAAGGATACACTGGCTACCCCCGCGTTCAGCCGGTTTTTTATTACGCAAGTGCACTGGCTACCGGCGTATGCTATGTTTTGCGTATTGCGCGACCGGTATAATACCGCCGATTTTACACAATGGCCCGAACACGCCACCTTTGTGGCTGACGAGCTTATTAAATTTTGCGCACCCGCTTCTGCTACGTATAACGACGTATGTTTTTGGTACTATGTGCAATTTGTGCTCCATACCCAGTTGCTAGAGGCGGCCCAATATGCGCGCGAACATAATGTTATTTTAAAAGGCGATATCCCGATCGGGATTTCCCCCCACAGCGTAGAAGCGTGGATGGAGCCCAAACTCTTTCACCTCAATGCTCAAGCCGGTGCGCCGCCGGATGATTTCTCGGCCACTGGTCAAAATTGGGGATTTCCCACTTACAATTGGGACGAAATGGCTAAAGACGGTTACCGCTGGTGGATGCGCCGTTTTACCCACATGGCTAATTACTTTGATGCCTACCGCATTGACCATATTTTAGGGTTCTTCCGCATTTGGCAAATCCCCACGCACAGCGTGCAAGGATTATTGGGGCAATTTTCCCCCGCCCTGCCGATGGACGAAGCAGAAATAGCACGTTTTGGGCTTACGTTCAAGCCGGAATTTTTACACCCTTGTTTAACGGAAGAATATATTGCCGAAAAATTAGGGGACGCGGCCGAGAAAGCCAAAGAAACCTATTTGGAAAAATTGGACAATGGCTCCTATCAGTTGCGCCCGGAATTTGACACGCAACGCAAAGTGGAAGCCGCGTTTGTGGACAAAACCGACGCCGTTAACCAAACGCTTAAAGAAGGGCTATATGCACTTATTTCTAACGTACTATTTGTAACGGACGACAAAGACCCGTCTAAATATCATCCGCGCATTGCAGCGCTGACGGACGGCTATTTCCGCACACTGCCACCCAATCAACAACAAGCGTTCACACGCTTGTACAACCATTACTTCTTTGAACGCCATAACCAGTTCTGGGGCGAAGAAGCACTTAAAAAGCTCCCGCGCCTGACGCAATCTACCCGCATGCTGGCTTGCGCAGAGGACCTGGGGATGATTCCCGCGTGCGTCAAACCCGTGATGGATAAGTTGCAGCTCTTGTCGCTGGAAATTCAGCGTATGCCCAAACGCTTGGGCGCGTCTTTTGATGATGCCAAGAAATATCCGTACTTGTCCGTTGCCACACCGTCTACGCACGATATGTCTGTCTTGCGCGCGTGGTGGAAGGAAGACGAAGCCCGCACACAAAAGTTCTACAACAAAGTGCTGGGACAAAAGGGCACTGCTCCGGCAGAAGCGGATACAGAAATTTGCACGCAAATTATCCGCATGCATTATCAAAGTCCGTCTATGCTGGCCTTGATTGGCCTGCAGGATTTGACAGCCATGGATGAAACCTTGCGCGGCCAAAACCCGGAGGAAGAACGCATTAACATCCCGGCCAACCCCAAGCATTACTGGCGCTATCGCATGCCGATGACGCTGGAAAAGCTATTGGACGCGGACGCGTTTAATGCTAAACTTCAAAAAATGATAGCCCAAAGCGGCCGGTAATTTTCCCCGCTTTGTAAACTTAAAACCCCCTAGGTAACACGAGGGGGTTTATTTGTGTAATGAAAACCCCCTGCTAGGCAGGGGGTTCAATCTTGGTTATACCGTTCCGCAAGACAACAAAAACTCCTTGTGATACAATTAAATTACCTG
>JAZUNI010000006.1:0-3304 GCA_045604045.1 Elusimicrobiaceae bacterium | reverse complement strand
ACGATCCGACTTAAAAATGGGGCTTTTCACCTGCGTTACGGGCCGTTCGCTACTCCAAAAACTTACATCCCATAAACTCACATCCCATAAGGTTTGTGTTCCCTGTATAGGAACCATACGGGCTTGCGGATCTAACAGTTTAAAATCCACGCCCACACGAACACCGATATATTCTTGCCCGCCAGCGTTGTTTCTTTCTTTAACCAGTAACACTTGTTTTACTTCGGGGATGTCAAAATGCGTGTATGCTTTTTGCACATAATAGGTAATCTTTTGCCCGTTATCTGTGTTCCCTTTGTCTGCCTGGAAAATACCGTCTGTATTGCAAAAATAAAGGTTATTGTCTAATTCCGCCCAGGATAGTGCATCCCACCCGGTAAATCTGCACCAACCGCCCGTCTTGCTGTTAAGCACATGTTGCTCATAATCAAATCCTGTATCACTAGACGGAGCGTTAATCATTAGCCAACCTTTTTTTGCGTACCATACAATAAGCCAGTTCTTTGTGTAGTCTTTACCGAGTACAATAGGGTTAATCTTATCCGAAACTTCGCATTTGTTTGCTCTATCCTGGCTTAATACCGCAGAAAGCGGGAAATATCCGCCTTGCGTAATAACCACTAAATCCCCACCGATTTGGCATGTGCAGTTAATCCCAATAGGTTTGCTAATGCGGAAAATGCCCTGTAATTCCCAGTCCGTTTCTTCCGGGCTAGTACCGCTATATACGGCTACTTCCCCTTCGCTGGTAAAGATACACAATAAATCATCCATACCAAACCCGGCATCCTGGGTCCAGTCGGCTACTCCCACAATACGCCCGCCTAACTTAAATAAACTGCCTAATTCAAAATCTTTTAAATTCCCGGCTATGGCTTGCACGCCACCGTATTTAAGCGTCATAGAGTTTTTTACCGCAAAATACATACGGTTCTTAAACGCACACGGGCAGATTAAGTTTGTGGCACTATTGTAGGCAGAAGCCAAAGTATGCGTTCCGCCGGAAACATATACCCGTTGCACATTATCTGCCGCCGATCCGTTTGTTAAAATCGTGTTAACCGTTCCGCCGCCGTCAGTAAAAGAGCAGTATTGCCAGCTATCGTTAGCAAATCCGCTACCTAACTGCACTAAATTAGAGCCGTCAACCTTATAGACTTTGTCCGATTTGGCGCACAGTAAAGCGTTATAACCTTGTTCCCGGTGTACCATTAAGCAACTGGCCCCGTTAGTATTAACGGAAACAAACCCGTTTCTCAGTACATCTCTATTGGTGTCAGGTATGATATTATCCATTTGGATAGCATACTGCGGTAGCATGTTATCCAAACTGTCTTTTAAGTTAAGTCCACCCTGGGATGAAGGTATGTTTATTTTCATCTATTTTCCTCTAAATTACCACTTGACAAATTCACGTTTTTTACCTATACTATTTATAGGAACCCCTAGTCGGTCTGCAACACTGACGAAGGGTTCTTATAATTTGCTTATATCTATTCCTAATTGTTCCGCCTTTTCGGGGTGTTCCAATAAAAACTGTTTTACATTCGGGTTGACATTATATAGCATCCTTCCTCGCGCATTTTCGCCAACCTGAAGTCCTTTATTATTTTTTTCAAACCAATGGAATTGGTCAAAACCGTGCTTATGCCCTTCTTCAGCAGGAGTTGGTCCTGTATATTCCCCTGTTGCATAAATGTCAGGGGCATCACGCAACATATCGTATTTTTCAGGTATGTTTCCATGTCTGATTTTTGGCCATGAATGTTTAGCCGTTACATACGCATTAGGGTGTCCTTCTCTCTTTAACGGTCCCAAATCACGCAACTTATTAAACTCCTCTCTTCCATACTCCAAATCTTTTTTCCATTGTTCACGGCTTCGGTTTGGATATGTTTTTTTGACAGTTCGCAACGCATTAGCAACCCCTAGCCCTTTTCTAAGCAACTTAGCCAACATGCCGCCAGTTAGCGCACTACCTCCCGTTTCTAAAATAAACGATATGCCCGGATTTTCCACTCTTACATGTTCTAACTCTCTAGCGTATGCTTCTTTTCCTTGAGCGTAGTTTTTAGCAAACTCTGTATTTTGCGCGGCTATATTAGCCAACACATTACTTACTCCGGCTACTTCGGGTCCAAATCCAAAAGTTAAGCCGTTATAAGCCGGAATATATAAGTTTGCCAAAGACAGTTTATTCATAAATCCCCGTCGTAAGGTTGAAATTCCGTCGGACTGATACGGTTATACATATTGCCAAAAATGTTAATCCGTCTATTCGGCCCGTCTTTTTCCACGTGTCCGTCAAGTAAATTCAAAAATGCGTTTTTGTTTTGTTCTAAATCGCTGTCGTTATAAGATTTTGATTTCTCGTACAAAATCCCGGCAATTAACACCTGCTCGCTTAATAAATAGGTATCACTATCTTTTTCAAATAGCTCTTTGGCGGTGTTGTTTTCGTCTAAAACGGAGTATTTGGACTTATAAGCAAGTAATAACTGTCTTCCTGCCGCTAACGGGAAGTCAAACACAATATCGTTCCCCAATACACGCCAAAAGGGAATATCGGTCATATACTTTCCGGCTCTATTCTGCAAAGATACATTGTCATCACTATTCTTAAGCCATAAGTTGCGCGTTCTATCGTAAATTTGGTTAATTAAGAAACCGTCATAATCTTGCGGCAACGGGATTTTGATTTGGTTAGCCGTGGTAATTACTTCCCAGTCTTTACACAAAGCGCGCCAGTTCCAATAGTCAATAATAAACTCGTTTGCCTGGTTTGCGTATTCAAGGTATTCTTGCGACTGCGCGTTAGCACTATCCGCTACACTTTGCAAAGCGGGCATTTTGGCTCTTACGCACGCCCGGTTAATAATCTTTAATATGTTCATTGAATTACCCTCTCACTACCTGCTAAATCTTTGTAACACCACTTGCATTGTCCTAATCCGTAAAAAGTCTTACTGCCACAATGTTTGCACTTATAAACTTCTTTGGGGCTAATCGGTTTCCACTCCGGGCCGAAAGTCTTTTCAACTTCCTTGCGCCAAACAGAGCCGTCGCAACCATATTTGTCCCATTCCTGCATCAGCCCTTCTTCTTTGTCTTGTAATCCGATTTTGATTTTCGTGCGCTTTACGCCCTGGTATTGCAAAATGTTAAATTCCGTAGAGCTATCCACACTTTTTCTATTCTTGCGGTTATACAAGTGGAATACTCTTGCCGGAACTGCAAACATCTTATATCCGGCTAAATAAGTGCGGCATGATAAATCAGTTTCTTCCCCCCACATAGCAATATA
>JAZUNI010000005.1:0-10095 GCA_045604045.1 Elusimicrobiaceae bacterium | reverse complement strand
GATTAGATGTTTATGCTAGCGATTACCATGAATTCTATAGCAACAAGAATGGAGGTACGGGAGAATGGAGCACAAGCTGTAGTGTCTATTACGGCGATGAGAGCCCTATTGGGTTGGAATTATGTTCTAGAATGGGGTTTTAGCGTGGAGCTAACATTCCGCTTATGAAACTCCCCGGGCTGAAGCCCGGGGTTTCTTCTGTTCCAAAATCTTAGCTTCGCTTGATTTTGCCTAGCGCACAACTTACTAAGAAAACGGAGTTTTCTTGCGCTAGGTTTTCCATTCATCCCTGGGCTAAAGCCCAGGTTATTCTGTAAGGCTGTTAATAATAAAAACGCCCCGAGGTTCCCTCGGGGCTTTTAAATGCTATATAGATTCATTATTTAATTACTTGCACATGATAGTATCATGTAGGTCAGGCGTAAGCCTGACAAAAATATCCCATTCTGTCGTATAATATAATCATGGACTATAAGCGCCTCTTTATTCCAAACTCATTGTTATTTATAACGATAGTCGTAAAATATAGACAAAATATTTTAGTACAGAATATAACATATCTGCGCCAAGCATTCATAGAAGCAAAATCCTGGAATCCATTTGATATTGTTGCCATTGTCGTCAACCAAGATCATATACATATGATTATAAAACCTCAAGACATACAAACCTATCCTCGGATTATTGCCAACATCAAGGGTACATTTACAAAAATCTCCCCACTTCCATATAGTGTCAATAAAAGGGGAGAAGCTAATATTTGGCAAAGAAGGTACTGGGAACATACCATCAGGAACAAAGAAGAATTGTATCGATATATTGATTATATCCATTATAATCCTTTTAAGCATTATGGTATTTCACCGAACAACTGGCCTTATTCATCATTCCATAAATTTGTCCAAGCCGGATATTATGAATTAAATTGGTGCAACGCTGAAGACACTTACCACATTCGAGATTTAAATTTAGAATAGAGACAGTCTCCATTCGGAGGTTGTCAGGTTTACACCTGACCTACAAAAATTCTTTATACTACACAGATGTTATTTTTTAAACCAGTATTTGAAAGGATACGTTAGCACATACTTTAAAAAGCGGTGCGGGTGCATTTGCGGATCCGGCGAACGGTCAAAAAACGCAAAGCGCTGCAGATTATACTTCTTAATCATTTTAAGCCACGCATGTTCTTTATCCGTATGTGGCTCGCCGCCCATGGCAAGATACTCTTTATAATACTTTTGCCAGGGACCGTTCCACGTGTACGTCCAAAATCGCACGCCGCCGCCCGCACAGTGATACACTAGCACATCATGGCGGGTTTTATCCAAATATTTGGGGTTTGACGGCAAACAGTTACACACATCCGGCAGTACATCCACTGGAATTTTAAATTCTTGAAGCATTACATTTACTACTCCTTGATCGGGGCAGACTAAATTCTCCAGCCACTCTGCCGTTTTGTGGTAGCACCACATGCGCAAATTTTCCCGGTTGTTCATCGGGCGGGCAAATAACGTCATACCGGCGTTATAACAAGGAACCGTCATATCGTATTGCGGGAGCGGTTCCTTGAAGTTCTTGGTGATCAGTGTAAGCCCTTTTTGCGTATCTTTACACATGGCTACTCCGCCGTTTTTGGCGTAGTTTTCAAAAATGGTTAATAGCTCCCCGCCAATCATCATATCTACGTCCATATACAGCACTTTTTCGTATTTCGTAAGCAAATCAAAAATTTCATAGCGAGCGAAGGTTAACTGGGTAAAGTGCTTAAAATTGATATTCTCAAAATCGGTTTCTACCGCAAATTTATATTCGGTAAATTGGCAGGGCAAAATGCGGTTTAAAAAAGATTGGTCTTTTTCGGTAAGTCCTTGATGGTACACTAAAATATCGGCCTTTTCCAACACTTTAGGGGATTTGTCCTTCAAGCTCATCAGTAACACGGCTAAAGCGAACAGAAAACGACGGTTAGTAGCAAAAAATAGGGCGTATGGCTTCATAATTCCTCCGCAGATTCCTCTTTATATGTTACAATTATAACATAAAAAGAAGGGTGGGAAAATATGACCAAAAATTTGGATTCTTTTAAGCTAGCGGGGCTTCGGGCCGGAGCACTGGTGGAAGCAGCCGCACAGGATAGCTCCCTGGTGCGGGGAGCCATGCAACTTAGTTTATGGCGTAAACGCACCAAACTTCATCTAAAACGCTTATTTCAAAAAGCAACGCCTCCTACCGGGACCTTAAAAGTACTCGTTCACATTAAAGGGGGAATTGGGGACGTAGTGATGGCACGTGTACTTGTCAAAAAATTACGCGAAGTATTACCTCAAGCTCAGCTCTTTTTTGCTTATGACCACAAAAACGTTGTGGAGATGGTTTTTTCGGATGGGCTCATAGATGGGTTTGTATCAACAAAATACCTGCCCGAAAATTTTGATCTTGTTATTGCGGGCTGTCATTTTTTAATGTTTGAACATTATAGCCGCCAGCGCCTGGAACAATTAGCCCCGCAATTTATGCCTGCTTTTGAGAGAGGGCTATCCGTACAAGCCTGTTTTAAGCCATTTGCCACCTATACCCCCTATTTTGACGGGCAACTGGCCGCCATTAGCGTAGAAAATGGGGGAGGCCGCGTAGCAAACCAAGGATGGTTTACGGGACTAGATATTGACCAAAATGATGAGGCTCCGCTTGCTTTATCCCCGGACAAATCCGCCGAGGTCCTTAACAAATTGGGATTGGCCGGTAAAAGGTACATTACTATCCACGACGGAATTAACACCAATACGGATACTTCCCACGGGCATCCCACCCGCTGCTGGCCCGAAAGCCACTGGCGCGAATTTGCCCACCTATTCAAAGCCGCACACCCGGAGGTATCTATTGTGCAATTAGGGGGGGAAAAAAGCCACATTTTTGACTTTGTTGATATTTCATTAGTGGGCAAAACTTCCGTGGCCGACCTACCCTACGTACTGGCTGGAGCGCTTTTACACGTCGATGGTGAAAGCGGCATGGTGCATATCGCCCATTTAACACCGACAAATAGCGTAGTTTTATTTGGGCCTACTCCGGTCAAGTATTTTGGCTATTCCCGCAACACGAATATTGCCGCTCCTTTTTGTGGCGGATGTATGAACATTACCAAACATTGGATGAGCAGTTGCGCCCTAGGCTACCCACTCGAAAAACAATGTTTAGCAAGTATTACACCTCAAATGGTATTAAAAGCGGTAAACAAATACTACTCGTAAGTTTGACGCAACACCCTATGTTTGCTAAAATAAGGACATATACTATTTACGTTACAAAGGAGAAATAGCATGAAAGTCTTGCTTTTAGCTGGTGGATTAGGGACTCGTTTGGGTGAGGAAACTTCCTTGCGCCCCAAACCTATGGTGGAGATTGGTGGATATCCAATCATTTGGCACATTATGAAGTTATATACCCACTATGGACTTACAGATTTTATTATTTTATGCGGATATAAAAGCGAAGTTATCAAAGAATATTTTCTCAATTACTATACAAACAACTCCGACGTAACAATTAACTTTGCAAACAATGAAATCGACATCCACCGCACTTCCGCAGAACCCTGGAAAGTAACTATGATTTATACCGGCCGCAATGCAATGACAGGTAGCCGTATCAAGCAAGCCCGTCACTACATTGGCAAAAATCCTTTTATGCTTACCTATGGGGATGGCGTTTCCGACGTAAATATTAAAAAACTTTTACAGTGTCACGAACAATCTGGAAAACTAGCCACCCTAACAGCGGTACAACCCTCCGGCCGCTTTGGCGCCTTAAATATCCAAGAAGATGGACAAATTACCCGCTTTCAAGAAAAGCCAGTTGGTGACGGTGCTTGGGTAAACGGGGGTTTCTTTGTATGTCAGCCCGAGGTATTTGATTATATCCCAGATGGAGAACAAGTGATTTGGGAACGGGAACCTTTACAGAATCTAGCCAAAGTTGGGCAATTAAATGCCTACAAACATACGGGCTTCTGGCATCCTATGGATACATTGAAAGATAAAATGGATCTAAATGCTTTGTGGGAACAACGCAAAGCGCCCTGGAAAGTGTGGGATTAAGTTATGGACAAACGTGTTCTAATTACAGGCGGTACGGGCTTTATTGGTAGCCAAGTGGTAAATTTGCTGCTAGAGAAAGGCTATGAAGTTCACTCCTTAGTATACCCTCCTTTCGCTCCCGAACAAGCAGGGCTTTTCCAATATGAAATGAGCCTATTAGATGCGGCAGCTGTAAATACGTTTTTAACTAAACATCACTTTGAAAATCTAATTCACCTAGCCTGGTATGTGGGTAAAGGATGCCATGGATCTGACCTAAATTTAGACTGGGTAATAGCAACGCTAAGTTTGTTAAAAAGTTTTAAAGAAAACGGTGGTAAACGCTTCTTATGTGCAGGAACTATATCTGAATATGAATACAAATACGGTTATTTTACGGAAGATAAAACGCCAACAGATCCCGGCACTATGTATGGTAATGGAAAAAACGCTGTCTATCATATAGCAAAAATATTTTGCAAACAAAACCATATTTCTTTTAAATGGCCACGCATTTTTAACTTATATGGCCCCCATGAAAAACCACAGCGCTTAATGCCCTCCGTTATTCTATCTTGTCTGAAAGGCGAAGATGTAAAAGTTAGTGATTGTTTAAAATTTCAAGATTACTTACACGTAGAAGATACCGCTCGGGGCATTGTCACTGCATATGAAAGCGATGTGGAAGGGGCTGTAAATATTTGTTCCAGCAACCCCGTACAACTACGATATATTGTAAATACCATAGCACAACTGACCAATTTTAAGGGAAAAATTCTTTGGGGGGCTATACCCGCCGCATTTGGAGATGAAGTAGTTGTGGGAAACAATGCCAAACTGCTTTCTCTTGGCTGGAAGCCCAAATACACTTTAGAAGAAGGATTACAACAAACTATCAATTGGTGGAAGGAGTATCTAAAAAATGAAAGCATTTGATGATGTATATCGTAGAAAAACAGTGTTGGTGACGGGCCATACCGGTTTTAAAGGCAGTTGGCTCTCTATTTGGTTAACTTCTTTGGGCGCCAAAGTAGTGGGCTATGCGCTGGATCCTTATTCTAATCGCAGCAACTACTGCGCGTCTCACTTAAAAGATCATTTATTTGCTGATGAACGCGGAGATATGCGCGATAGTTCCCGACTGGAAGAAGTTATTGCCAAATACAAACCGGAAATTATTTTTCACCTGGCCGCACAAGCCCTGGTACGTACCTCTTATCAAAACCCTAAATATACCTATGAAACTAATTTGATGGGTTCATTAAATTTATTAGAGTCCGTGCGAAAATTTGATTTCATTAAAACGGTCATCATGATCACTTCTGATAAATGCTACGAAAATGTGGAGCAAATTTGGGGATATAAAGAAACAGACCGTATGGGCGGATACGATCCCTATTCTTCTTCTAAAGGCTGCACGGAACTAATGATTGCCTCTTACCGCAATTCCTATTTTAATCCCAAGGATTATGCCAAACACGGCAAGGCCGTTGCTTCCGTGCGGGCCGGAAATGTAATTGGCGGAGGAGATTGGAGTGACAATCGTCTTATTCCAGATTGTATTCGCTTTATAGAAGAAGGCAAGGATATTGAAATCCGCAGTCCACATGCAACTCGTCCATGGGAACACGTATTAGAACCTCTTTCCGGCTATTTACGGGTAGGACAAAAACTAATGGAGGATCCGGTCGGTTATGCTCAAGGCTTTAACTTCGGCCCGTCTATTGAATGTAATAAAACCGTATGGGAAGTAGTAGAATATTTGGTGAAATACTACGGAAAAGGCAAAGTAGTGGATGTATCCGGCGCTGAAATGGTACATGAAAACACCCTGCTCAGCTTAGACGTAACAAAAGCGTACCGTATGCTTCAATGGAAAGCAATGCTTAATCTCCACGAAGCTATTGAATTTACCGTTGACTGGTACAAAGAAGCTTTACATAACGATGATATGTTTGCGTTCTGCCAAAAGCAAATTCAAGCACACATGGATAAAGGATATTTGTGGACACGGTAATTTTAGGTTCAGGGATAGCCGGCCTCTCGGCCGGCTATCATCTTAAAAAAGCAAACCATTCTTGCGTCATTTATGAAAAAGATAATGACTGGGGAGGGTTGTGCGGCAATTTTACTATTGACGGCTTTCGTTTTGACAAATTTGTACACTTTACCTTTACGGATGATCCTTATATCAAAGGCATTTTTGAACAATCTTCTGCTCTTTATCAGCATCCTTCTATATCTAGCAATTACTACCAAGGTTATTGGCTCAAGCATCCAGCTCAAAACAACTTGGCACCTCTTCCGCTCAGAGAGAAAGTAAAAATTATTGCGGGTTTTATTAAACGTCCGCATAAAGAAGTTACAGACATCAAAAACTACGAAGAATGGCTGCGTGTGCAGTATGGTAATTACTTTGCAGAGAATTTTCCGTTTCGCTATACCCGTAAATACTGGGGATTAGAACCTCGACGACTTGAAACTAAATGGGTGGGCAACCGCATGCATGCACCGGATTTAAAACAAGTATTAGCGGGAGCTTTTAAGGAACAAAAAAGGAACTTCTACTATACTAAATATATGAGCTACCCTAAAAAGGGTGGTTTCCGTTCCATTTTGAACACCTGCCGTGAGGGATTAGATATTCGGTTTAACAAAAAAGTCACTCAAATTGACCCGCAAGCCCAAACTGTTACTTTTGCTGACGGCAGCAGCATTGCATATACTCGGCTGATTTCCAGCATACCACTACCAGAAATGGCACATATTGTTAAAGGGATGCCGGAAGAAGTAAAAAGAGCCGCCGCAGCGCTGCATAATACGTGTGGTTATATGGTATCGCTTGGGTTTAAACGCCCGGATGTAGCAAAGCACTTGTGGTTTTATATTTATGATGAGGATATTCTGCCCGCGCGTGTATATTCACCGAGTATGAAATCGCCCGATAATGTGCCGTCAGGATGTAGTTCTTTGCAAGCGGAAATTTTCTTTGATTGTAAAGCCAAAATACCTGCTAAGGAAGAAGTGCTCAAAAATACAATAGACAAACTTTCCGGTATGGGGCTTTTTAAGCCGGAAGAAATTGTCGTGCAAGATATACGTTTTGAAAAATATGCAAATATCACTTTTGATAAGGATATTTATCAAAACCGCCAAATTGTATTAGATTATTTGGCCCAACAAAATATTGAATCAATTGGCCGTTTTGGAAAATGGGAATATTATTGGACGCACCAAGCTTTTGAAAGTGGGCAACAAGCTGCTCAAACAGTATAGGAGTGATTATGCGAACCGACAACGTGATTAATATAGGTTTTAACTGTAGTAATGAATATGCGTACATTACAGGGGTGGCCATTGCCTCTATTTTGAAGTATGCCAACCCCGAAGATCAGTTTAATATTGTCATTATTCATAAGGATATCCCTGAGTATAAGCAAGAATTGATAAAACAATTAGCTGAAATTAAGAAATGCAATATTGAATTTAGGAAAATTGAAGTAAAAGATTTTTTGGATTATAGAAATAAAAACGAGTGTTACGAAGCCTCCAATTACAGGCTGCGTTTGGCTAGTTTGTGTCCCGAATTTGACAGGATTATTTTTCTGGATTCCGATGTGCTGGTTCTTCAATCCTTGCGAACCTTGTGGAAAACCGATATGACTAATTATCATATGGCGTGTGTGGTTGACCCATTTGTCAAGGCTCATTATAACTATACAATAGCTGATAAGGAAAGATTTCCTAACAAGCGTTTCAATACAGGGGTAATGCTCTGTAATCTGAAAAAATGGAGAGAAGATAAATCCGAATTACAACTTAAGCAAGATTTTTTGTGGTATACCTCAAAATATAATCTTACCCCTGATCAAGAAGCATTGAATGTTGCGTTCAAGGATACGATCCTTGAACTGGATGCTGTGTATAATTGTATGGGGCCAGTGTATATGAAAGGAAATTGTGATGAACCAAAAATCTGGGAGAAAGCATTGGAGAACCCGGTAATTATGCATTATGCCGGTGTGTGGGAGCGCCCTTGGGTAACGCCTGGGGCCTACGGTTGTGCACAGTGGTGGCATGTGGCCCGGCAAACTCCTTTTTACGAGGGATTGTTAGCATATGCTTCGGATTACAAAGGTCTTTATATGGTCCAAGATATATGCCACAAGTTGCCCTACATAGTGTCAAAGAATAAAATCTTATTTTTTTACTATGTTTTGAATGTGTTGTATCGTATCTTACCCATACAAATTATCAAAAATCAGCGTGACAGATATAGACATAAAAGACATATTTTGAAGACTATTATGAAAGACGAACATGCGTGTCATGTCTATCATCATTACTATTAAAAAAAGGAGAGGAAGAATATGTTAAACGATATATTGGATGTATATATTATTACCTATAACCGCAAAGATTACTTGCAAAATATGTTGCAAAGCCTGGTAGCATCAAAAAGCCCACTCAAGGATGTAGATATTAAAGTAGTGGATAATAATTCTAATGATGGTACGGCAGAATTATTGGCCAAACTTTCCCAACAATACCCGACTATTAAACATATTAAAAACAATCGCAACATTGGGCTGGCCGGTAACTTATGCCGAGCAATGGAACTGGCCGGTAAAAAATATTTTTGGATTTTGTGTGATAATGATGAAATAGATTTTACCGCCTGGTCAGAAATAGAAAAGGCGATGAAGCAGGATTATGACCTCATTATGGCTTGCACAGAATATAACTGCGACTATAATACAAACAAAACAGCTTTTGCGCTGGCGCAATCCACCTTCACACCCTCTTGTATTTATAAAACTAAATATTTAACGGAAGATGTTATGACTTATGCCATGGCTGATATTCCTACTATTTTGCCACATGTGTGTATAGCATGTAAAATAGTCAATGAAAAAGGAAAAATTTTTATCCCCAGCCAAACCGTGGTCAAACAACTTTCTAACATCGTTGTACGTGATATTAAAAATTACAGCTTTGATCGTACTTCCACAAAAGATGCAAAACGTTTGGTACATATCCGCACTAAAGGTCTGTCTTTCCCAGTAGGGATATTGGCAAGTTTTGATTCTGTAAAAGACATCAATTTGCGTATGGAAGCCCGAAGAATACTGATGCATCAAGAACTATGCAATGGTTATGGTCCATTTATTAGCCCGCGGGACGTATTTAAGAACTACTTTCAAGGTCACAATATGCCTTTTTATATGCTGGTTGAGTTTATAAAAAAATGTCCCCGTAAAGAACTTTTGAAAGGGGTATGTCCAATATGGATTTTCAAACAAGATCACGGTTATTATATGCACGTTTTAGGAATGTTAAAATTTAAAATTTGGGCAAAACGTAAGCATTAAAGATGACAACAATCCGTATCTTCGTTTCATATCACGAAAAACACCCTCTGGTTAACAACAAAATAGTCTCATCCATCCAAACTGGGTGCGCACTATCTGATCGGAAATTCAAGGGGATGTTGAGAGATAATATCGGGGATAACATATCTAAAGAAAACCCTAAATATAATGAACTGACCGCTCAATATTGGGTATGGAAACACTACAAAGCAATTGGGAATCCAGATTATGTTGGCTTTATGCATTACAGGAGGCACTTTGTATTTGGTAATCAAAAAATTTCACAAAATGCAATTTCGTGGCATCCTGGGATGTCCATGTACAGGGTAGGGACCTTGGGTCATGTGGTAGATAACTTAACTGTCCAAAATATAAAACAAACCCTTGATGGGACCTCAGATTGTTATATACTTAAACCTTATGATGTTCGGAAATATGCTTCACTCAATCGATCCATTAAGGATCACTATCTTAATCATATTCCAGGATCCATACGTTATATATGGGATATTTTTATAAACATTCTCAATGAAAAATGGCCAGATTATAAATTTTATGTAAATCAATTTGCACAAGGATATACATTACATGCATGCAATATGTTTATTATGTCAAAAAAAATATTTTTTGAATATAATGTA
>JAZUNI010000004.1:0-1573 GCA_045604045.1 Elusimicrobiaceae bacterium | reverse complement strand
GTGCGGAGAGGTGAAATTTGTTTCAATGGAATATCTTATTATAAGGAGGAAGTGAAATGAAAAAATTAGTCAGCTTTACTTTGGTCGCTTTATTAGTGGCTTGTGTGGGAACTCCCGTCAATGCCTGTACGGGTATTGCCATCAACGCTGCCGACGGAACAAAACTGCTTGCCCGCACTATTGAATGGAAAGGCGGCAATTTAAACAGCAAATTAGTCATTATGCCGCGCGGCATGAAAAATACCGCGCTTACGCCGCACGGTCAAAACGGGCATGTGTGGCACAATAAATACGGGGCCGTCGGGGCCAGCACCGTGGAAGCTCCGTTTGTAACCGAGGGCGTAAACGAAAAAGGGCTAAACGTGGGAATTTTTTATTTTGCCAATGTAGGCAGCCTAACGCCTTTTAACCCCAGCCGCCGTACAAAATCCGTCAGCGACGGGGAATTAGTGCGGTATATGCTGACCAATTTTGCCACGGTGGATGAGGCGTGAAAGGGGCTTGAGAAAATTGAAATTTTCCCTATCGGGCAACCGGATAAAAATGGGAAGTATGCTACCGGGCATTGGCGCATCAGTGATGCGACCGGCCGGAGTGTTGTGTTGGAAATTACCGACGGGGGAAAACGGCATGTATATGAAAATAATTTGCGTGTGTTTACCAACTCTCCCTCATTCCCGTGGCACCAGGCTAACTTAAATAATTATATCCACCTCTCCGGCGGCGAAACACCCGATAAAACCATGGGAGATGTCCATTTATTCTCGTATGGCGGCGGTACAAATTTAATGGGGTTGCCCGGTGATTTAACGCCGCCTGCCCGGCTCGTGCGTGCGTTTTTCTATGTGCAAACCGCACCCGTTCCGGCGGATAAATACGCCGCTGTTACGCAGGCATTTCATATTTTGAACAACTTTGATATTCCTGTAGGGGCCGAATATGCACCCGGACAGCAAATCCCGGATATGCCCAGCGCTACGCAGTGGACGGCTGTGTCCGACGTAACGCATCCGACATTTTACTACCGCACCATGTATAACTCGGCCATCCGTAAAATTGATTTAACAAAAATTGATTTTAGCAAGGTAAAATATACCGTAACGGATATGGATGAAGTGCCGCAGGAAACGTTCCACGAACTGACTTTCTAACGCTGATTTGTACCCGTTTCCCCCGGTTTAAGACCGGGGGATTTTTATGCAGTAGAAAAATAGTTTTGCTGTTTTACACTACAGGAGTAAAAGCGGCTTTGGCAACGGCTCCCATCGGGCAGGGCACGCCGTTTTTATCTACGCACACTAACGTAGTTTTTCCCTTGGTGCACAAACGGCCGTTTTGATTGGTAATGGTATTTTCAAACACAATTTTAATGTCGGAAATTTCCGCTACTTTTGTATCCACGTTAATGACGTCTGCGTAGCGTACGGGATATTTGTATTCCACTTCCTGCCGGGCTACCACAAAATATTTTCCTTCCTGCATCAGGGCCGGAACGGAAAAACCTTTTTCGGCCATATATAACGTACGGGCTTCTTCAAAAAATTTAAGATAGTTGGCATAATAAACCACGTTT
>JAZUNI010000003.1:0-1968 GCA_045604045.1 Elusimicrobiaceae bacterium | reverse complement strand
ATTGAAGACGTTAACGGAATTGTTTGGATGGACGTATAAAAAGCCTGTTTATTCAGGCTTTATTTTTCATAAAAATTTAGAAAAGTGAGGGAATAAAACATGGCTAATAACAACAACAATAACAATAAGAAAAAAACTTATTTTGCTAAAGCGGTAATTATTGACGGTGATAAACGAATCGAACCGGGCGAAGAATTGGAAAGCCTGAAAAAAGAACAAATTGAACGCCTATTGGAAATTGAAGCTATTACAGAAGAAGGCGAAGAAGAAGGCCAAGAATAATGGAAATGGCCACGGAATTGGAAGTAATTGAGTATATCGAAAAACTTCCTTCTTCCATGACTTCCGCCTATCTTGATTTAGATGAAAAGGACCGCGGGGCCTTAATTTTTTTGGCCAATGAATTGCTATTGGACATTTACCCCGCTTCTAAAATATCGGCCCGTGTATCGGCTTTACAGGTTCTTTTTATGATTGAAGCGGAGCGGGAAGAATACGCGAAGTTAAAACGTCATGGGGTACAAAGTGCTTCTACTAAGGGTGTAAGTATTAACTTTTCTAATAACGCGGCTTTATCCCCGGATATCCTTAACCTATTAGGAGATCCGCGGAATGAAGCAATGATAGGGCGGTTAATATGAAACCACCAATGAATAACAAAGCAATTGTGGAAATTGTGGATAAAAGCCAAAAACCTGATAGGCAGGGGAAATACCCGCGCATTCCATTTGAAACAATAGCGCGGGTAAGCTTTACCACTAGAATGGTAAGGACAACGGAAGGCGAAGTTAGGGAAAGTACCATGGAGGTGGATCTTCCGCCTGAAATTAACGCCGCCATGGGGTCTACTATCAAGGCATTGGATTCATTTGGCCAATGGCATGAAGGCCAAGTCTTAACCGTTGAAGAATCAACAAATTTTGCCGGTAATTTCATTTACTTCAGGACGGTATATTGTGGCTGATTTTTTTGACCTGGAATGGGAAGGCTTAGAAGATTTTATCAGTAAATTGGACGGGATGAAAGAAGCCTTTTTCCGAGTGGCAAAGGTAGAATTCACAAAGTACGGTTTACTGTTAGAAGAAGGCGGAAAGGCTTTATCCCCTGAAGATGAAGGGGACTTAGCCGCAAGTATTCACTTTTCAGGCGTTAAAATAACCGGCGATGATATAAGCGGAGAAGTTGGAACAAACTTAGTATATGCATTAAGGCGGCATGAAGAACCGTATAGAGCGGGATCCTTTCCAAAATATAGCCGCGGCGCTAAATTTCCTAATTACTATTCAAATGGTAGAGGGGTTATAACGCGCGGTAAATCATGGCGGGGCTACCCGGCGGGACGTAAGTACTTAGACAACGCCGTAAAAGCTACCAAAGCCGATTATGACAACATGTTAAATAGAATCATGGAACAAACTTTAAGGGGGTAAGGGTCCAATGGTTGAAGGGTTGTTAGTAAGCATAATGGAAACCGCGTACCCGGAATTAATTTGGAGCGAAAATTATTATGAAGCCGAGGATAATACCGGGACGGTTTACCTTGAAGCTTCCGAGCCGCCTTCCAAATATGAGGACGATTTACGTTTTCCCTATTATATGGTCTGGATTCGATCTTCAAGTTTTGATTTAGCAGAAAAAGTAAGTTTAGATACAATCACTCTATTAAATAAGCGTAGACAAATAACCTACACGAATCATAGAGGGGAAGAATATTTTATTTATTTCATAGAATCCACTTCAGACGCCGTGCCAATCGGAAAGAATGGAAAGGTTATGGAATGGTCTTCTAATTTTAAAGTAACTTTAAGGAGGATAAAATAATGAAAATTCCTTTTGGATTAGCTGATTATACAATTGGCGAAGGTGCAAATGCGATTAAATTTGACGGTAAAACAAACTTTCAAGCAGACGGCGGGGAATTGTCCATTGAACCTATCTTGGAAGCGGTAAACGTGGCCGATTTTGGGG
>JAZUNI010000002.1:0-45740 GCA_045604045.1 Elusimicrobiaceae bacterium | reverse complement strand
GGAATCACATGCCCCAGAGGCGTAAGGTAGTTGTTCTTCGGAACGACGAATTCACTGATGCTCCGCTGACGAGAAAAGCTCCTAAACGATGATGACAGGGTGTCCGTACCTAAACCGACACAGGTAGGTGAGGCGAGAAGCCTAAGGTGCGCGAGAGAAACCAACGTTAAGGAACTCGGCAAATTAGCCCCGTAACTTCGGAATAAGGGGTGCCGCTCCTGGTGAAGGGATTTACTCCCGGAGCTTCGGGCGGTTGCAATAACAAGGCCGGTGCGACTGTTTAACAAAAACACAGCTCTATGCCAAATCGTAAGATGATGTATATGGAGTGACACGTGACCAATGCCAAAAGGTCAATGGGAGAGGTTAGCAGCAATGCGAAGCTTCGATCTGAAGCCCTGGTGAATGTCGGCCGTAACTATAACGGTCCTAAGGTAGCGAAATTCCTTGTCGGGTAAGTTCCGACCTGCACGAATGGCATAACAAAGAAGCCGCTGTCTCGACGATGGGCTCGGCGAAATTGTGGTTCAAGTGAAGACGCTTGATGCATGCAACAAGACGAAAAGACCCTATGGAGCTTTACTGTAGCTTGTTATTGGATTACGGTCTTCAATACGTAGTATAGCTGGGAGCCTTTGATACATTCCTTGCGGGGGGTGTGGAGGCAACAGTGAAATACCAGCTTTTGTGGATTGTGGTTCTAACCTATTACCCGTGAATCCGGGTTGGGGACAGTGGCAGGTGGGCAGTTTGACTGGGGCGGTCGCCTCCTAAAGAGTAACGGAGGCGTTCTAAGGTTCCTTCAGGCCGTATAGAAATCGGCCATTGAGCGCAAAGGTAGAAAGGAGCTTGACTGTGAGGACGACGGCCCGAACAGGTGCGAAAGCAGGACTTAGTGATCCGGTGGTCCCTCGTGGGAGGGCCATCGCTCAACGGACAAAAGCTACCCTGGGGATAACAGGCTGATCGGGCCCAAGAGTTCACATCGACGGCTCGGTTTGGCACCTCGATGTCGGCTCATCACATCCTCCCGCTGAAGCAGGTGGGAAGGGTTGGGCTGTTCGCCCATTAAAGTGGTACGTGAGCTGGGTTCAGTACGTCGTGAGACAGTACGGTCTCTATCTGTTGTATGCGCAGGAAACTTGAGAGGAGTTGTCCATAGTACGAGAGGGCCTGGATGAACGAACCTCCTGTATATCAGTTGTTTGTAAACAAGCATAGCTGATTAGCGGTGTTCGGTAGGGATAAACGCTGAAAGCATATAAGCGTGAAACCCGCCTCAAGATAAGGTTTCCCTGGTAGATTAACTACCCAGAAGACCCGCAGAAGACTACTGCGTTGATAGGCAGAGTGTGTAAGCACAGTAATGTGTTCAGCTAATCTGTACTAATAGGTCGTGAGGCTTGGCCGTATTCTTTAATCCTATAGATGAGAATAAGTAAGTTAAAAACTTGTGCTTTTCTAAGTTATCTGACGTTGGAAGTGATGCGATGAGGCGCCTAGTAAGCGCGGAGCAGGGTTCCAACGGGAAAGGAGGAGTTGAGATGTAACAAATCCTTTCACACATTTGTTCTTTTATAATAAGAGGTCTTAATGAGAGTGATATTAATTCCGACAAGGTCACACCCGTTCCCATTCCGAACACGGCAGTTAAGCTTGTCAGGGTCGATGGTATTGGCACCCAATTCGGTGCTGAGAGAGTAGATCGGTGTCGCTCTCATTAAGACCTCTTTCCTTTTTCGTAAAACCCCTTGCTTCGTTGTTGTTCGGTTGCTCGAATACTTCGGCGCTACCGCGCCGCTGCGCACAGTATACTTCGCAACCTCACGCCTAGAAGCAAGGGGTTTTTCTTCAAAGGGCACGCTTTGGCGCGTTCTGCCGGTATACCTCCCTCGTTCGCGCCTAGAACTATGGAAAATTAGTTTGAAGGATTTTACGCACAGTATACTTCGCAACCTCACGCCTAGAAGCAAGGGGTTTTTCTTCAAAGGATACGCTCGGGCGGGTGCCGCCAGTATACCTCCCTCGTTTGTGCCTAGAACTATGGAAAATTAGTTTGTACTCTATGTGGGGTTTGCGAATACCTTGTATCTTTTTGTTACTTCGTTTTTGCAGAGCTTACGTTGTAATCACCAGACTGTAAATTTTGTCTATTATAGGTCTATGTTAAAAAGGGCCTACTATAAAGTTAGGTCTAAAAACCTATGGAAAAAAACAACATTTTCCCTATACTAATAATAAAAAGTAGGGAGAAGGTTATGAAAAAACTTTTATGGTCTGTATGTTTTGTAGTAGGCTTATTCACAGCAGCGCATGCTCAATTTAATGAGCAGCAGGTAGATCAAGCACTGCAACGTAGTTTAAAGAAGCAAGATTGCCAAATCCATGATATATATACGCAATCTTATTTACAAAAAGCAGCTCAGGAAAAAAAACCATTAGTAATTACGCGCAGTAACAAGGATTGGCGCAAAATTTATTTGCTGGGAGATGCTTACGTCTTTGATACAGCAGGGGTATTGACGGGAGAACTCCCTGGTTTTATGAATGCCTATGTCAATGGCCGGGCCGAACAACGTATTTCTGTCCGTAAGTTTACTGAAACAAGAACTCCTCAAGATATACTGACATTTATGAAGGCCCTTTATCACGGTACCAGTTTTAAATTGCAAACGTATGATCCAATCAATGAAGAGGACGGAATGATTTCGTTTTTACGCTCCAACAAAGACGGTACGGTCAATTATATTGTTTACCGTGTATTTAAAGGGCCGGCAGGGAAAGTATTTATGGGGCGCGTCTCCCGCCAGTTGGGTAGCTTAAATATTCCCATTATGCAAGGTATTTTTCGTGCACTTAAACAAACGCCTACCCAGACGTTAACCGAACATTTTGTAGAGAATGAATGTCAAATGGGGGCAGATTGTTATTGAGTCTTGTATCTCTAAATAAGATTTTGCTACAATAGGGCGTAGTTTAGAGCAGTTGTTTAGCGCGACAATTTGATACTGTTGTTGGATAGCAGGTATCTGCCCGTTTTACGACGGGCGGCCCGCAAGAAGAAACCAAGTAATAGTCGTTATATAGGCACAGTTTTTGCAAGCTGATCCCTTGCGAGGACTGTGCCGAGTGTTTGCCGTTTTTACGGCAGGCCACGGCTATTATATGGAGCTACCTATTCTTCTTGCGGCTTGGTATAAGAGCCGTATTTTTATACCACGAGGTTGGCCGGATGGTCAACATGTATAAAGCGAGAAGAAAAATGAAAAGAGAAAATGGAAATATACAAAAAACTGTCATGCTGAACTCGTTTCAGCATCTCCACCTTAATCAATCGTTGTCAAAAGCGGAGGAGATCCTGAACCAAGTTCAGGATGACAATAGGCAACAGGGCTTTACCCTTATTGAGCTACTGGTTGTGGTGCTGATTATTGGCATATTGGTGGCAGTGGCGTTACCACAGTATCAAAAGGCGGTAGAAAAAGCACGGCTGGCAGAAGCACTAAGTGTTATTGAACAAGCACAACGAGCCGTGGACTTGTGGTATTTAGCGGGAGAAGACAAAAATATAGAGAGTGGGGTGGAACCTTTCGTCACAGGTTCCTCAACGTGGAAAAAAGTACACCCAGATGTAGATCCTTTCGAAAATATGACGTGCCTAGAGGAGGCGCCTATCTGTACGCATAATGGGTTTTTGTATGTCTTTAATGCAGCAAATAATACATCCAATGAGATACTTCGTATGAACGATGAAGAAGTGCTCTATAGTTTGGGTATTGTTAGAAGCACAACTGGGGAATGGATGCAGGGGTGTCATACAGCAATGACAGAGTACGAATATATTTGTGATTCTTTAAAGAGTAGTGGTCGGTGGGAATAAAGTAATTTTCTGCAAGGCAATATTGCAATTGTGATAAAATAACAATTGTGTTGTCGAATGCTTTTTTGTTATAATATAAACATATTCCGCGGATAATACGTTGCAAAATAGTTGCAATTGGCGGATAAAACTGGTACAATAGTATTAGTTGAAGTTACGAATTTTTTGCGAGAACCATAACTCCTCCGACGAGAAATCAACCGGAAGGGAGTTTGTGGCGTTCGTTTTCTCTGTCTTTTTTGAGGCAAAAAACAGCGCCGGTTCCGCTTAAAAACAGGCAAATAAAATGAACCTGACAAAAGACCAAAAGAAACAAAAGTCGCAAGACTTAGCTTCTGAAATTAAAACTACGGGCACCTTGTTCTTCACCGCCTATCAAGGCTTGAAGTTCGTGGATATGGCCGACTTGCGCGCTACCTTAGCCCCCACCGGGGCCAAGTTCCGCGTGGAACGCAATGCCATCGTAGAACATGCTATCAGCCAGGCCAAAATTGAAGGCGCGGACGCGAAGCTCTTCCAAGGGCCGACCGCCATCGCCGTCGGTGGCGATATTGCCGCCGTGGCCAAAGCGTTGGTAGATTTTCAGAAGAAAAATGCGGCTTTGAAGCTGCGTGCTTGCTATAGTGAAGGGGTCTGGTACGATGAGGCACAAGTAAAACAACTCGCTACCATTGGTACGAAAGAGGAAAACTTGTCCAAATTGGCCGGTGCGTTGTACAACGCAGTTGCCCAATCCGCGCAAGTGTTGCAAGCTCCGATCCGGGATTTTGCCTACGTTATCAAAGCTTTGGAAGACAAGCAGAAATAACGCGTCAGGTTTTCAGTTGGCTTTAATAGCCAACTGAAAATCGGTAAAATCTAAACCCGCCATGTGCGGTAGTAGCCCCTAACGGGATAAAGGTACGGGCTTAACTGGGTTAAGCAGAAGGCCGCTACTCTATAGAAACAAAAGGAAAAAATAAAAATGGCTAAAATGACCAAAGATGAATTAGTAAACGCGATCGCTGAACTGACCGTGTTAGAACTTTCTGAACTCGTGAAAGCGATTGAAGAAAAATTCGGCGTAAAAGCTGCTGCCCCGGCCGTAGCTGTTGCCGCTGCTGCCGCTCCCGCTGGTGCCGCTGCCGCTGAAGAAAAAGACGAATTCAACGTCGTGTTGACCGCTGTAGACGCTGCTAAAAAAATCGGCGTCATTAAAGTAGTGCGCGAAATCACCGGCTTGGGCTTAAAAGAAGCCAAAGACTTGGTGGAAGGCGCCCCCAAAGCGGTAAAAGAAAACGTTGCCAAAGCCGAAGCTGAAGAACTCAAAAAGAAAATCACCGAAGCCGGCGGCACCGTAGAACTCAAATAAGCCAACCGACTCATTTAATCCCATCCCCCGTTGGGGGGTGGGATTACGTACCCTAGAGGTACTGGCGAAAAACGTGGTGCGTTGCGTACTTCGCCCGATATAGCAGGAAGACTAGAAATGATTGAAAAACAAACAAATTTCGGCAAAATTACTAACCAACTTCCCTTACCCGATTTGCTGGACATGCAAAAGAATTCCTTTAAGGATTTCTTACAGTTAGATGTTCCCCCGTCTAGACGTGAACTAAAAGGTTTACAAGCTGCCTTTGCAGATGTATTCCCCGTAGAAGCACCCGACGGCAGCATGAAATTAGAATTTATTAAATACGATTTAAGTACGCCCCGCTACGCCACCCCGGCGGAAGCTACCGTGCGCGATAGCACCTTTGACGCGCCGCTCAAAGCCACCATGCGCTTAGATTTAAAACAAAAAAACGGAAACTATAAAGTGGGCGTGGAGCAAGAAGTAACCCTTTGTAATTTACCTTTGATGACCGACGCCGGCTGCTTTATTTTTAACGGTGCGGAACGTGTGGTCGTCAGTCAGATGCACCGCTCCCCGGGTATTATTTTTGAAGAAGACGAAGAGAAAAAACAGTCTACCTTTGGTAAACGCTTGTATGTAGCCCGCATTATTCCGTATCGCGGTGCGTGGATTGAATTTTCCTTTGACTTGAATAATACCTTGTGGGTGCGTATTGACCGCAAGAAAAAAGTTTCTGCTTCTACTTTCCTTCGCGCGTGCGGTTTGGAAACCAACGCACAAATTATCCAAACTTTCTACAAATGCGAAGACATTGAAGTGAAACCTGCTAGCGTAGATAGCGTGGTGGGCCGTTATGCCGCCGACGATATTTATGATCCGGCCACCGGCGAAGTGTTGTGGAACTTAGAAGATAAAGCCTCCTTGCCGATTGATGATAAATTGTTCCGCACCTTAATTGAAAAGAAAGTAAAAACCATTAAGGTAATTGCCGGTAAACCGCGCCAAGAAGACCCGGCCATTTTGGCTACCTTGGAACGTAAAGACACCGCCCACACCGCCAAAGAAGCACAAGCGGAAATCTACAAGAAAATGCGCGGGCAAGACTTTGTGGTACAATCCCAAGCAGAACGTTTCTTGGATAACTTGATTTTTGATAACTTGCGCCGCTATGATTTAAGTTTTGTCGGCCGTTATAAAATCAATAAAAAATTTGCTGACTTATTTGAGTTAATTAAAGGGCTCAAATGCAAAAAATATAACACCCCCAAAGATAACCGCCGTACCTTAACCACCGAAGACGTAGTGGTAACAATTAAGTATCTGTTGGCTTTAAATGCCGGCGAAGATGCACAAAAAATGTATGGGGATAAATTTGTATTTAAAGTGGATGATATTGACCACTTGGGTAACCGCCGTGTGCGCGGAATTGGGGAACTCTTAGAAAACCAAATCCGTATCGGCTTACATCAAATGGCCAAAACTGCCCGCGACCGCATGAACCGCGAACTGACCACCCCCACGCCGCGTGCTTTGATTAACGCACAGCCCGTGCAGGCGATCATCCGCAAGTTCTTCGGTACTTCTCAATTATCCCAGTTTATGGACCAAATTAACCCGTTAGGGGAACTAACGCACAAACGCCGTTTGTCCGCCTTAGGGCCCGGTGGGTTAAACCGTAAGCGCGCCGGCTTTGAAGTGCGCGACGTACACTATACGCACTACGGCCGCGTCTGCCCGATTGAAACCCCGGAAGGTCCGAACATTGGGTTAATTACTTCGTTAGCTTGTTATTCTAAAGTAAATAAATACGGGCTCATTGAAACCCCCTATCGCAAAGTAGTAAATGGGAAAGTGACGGATCAAATTGAAGAATTAACGGCTGACGCAGAAGACGATAAATTTGTAGCCCAGGCCAACACGCCTACCACCAAAGACGGTAAAATTGATACCGATGCGGTGGCTTGCCGTGTGCGTGCCGACTACCCGATGATTGCCCCTAAGCAAGTGGACTATATGGACGTATCCCCCTTGCAGGTAATCAGCGTGTCCGCCGCGCTTATCCCGTTTTTGGAACACGACGACGCCAACCGTGCGCTCATGGGTTGTAACATGCAACGCCAGGGCGTACCGCTTTACATGACGGAATCCCCCTATGTGGGTACCGGGATTGAACACGATGTGGCGCGTGACTCGGGTACTTCTGTAGTAGCCAAACGTGCAGGACGTGTACAATTTGCCGATGCTTCCCAAATTGTAATTGAAGCCAAAGATGGAACTTGTGATATATACGATCTGTTGAAATTTAAACGTTCTAACCAAGATACGTGTATCAACCAACACCCCATTGTAAAAACCGGGGATGATGTAAAAGCCCGCCAAGTTATTGCCGATGGCCCGTCTATGGATAACGGCTATCTGGCTTTAGGGCGCAACATGCTGGTTGGTTTTATGTGTTGGGAAGGATATAACTACGAAGACGCTATCTTAGTTTCCAGCCGGTTAATTAAAGATGACGTGTTTACCTCCATACACTTGCACGAATTTACCGTAGATGCCCGTAACACCAAATTGGGTGCCGAAGAAATTACCCGCGATATCCCCAATATTGGGACGGAAGCGCTATCCCACTTGGATAACGACGGGATTATTTTCCCAGCTACGGTGGTGGAACCCGGAGATATTTTAGTAGGTAAAGTAACCCCGAAAGGTGAACAACAACTCACCCCGGAAGAACGCCTCTTAAAAGTAATTTTCGGTAAAAAAGCCGATGATGTGGTGGATGCTTCCTTGCGTGTACCGCCCGGAACCAGTGGTAAAGTCCTGGGGACCCGCGTGTTTGTACGCAAAGAAAAATTGACCAAAGAGGAAGAAAAGAAACGGGCCGCGGCGCTACTGGATGAACGTGACAATACCATTGCCATGCTCAAAGAACAACGCAAAAACGCCATTGCCAATGCCCGCGAAACCATTAAAAATGCGGCCGCTTTGAAAAAAGAAGAAGACCGCTTGACCGCGCTTTACAAATTACTGGAAAAGAAAGCCGAAGAACATTATCGCCGCGAGAGCGAATTCTCTAAACAAGGGGATGAACTGGCGGTAACGGTCAATAAATCGGTCAAAGTGTATATTGCTTCCAAACGTAAATTACACGTAGGGGACAAGATGTCCGGCCGCCACGGAAACAAAGGGGTGGTAGCCCGTATCTTGCCGGAAGAAGATATGCCGTTCCTACCGGATGGCACACCGCTTGACATTGTGCTTTCTCCGCTAGGTATTCCTTCTCGTATGAACGTAGGGCAGTTATTAGAAACGATGCTCGGTTGGGCGGCACACTATTTGCATTACAATGCAGCTACCCCTGTATTTGACGGTCCAAGCGAAGAAGAAGTGGTCAATGAAGTGCGCAAAGCCAAAGAAAAAATCTTGGATGATAAGGGCTTAAAAGGTAAAGAGCGCGCAGAATATGCCGCTAAATACCTGCCGGACGATTACTGCCGCATTACACTCTATGACGGAAGAACCGGTGAACCGTTTGAAGAAAAAGTAACCATTGGTTACATGTACATGATGAAACTAATTCACTTGGTGGAAGATAAAGTACACTCCCGTTCTACAGGGCCTTACAGCTTAATTACGCGCCAACCGTTAGGTGGTAAAGCGCAATTCGGCGGTCAGCGCTTTGGGGAAATGGAAGTATGGGCCATGGAAGGGTACGGTGCTACGTACACTTTGCAGGAATTCTTAACCGTCAAATCCGACGATTTTGATGGCCGCACCAAGATGTACGAATCTATCGTAAAAGGCAAAGCGCCTACCTCCCCGGGGGTCCCTGAATCTTTTAAAGTATTAATTAAAGAATTACAGGCTCTGGGCTTAAGCGTAGACTTGTTACAAAAACACGACAACAGCCAACAAGCGGCTGCTGAACAGCAAACGCAAGAACAACCTGCTGCTGCGGCTTCCGCAGAGAACACAGAGGAAGCCAAATAGGCGGGAGAGGAACACATGCAAACAAAAAAAGTGAAAAAAAATAATGAATTAAACTTTTTTGACTTTGATGCCATCCGTTTAGGCATCGCTAGCCCGGAACAAATTAGTGCGTGGTCTTTTGGGGAAGTAAAAAAACCTGAAACCATTAACTACCGCACCTTAAAACCGGAGCGTGACGGTTTATTCTGCGAACGTATCTTTGGGCCGACCAAAGATTTTGAATGCGCCTGCGGTAAATACCGCTGGCCCAAATACCGTGGCTTGAAATGTGACCGCTGCGGCGTGGAAGTAACCGAATCTAAAGTGCGCCGCGAACGCATGGGGCATATTGAACTGGCGGTGCCGGTAGCCCATGTGTGGTTCCTGCGCAAAAACCCGTCCCGCATTGGTATTTTGCTCGATCAACGCACCAGCGATTTGGAACGCGTGGTCTATTACGCTGCCTACGTAGTGCTGGAAGATTGTGTGGACAATGTAACCGGCCGCACGGATTTTAAAAAGGGGACGCTCCTTTCCGATGCACAGGTGCGTGAAGCCCGCAAAAAACACGGCACCCGCTTACAAGTAGGGATTGGGGCTCCGGCTATCAAAAAATTATTAGAAGATATTGATTTTGATAAAGAAATCCCGGCGTTGCACGAACAACTTAAAAACACACAAAGCGAATTGGAACGCACCAAACTCGTCCGCCGCATTAAAACGATGGAAGAGTTCAAGGAAAGCGGCAACCGCCCGGAATGGATGATTTTAAGTGTATTACCCGTCATCCCGCCGGATTTGCGCCCGTTAGTACCGCTTGACGGAGGGCGCTTTGCGGCTTCGGATTTAAACGATTTGTATCGCCGTATTATTAACCGCAACAACCGTTTGAAACACATTGAATCCTTGCGCGCACCGGAAGTGATGATTTACAACGAAAAGCGTTTGCTGCAAGAAGCGGTGGATGCGCTTATTGAAAATGGTGCCCGTGGCAAAGTATTTATTGGCCCCGGTGGCAGACCGCTTAAATCGTTGTCTGATAGCATTAAAGGCAAACACGGTCGTTTCCGCCAAAACTTACTGGGTAAACGTGTGGACTATTCCGGTCGTTCCGTCATTGTGGTTGGCCCGAACTTGAAAATTCACCAGTGCGGTTTACCCAAACTAATGGCCTTGGAACTTTTCAAACCGTTTATCATTGGCGAACTGATGAAAAAAGATGGGATTACGTTAAAGTCCGCCAAGAAAATGTTGGAAAAAGTGCGCCCTGAAATTTGGGATATTTTGGAAAAAGTAACCCAAGCACATCCGGTGATGTTAAACCGTGCTCCTACCTTGCACCGTTTAGGTATTCAAGCCTTTGAACCGGTACTGATTGAAGGGAAAGCTATTCAGTTGCACCCGTTAACTTGTGCGGCGTTCAACGCTGACTTCGACGGTGACCAGATGGCTGTGCACGTACCGCTCTCCTTGGAAGCGCAAATGGAAGCGCGCACGCTCATGTTGGCTTCCAATAACATTTTGTCCCCCGCTTCCGGTAAACCGATTGCAGCCCCGTCCCATGATATGGTACTAGGGGTAAACTGGATTACTACCATTAAAGATGGGGATGTTGGAGAGGGCTCTGTTTTTGGTTCTAAAGAGGAAGCACTAGTAGCGTTGGAATATGGGAAACTTTCCTATCACGCCAAAATTAAGGTGCGTGGACTAAATGCCATCCCGGAATTAGATGCCAAAGGAAAAGCAGTAACCGATCCGGCCCAATGGAAAGATTTTACCTGTGTAGGCCGTATTATTTTCAACCAAGCGATGCCCAAAGGCTGGGAATTTATCAACAAAACAGTTGGTAAAAAAGAATTAGGTGCTTTAGTAGATGAATGCTACAAGAGCAAAAAGTATGGCCGCGCGGCGGCAGTACAACTCTTAGACAACATCATGAAGATGGGGTATCATTATGCTACCATGTCTGGGTTGTCCATCTCTATTGCCGATATGACCATCCCTTCTGCTAAAAAGGACATGATCAAAAAAGCCAAAGCTGAAGTAGCAAAAATTCAGGCTCAAGCCGAAGCCGGTATTATTACCGAAGGCGAACGTTATAACAAAGTAATTGATATTTGGACGCGCGTCACTGACGACGTAGCTAATGAACTTTTTGCAGAAATGAAAAAGTTTGAAGAGTCTAAATATGATCCTACTAATACGGAACATAGCGGCCAGCGCTTTAACTCTGTGTATTTGATGGCCGATTCCGGCGCGCGCGGTTCCCGCCAACAGGTGCGGCAGCTCGCCGGTATGCGCGGTCTAATGGCTAAACCGCAGAAAAAATTAACCGGTGGACAGGGTGAAATTATTGAAAACCCAATTACCGCTAACTTCCGCGAAGGGTTGTCAGTCCTTGAATACTTTATTTCCACGCACGGTGGACGTAAAGGTCTTTCCGATACGGCTTTGAAAACGGCCGACGCTGGGTACTTAACCCGCCGCTTAGTAGACGTAGCCCACAACGTGGTAATTACGGAACAAGACTGCGGTACTCATAACGGGATTGTGGTTAAATCCTTAATGAGTGGCGAAGAAATGGTGGAACCGTTAGATGAACGTATTTTGGGTCGCACTTCGTTAGAAAATGTGGTCGTCAAAGTACAAAAGGCCGACGGTAAAGAAGAAGAAAAAACCATCATTAAAGAAGGTGATTTAATTACCTTGGAACAAGCCAAAGAAGTGAAGAAATACGGCGTAGAATCGGTGCGTATTCGCTCGGTACTTACCTGTGAAGCCCCCTACGGCGTGTGTGCTAAATGCTACGGCTTGTCCTTGGCGACGGCTTCCAACAGTAACCCGGGGGACTCGGTGGGTATTATTGCCGCGCAGTCCATCGGCGAACCTGGTACGCAGCTTACCTTGCGTACATTTCACATCGGTGGTACGGCGTCGCGTGTACTTTCCCGCAGCCAAGCGGTAGCGGAAACAGATGGTAAAGTAACCTTCAAAGATGTGAAGATTATTACCAACCAATATGATAACCAAATCTGTATTTCCAGAAACGGGTCTATCTTTGTGACCGCTGGAAATGGTACAATAAAAGAGTATAAGATTCAGTACGGGGCCAACGTCTTAACGCAAGACAAGGCTACCGTGAAAAAAGGCACTTTACTTGCTGAGTGGGACCCGCACTCCATCCCAGTACTTGCGGAAACGAAAGGGACCGTAAAACTGACCGATGTAATTGAAGGTATCACGTTGCAAGAAGAGCGCAACAAAGTAACGGGCGTAATTGAACGCAAAATTACAGCTAGCCGCGGCGGGAAACATAACCCGCGTATTGGCATCACCGGCAAAGGCAAAGATGTAAGCCTGCCGCTGCCAATTGATACCATCTTGATGGTAGAAGACGGCGAAGCCGTAGAACCCGGCGACGTGTTGGCCAAGATTGGCCGCGAAGCCGGCGGTACGAAGGATATTACCGGCGGTCTGCCCCGTATTGCGGAGTTGTTTGAAGCCAGACGCCCCCATAACCCGGCGATTATTTCCGAGTTTGAAGGGATTGTAAGCTTAGAAACTTCGCCCAAAGGTTTGATTGAAGTGGTCGTGCGGAATGAAGAAACCAATCAGGTTAAGCAGTATAGCATCCCGCAAGGCAAACACTTAGTAGTATATGAAGGCGACCATGTAGGTGTAGGGGAAGCCCTTACCGACGGCGCCATTGACCCTCACGACGTGCTGCGCGTGAAAGGGGAAAAAGAAGCACAAGAGTTCCTGTTAAACGCCATCCAAGAAGTGTACCGCTTGCAGGGCGTAACCATTAACGACAGACATATCGAGGTTATTGTCCGTCAGATGTTAGGGAACGTAAAAATTCTGGATGCGGGAGATACCCACTTCCTAAAGGGAGAAGTGGTCAGCCGCGGGCGCTGGTTGCGTGAAAATGCACGCATGAAAGCCGATGGCAAGCGCTTAGCGGATGCGGAAACCATCCTATTAGGTATCAGTAAGGCATCTATTGCATCTGAATCGTTTATTTCCGCGGCTTCGTTCCAGGAAACCACCAAGGTTTTGACGGACGCCGCCATTGAAGGCAAAATTGATGAATTGCAAGGCCTTAAAGAAAACGTAATTGTAGGCCATTTGATCCCCGCGGGAACTGGTATTTCTGCGCGGCAAATTGCCAAAGAGTTTAATCAAAAACGAAAAGAAACAAAATAGGAGAGAAGTAATGCCAACAGTAAACCAATTAGTAAAATACGGCCGGGCACAAGAAGTAAAAAGAACCAAATCGCCCGCGTTGCAAGCCTGCCCCCAACGGCGCGGTGTTTGCACCCGTGTTTACACCACCACCCCTAAAAAACCAAACTCTGCTTTGAGAAAGGTGGCCCGTGTAAAGTTGACTTCTAAAGTAGAAGTAACCGCTTACATTCCGGGCGTAGGGCACAACTTGCAGGAACACTCCATCGTGCTGGTGCGCGGTGGCCGTGTGAAAGACTTGCCAGGTGTGCGCTATCACATCATTCGCGGCGCTTTAGACGCTGCCGGCGTTGAAAATAGAAAACAAGGCCGCTCTTTGTACGGCGTAAAACGCCCCAAAGCTGGTAAATAATTTTTAGGAGTGAATTAGAATATGCCAAGAAAAGGTTTAAGACCCAGAGATAGAAGACCGCTCCCCGCACCGGATTATAAATATAATTCCGTCTTGGTGAGCCGGTTTATTAACAAATTAAATTTTGAAGGCAAAACCGCCACTGCCGCCCGCATCTTGGACGACGCCATGGCCATCATTGCCGAAAAAACCAAAGAAAACGCCTTGGACGTTTTTACCAAATGCATTGAAAATGTACGCCCCTTGGTGGAAGTAAAAGCCCGCCGCGTGGGGGGTGCTAACTATCAAGTGCCTACCGAAGTAAAACTCTTGCGCAGCACGTCGTTAGCGATGCGCTGGCTCATTGGTGCGGCCCAAAGCCGCAAAGGCCGCCCCATGGCTGAAAAATTAGCCGAAGAAATTATTTTGGGCGCCAAGAAAGAAGGCACCGCGTTCAAAAAACGCGAAGACGTGCACAAAATGGCCGAAGCCAACCGCGCGTTTGCACATTTTAAATGGTAATTTGGGACTAAAAAGATATGGCTGAATTTAAAACCTATCCGTTAGAGAAAATCCGCAACATTGGTATTATCGCGCACATTGACGCCGGTAAGACCACCACTTCTGAACGTATTTTGTACTATACGGGCAAAGTGCACAAAATCGGTGAAACGCACGATGGTGCGTCCGTAACCGACTGGATGGAACAGGAACGCGAAAGAGGTATTACGATTACCTCCGCTGCTATTTATTGTGTGTGGAAAGATTGTCAATTAAACATTATTGACACTCCCGGACACGTGGACTTTACCGCCGAAGTAGAACGCTCCTTGCGCGTACTGGACGGCGCGGTGTGCTGCTTTGACGGCGTGCAGGGTGTGGAGCCCCAGTCCGAAACCGTATGGCGCCAGGCTGATAAATACCACGTACCGCGAATTGCCTACATCAATAAAATGGACCGCATTGGCGCGGATTTTATCCGTTCTGCCAACTCCATTAAGGAAAAATTAGGCGGTAACGCCTGCCCGATTCAATTGCCTATCGGTGCCGAAGATAAATTTGTCGGCGTCGTAGACCTCGTAAAAATGAAAGGCATTGTATGGGACGGCGACCACAACGGTGCCACCTTTAACGAAGGCGAAATTCCGGCGGACCTCAAAGAACAAGCCGAACAATATCGCAACGAAATGTTGGAAAAATTAGCCGACTTTGATGAAAACATCATGGAACGCTACTTAAACGGCGAAACCAACTTTACCGAAGCTGAAATTAAAGCCGCCATTCGCAAAGGAACTTTGACGGGTAAATTCTTCCCGGTGATTTGTGGTTCTTCTTATAAAAACAAAGGTGTACAACCTTTGCTCGACTGCGTAAACGACTATCTACCCTCTCCTGTAGATATGCCGGCAGTCAAAGGTACCAACCCCAACACAGGGGCTGAAGAAGAACGCAAACCTTCTAACAAAGATCCGTTCTGCGGCCTTATCTTTAAAGTACAAACCGACCCCTTTGTAGGGAAACTAAGCTTCTTCCGCATTTATTCCGGTACCATTAAAGCCGGGGATGCGGTTTACTTCCCGGGCAAAAACGCCACGGAACGCTTTGGCCGTATGATGCGTATGATGGCCGATAAACGCGAAGAAGTAAAAGAACTTTCCGCCGGGGAAATTGCGGCTACGGTAGCTATTAAAAACTCCCGCGTGGGGCAAACCATTTGCTCCCCCGATCACCCGATCGTGCTGGAAAGCATCACCTTCCCGGAACCGGTAATCTCGATTGCTGTAGAGCCGAAATCTAAAGCCGATGAAGAAAAAATGTCCAACGCCTTGGCGCGCCTGGCTGAAGAAGACCAAACCTTCCGCGTGCGCACGGATGAAGAAACCGGCCAAACCGTTATTAGCGGTATGGGCGAACTTCACTTGGATATTATCGTGGACCGCATGAAACGCGAATTTAACGTGCAAGCCAACGTAGGTGCCCCGCAGGTAGCCTACCGCGAAACCATCACCAAGACCGTAGAACAAGAAACCAAGTTCGTACGTCAATCCGGTGGTCGTGGTCAATACGGGCACGTGTTCCTACGCTTAGAACCGCAGGAGAAAGGCAAAGGGTTTGAGTTCGTCAACGAAATCACCCAGGGCCGCATCCCGAAAGAATATATCCCTGCCATTGAAAAAGGTTGCCGCGAAGCCTTAGACAGCGGTGCCTTGGCCGGGTATCCCTTGGTGGACCTCAAAGTAGCCGTGTTTGACGGTTCGTTCCACGAGGTAGACTCTTCGGAAATGGCCTTTAAAATTGCCGCTTCTATGGCCTTAAAAGACGGTGCTAAAAAAGCCAACCCGGTTATTTTGGAACCGATTATGAAGGTAGAAGTAGTCGCTCCGGAAGCCAACCTCGGTGACATCATTGGAGACTTGAGCTCCCGCCGCGGTCAAATTGGCGAGATGGGGGTACGCGGGAACGTACGCTACGTACGTGCCGAAGTACCGCTGGCTGAAATGTTCGGGTATGCCACTAACGTGCGCTCCTTGTCTCAAGGTCGCGCCTCGTTTACGATGGAACCGAGCCACTACGCCGAAGTGCCTTCCAACGTCGCTAAAGCGATTGTAGAGAAACGTACCGCTGAAAAAGTAGCGGCGTAAATTAAAATATAGATGCAAAAACCCCCTCGCTTAGAGGGGGTTTTTGCATCTAAACGGCGGGCGCGAACGTCCATTGGGCGCACAAATTTTACAAACAGGAGATTTGTAAAATTTGTTGCTTGCCAGCGATACAATTTTCCACATTTGGGCACCTTTGCACTGACTTGCCACCTCGCAGTACCTAGCAGTACAGCTTCGGGCAACTTACAGTGCAAATCTGCCTCAAATCTGAAAAATCATCTTATCTTTTATTTTCCCCGGTGTTTATTTCCCGCCACACTCAACTTGCGGCTTTACCTGCGCTCAAATTTGAAAACTCACCCGTCCCTTGCTTGTCCCCCGCGCTCACTCAAAAAGCATCTTATCCTCTATTGGGGCCCTTTTATCTCGTCATCCCGCATACCAACCCTGCGGGATGACGAGCGGGGGAAACCCTGTGAGGTTGTAAAAAACCCCGGTATCCGCCGGGGCTTTTTGCTTCTAAACGGCAAGAGTGATACGTGATTAACACGCAACTCCAGGGCGATCTTCTCGAGCATCCTCGCAGGAGACTAAATCTTTTACGTATTGACAAATAGATAGGCCTGTATTGTCGAGAGCAACGCAGTTGTTTCCACAAGATTCACAAGAATCTCCCCAATTTCCATGAAGTGGTTTATCCCACACAAATTCGAAACTTGAGTTGACACACAAAATGGTACATTCTAGACCATCCATTTCTCCTGAATCACCACATCGGGGGTCACAGTCCCATTTTGTTGTATCCAATGTAATGTTTAGTCCATCCCCATTTCTAAAAGAGCGTAATGAGTTGGGGTATCCATTTTCTAATACATATATATCTAGTGCTTTTCTTAATGTACTTACTGTGGTTTTGAATTCTGCTGCGCGCGCTTTGTTGACCGCTTTTTGGTATTGTGGTAACGCCACGGCGGCTAATATGCCAATAATCAGCACCACTACCAACAGCTCAATGAGCGTAAAACCTTTATTTGATAAAGCCGACGTCCTGAGAAGTTGTTGCTCAGAGCCTGCCCCGTAAGGTTGTAGTACGGGGACCACCACGCAACTATTATTTGTTATAAGGTTTGCCTTATTGTCAGGCAATGCCTGACCTACACTTTTATAAAGGCGTGCGTTGTAGGCCCTGAACAGAGACTCCTTCAGGGCGTCATTTTGTTTTATTTTTCCATGCTTCATTTTGTTTTCTCCTTTTGTTCTGTTTAAGGAGCCAACAAAAACGGTTGTTCCCTTGAGCCAGAGCAAGTGCCTCAAAAAAACAGCCGTAGTTTACCGTATAAAACGATATACATTGGACGCAAAACAACAGGATTCGAAGGCCTGTTGTTCTGTGTCTGTATAGGCCGTTTTCGGACTTGCTCTGGGGTGTTTTCACACCGCCACCGTATGCTATATACGGTTCCAAAAACAGAATCAAATTTTTAATTTCCGACTCTTCTATTTTAACATAATTTTTTCCTAATTCCGCACATTTCGTTGTTGCGAGCCGCCTTACGTACTTGCCGCACTGCGTGCGGTCCGGCAGACGTACGCTACGGCGGCATACGCCTAGAACGGTGTAAAATTAGTTTAAAATTATTCCAGTTTGTTGCGAGTATGGTGTGCTTGCGTTGTTCTTTAAGCAAATTTTCGCGGAAGTTGAGAAAAGTAAAACTAATTCGTCATCCCCGAAGGTTGTAATCGGGGATCTCCTCCTTGTTTGGGAATAGAAAGGGGTGGAGATTCCCGACAGAGACACTCGGGAATGACGGTTAATAGACAACGACAAAACAACTAAATCACTTCTTGGGTGGGAAGACCTTTCAGGGCGGGGGTGTTTTCCCGGATGCCTCTGAGTGCTTTTACCGCCGTTACGTGTAAGGCTAGCAAAATCTTCTTATTTTTCTTGGCAAGCGCCTCTTTGATGCCCGCTAAGGTCTGCCCGGTAGCAAAAATATCATCAATATAGATGTAATTTTTGTATTGGGCTAGTAGGTCGCTATCTACTTCCATGTCGTAGCTGTCGTACTCGTTGGTGATGTGGAACGAATAGGGTTTATTGGGCGTTTTGCCTTTTTTGCGTACGCACACTACGGGCAGGCCCAGTTTATAAGCAACTGGAGTCCCAAATAAAAATCCACGCGCTTGCGGCGTAATAATGGCCGCTTTTTTAAGTGTAGCCGGGGGGATGGATTGTTGGATGATTGCACAAAATTGGTCTATGACCGCGGCAAAGGAGGCCGGATCGGCCAGCAGGCCGTTAATATCAATAAAATTAACGCCTTTTACCGGGAAATCCTTTACAATGGTGAGGCCGTAGTTTGGTTTCATAGGAACATGGCTAGTATAGCAAATTTAGGAACGTGCGGAAATCCCCCTCATCTGCCCCTACGGGGCATCTTCCCCCTCGAGGGGGAAGTCGTTAATTTTAATGCACCCTCTACCTGGAGGGGATAATGCCGGGTGAGGGGGAAATTATTTTTCTAACAATTGAGCAATTTCCTCAAAACCTTTCTCACGCGCCAGGTCCAACGCCGTTTGCCCCGCGTTATTGGTACGGGGGGTGTCAATTTCAGGCTGTTCTAAAAGAAGGCGCACAATATCGGTATAGCCATTGAGGGCGGCCACGTGCAAGGGCGTGTTGCCATTTTGCGCGTAGGCGATGTTTAATTCTTCGGGGTGGTCCGCAAGGGCGGTTTGGACTAGGGCTATATCGCCCGTGATAATCGCCCCTAAAAGGGGAGTGATAATGGAGGAAGAAGGAATCGTTTCCTTTTCCTCCAGAGCAGGAAGTTTCGTTTCTTGGGTTGTTTGTTTTCCAATGTGTAAAACAGGGATATGTTTTTTTCCCAAATGATTGGGAATTATTTGTTCCGCAGATTTGGAAAAAGCAGCGGGAGAGAACGAAAAACTTCCCTCTTCGTGGTTAATCATATCTTTAGGCATGGGAATAAGTTTTCCTGATAAAATAGCTACTACGGGCCAGCTGATAAATCCAAAGAGCGCACTGTATAATTTAAGTGTTTCTGGTATATTTGGAAAAAGAAAAGTGATGTTAAACACTAAAAAGGGGTATGAATATAAAAACAACCACCACCAAACGTTTGACCAAATAGAAGTTGGAGGCCGTTTGGAAAGGCCGTTTGTAAGTAATCTCCAGGAACCCCATAAACCAGCCCCCCCGACAAGAAAGAGAATGGTAAGGAGGATTCCTGCATTTTTTACTTTAAAAATAGCATCCCAAAGCCACAAATAATTGTTATCCAACGGAATAAGAGATACTATCAAAAATCCCCATATAAGATTGTAAATTACCCATGATGGATGGGCGCGCAAGGAAAATTTCATACCATTCTCTCTTTACAAAAATCTTTTTCCAGTATATCAAATTTGAGGAAAGTATTTTAAACAAAGTACTATTCCCGAATTTATTTCGGGATCTTCCAAGCTTGCCATTTATGAACGGTGCGCGTGGAAGACCCTGAAACAAGTTCAGGGATAATTGCTTAAGGATTTTTTTCTAGTAATTGCGCCACTTCCGTGTGCCCTTTTTCGCGGGCTAGGTCCAGGGCGGTTTTGCCCTCGTTATTGGTGCGGGCGGTATCAATGCCGGGCTGTTCCAAAAGCAAGCGGACAATTTCCGTGTAGCCGTTGAGGGCCGCCACGTGCAAAGGCGTGTTGCCGTTTTGGGCGTAGGCGGTGTTTAGTTGTTCGGGGTGGTCTTGCAAGGCCGTGCGGACAAGGGCCGGATTTGTATTCAAAATAGCCTCCAAAATAGTGGTGGGAGTTTTTGAAGAAAGAAGAGGTTGAACAGACTTTGACGTAATAGGGGGGATAGTTTTCCTTTGTTTAAGAGTTTTTTTTAAAAATACTATAGCCAAACATAGGCATAAGAGAAATGTTCCTGGCAATACAAGTCTTGCAATTACATCCATTCCAACAATAAGAGACAGAATGAAGCAGATACCATTATTACATGTTAGTAATTTATTATACTCAGTTAGAGATCGAAAATACTGAAGTGTAGGATACGATAGTAAAATAGTTAAAAGAGACATTAAGAAAAACAATATTTGATTTTTCATCCGTTACTCCTTTACAAAAATCCGTATTTATTATACAATATATACAAGGAAAATGTGGTCTTTCATGCGCAAGGGTGAACGCGCTAAAAAGGATACACAATAACCAAATAATTTGGTATAATAAACTGTACTGAATTGTTTTTATGGCAGGAATTTCCTAGCCCGTCCGACGAAGAAAAGGACAGGTGTAGGCTTTTCTGCCGATAAATAATTTGTAACAAATATTGTTAAGGAAAAATTAAAATGGCAGAAAAAACAGCTAAAAAAGCCAATGTAATTGGCCAAGAAAGAATCCGCATCAAATTGCGTTCTTATGACCATCGCATGTTAGACGCTTCCGTCGCGCGCATTGTAGAAACCGCGCAAAAAACGGGCGCTATCGTGGCCGGTCCTGTGCTCTTGCCGGTTCGGATTAAAAAGTACACCGTACTTCGCTCTCCTCATACCGATAAGAAAAGCCGGGAACAATTTGAAATGCGTATTCATAAACGCTTGATTGACTTAAAAAGCCCCACCTCTAAAACCGTGGACGAACTGATGAAATTAGATTTGCCCGCCGGTGTAGATGTGGCCATTAAAAGTAACTAAGGAAAACTAAAACACGTATGACAGAAGAAAATAAACAAGCTGCTGGTGCGCAAGAGGCAACAACCGTTGCTCAAGCTGCCAAAGCAGAAACTGTCAAAGAAGCTCCGGCTACGTTTCGTTTCGTAATCGGCGAAAAAGTGGGCATGACCCAGCTCTTTGATGAAAAAGGCAACCTGCATGGTGTATCCGTTGTAAAAGCGGGCGATTGCAAAGTTGTGCGTGTCAGAACCCAAGAAAAAGACGGCTATAACGCCGTTTGTGTGGGTTTTGGCGAAGTGAAAGAAAATAAACTAAACAAACCGGAACTCGGTTATTTCAAAAAAGCCAATGTGGGCCCGGTCAGACACATGAAGGAATGCCGTGTCGCGGACGTAACTGGTTTTGAAATTGGCCAAGTCATTTCACTTGAAAAAATCTTTAAACCCGGCGACTATGTAGACGTGCAGGGCAAAATTAAAGGCCACGGCTTTGCCGGCGGTATGAAACGCCACGGCTTTGCCGGCCAACCGGATTCGCACGGTCAATCCGACCGCAGCCGCGCTCCGGGGTCTTTAGGTTCCCGCCGCTCTTTGGGTAAAGTTATCAGCGGGCAGCGCATGGCTGGCCACTATGGTACCACCACCCATACAGTAGCCAAGATTGAAGTTATCAAAGTGGATAGCGAAAACGGTCTTTTATTCTTAAAAGGTTCCGTTCCGGGGGCCCGCGGGTCCATCGTGTCCGTCTTGGAAACTTCCAAATACAAAAAGCACTATGTGGCGCCGCAACAGAGCAAAATTTCTGCTTCTAAAGCCGCCAATAAGAAGTAAGGACTTGGACCTATGGAAACAAAAGTTTTAGATTTAACTGGAAAAGAAAAAGGGATGATCTCTCTGCCGGAATCTTTATTCGGCGTGAAAGCTAACCCCACTTTCTTACACGAAGTCATCACCGCTTTTTTGGCCAACCAACGCAGCGGTACGGCTGATGTGAAAACCCGTGCGGAAGTTTCCGGTACTGGTAAAAAACCGTGGAAACAAAAAGGCACCGGCCGCGCCCGTCAAGGGTCTTTGCGTGCGGTACAATTCCGCCACGGCGGTGTAGCGTGGGGGCCAACTCCTCACTCCTACCGCCAGGATTTACCGGCCGCTAAACGCCGCACCGCGCTTGCCATGGCTTTATCTACCAAATTAGCCGAAGGCAATGTGGTGGTATTGGAATCTTTAACCTTTAAAGAACCCAAAACCAAGGCGTTTGCCGACGTAATGAAAGCTCTGTCCGCGGGCCGCAAACCCTTGGTGCTCGACAATTTTGCCGATGAAAACACCAAACTGGCTTGCCGCAACGTAGCGGGCTTAACCCACATGCAAACGCAAGACCTCAATGCGTATGAAGTATTAAACAGCTCCAAAGTGATCTTCACCAAAGACGCTGTCAATACGCTGACCCAAACGTTTGCCAAGGAGGCCAAATAATGTCCGGCGCTTACGATACTTTGAAAAAGCCCCTCTTAACGGAGAAAAGCTTAATTGAACGCGATACGCACAACCGCTACGGCTTTATCGTAGCTAAAAATGCGTCCAAGGGCGAAATTAAAACCGCGGTGGAAAAAATCTTCAACGTAACCGTTGTAAAGATTAACACGATTTCCGTCACGGGCAAGACCCATCGTATGGGTCGCTTCGAAGGCAAACGGCCTGATTACAAAAAGGCCTTTGTAACTTTGAAACAAGGCGATAAAATCGAAGTGGTGGAAGCCACTGCGAAGTAGCAAGGAGATAACTACTAACTATGCCTATTAAATCGTTTAGACCTTATACCCCGTCTCGCCGCACGATCACGGTGTCGGATTATTCCGATATTACCAAGACCACGCCCGAGAAACGGCTAACCAAAGGTCTTCGCAAAACCGGCGGAAGAAATAACACCGGTATGGTAATGGTACGTCACATTGGCGGTGGCCACAGACGTGCTTACAGACAAATTGATTTTAGAAGAGAAAAATACGGCGTGCCGGCCAAAGTCGTGTCCGTAGAATACGACCCAAACCGCAGCGCGCGCATTTGTCTTTTAAACTACGCTGACGGCGACAAGAGATACATCTTGCAACCCGTAGGCGTACAAGTGGGTGATACACTCATGTCCGGCCCGACTGCTGATATTAAAGTGGGTAACTGCCTGGCTTTGAAATATATCCCTGAAGGTACTTTTATCCACGCGATTGAACTGAAAGTCGGCAAAGGGGCGCAACTGGCCCGCAGCGCGGGTTCTCAAGCGCAGCTAATGGCGAAAGAAGCCGGCTATGCCCACATCAAAATGCCGTCTGGCGAAATCCGCTTAGTCCCTAGCGACTGCTGTGCCACGATCGGCCAAGTAGGTAACGTAGACCATGGCAACATTGTCATCGGGAACGCCGGCCGCAACCGCCACTTGGGCAACCGCCCGACGGTACGCGGTAGCGCGATGAACGCCGTAGACCACCCCATGGGCGGTGGCCGCGGTCATGGTAAAGGCGGCAACATTCCGCGCTCTCCGTGGAATCAGCCTGCCCGTGGTTTAAAGACCCGCTCCACCAAGAAAGCTTTTAGCTGGATGATTGTGAGCGATAGAAGAAAAAACAAGGTTAAATAAGTATGGGAAGATCAACTAAAAAAGGTCCGTTTGTAGACTTAAACCTGTTGGAAAAGGTTCAAGCAATGAATGCTTCCAACGAAAAGAAACCTATTAAAACATGGGCAAGAGCGTGCACGATCGTGCCGGAATTTGTAGGCCACACCTTCTTGGTGCACAATGGCCGCAAGTTTCTTCCCATCTACGTTTCCGAACGTATGGTAGGTTTTAAACTCGGTGAATTTTCGTTCACCCGGTTGTTCAAAGGTCACGGTGGTATCACTAAAGATTCCACGGCCTTGAAATAAGATTGAGGATTTGATATGGAAGCTTGTGCAAAAGCCAAATTTCAACGCTACGGCAGCCGTCGTGTAAACTTGGTGTTGGATCAAATCCGCGGGAAAAACGTCCAAGCGGCCGAAGAAGTATTGCCGTTTGTGGCCAAACGTACCGCTGACTTGGTAGCCAAAACCTTACACAGCGCCGCCGCCAACCTGCAAGTCAAAGCTGGTAAAAAGCTGGACTTCAGCCACGTCTATATTAAAGAGGCGTTTGCGAACCTCGGCCCCAGCGGCCATCTTCGCAGAGTGCAACCCGGCCCGCAAGGCCGTGCGATGCCCTACAAAAAGAGCATGTGTCATTTGACCGTGATCGTCACCGACGAGAAAAAAGGAGGCCGCTAATTTATGGGACATAAGATTCATCCCCGGTCTATTCGTTTAGGATACATCCAAGATTGGCGCTCCCGCTGGTTTGCGCCCAAAAATATGCCGGCGCTCATTTTAGAAGATGCCCAAATCCGCAAACACATTGACGGCAAATTTGAAATGGCAGCCATCAGCTACGTCGGTATTGAAAGAGCCGGTGCGTTCTTGCGCGTGAACATTCACACCGCCCGACCGGGTGTGGTGATTGGTAAAAAAGGGGCTGATATTGAAGCCCTGCGCAAAGAATTGGAAGCCATGACCGGAAGCAAGACGTTTGTAAACGTAATTGAAATCAAAAATCCGGAAACGGATGCCCAATTAGTAGCGCAAAACATCGCTCAACAATTGGAAAAACGTGCCCACTACGGCGCTGCCATGAAGAAAGCTATTGAAAAGGCGCTCTCCGGCAAGGCCTTGGGTATTAAAATCATGGTATCCGGCCGTTTAGGCGGTGCTGAAATTGCCCGCACCGAATGGAAACGTGAAGGCCGCGTACCGCTGCACACCTTGTGTGCCGATATCGATTACGGTTTCACCGAAGCTAACACCATCAGCGGTAAGATTGGTATTAAAGTGTGGATCTTCAAACGCACGCACTTCGCCAAATCTCCTAAAGAGATTATGAACGAACTGAAAAAACACCGCGAACTGGAAAACGGCGCGACCGAAGGTGCTGTGGAAGCAGTAGCCGAGGAAGCGAAATAGAGGAATCTGAACTATGTTGATGCCGAAAAGAGTAAAATATCGTAAACCCTTCAGCGCCCCGCGTATTAAAGGTAATGCCAAACGCGGTACGGAAGTGGTCTTTGGCGAATATGGCTTAAAAGCCTTGGAACCCAAATGGATCACTGCGCGCCAAATTGAAGCGGCCCGTATTACCTTGTCTCGTTTCATTAAGAAAAAAGGTAAATTGTGGATCCGCATTTTCCCGGATAAAGCTATCACCAAACATCCCGCCGAAACCCGTATGGGTAAAGGGAAAGGGGCGCCCGAATACTGGGCTGCCGTGGTAAAACCGGGCCGGATTTTGTTTGAACTGGAAGGTGCCAGCGAAGAAGACACCAAACGTGCCATGCGCCTAGCCTCCGACAAACTTCCGATCAAAACCAAATTGGTAACCAGAAGGTAGTTTATGAAAACCAACGAAAAAGCAGATTTGAAGAAAAAATCTTTAGCCGACTTGAATGAACTGCTCGGCAAAGCTCAAGAAAAGAAATTTAACCTTCTTTTCAAACACAGCACCACGCCTTTGGCTAACCCCATGGAGCTGCGCGCTGTAAGACGCGAAATCGCCCTTCTGCAAACGTTAATCAACCAGAAGGCTGCGGCGAAATAGAGGTTTAATATGGAAAATAAAGAAACCCGCGCTCAACGCAAAGTGCTCACCGGTGTAGTAGTGTCCGACAAGATGGACAAAACCCGCACCGTTAAAGTGGAACGCTTGGTGCATGATGCCCGCTATGGCAAAACGTTAAAACGCGCTGCCAAATTCCACGCGCACGACGAAGCGAACGAAAGCAAACTGGGCGATAAAGTGGAAATTATGAGCACCCGCCCCGTTTCTAAAACGACGAAATGGCGCGTTTCCAAAGTAGTGGAAAAAGCCAGAGCTTAGTTTTTTAAACTACGGAGTTAATAAAGTATGATTCAATTAAGAAGCATCCTCAATGTGGCCGACAATTCCGGCGCCCGTAAAGTACAATGCTTTAAGGTGCGCGGTGGCCACCACCGGGATATCGCAACTTTAGGCGATGTAATTATGTGCTCTGTTAGAGATGCGATCCCGACTTCCGCCATTAAAAAAGGCGACGTGGTGCGCGCAGTAGTAGTGCGTGTAGCCCGTGAAAAAAGACGCAAAGACGGTTCCTATATCCGCTTTGATGACAACGCTGTTTGCATCATTAACGATAATGGCGAACCCAAAGGCACCCGTGTATTCGGCCCCATTGCCCGCGAATTAAGAGAAAAGAATTTCCTCAAAATTATTTCTCTGGCGCCGGAGGTAGTATAGGTATGAACGTAAAAACGAAAGATACCGTGCTCATCTTAGCCGGTAAAGACAAAGGCAAAAAAGGCGAAGTGAAATCCGTCAACCCGACCAAAAACACCGTTGTAGTGGCCGGCGTAAATATGGTTTCCAAACACCAAAAGCCTTCTCAAAATAAGCAAGGCGGCATTGTGCAGGTAGAAGCCCCGATCCACGCTTCCAACGTGGCGGTTGTCTGCCAAAAATGCAAAAAAGCCATGACGCCCAAAGTGCAAATTACGGCCGACGGTAAAAAAACCCGTGTCTGCCGCAAATGCAACGAAGCAATTATCTAAGTAGGTACTGAAAAATGACTGCTAAGAAAGAAACCAAAGTAACTAAGGCCCCGGAAGGATATGTTCCTTCTTTGCAAGCCTTATACAAAGAAAAAGTGCTTCCGGCCTTGCTCAAGGAAATGGGAGTAAAAAGCCCCATGGCCGCGCCGAAACTGACCAAAATTGTAATCAACATCGGCGTAAAAGAAGCCCGTGAAGATATTAAAGCGATGGAAATCGCCAAGAACGATTTAACCGCCATCGCCGGACAAGCTGCCCAGGTTCGCCGGGCTAAAAAGTCCATTTCTAACTTCAAATTACGTGAAGGTATGCCGATTGGCGTGCGCGTAACCTTGCGCGGTGCAAGAATGTATGAATTTATGGAACGCTTTATTTCCATCGCTTGTCCCCGCATCCGCGACTTCCAGGGCTTCAACCCGAGCTTTGACGGGAGAGGCAATTTGAACTTGGGGATTAAAGAACACTACATTTTCCCGGAAATTGATGTGGAAAAATCTCCCAAAGCCTATGGTATGAACATTACGTTCGTAACCACAGCCGACAACGATAAGAATGGCCGCCTTTTGATGGATTATATGGGCATGCCGTTCCGCAAATCGGGTAAATAAGGAGCAAAGAACTTATGGCTACGAAAGCATGGGTTGCAAAAATGGCGAAAGACCAAAAGTTTGCCGTACGCTATCACAACAGATGTCAAATCTGTGGTCGTGCCCGCGGTTACTATCGCGACTTCGGTCTGTGCCGTATCTGCCTGAGAAAAATGGCTCACCAGGGCTTAATTCCTGGTCTTAAAAAATCCAGTTGGTAATTTACAGGAGGAGCTGCCTGACCGGGCCAACTCTATATAATAGAAAGTAGTTACGGAGGGCAACTTAAAATATGGATCCAATCGCAGATTTCTTAACCAGAATAAGAAACGCAAATATGAAGAAAAAAGAAAAAGTGGATATCCCTTTTTCTAAAATCAAAACTGAAATTGCGCGCATCCTTAAAGAAGAAGGCTATATCGCCAATTTCAAAGCCGTCCACAACGAAACTAAAGGCGGCGTAGTACGGGTATTTTTGAAATACACGCCTGAAAATGAATGCGTGATCCAAGGTTTGAAACGTGTTTCCAAACCGGGTTCCCGCGTTTATAGCGCTTACGATAATATTCCCAAAGTGCGCGGCGCGTTTGGTATTTCTATCTTATCTACTTCCAAAGGTTTAATGACTGATGCACAAGCCAAAGCCGCCAAAATCGGCGGTGAAGTATTGTGCCAGGTATGGTAAGGGGGAACTATGAGCAGAATTGGTAAAAAAGTAATCAACATTCCCGCTAAAACCAAAGTGGAAGTTAAGGACAATGTAATCACCGCTACCGGTGCTTTGGGCTCTTTGTCCTACACGGTACCGGCCGGTATTACCCCGAAACTTGACAATGGTACGCTCTCTTTCTCCATTGAAGAAAAAGATTACAAAGCCTTAAACGCTTTGCACGGGACGACCCGCGCCAACGTGTTTAACATCATTGAAGGTGTAACCAACGGCTTTGAAAAAACCTTGGAAATCAATGGGTTAGGATACCGCGCCAGCGTAGCCGGGAAAAAATTAAACCTGGAATTAGGTTTTTCCCACCCGGTCAATTTAGACATTCCCGAAGGCCTCACGGTAACCGTAGACGGCAAAACCGGGTTTGTAACGATTAAAGGCAGCAACAAATTCTTAGTAGGTGATTTTGCTGCTAAAATCCGCCGCATCCGCCCGCCGGAGCCGTATAAAGGAAGCGGTATTAAATACCAAGGGGAACACATTGTTCGCAAAGCTGGTAAGACCGCCGCGGGAGGTAAATAATTATGGCTACTAAACAAGAAAGATATCAATACAGAAAAGACCGCAGCCGCGGACACTTGCTCAAAAACGGTGCCCACCGCCCGCGCTTGTCTGTATACAGAAGCTTGAAATACATGTATGCCCAAATTATTGACGACAATACGCACAGCACGCTCGTGTCTGCTACCACATTGTCTAAAGAATTTGAAGGCAAATTTGACACCTCCGCCAAGAGCATTGAAGCGGCTAAAGCCCTCGGTGCTGCCATTGCTAAAAAAGCAATCGATCAAGGCATTACCGAAGTAATGTTTGACCGTGGCGGACGTGTATACCACGGCAGAATTAAAGCGTTAGCCGATGCTGCCCGTGAAGCAGGATTGAAATTCTAAGTAGATAGGTGAATTTAATGTCTAACGAAGAAAGAAAAGAAGCGAAAGGCAAAAAAGCCGAGTTTCATAAGACTAAACCTGCCGCCGAAGGCAAAACGACCGTTATTAACGTAGCCCGCACCACCAAAGTAGTAAAAGGTGGTAAACGCATGGGCTTTCGCGCCCTAGTTGTAGTGGGCAACGGTCAAGGCAAGGTGGGTGTAGCGATTGGCAAGGCTAACCAAGTTCAGGCCGCTATTGCAAAGGCCGAAACGCATGCGCGCAAGCACATGATTTCCTTCCCGATTGTCGGCGATACGATTCCGCACGAAGTAATCGGCAAATTTGGCGCGGCTTCCGTATGGATGAAGCCCGCGGCCCCTGGTACCGGTGTAATTGCTGGTTCCGGTGCGCGTTTACTCTTTGAAGCCGCCGGTATCAAAGACGTACTGGCCAAAAGCTTAGGAAGCACCAACCCGTGCAACCTTGTGTATGCTACGATGGAAGCTTTTAAACAGCTCAAGAGCAAAGAAACAATAAACGTATTACGCGGTAAAGCTGAAAAAGTGGAAACCGCTCGAGCGCCCAAAGCCGAAGAAGCCAAGGCCGCCTAGTTTTGTGGAGAGATAACATATGGTAACTTTAAATAAACTTTTCCCGAAACATGGTTCCCGCAAAGCCAAACGCCGCTTAGGTATTGGCCCGGGTTCCGGCCTCGGTAACTACTGCACCAAAGGGATGAAAGGGCAAACCTCTCGTTCCGGTAATACCCGCAAAGAAAGCAAAGAAGGCGGACAAATGCCTTTAATCCGCCATACGCCAAAAAGCGGCTTTTCCAACAAAGATTTTGCCACCCGTTACGATTATGTAAACGTGGGCTCTTTGGAAAAACTCTTTGCAGCTGGTGCGGAAGTAACCCCCGAAGCTTTGAAAAAAGCCGGTGTCATTCACTGCGCTTGCCGCGTGAAAGTGCTGGCCAACGGAACTTTAACCAAAGCTCTTAAAGTGTCTGCTCATGGCTTTTCTGCCACCGCCAAAGCGGCGATTGAAAAAGCCGGCGGCACTGCAACCGTTATTGAGACGAAATAATGGCCAATCATACAGTTGCAAATATCTTTAACGCCCCCGAACTCAAAAAGCGCTTGCTTTTTGTGATCGGGGCGTTAGCCGTTTTCCGGGTGGCTGCAGCCATCCCGATACCCGGTATTAACACGGATGTATTGCGCCAACTCTTTGCCGCGCACCAGAATGGTATTCTAGGGTTTATGAATATCTTTTCGGGCGGGGCCTTGGGGCGCTTTTCCATTTTAGCACTGGGTATTATGCCGTACATCAACGCCTCCATTATCATGGGGCTGGTGCGTGGGGCGCATATTTTCCCGGCACTGGACCGCATGCATAAAGAAGGCGAAAGCGGACGAAGAAAAGAAAACCAAATCACTCGTATTTTTGCACTGTTTTTAGCCTTGTTACAAGGCGGCATGATGACGTTTGCCATCTCGCGCGTAGAAGGCGCGGGCGGTATTCCGGCGGTAGTCAACCCGAACTTTTTGTTTTTTGCTACCACGCTACTAACTCTAGCGGCCGGGACAATGTTTGTGATGTGGCTGGGTGAACAAATTACCGAAAAAGGGGTGGGCAATGGTATTTCGCTCATCATCTTTGCCGGGATTGTGGACCGTTTGCCCGCAGCTGTCAACGAAATTGTCAACCGTGTGCAAACGGGCGAAATGGATTTCTTTGTGGCAATGATTATCTTTGCCGCGGCTATCGTAATTACGGCCTTGGTGGTGTGGCTGGAAACGGCCCAGCGCCAAATCCCCGTACAATATGCCAAACGCCAAGTGGGCAACCGCATGTACGGCGGTCAAACTAGTTACTTGCCGCTCAAAGTAGACCAGAGCGGGGTAATAGCCGTAATCTTTGCCTCGTCTGTAATTTCTTTGCCGCTAACCATAGCCAGCTTCAACCAAGAGGCCGAATGGGCGCAGAAAATTTTGAACATGTTTAATCACGGCAACGTGTGGTACATGTTATTATTCTCGGCGCTGATTATCTTCTTCTGTTATTTCTATAACTCCATGACGTTTAACCCGGCAGATATAGCTGATAACATGAAGAAATGGGGTGGCTTTATCCCTGGCATTCGCCCTGGCGAACCGACCAAAAATTACATTGAATGGGTGATGAACCGCATTACGTTATGTGGTGCCATTTTTGTATGTTTGGTGGCGGTATTGCCGGATGCGTTCCGGGCGTACTTCGGGGTAGATTTTTACTTCGGCGGTACGGCACTACTAATCGTAGTAGGGGTAGCTTTGGATACAGTGGGCCAAGTGCAAGCGCACCTTCTGGCGCGTAACTATGAACCTTTGATGAAAGGCTCTAAAAAGATACGCGGTCGCTGGTTCAACGTCCAGTAATTTTTAACAGTCTTCCTCCCGGGGAATTGCCGGGAGGAGCAAGATGTCTAGGAAGTAATTTGTGAATATCGTTTTAATGGGCTGCCCGGGTGCTGGGAAAGGTACGCAGTCAGCCAAGTTGCAAGATGTATTTCATTTAAAACACATTTCCACGGGGGATGTGCTTCGTGGGGAAATTGCCTCCGGTAGTGAGCTAGGTAAACAGGTTGCCCAGATTATTAACCAAGGTAATTTAGTGCCCGATGAGCTGATGATTTCTATATTAGAAAAAATCGTCAGTGCAACGGATAGAGGCATTATTTTTGACGGATTTCCGCGCACGGTGGCACAAGCGCAAGCGTTGGATGAAATGATGAAGCGCTTGCAGCGGGAAATCACACAAGTAGTGATGATTTCCTTGCCGGAAAGTGAAGTGGTGGGACGTATTTCTTCCCGCCGCCAATGCCGTAAATGCGGGGAAATTTTACACGTAGGGCCGGATGCTACGTCTAACGCGTGCCCGGTATGCGGGGGGGAGTTGTACACTCGCCCGGATGATACGCCGCAGCGTGTAAAACACCGTTTAGAAGTATACCACAAAGATACATTGCCGGTAAAAAGTTTTTATCAAAATTCCGGCAAGTATGTGGAAATTAACGGCAATCAAACGCCAGACCAAGTTTTTAAGGATATTCAAACTGTCCTTGAGAAGGTAAAATGATTGAAGTAAAAAACGAAAGCGAACTAGCTAAAATGCGGGCAGCCGGTAAAGTAACCGCCGCTGTGCTCAAGCACATGAGCGAAATTGCCGCGCCGGGGATGTCCACCTTGGATCTAGATCGCGAAGCCGAAAAAATGATTCGCTCCTTCGGGGCGACACCGTTATTTTTAGGCTATTATGGGTTTCCGGGCAGTATTTGCGCGTCTGTAAATGAAGAAGTCGTGCACGGAATCCCAAAAAAAGATAGAATATTAAAGAGTGGTGATATTATCAGTATTGATACAGGAGCCCGCCTTGACGGTTTCTGTTCAGATGCCGCAATCACCCTCGGTATAGGAGAAGTTTCCGACGAAGCCCAGCGATTGATGGACGTAACAAAAAAGTCGCTCTTTAAAGCAATTGGGCAAGTTAAAGCCGGGCGTCGCCTTGGCGACGTACAACACGCGGTGGAAACTTTTGCTATGCAACATGGTATGGGGGTAGTGCGCGATTATTGCGGGCATGGTATTGGCCGTAATATGCACGAAGAACCTAGCATCCCCAATTTCGGTAAACCCGGAACGGGGCCCGTGTTAGAAGCGGGTATGGTGCTGGCAATTGAACCCATGCTTACTGCGGGAACATATAAGGTCAGGGAGCTGTCCAACGGGTGGACGGTGGTGACGCAAGACGGAAGTTTAGCGGCCCACTTTGAACATACCGTAGCGGTGACAGCTAACGGCAGTGAAATTTTTACTGCTTATGAATAACTGCGTGCGATGGCTCGCGCGTAGGGATTCCTAATTTAATCCGAACTCGGAGTTGTATGAGCGATAAAATCGAAATTGAAGGTAAAGTCTTAGAAGCGTTGCCCAATGCAATGTTCAAAATTGAAATCCCGGGCGGCAAAATTATTCTAGGGCATATATCCGGCAAAATGAGAGTTCATCATATAAGAATCCTGCCGGGCGACAAAGTGAAGTTGGAGCTTTCTCCGTACGATTTGACCCGTGGCCGGATAACTTATAGGGAGAAATAAATGAAAGTTAGAGCCAGTGTAAAGAAAATATGTCAAAAATGCAAAATCATTAAACGTAACGGCGTAGTGCGTGTAGTTTGCGAAGTAGCGAAACACAAACAACGCCAAGGTTAATTTAAGGAGTAAGTAAGAATATATGGCTAGAGTTGCAGGTATTGATTTACCGAAAAATAAAAGAATTGATGTCGCGTTAGAATATATCTACGGCATCGGCAAGAAAAACGCCAAAGAAGTGCTCGCGAAGTTGGAAGGTCAAATTGACCCGGCTACCCGTGTCAAAGATTTAACCGAACAACAAGCCGGTTTGTTAAACACCATTTTGCAGAAAGAATACAAAGTGGAAGGTGAACTACGCCGCGAAGTAGCGCAAAATATTCACCGTGCGATTGAAATCGGTTCCTATCGTGGTCAGCGTCACCGCCGCAATTTGCCGGTACGCGGTCAACGCACTAAAACCAACAGCAGAACCCGCCGCGGACGCAGAAAAACGGTCGGTTCTAAAGTGAAATAATTTTGAAAAAGGAATTTTAACATATGGCAGAAGAAAAAGTAACTAAAACCGCCGAAGCCTCGGCTCCTGCGGCCAAAGCAAAAAAGAAAAATGCCAAAGCACCGGTATTTGGTGTAGTGCACATTTTCTGTTCGTTTAACAATACCATTGTAACCGTTTCCGACGATAAAGGCAACACCATTGCCTGGTCTACCGCCGGTTCCCACGGTTTTAAAGGTACTAAAAAATCTACGCCGTTTGCTGCGCAAATTACCAGCAACACCGCCGCTGAAAAGGCTGTGTCTATGGGGATGCGCGAAGTGGCTGTAAAAGTATGCGGCCCGGGCCAAGGGCGCGAAACCGCTGTGCGTGCATTAGCACAAGCCGGGTTAGTCGTATCTTCTATTAAAGACGTAACCCCGATCCCTCATAACGGATGCAGACCGCCCAAAGCACGGAGAGTATAGTTTTATGTCAAGAAATATTGGAGCTACCTGCAAGAAATGCAGAAAATTAGATTGCAAACTTTTCCTCAAAGGAACCAAATGCTACACCAATTGTGTAGTAGATAAATTGGCTGCAGCCACCAAACGCGGTGGTAAAGTACGCAAAGCCAAAGTGTCTGAATACGGTATCCGCTTACAGGAAAAACAGAAGGCCCGCTTACAGTCCGGCATGTCGGAAATTCCTTTCCATAACATGTTTGCTGCGGCTGCAAAAAGCGAAGGTCAAACCGGTGAAAATTTCTTACGTAAATTGGAAACCCGCTTGGATAATATTGTGCGCCGCTTAGGTTTTGCTGTATCTTTGAAAACCGCGCGCCAACTCGTGTTACACGGGTATGTAACCGTTAACGGCAAAGCCGTCAACGTGCCTTCTTATCAATTGCGTATCGGCGATAAAGTAACCTTGAAAAACACAATGGTAGAAAATGCCATGGTAAAACAAGGGTTGACCGAAGCCGAAAAACACAATCCGCGCCCGAGCTTTTTGGAATATGATGCGGAAAAATTGACCGGTAAATTGTTAAGATGGCCCGACAGAGAGGAAATGTCCTACCCTGTCAATGAACAGCTGATTGTAGAATATTATTCTAGATAGTTTGGAGGCATTGCATGGCTTTAAACGAATTAGTCCTTCCCCAAAAAATTCAGTTAGAAGAAAAAACCGCTTCTGACTTTTACGGTAAGTTTATCGCTGAGCCGTATGAAAGCGGTTATGGTCACACGGTAGGCAACTCCCTACGCCGCATTTTACTTTCCGGTATGGAAGGTGCCGCGGTAACAGCGGTGCGTATTGCCGGTGCTGTGCATGAATTTAGCACGGTACCCAATGTGCGCGAAGATGTGATTAACATTTTGCTGAATTTCAAACACTTGCGTGTTAAAATGGAAGGCAAAACCCGTGAGTATTTGCAATTGCACGCCTCTAAACCCGGCGTAGTAACCGCAGCCGACATTGAAGAAGTAGACGGCGTGGAAATTATCAATAAAGACTTGGTCCTGGCTACCTTGGAAGCCGGTGGCAAGTTAGAAATTGAAATAGAAGTTTCCCGCGGCAAGGGCTATATCCCCGGCGAAGAACTGGCCAAAGTGCAACGTCCGGCCGGTTTTATTGCGGTAGATGCTTTATTCTCACCCATTGTAAAAGTACACTATGATGTGGAACCCGCCCGTGTGGGTCAAAAGACCGACTATGACCGCTTAATCCTGGAGATTACGACCGATGGTACGTTGTCTCCTGCGCGTGCATTGCACCGTGCAGCGGTATGGTTGTCTGGTTCACTACATATCTTCACCATTGAAGGGGAAGATGATTGTGTAAAGACGGTAAGCGATGAAGCCGTGGAAGAAGGAATCCCGGCCGTGGAAACAGCTGCTACAGCTGCTCAAACCAAGCAAGATGAAGTGCTTGGTCAATCCATTGAATTTATTGAGCTCTCTTCCCGCTCAATTAATTGCTTGAAATCCGCCAATATCCACACCGTGCGTGATTTGGTAAAAATGACCGAAGCCGAGCTAAACCTCATTAAAAACTTTGGTGCCAAATCCATGGACGAAATTAAAGCAAAATTAGCCGAGATGAAATTAACGCTTGGCATGAAAATTTAAGGAGTAGTTTTTCGTATGATTAAAAATACCGGATACAGAAAACTGGGTAAAACGGCATCTCACCGCCGTGCCATGCTCAACAACATGGCTACCAGCATTATTCTGCATGAAGAAGTCACCACGACGTTGCAAAAAGCTAAAGAAGTACGTCGCGTGGTAGAAGGGTTAATTACCCTGGCCAAAGCCAAAAACGAAACGGCTGTCAAAGTAACTTTGAAAGACGCCGCTGCCGTTAAAAAAGTAATGGACGTTTTGGCTACCCGCTATCAAAGCCGCCCCGGTGGTTTCTGCCGCATTTATCGCGCTGGCTTACGCCAAGGCGACAATGCGCAAGTAGCGATTGTTAAACTTGTGGACTAAATTATTATGGTACTAGACTATCTGGGGGGGCTATTTTCCTCTGACTTAGGGATGGACCTGGGCACAGCCAACTGCCTGATTTACGTCAAAGATAAAGGCATTGTGCTTAATGAGCCTTCCGTAGTGGCGATGGAAAAAGAAACCGGCGAGGTAAAAGCCGTCGGCAAGCAAGCCAAGCAAATGTTGGGCAGAACTCCTGCCAACATTGTGGCCGTGCGCCCTATGAGAAACGGAGTTATTGCGGACTTTGAAGTAACGCAAGAAATGATCCGCTATTTCATTCGCAAGGTGCACACCCGCAGTAGCTTGTTGCGCCCCCGGATTGTCATTGGTATCCCTTCTGATATTACGGGCGTGGAGCGCCGTGCGGTGGATGATGCTGCCCGTCAAGCTGGGGCCCGCGAGGTTTACTTAATTGAAGAACCCATGGCCTCCGCTATGGGGGCTGATTTGCCAGTGGCGGAGCCTCACGCTAGCATGATTGTAGATATCGGTGGAGGAACAACGGAAGTGGCTGTTATTTCATTAGGCGGTATGGTGGTGGCTAAATCCATTGATGTAGCTGGCGATGAATTAACAGAATGTATTGTTCAATATTTCCGCAAGAAATATAACTTGATCGTAGGAGAAACCACGGCTGAAGAAGTAAAAATCAATTTGGGTTCTGTCTATCCCCTAAAAGAAGAAAAATCCATGGAAGTAAAAGGGCGTGATCAAACCCAAGGGTTGCCGCGCACGTTAACGGTAACCTCGGAAGAAATTCGCCAAGCGCTTATGGAACCGGTACGCTTGATTTTGGATGTTATCAAGAGCACGCTGGAAGAAACCCCGCCGGAGCTGGCAGCCGATTTGGTAGACCGTGGCTTAATGGTAGCGGGCGGCGGTAGTTTGTTACGTGGTATTACGGAGTTAATTCGTAAAGAAACGGATATCCCCGTACACCGTGCAGCAGATCCGCTAAACTGCGTTGCCTTGGGTACCGGGAAATATTTGGAACAACTCAACGAAAAAGGATCCCGTTTCTTTGGGTTGCGGCACAAATAATTGACACGATTCTCCATCTAGTAACGGGCACGGTTCTATCATAGGAACGGTGTCCGTTTTGGTTTAATAGCAAGTATGCGCGCGACTAAATATAAGAAATCATTTTATACAGATCCTAACTCTTGGCGGCGGCGTTGGCTGCTGCCGGGGGTATTTTTGATTTTGTCCTTTTTATTAATGATTTTGCCCTTAGAGGGCGTAGTTATTTCCATTAAGGCCATTTTATCGTATGTTTTTATTCCGCAGGTGCGCGCTGCGCATGGGGTGGTGCAATATGTGCAAGGAACATCCCTTACCGTACAGGAACTTTTACGTGCGCATCAAGAAAATCAGCAACTTAAACAACAAATTGAAGCTACACAACTGCTAGCCGCGCAGGCTAAAGAAGTCTTTGCGGAAAACGAACGCCTAAGTGAACTGCTTAACTTTAAAGCATCTCATCCTTGGAAAGGGGTCTGGGCCAAGGTAGCTTATCGGGAACCTACTCAGTGGAATACGGTAGTGCTTGATAAAGGGGCGGCGGACGGCATTCGTCCACGCAGTGCTGTGATTGCCATGGTGGATGGACAAGAGGGCTTGGCCGGGGTAGTGGTGGAAGTGACCGATAATACAGCCCAAGTGCTGTTGGTGCGAGATGAGGAATTCTCTGCCGCGGTACAATTGGAAAAAGGAGGGGAAACAGGTCTTTTAACGGGCGCCGGAGCCCGTCCGGTACTTATTAGGTACGTACCCCTACTAGCTCAAGTAGCAAAAGGAGATAAAGTATATACTTCTTCTTCTAGCAGTGTATTCCCTGCGGGGATTTTAGTTGGGGAAGTGAGTGAAGTCCATACAGAGGAAAGTTTTCAAACAGCACTTACTGTAGAGGTAACTCCCCGGGTGCGTTCATCCGCTGTAAAAGAGGTATTTGTGATTTTGGAGTCTAGTTCTAACTAATTATGTTAAACGCATTGAGATTATTTGCTTTATTTGTGGTGGCTACTGTATTTCATTGGGCGTTTGCTTCCTTGTTTGTACGTTGGGGTATAAGCGTAAACCTAATGCTTGTGTTTGTAACGGCTTTTTGTGCCATTTTGAAAGCTCCGGTGGCTTATAGCGCAGCTTTTTTGTGTGGACTTTTTTTAGATTTTTTTGGAACCAAATTATTTGGCAATAATGCTTTTACCTTTACGATTTGCGCGTGCATTGTTTGCAATACGGTAGATCGTTTTGATTTTGAAGAATTATTTCCTCAAATGGTGGCCGTTTTTGCGCTTACTTGGTTAGCGGGTATTGCCAATACGGTATTGGTGTTTCTGTTTGCACATAGCGACTTATGGCCCGGATTTTGGAATTTACTAGTGGGGGCTACGCTGGACGCTCTATGCGCTCCTTTGGTATTTTGGCTTGTGCGCTGGATGGTGGGGAGCAGTTCATTAAGTCGCCAGGGATAAACTGATATGGCCATTACGCAGGTTTCTTTTAATAGTCGGTTAAAAATTTTGCTGATCCTGGCGGTTATGGCAGGCAGTGTTATTGCGCTACGTTTGGTAGATGTACAGGTATTACGACACCAAAATTATTTACAATTAGCAGAACGAAACCGTACACAAATCTTATACCAAACGGCTCCCCGTGGGCGGGTATTTACAGCAGATGGGGTAGCCATTGCGTCAAATGCTCCTTCGTTCAGTTTGTATTATTTGGGAACTACTGGGGCAGAGGAATCTTATTTTAGCCGTTTGGCGCAGGATATTGCCCCTTACGTCAAATTAACTCCTTTTGAAATTCAATCTAAATTGGAAACGAGCCGTCGTACCGGTAAGGCGGTAGCCATCGTAGAAAACTTATCGACTCAAGGGGCTGTGGCTTTGCAGGAATTACAACAGTATTACCCAGGGATTTATCTGTTGGAAGAATCCAAACGTAGTTATCCTCATGGCATTACGGCCAGCCATTTGTTGGGATATATTGGTAGTATGGAAGATAAAGAATGGCACAAGCGAGATGTATCAGCTGGGTATCGTTTGTCCTCCAAAATTGGTAAAAACGGTATCGAACGCAAGTATGAAACGCAATTAAAAGGAAAAGATGGCGGCGTCTATTTGGAAGTAGATTACCGAGGGCGTGTGAAACGTATTATTCAAGATAAAAAATGGGCCGCGGGCAGTGATGTATATCTAACACTTAATTTCCCGCTGCAGCAAGCCACAGAAGAAGCCCTTAAAAACTCAAAAACAGGCCGAGGGGCAGCGGTAGCGCTGGATCCGCGTACGGGGGCGGTATTGGCCCTAGCCAGTGCACCGGCGTATGACCCCAATGTATTTGTTCCCTACAGCGACCAAGAAGTGCCTGCCTCCGCCAAACGCATTAACGAATACAACTTAGCCATTCAGGGTATTTACCCACCGGCCTCCACGTTTAAGATTATTACAGGGGCGGCTGCCTTAGAAGAAACAGATTTAGATCTTCACCGTAAGGTTACGTGTACTGGAAAATATGATTCAGGTCCGCGCGTGTTTAAATGTTGGGGAAAGCACGGTCCAGTGGATTTTTTTGACGGAATGAGCAATTCGTGCGACGTCTATTTTTATGCGATTGCTGCCGCCATGGGGCCGGCCCCCATTGAACGGATGGAGCGCAAGTTTATGATTGGCCGCCCTACCGGCATTGACTTGCCTGGCGAAAAGGCAGGTAATTTGTATGGTCCCACCCGCCGGGCACGCAACAAAACATATTGGTTTGTAGGGGATACGCTGAACCTATCCATTGGGCAAGGGGAGCTATTGGTAACCCCTATTAAACTAGCGCAATTTGCAGCTGCCTTGGCTAGCCGCGGTAATGTGTATCGGCCGTATTACGTAGATAAAATTGTAAGTAATCAAACGGGGAAAACGGAGCAAATTGGACGCACGAAAATATTGCAACGGGCTGATTTAAAACCGCAGACCTATGATACATTGTACCAAGCTTTAAAGCATACGGTCGATGATGGAACTGCCCGTCGGGTGAAAATAAAAGGGTTGGATGTGTATGCTAAAACAGGTACCGCGCAAAATCCGCACGGGGCGGACCATGGTTGGTTTATGGCCTTTGCTGGAAGAGAAGGGGAACCCCCTTCTATTGCGCTAGCCGTTTTTGTAGAATTTGGAGAGGGTGGCAGTTCTGCGGCCGGGCCCATTGCCCGTGCGATGTTAGAGACGTATTTTGAGACGAATAATTCCTCGGAGAAACAATAATGGCAGTGCTTAAAACAATGCAAAGCGCGCGCACGCGTATCGACTCTTTATTGCTTTACGCAATGATTGGTTTGGTGATATTAGGCGCTTTGTGCATTATGTCTGCGGTAAATAGTTTATCGTGGTCAAACGCCATTGTGCGTACGCACCTAGTGGCTTTGCCTTTGGGGCTAGTGGCTTTTGCCGTGGGCTGGAGCTTTAATTATCAAATATATAATGAACAGTGGAAGTGGCTGTATGGCTTTATTTTAGCGTTACTGATGGGGGTACTGTTGTTTGGTTCGTACCAACGCGGGAGCCGTTCTTGGTTTGTGCTGCCCTTTTTTTCCATGCAACCGTCTGAAATTTGCCGTATTTGTACGCTACTGGTGGCAGCAGCTTTTTTAAATCGTCGCGGGCGATATATTTACGACACTTCTACGCTGGTATGGCTGGGAATTATACTAGCACCTATTTTTGGACTTATCATGATGCAGCCGGATTTTTCTTCGGTGGTAGTTACGTTGCCAGCTATCGCGGTCCTTCTTTACTGTTCGGGGGCCAATCTGTTTTACTTGGGTTTAGGAGCCTTATTGGCGGTGGTGGCAGGGTTTTTTACGATTTCGTGGACCTATTTGTACTTACACCCGGAGTTGGCTCAAACAGGGGTAGGATACGTATTTTATCAACTGGCCCATAACGGGTGGTATATGGCGGGCTTTTCAGCGATTGTGGCATTGGTGGGGTATGGGGCGTGGTGGTTTTTTAAACAAATGCGTATTCTGTTGCCTTCGGTTTATTTTGTACTCGCTACGCTAGTGGTGTTGGCCGGGCTCTTTGGAGGCATTTTTGTTGAAAACCACATGAAACCACATCAACGCAAGCGCGTAGAAACCTTTTTGGCTCCTAATTCCGATCCTCAAGGGGCCGGGTATAACGTATTACAGGCCCAAATTGCCATGGGAGCCGGGGGCGTGCTAGGGAAAGGGTTGTTTTCGGGAACACAGTCCCGCCTAGGTTTTGTGCCGGAAAAACATACCGATTTTATTTTAGCGGTCGTGGGTGAAGAAATGGGCCTGTGGGGGATGATGTTAGTGTTAGGGTTATATTTGACCATTCTGTGGCGGATTGCAGTTATTGCCTATATGTCTAGTGACCGGTATGGCTATTTGGTTTGTGCAGGTATATTCGGTATGTTTTTTACGTATATGTTGGTCAATTTTGGAATGCTTTTGGGGATAGTTCCAGTAGCGGGGATTCCGCTGCCGTTTATTTCGTATGGGGGATCTAACTTAGTGGCTAGTCTATGGGCCCTGGGGGTAGTGCAATCCGTTTATGCGCGGCGGCTGCGGGTATAAAAAGATGATAAATACGTCAAAAATTTATAAAATGCGTGTAGTATTCCATGTGGCTGCTTCTGTAGCAGAGGCAGATAGAGTGGAATTGTTGCGTAATATGATACGTACCAGCGGGCTAGTGTTTGCCGGGGCTAAGCAAAATAGAAAAGAGCCGCGGATTGCCTATGGTCCTGGTGTAAAACGAGGACAATTTGCCCAGCGAGAGTATGTAGATATTTATTTGTTTAAGTCTGTTTCGGCAATAGAAGCAAAAACCCGGTTAGATGCTGTAAAGCCTCAGGGAGTTACGATTTTAGAAGTAGAACGCGTACCGTACTCACTAGCAGGGGTGCAGCAATTAGCTAGCGTAGCAGCCTATGAAATTTCGGGTGATTTTGGTACATATGTCCCCAAACAGACGATTGAAAATTATGTGTCTTCTGCTCAGTTAACAGTTACACAACAGGCCCCAAACGGCATTTGCCTAACCAAAGACATTAAGCTGTTTGTCCGCGGCGCCCGTACATTGGCTGCTGATAAGGTGGAACTGGTGTTGAACCGGGTAGGTGACAAATGGATCAATCCGTGTGAGGTGCTCCAAGCGTGGTTAGGGATTGAACAATATCTAGCCAGTGAAGAAGCTGCGGAAGAACGTTTCAGAATTATCAGGAAAGGGTTGTATTGGATAGATAGCCAAAGCAACCTGCACCTAATTTAAGGGCTTAGAAACCCAAAGAGAGGATTTTTTATATGACTCAAGTAGTAGAAGAAAATAAACCAACGGTAGAAGTATTAGTAAATACGTCGTTTGAAGAGACCCGCATTGCCATTTTAGAAAATGACCGCGTCAATGAGATTTTGTGGGAACGCCGCGGTGCGCTTAACATTGTGGGTAATATTTACAAAGGGATTGTGGAAAATGTGCTGCCCGGTATTTCCAGCGCGTTTCTAAACATTGGTTATGAGAAAAACGCCTATTTGTATATTTCCGATGTGATTGGCGGGGATAAAAAAAATATTGATAAAGCCCTTAAAAAAGGGCAAGAAGTCATGGTCCAAGTCGTAAAAGATGCCATCAGCACCAAAGGCATGAAGGTAACCATGGATGTTACGCTTCCCGGCCGTTATTTAGTATTAACCCCCAATCAAAGTTTTGTAGGGCTTTCTAAAAATATTGAAGATGCTGAAGTGCGCCACAAACTAAACGCTGTTATTCAAGAGCTAGCTGATAAGCACTTAGAAGGAATGGGAGTCATTGCCCGTACCGAAGCTGAAGAAGCCACGAAGGATGAACTGGAACGGGAAATTAAATACTTATACCGCCAATGGCAATCCATTGTCAAAAAATTTGATGCAGTGCGCGGCCCGCATTTGTTGCATGAGGATATGGATGCGGTTTTACAGGTAGCACGGGACGTGCTTTCCGAAAATGCAAAAGTGTATTTGTTAGATAATAAAAAAGACTATGCCCGTGTGCGTGATTTTGTGGAAAAAAATTCACCGGATTTGGCCGACCGTGTACAGCTTTACAAAGGCAAGACGCCCATTTTTGAAGCTTATAACATTGAGCCGGAAATTGATAACTTGCGCAAAATTAAACTGCCCTTACCTAACGGCGGAAGTATTATTATTCAAGAGGCCGAATCCTTATGTGCTATTGACGTAAATACCGGTAAATTTACAGGCAGTAAATCCCAAGAAGAAACGGTCACCCAAACCAACATTGAGGCCGCTAACGAAATTGCCCATCAACTGCGTTTGCGCAACATTGGGTGAATTATTGTAATTGACTTTATTGATATGCGCAAAGCCTCCAGCCGCCACCGGGTGGTGGAAGCTTTGGCACGTGCCGTACAAGGGGACCGCGCCAAAATCCGCATTTTGCCAATTACCAAACTAGGCCTCGTGGAAATGACGCGCGAACGCAAACGCGCCAGTACAGGAAGTTTCATTAGCGAAGAATGCCCCCAGTGTCACGGTTCCGGGCGGGTGTTATCCGCAGAAAGCATGCGCATCAAAATTCAACGCGAAATTTACGATTTAACCAATGGTCGCCCGGGGGGCAATTTACGGGTGGTGTTACACCCAGACTTAGCCGAAGCCATCCGGCACCGGCAGGCGGATATTGAGGAAAATATTCACCGTTCGCTTAAAATTCAGGCGGACGCCCAACTGGCGTGGGAAGATTACAAAATCGTCTTAGAGTAAGGTAGCACGCTTATTTTACCACCTCACGGGGGAAACAACAGGGATGAAACATATTTGGGCACTTCTAGGCGGGGTGTTTCTGTTACTCTTAGCGCAGGTTGCGTTTGCACAGGGACGTGTTTACGTAAAGGAAGAAGGTCGTTCCGCCGGATCAGTCAGTTCGATTGAGCTAAATGGTATTACGTATGTGGATGTGCAAGCTACCGCGCGCAAATTGGGTGCCCACGTGGAATTATTTGCCACCTCCAAACAAGCCAAAATTACTACCAAAGGGTTTTTTGCTATTTTAACCGGATCGTTGGATGAAGTAATTGTGAATGGTAAGCATATTCCCATCCAAGGGCCGGTAGAAGTGCGGGGCGGTAAATTGATGGCCCCGGTGGAAGTATTTTTGATGCCGGCATTCCAGCAGGCAGTCAACCGCTACATTGAGTATAGCGATCATACTTTCATAGTAGAACGGCGCTTTAATTTAGAACTGACAGATACCCTTCTAAACGCACAGGATAATTTGCTTGTTTTTTCGGCACAAAAAGACCTGTCTTATACCACGCATCAGCCTAATCCGCATACGGTTGTCGTAACTTTTAAAGATGTCGTGTTAAAACGGGATGAGTTTAAGCGCCTGCGTACCGGGTACGTCACTTCTTTTGGATCCGAACAAGTACGAGCAGATGCCCAATTAAAAGTGTTATTAGGGGAGCGCGCAAAGGATTGGAGTTTTACGCAGGTAAATCCCAATCAGTGGGTGTTTCGGGCTGGTGCTACCAAGGGTACACCGGTTGTCCCTAGTAAAACCCCGGTCATCAAAGCTGTGCCTGGTCCCGTGGAAAAAGCAGTCCCTTTATCTCCGTCAGTTATGGAAGAAGGGGAAAAGGAAATCACGCCGGAAGCAGAAACAACAAAGGCTGAAAATGAGTCTGTAACTAGAGGGCCCACTTTGCAGCCTGCCACGGAAGCAGACGATTTTGAAGAAATGGTACTAACCGCTATTGCAGAGCCGGCGCAACCAAAAGCTCCCGTCCCGGTCGCTAATGGGCCGGAAATTAAAGAAGAAACACATCCCCTGTCCATTACAACGGCCAGCAGAAAAATGCGCATTGTGGTAGACCCCGGCCACGGCGGGAAGGACCCGGGTGCTGTGCGTAGTAAGTACCGTGAGAAAGATTGGAATTTGGCCGTAGGTAAAGAACTGGCGGCACTACTTAAAAAAGGGAAATTTGATGTAAAAATTACGCGCGATAGGGACGTATTTATCGCGCTTTCTGAGCGTTCCCGGATTGCCAATAATTTTAAGGCGGATTTATTTGTATCTATTCACGTAAACTCCACCAAAAATTCAAAAGCGGATGGCTTTCAGGTCTATTTCCGCTCCGAGAAAGCCACCGATAAAGAAGCGGCCGAAACGGCCGCGTTAGAAAACGAAGCCATGCAGTACGAGGAAGTGCACTATAACTTTGTGGATGCGCTTTTGCAATCCTTGGCTAAGAACGAATACATTAACGAGAGTTCTAAACTAGCCGGCTACGTGAAGAATGCCGTTTATAAACAGCCCGGTATTGGTATTGCCGTGAGTCAAAAAAATGCCATCCGTCAAGCCAATTTCTATGTATTAAAAGGGGTACAAAGCCCGGCTATTTTAGTGGAAATGGGTTTTATTAGTAGCCCCAAAGACCGTGCTAAACTGGCCCAAAGTTCCGTGCAAAAAAAGATGGCGCAAGGGATTTATAATGGCATTGTGAGCTATGCCAAGCAAGAAGGCTGGTTGAAATAGTTTTAAAAATTTCCCTGTGAACTTTGTTTTTAACGCACAAAACCTAAAACATAATGTTTTAGGTTTTGTTGTGTAATGAAAACCCCCTGCTAGGCAGGGGGTTCAATCTTGGTTATACCGTTCCGCAAGACAACAAAAACTCCTTGTGATACAATTAAATTACCTGTGCTAGCAGGTAATTTAATCACAAGGAGGTCCTTAACA
>JAZUNI010000001.1:0-3698 GCA_045604045.1 Elusimicrobiaceae bacterium | reverse complement strand
GCAAGCACATTATGCACGCAAACAGCAAGAATTGCTTTTAAACCGAAACATAGCCACTAATATAGCGGGAGATGTGAGGACACTAGAGTAATGAGAGGCATTGTTTTTGAAGATGTGTATGTCCCTTTATACAACGGTCTTACATTTGGAGAAGGGGAAAATGTAGCCGGACTCAGTAACTCATTGGCTAATTTAGCTACTGGAAATACAGACTTTGAAAATAACTTTTATAACGGGAAAAAAGAGTACGAACAAAAATTGAATCAAGTCAAAGAAAGACATCCTATTTTAACGATTTTAGAAGAGGCGGCAAGTGGTGGTTTAACAGGTGGTGCGATAGCAAAGTTACTGAAAAGCGGATTAGGGATAAGAAAAATACTTCAAAGTATTGATAAAAAACAATATCCGCACAGGAGCCGTGAACAATGGAAAAAAGATTTGGAATATGGAAAGAAAGAATTTAATAAATTGCGAGGGCAAAGCCCGCTTAAAAGAGAAGGACAGCCGGATGTATATGTAACTGGGAATACATCTTGGAGCAAAATCAGACAGGGAAACAGAAGGGAAAAATACGAGATGTTACAGGATGTACCTGATATTTATTCAACAGGTACACATTATGCAAGACCTCGTATTAAACAACGGGCTGATAATTTTGATAATTTTCACTGGTTTGAGAAAAACAACAAGGGAATACAAATAGGAGAGAGTAAAACAGGAAGAACTCTTTATAATGTAAATCCTAATATAAAACGTTATTTATTAGAGCATCCTGAAAAAGCAACAGAGTGGGGCATAGATGTTACCAAACTATAAAAAAACACCGGAGCCATGTGAAATAAGACACGGTCGGTGCTTATAGCTGGTATAAGAGCCCGTAATTCAAGGACGGACACCATACCCTCACTAATAGTATAGGCAATAAAGGGCGATTTGTCAAGGCCTATTTTAGATGGAAAAAGCGGTGGAGGTCCCCGACAAAAACATGCGGGGATAGAAATTTATAAAAGGGTTGACCACTTCCCTTAACAAGGTCAAGGAGTTGTATAACAACATGAGCGAAGAAATTAACGCACCTGAAACGGTGGCAGAGCCAACGGAAACGGGAGCAGTAGCGGAAACCCAACCTGGTAATGAAGCTAGTGATGCCCAAGAATTGACTATCCCTAGTAACTGGGAACAACCTGTGCAGGAGTTTTTTAAGAGTGATGTTTTTAAAGGAAACGCCCAGGCACAAAAGACTTTCTTTGACAAGTTTAAGTCTTTAGATGACGGCTACCAAGCCAAATTTAGAGATTTAAGCAAAAAAGAAAAGGAATTTGCAAGCCAGCGCGAAGCTTTTAAGGAACAGGAACGCTTTTTAAACGCCTATAAGGATTTTGAAAATTTAATTGCACAAGAGGATAAAACTAAAATCCTTTCGCAATTCGGTGGTATGCCGCAGTATATGGCGCGGTTATACAACTTGGATAAGCAATTTTCCAACGACCCGTTATCTTTTATCAGCGGGGTTATGCGCGACAGCGGTATCACTTTGGAAATGTTGCAAAACGGGGTTAATAGCCCGGCTTATCAGCAACGGCAATTTCAAAATCAGCAGGCAATTCAACTAGGCAATATGGAAAGACGGCTTGAGGAGTTGGTTTCTCAACGGTTAAGCCAAAATGCTTTTGAGCGCGATGTAATAGCGTTTAAGAATGAGCGCGATAACGAAGGAAACTTCTTACACCCGCATTTAGAACAAGTTGCAGATGTTATGGATTTGCTTATGGGGCAAAATCCGTCTTTAACCCTGCAACAAGCTTATGACAATGCGTGTTATGCGGTTCCGCAAGTTAGAGAGCAAATGCTTAAGGAAAAACTAGAGCAAGACACCAAAGCGCAACTGGCTAAGCAGGAACTTGCCAAAGCCAAAAAAGCAAAAGGCATTACCCAAACGCCAACTCCTGCCGGAACTACCAAACGGAAAAATTGGCAAGCCGTACTTGATGACTTAATTGAAGCACAAGGCGGCGATGAAAATTAGGAGTTAAAAAATGGCTGCTATTAAAGATAGTTTAGATATGATTGCAACCACCTTAGATGCGTGGTTGCCCGAAGCCCCCAATGCGATTATCAGCAACAACGGTGCTTTGTTTTACTTCAAAACCTTCGGAAGAATGGGGTTGAAAGGTAAAAATGACGAACCTATGGGTTCTATTGAAACATTAGACGGCGGTAAACGCATTTCTGTTGACGTGAAAATTACCGCTAACCCCAACGTTGGCTTTGTGGCTTATGACGAAACCGTACCGATAGTAGAACAAAACAGTATGGCTACCGCCTACTTTGACTGGAAATTCTGCTATGGTAACGCACCCGTTGCTAAAGCCAAATTGGACTTAAACAGTGCTTCCAAATTCCAAAAACGCAAACTCGTAACCGAAATCAAAGAAGTTGCCGAAGCTTCTATGATTAACGCAGTAGGTGCTGGTTTGTGGAATACCACGGACAGCGACAGCTTGGTAGGTTTCCCGGCCCTCATTTCTGATGACGGTACTTCCACGGGTGCTTCTGCTGTGGGTGGCCTTTCTACCGACACCTACCCGAACTGGAAAAACCAAGCCGTATGTTTGACTACTTCCCACACCAACGCCCAATTACAAGAAGCTATGGGTACGCTCTACCGCAAATGCAAAGTAGGTGCTGATGCGCCGGACTTGATTTTGGTGGGCGATAAACTCTATGGCGAAATTGAAGCGGGTATGGTTGCCCAACAACGCTATGTACGCACCGAAAAAGCGCAGAAAATGGCTGACAGCGGTTTTGAATGTCTTTCTTACAAAGGCGCGGTTATCATTTATGATGAAAACTGCCCTGAAAACCGCATTTACTTCGTAAACACCAAAGCTATCGGGTTCTATTTGCACCCGTCTGATATGTTTACGATCGGAGCCGTTGAAAAAGGTTACGGGAAAATGCAATTCAACTTCCCGCTTTCCGCTACCTGCGCGTTAGTCTGCAAAAACCGCAAGTTAAACGGTGTGTTAGTGATTACTGATGACACGATGACGACTGCTTCTGCGTCGTAATCTGCCAAAACACAGACCGCCGGGCCCACCATGCAGGACCGGGGTTCAATGGGGGGCAATAAAAAGCCCCCCAAAGATAGAAAGCTTATGAAACTATTTGTTTGCATTTACTCTTATAGAGATTTGGAATTAGACAAGACCATTAAGGACTTATACGCCAAAGCGGATAATCCGAAGGATATTTATTGCGGTATTTTAAACGCGGATGATGTGCCCTATAAAAGTAAGCGCAAAAATGTACGCATTAAGAATGTGGACTATACGCAATATCACGGTTGCGGTAGAGCGTGCTACGAGATTTTGACCGAACTGTATAACGGGGAAGATTACATCGTAAAAATTGACCCGCATACACGGTTTTCTAAAGGGTGGGACACCTATTATAAGCATTTTTTAGGACCGGATAGAGTGATTTGTAGCCGTTGCCTGGGATATTATGAAGACGGGCATTTTGACGATTTGAAGGATGTTTACACCGTGCCCGTAGGTTGGCGGGAAAACATTGTTATTGAACTAAAAGAAGCACCCGTTAAACAAATCCCGCAGGAAACCTTATTTATGCAAGCCGGGTTCTTTATTGCGCCGGGCAGTTGGGTTAATAAGGTGGGTTAAAGTCGGATCGTAGCC